>CAZLOH010000013.1:0-103027 GCA_964561105.1 uncultured Bifidobacterium sp. | reverse complement strand
GTATGTCCGGTGGTGTGGGAGGACGGCGGAGGGCAACCTCCGCCTCCTACCCGATGATTCAATTCAATCGTTGGAAGTTCTTGCCAGTCGGACGTCAATCCCCCATGCGGGCCAGAAGATACAGAGGTCAACATCCTGCGTCACTACGGGCGCCTTTCAGCGTGGCGGCCGAAAGTCCAACGGCCATGAAGCGCATCTTGCGCTTTGGAAGAACTTTCAACCGACGCAGTTCACTTTCGGAGAATGGCAGTGGCGCGGGCTCGGATCAGACTCCTTCGCAGGCGTTCCAACGGCGGTTGCTCGAGCAAAATCAGAGTGCGACGCAAGTTGTCGGGATCGGCGTTGGATACAAGGCAAGAACTCGTTGAACGCGCGCAGTCAGCCGAATTGCCCAGCGTCGGGCTTGAATGGCTTTCCTGGGTTCAGCGCGCTGTTTCATCATACCTTGCGAGGTTGAACGCTTTCATACCTACTGTCACCGACGTTTCCACACGGCGTTTCCACGCTACCAGTCCTTCAACGGTTTGACTTTGCTCTTCGGCTCGTCTTGCGGCTGGAACAGCAAAACTTGTTCTTCACCCTTTTGCGCATCCAACATCTGTTTCGCTTCCTGCGGCGTCATCTGATGCACGGCAATCGGCTCGCCCGCATCCTTCTTGTCCTTGGACTCGTCGCCGGCAGACTTGGCCTGCTGCTGCTCCGCTTGCTTCGGTTGTTCCTGCTTTTGGGAATCATTCGCCGCCTGCTGCTCGTCCTGCTTCTGCTGGTCGCTCTTTGCCGACTGCGGCTGTGAGGACTGATCCTTTTGTTGTTCCTGCTTTTGCTGCCCGGACTTTTGATCCTGCTGCTGACCGTTTTTTTGGTTTTGCTGCTGCTGTTTCTGATCCTGCTTGTCCTTCTGATCCTTGTTCTGGTTCTGCTGTTGTTGTTGCTGCTGTTTCAACTGCGCCAGTTTCTGCTTTACGAATTGGTAATTGAACCGCGCGTCGGCGTTGTTGGTGTTCAACTTCAGCGCGCTGCCGTATTGCTGTTCCGCGCCTTCCCACAGCTCTTGCATCTGCTTTTGATCGGTCGCCGCTTCGCCCGCACGATAGAGCGAATTGCCGAGGTTGTAGTAGGCGTGTTCCTGCAGTTTCAAATCCTGGGCGGGCAGCGCGTTGGTGAAATACCTGGCCGCCTCGTCGAACTTGCCATCCCGGAAGGCCGCCGTTCCCGCGTTGTAGTGGAGGCGGGCATCATCCTTTCGTCGGGCGATGGCCTGCTCATATTCTTGTAATGCCTGCGAATACTTGCCAGCCTCGTAATCCTTCAACGCGCTGGCCGGCGAAGCCGGGCTGGAGCACGGCCACAACGATAATCCAACGATCAAGCTGATTGCCGCCGTCGTGACCGGTGTGCGGTGTGTCGGGGGCGGCTCCGCAGGCAATCCCGCTTGGGCCGGGTTACTCAGGTTGCGCTCCCGTCGGCGCCGCTGCTCGGGCAGCAGGCTTTCCCCCAGCAGCAACAAAATCGCGAGGGCGAGCGGCCAGTGATACCGCTCGTGGAAATGCTTGATCAATTTTTCCTGTCCTTCGCTTTTCGGCAGCGGCGCGAGCCCCTTTTCGTACAGCGTGTCAATGGTCTTCGCGCCGCGCAATGGCAGGTAGAAACCGCCCGGGGTCGCGCCCGCGATCTGTTGGAGTAGCGCCTCATTCAAGCGTGATTTCACCACGTTGCCCTGCTCATCCCGGATGTAGTCCGTGCGACCTTTTGCATCCTTGATGCGCAACAGTTCCCCGTTCGCCGTGCCGATGCCGATGGTGAAAATCCTCATGCCTTCCTTGGCGGCGGCTTGGGCGGCTTGCAACGCGTTTTCGTCGTTATCCTCGCCATCGGTAAGGAGCACGAGCACTTTGAAATTGTTCCCTTCCTTGAAGGCCGTGAGCGCGGTGTTGATGGCCGCAGCCAGCGCGGTGCCGCCCTGGGGAATGATGTTCACGTCCAGGGACTCGACGCTCTGGCGGAAGGCATTGTCGTCAATCGTCAACGGACATTGCAGAAAGGCGCTGCCGGCGAACGCCACCAATCCCAGCCGGTCCGATTTCGCCTGTTGCATCAAATCGAGCGCGGCGAGTTTGGCGCGTTGCAACCGGTTCGGCGCGATGTCCTCCGCCAGCATGGACTTGGAGGTGTCTATCGCGACCACGATGTCCAGGCCCTTCTGCCTGGCCTCCTCCCAGGTGAACCCCCATTGCGGTCGGGCCAGCGCCACGATCAACATCACGACGGCCAGCAGGATCAACGTGAGCCGCACCTTCCGTCGCGCCGGTGACAGGCCGGAAGTCAAGCCTGGCAACAGCCGGGCCTGAATGAATTGGGTCATCAATCGCTGCCGTTCGCGGCCGGCCCACCAGAAGAAAAGCAGCAGCAGCGGCGGGATGATGAGCAACAACCAGAGAAAATGGGCGTACGCAAAATTCATAAGCATCCTCGCGCCGGTGGTTCGGAATCGAAAGCCGCGCCCCACTCAGCCAGCGGCCTGGTGTTCAACCTTGTGACTTCGCGCCGTTCGTTCATGGCAGCCTCCGCAGCACGGTTTGGCTCAGCGCCAACTCCGCTGTCAACAGCACCATCCCCAGCGCGATCAGCCAGTCGAACAACTCGGTATGCCGGGCGAGTTTTTTCACGTCGGCCTCGGTCTTTTCCAGTTTGTCAATTTCGGCATAGATGTCTTTGAATTTCTGGGCGTTGTCCGCTCGGAAGTATTTACCGCCGGTCAACTTGGCAATTTGCTGGAGCGTATCTTCATCCACATCCACCGGGACCATCTGGTACGCGCGCCGGCCAAACATGTCGGTCACCGGCATCGGGGCCTGGCCCTGGGTGCCGACGCCGATCGTATAAACTTTCACTCCCAGCGCGCGGGCCGCTTCGGCCGCGGTGAGGGGCGCGACTTTGCCGGCGTTATTCTGCCCGTCGGTCATCAGGATCACGATCTTGGTTTTCGATTTCACCTCGCGCAGCCGGTTGATCGCCGTGCTCAACGCCGAGCCGATGGCGGTTTGGTTGCCGTTGATGGTATTCAAGTCGAGCCGCTCCAGGTTCTTCAGCAGGAATTCGTGATCCAGCGTCAGCGGCGACGCAATGTACGCCTCCGTGCCGAACGCCACCAGGCCGATGCGATCGTTGGGCCGTTCGTCAATAAACCGCTTCAACACCGCGCGGGCCATGTTCACGCGGTTGACTCGCTGCCCGCGGATTTCAAAATCCTCCGCCGCCATGCTCCCGGAGAGATCGAACGCCACGACGATGTCCACGCCGCTGGCCGTCGCTTTGGTGGTGTCAAATTTCGTGAGCCGCGGTTGGGCCAGCGCGATCATCAAGCTCGCGAGCGCGAGCCAGCGGAGCGCCGCCAGCCAGCCTCCGGCTTTTGATTTGGTGAGGTCCTGAACTCCGCGGAGCAATTGCACCGACGAATAGACGAACGCCGGCGGTTTGCCGCGTCGCCCTCTCAGCCACGCCGCCACGGGCAGCAGCAGCAGCAACAGGAGAAAATATGGATGGGCAAAAGTCATACGGTCGCAGGACTTGTGACTTCGGAATCTGTCCGTTGAACTTCCAACGGCTCCGTTTCCTCCACCAAACGTAGTGCTGAGCCGTGCAGTTCGCGCAGCTCCGGTTCCCCTGGTTCATACTTGGCGAACTTGACCAGATCACAACTAGCCAGAAAATTGCCCAGGCTTTCCTTTTGCTCTCGGGTCAAGCGATCGGTGCGTTGCAGTTCGTATAGAAATTCCTCCGTCGTGCGCTCGGGCGCGCGGAAGTTGAACCGCTCCTCGAGGTATTGTCGCGCCGCATCCGAAACCGCAATGACAAAGGGTTTCGGTTGGGAAATGAGCGCGAGGGCCTCCTGCAACTTCTGTTTGGCCCGAACGTGGGCGGGCAGACGAGGGATGACGGGCACGTTGGCGGCGCGCTTTTGCCACCATTTCCACAACGCGAACAAAACCGCGCCTAGGACCAACGCACCGAGCGTCCACCACAACCATTCCCAACCGCTGGGGATGGCCACCGGGGGCGCGATGTCGCGAATGTCATTCGCGTTCGTGGCTGCGAGGGATGTGGATTGATTTGTCGCCACGGTTAACATTGTCGCCTGCCCTCCCTGTGAAGCCACTGCTCGTAGCCGCCGAGGTAACGAGGCGGACATTCCTGCGTGGCCACAATTTCCGCCTCCTCTCGCCGTCGGCTACAATTCGTGTTTCGACAGATCCCGTCGCAAAGCATTTCGCGAGATTGCGAATGGCTCACGCGCTCCTGAGCCCGAAGTTTGGCTTGAGGGCAACCGGTTGACTTAAAATTCCCGTTCCACATAACTAGCCTCGGCTTCTCCGTTTCTCGCGCGTTTCAAAAAACTTGGCCAGCGCCGCGCCGTAGGGTTGATCCGTGCGCAATGGGATCGAATCAATGCCCGCCGAGCGAAACAGCCGGGCGATGTCGTTCTGCGCTTTGGCCTGCCGCTCCGCAAACGCCTGACGCTTGCGGGCATCACCGGTGTGGATCTCCAGTTGCTCGCCCGTCTCGGCATCGCGCAACACGAGCCGGCCGAGCGCGGGTAACTCCAGTTCGTAGCGGTCAGTGATCTGCACCGCCACGACATCATGCCGGCGATTCGTCTGCTTCAACCGGTTGAAGGACGCCTGGGCGAGTGATTCCAGCAACATCATCTGCGGGCGCAATTGCCGCTTGCCTTCCTGTTTGGGGCGCGCCGGCGAGCCGATAAAGTCGGAGATGATGACGGCCACGGCTTTGTGCGTCTGCACTCGCAACAGGAACTCCAACGCGGCGTTCAAGTCCGTTCCCCGTCGTTTCGGTTCGAAGAACAACACCTCGCGGATGACGCGCAGGACGTGACTGCGGCCCTTCCGCGGCGGGATGAATTTCTCCACCTCGTCGCTGAAAAGGATGAGGCCGACCTTGTCGTTGTTGCGGATGGCGGAGAAGGCAAGCACGGAGGCAATCTCGGCGGCGAGTTCGCGTTTGGACTGGTCGCGTGAGCCGAACAGGCCCGAGCCGCTCACGTCCACCACGAGCATGAGCGTGAGTTCGCGTTCCTCGACGAACTTCTTGATGAACGGATGATTCATCCGCGCGGTGACGTTCCAATCAATGGCGCGCACGTCGTCGCCGGGCTGGTATTCGCGCACCTCGTCGAAGTTCATGCCCTGGCCCTTGAAGACGGAATGATACTGGCCCGCGAGCGTTTCGGTCACGATGCGGTTCGTGCGAATCTCGATCTGCCGGATTTTTTTGAGGATTTCTCGCGGTATCATCGTGAACTATTTTTCTTTTGCGCCGGGCAATGCCTTCAAATTCGCTGAAGTCAAAACCTGCATCTGGCGGATGGCAATCTGGTTCAGCCGTTTCAATCGTTCACCTTGCGGCAATCCCATGTGAATGAATTCAGCGTTCATGCCTTCCATGTTGGCAAGGACGAGCAACTGCCCGACGCTGGCGTAGTCACGAACATTGCCATCCAGTTTGGGATTCGCGTCGCGCCATTGTTTTGCGGTGTGACCAAATAGCGCGACGTTGAGCAAATCCGCCTCCGACGCGTAAGTGATGGCTGCCTGCGCGGGCGTAACCACCGGCGGAATCAAATGCGTCTTCACCGCGTCGGTGTGGATACGATAATTCAGCTTCGACAAGGTGCGGTTGAGATTCCAAGCGAGCGAGAGCCGGCGGTTTTCGTCGTCCTTGAGCCGCTGGAATTCCTTGATGAGGTAGAGTTTGAACTCCGGGCTTAACCACGAACCAAACTCAAACGCTATGTCTTTGTGGGCAAATGTTCCGCCGTAACGTCCGGCGCTGGCTATCAACCCTTTTGCCCGTGTGCGTTCCACCCATGACTTGGCCGACAGGAAGAAACTGTTCCGGCCAGCTTCATTTCTAATTCCCTCGAATTCGAGGGAATTAAAACCGGAGTTGTTTATCTGCTCCCAAACACCAAGAAAGAGCACCGTGTCCTTGTTTTTAAGCCACTGTTCAATGAGCGCACTGCCGCCCTCAAAATTTCTGACCATATCGGTCAGCGAGATGTAATCACCGTGCTCCTTGGCGACGACCGTGATGGCCGTGCCTTGGACTTCGATGGTAGCTGACTTGGTCTTTTTCATGGCTCAATTGTGCTGGCTGTAAACACGCATTTCTAATCCCATCGAATTCGACGGGATTAAAACTACCGCCGCTGGTTTAATCATGGCGAATTCGCCATAATTGCCAAACCTCTCAGATTCGAGAGGTTTGAAATTAGACGCGCCCGCGAGCGATTCGGTCACGATGCGGTTCGTGCGAATCTCGATCTGCCGGATTGTTTTGAGGATTTCGCGGGGAGTCATCGGAAGGCAGAATTATGAATGCGGAATGATGAATTCGCGTGCGAAAACCCTGCGTGCACGCGCAAATCAAAGAAGTAAATTGCCGCCATGAGCGCAGCCCGAGTTTTAGAGCAAATAGATCGGCTTCCGGTTGAAGAGCAACGCGAAGTTTTCGAGCAGCTTCGCGACAAGTTCGACGACGAACTCACGCCGGAGCAAATCGCCGAACTCGAACGCCGCGCTGAAGAATTGCGGCTGCACCCCGAACGCGGTATTCCGTGGGAAACCGTGCAAGCCGAACTCCATGACCGCTTGCAATCCCGCAAAGAATGAGGCGCGCGATTGTCTTCGCGCCGCTGGCCCGCCTGGAATTCAAAGATGCGGCGGCTTGGTACGAAGAACAACGTGCTTGCTTGGGCGAAGAATGGAGAATTGAAGTCAACGCTACGCTCCAGCAGGTTCAGAAATTTCCCGAAAGATTTCGCCGTGCATCTCCCTCCACTCGTCAAATCAGGCTTAAACGGTTTCGCAAATACAGCATTTACCATTTGATTGGACCGAAGGTCATAAATGTTATTGCCGTTTTCCATAGCTCGCGAAATCCGCAAGCACTCTTGAGCCGGCTGAAGTGACGCGCCCGCGAGCGTTTCGGTCACGATGCGGTTCGTGCGAATCTCGATCTGCCGGATTTTTTTGAGAATCTCGCGGGGAATCATGAATAAACAACTCATTGCTTTTCAACCGGAGTAGTGAGCGGAAGCTCCTTGGCGATTTTTCCGGTCTCAAAATCAACCACAGACAACAACCTCGAATGGCGCGCAACAGTTTGACTGTTTGCAGCCTTGTTCTCCGATACTTTTACAAGTGCAGGAAGACACAAGAGGAACCGCCCGTCAGAAGAGAACGCAACATCCACATCATCTTTCAAAGCGACAACCTTTGGCTTGGTCCGTTCAGGTAAAGCGGTGATTTGAACGTGGCCATCCAGAAAAAAAACCTGATGCTTTCCGTCATCGGAAACGGCCTTGAGTGCTCCAAACCGCGCGTTCTTTTTCCGCCACAGCTCCTTGCCGCTTTTTGCGGAAAGCGCTACGAATTCGGCAACGTCGTCTTTCTCTTCGTCAGATTCACGGATGACAACATAAGGTAAAACCGGTTTGTCAGGCCAATAGCCGGGCTCGGCGAATTTCCCTTTGGGAACGGGCCAATCCCAAATGAGTTCGCCCAGTTGATTTCTGGCGCGCAAATGTCTATCGCGACAGAAATTGACGTAACACTCCCCATCTGCCAGCGCAACTGTGCCGGTTTGCACATCATCGTCGGTTTCGAAACGCCACAAAGTCTTACCGGTTGATGTATCCACCGCCGCCACCACTGCATTATTTGGCGGCTTGTCAGCCAGAAGTAGGGTGGTTGTCGCTCCAACGAAACCGCAAATAGCGGGACTGACAATTTCGACTTTGAAATCATTCACTCGCTTACCAGACGCATCATAACAAGTCCCCGTTGAGAACACTTTATCACCAACGAGAGTTGTTTGGTCAGTCAATAACGCGAGCGCCGTTCGCTGATGCTGCGACGCAGCCAGGTTGTTCGCCGGATAAGCCAGTTCGTTGGTGGGCAGACTAAACTTATTGAGTAGTTCACCAGAAGAAAAGTTCCATACTCCAACACTGCCATTTCCAAAAACCGCTATTAAGTTTGAATGCGTCACTGAAAACCAAAGCACCTCTTGATTGTCATATACGGCTTTTGGTGGGGCGATATCCAACGCAAGCGCTCGGGCAACAAGCAGCCACATGGTTGAAATGACAACAAGCGATCTGTGAGATTTACGCGAATTCATGGCTGCTTTGATATTCGACTGCTCACGGCACAGGCAGTTCATCAAAGATTTTCTGGATGACCGTTTCGCAGGTTGTCTTGCGGTGGTTGGTCCTAAGCGCCGTAGGCGTGACATCTTTGTAGCAATCAGCCCCAAACAAATTCAAGCCCCGTAGGGGCGGCATATTGTGGCCGTCAATTTTCATGTGTTCTGTAGATTGTTTTCAAATATCTCGCTCCTACGGAGCTAAAATCATTTTTTGTTCGTGATTCTACAAATATGTCGCGCCTACGGCGCTTTGATTTGTCTCGTGGACTTGAATCTCTAATCGCGCTACACCTACGGTGCCGGGTCGGTTTTGAAAATGTATTTCTGGTCGTATTCCACGCCGAACTTTTCCAACAACTCCACATATTCGTCACGAAACGATTGCCTGGCGTGATGCTGTTGCTGGTTCTGGATGTAACGGATCACCGTGTCGAGTTGCGAGCGGGCATGTGAAAACGCGCCAAAACCCTCCTGCCAGGAAAACCGGCCCGTCACCCAATGTTTCTCGTTGATAAATTTGGACGAGCCAGCTTTCACATCTCGCACCAAATCGGACAGTGCCGCGTCGGGTCGCAGGCCGATGAGCATGTGCAGGTGGTCGGGCATATTGTTTATCGTGATCAATTTGTGTTTCTGCGCGGTGACGATGCCGGTGATGTATTTCTGTAGTTCGTCGTTGTGCTCGGGAGCGATGAGATTTTGGCGGCCTTCAACGGCAAACACGACGTGGATGTAAATTTGCGTGTAGGTGTTTGCCATTTTGGTTTCGCGATATGTCGCTCCTACGGAGCTAATTTATTTTTATTCATCGTTTCTACAAAGATGTCGCGCCTACGGCGCTGGGCGGTTTGCGCTTGATTTCATCCTGCTTTCGCCCTCCTTAATTCTTCATTTGTTCACGGCACGGGCAGTTCATCAAAGATTTTCTGGATGACCGTTTCGCTGGTCTTTTCCTCGGCCTCGGCTTCGTAGGTGATGGCCACGCGGTGGCGCAACACGTCCATGCCGATGCTCTTCACGTCCTGCGGCGTCACGTAGCCGCGTCCTTTGAGGAACGCATACGCCTTGGCCGCCAGCGTCAGCGCGATGGTCGCGCGCGGCGACGCACCGAGCTGGATGAAATCCTTCACCGCGACCTTGTAATGCTCCGGGTCGCGCGTGGCGCAGACGAGGTCCACGATGTAATCCTTCACCTTGTCGTCCACGTAAATGTCGTTGATGACCTCGCGTGCCTTGAGAATGTCCTTCGGATCAACCACCGCGCTCGCCGTCGGCGTGCCGCTCGTCTTCGCCATCACTTCCAAAATCTGGCGTTCCTCCGCACGCGTCGGATAACCGATCTTCAATTTCAACATGAAGCGATCCACCTGCGCTTCCGGCAGCGGATAAGTTCCCTCCTGCTCGATGGGATTCTGCGTGGCGAGCACGAGGAATGGTTCGTCCAGCTTGAAGGTCTGGTCGCCGATGGTGACCTGCCGCTCCTGCATCGCTTCGAGCAACGCGCTCTGCACCTTGGCCGGCGCGCGATTGATTTCGTCCGCGAGAATCAGGTTGGCGAACACCGGGCCTTTGCGCGTGGTGAAGCCGCCGGATTGCGGATTGTAAATCTGCGTGCCCACGACATCGGCGGGCAGCATGTCTGGCGTGAATTGCAGGCGCGAAAACTTCACGTGCATGGTGTTCGCGAGCGATTTCACGGCGAGGGTTTTGGCCAAACCCGGCACGCCTTCGAGGAGGACGTGACCGTTGGCGAGCAACCCGACGACGAGTCGTTCAGTGAGATACGGTTGACCGACGATGACCTTGCCCAGCTCCGCAAACAGCGGGTGCGTGAAGGCGCTGGCTTCCTTGACTGCTTCGTTGATGGCGTTGATTCCTGTGTTCATTTCAGTTTCCTGATTCTACGAACAGATGGACAAGGAATCCAGCCGGAGCGTTCAAATCCCGCCGCGAGAAGATTGAAAGCGGGACGCAGGTTGCGCCAACGATCACGACTGATTTGGCGAAGGCCGACTGGCCGCTTCGTGAAAACGTCCTGTCAGAAATGTTTCCGCGCTTCGGCGACGTCGCGGGCAATCTGGGCCTTCAACTCATCGAGGCTGGGAAACTTTTGTTCTTCACGGAGCTTGGCGACGAAAGTCACTTCCAGTTCCTGACCGTAGAGTTCACCAGCAAAATCCAACAGGTGAACTTCCACCCGTGGAGCCGAGGTTGGATTCCGTAGCGACGGTCGCACACCAATGTTCAATACAGCGCGGTGCGTGGGAAAGTCGTCGTGCTGGTCGCGGCCGGCTGGTTCCCCTGTCGTGGGAGAGCCGCTTTGATTGGTGTCTGGCACGCGGCTCGGTCGGCACGTGACGCGCGCGGCATAAACCCCATTGGGCGGGAGCAGCAGGCTCGTTGTGTCGAGGTTGGCGGTGGGGAATCCGAGTTGCTGGCCGAGTTGCTCGCCGTGCATAACCGTGCCCGCGAGCGAGTACGCGCGCCCCAGCATCTGGCTGGCCGCGTCGAAATCAGTCGCCCGGACGGCTTCACGAATCCGCGTGCTGCTGACCGGCTGACCATCGAGCGAAACGGCGGCAATGCCGTGAACGGTAAAATTCAACTCCGCACCAAGTCGTTTCAGCAGCGCGACATTGCCGCTCCGTCGGTGGCCAAAAACAAAATCCGCGCCGACGCAGATGGTTTGAATCCGGCCCAGGTTGCGGGCCAGTTCCCGGATGAAAACTTCGCCTGGCTGCTCGCTTAATGCGCGGTCGAAGTGGAGCAGCAGCATCGCATCGGCACCCAACGCTGCCAGCGCGCGCAACTTCTGCCGTTGAGAGTAAATGAGCGGCGGGACACGCTCCGGCGCCACGATGGCGTTGGGATGCTGATCAAACGTGACCACGACGGCGAGTCCGTCGTGTTGGCGGGCGTCGGCGACGGTTTGCCGGATGATCTGTTGATGCCCGAGATGCACGCCGTCGAACACGCCGATGGCCAGGCCGACTTTCTGGTTGCCTGGCGAGAGTTCGGTGGCGGCGCGAAGAATCTTCATCGCGAGGACAGACGATGATCAAGAAGAAGATTATGACCAAGATTAAGCGCGGACGAAATTCCAGAAAATCGTCTCCCGCGCTTAGTCATCGTCATAATCATAATCTCCTCAAGCGGCCGAAAGTTTCAGGAATGGGATCACTCGCTTTTCCAACGCAGTGACCGACAGATTCAGAATCTCCTCGAGCGGTTTGGCGTCGGCGACGTCGAACTTGCCGGACACGCTGCGCCGCAGGGTTGCCAGGTGCGCGCCGCAACCGAGTTTCTGGCCGAGGTCGTGCGCCACACTCCGGACGTAGGTGCCCTTGGTGCAAGCCAGCTTGAACGTGGCGAACGGTTCGGCGTAATCGGTGAAGCGAAAATTGTAGATGTGAATCAAACGCGGCTCACGCTCCACCTCCACGCCTTTGCGCGCCAGCTTGTAGAGGGGCACCCCCGCTTTCTTGATGGCCGAAACCATGGGCGGCATCTGCCTTTGATCTCCAATGAAGGTGGCGGCCTCCTCGTTTAATTGATCCAACGTCAGCAGGGGGACGGGCAGGGAGGCGGTGAGTTCGCCATCCGCATCGTAACTGTCCGTGGTTTCGCCGAACTTCAGCGTCCCTTCATAGACCTTGTCATCGCCCATCAATTTTTCGGACAACTTGGTGCCGCGTCCGAGCACGATGATGAGCAGCCCGGTGGCGTTGGGATCGAGCGTGCCGCAATGGCCAACCTTCTTGAGGCCGAATTTGCGGCGGATGGCATCCACGACATCGTGGGAAGTCGGGCCGCTGGGCTTATCAATGAGCAGGGCGCCGTCGAGGGCGGTAAATTCTTGCATGGCGAATCACTTCACCGCACGAACGGCTTTGCGAATGGCGGCCACCACGCGCCGCTGGACGGAGAGCGGCCGGCCGGGAATGCGCGCCCCGGCGGCGGCGGAATGTCCCCCGCCCCCAAATTGGCCGCAGATTTCGCTGACGTTCACCTGCCCGCTTTTGGAGCGCAGGCTGATGCGGGTGAGTTCGGGTTCGATTTCCTCGAAGACACAGGCGACCACGACCGGCTCGATGTCCCGGATGTGATCAATCAATCCTTCGGTGTCGTTGCTCTCGGCCCCGGTCCGGGCGAGGTCGGCCTGTTTAAGCCAGAAGTAGGCGATGCGGTTCTGGTCCGTGAGTTTGAACTTGGTGTAAAGCAGTTTGAGCAATCGCGCGCGGGACAGCGGGAAGGACTGGTAAACCTCGTCGCAAATCCGCGCGAGGTTGGCGCCGCGGGTCACCAGTTCGGCCCCGACGTTGAACGTGCTCGGGCGGGTGGTGGCGTATTGAAACGAGCCGGTGTCCGTGGAGACGGCGGTGAAGAGGAGGTCGGCAATCGGCTTGGTGATCGGCCAGCGTGCGGTTTTGAGCAGGCGAAAAATCAATTCACCGGTGGAGGGTTCGTGGGCGGAGATCCAGTTCACATCGCCGTAACGGGTGTTGCTCTCGTGGTGATCAATGTTGATCAGGAGTTTTCGCCGGGCGACGTGTTTGCCGACCGCGCCGAGCCGCTCGAAGCTCGCGCAATCCGTGGCAATGACGAGGTCGAACTCCTGGCCGGCCTTCGGTTTCTCGAACACACGGTCGGGATCGAGAAACCGGTATTTTTCCGGCATGGAATCCTCATTCCAACAGACGGTCTTTTTGCCCTCCGCGCGCAACGCCAGGGTGAGGCCAAGCTGCGAGCCGATGCAATCTCCGTCGGGACGGACATGGCCGACGACGCAGACGGTTTTGGCTTCGCGAATCGCTTCTAGGATGCGGGTGATGATCTGGGGGGAGGATTTCATCTCGGGACGGTTACGGTTCAGGCGGCGGCGGGGCGGCTTTTTCCAATTCTTCGATGATGCGCAGGACCTGGTTGCCGCGCGCGACGGAATCATCAAAGACAAAGCGCAGGGTGGGGGTGTATTTGAGCACCACCGCCCGGGCCATGAGCCCTTGAATGCGCGCGCGATGTTCGGTGAGCACGGCCAGCCCGCGCTTTTGCTGGTCGGGGTTGCCGAGGATGCTGATGAAGACGGTGGCGGACTTGAGGTCGCCGGCGCACTCGACCTCGTTCACGGTGATGAGGCCAACTTCGGAAACATTGAACTCGCGCCGGATGACTTCGCCGATCGCCCGTTTGAGCAATTCGCGAACTCGTTGGTGGCGGAGGCCGGGCATTGGTGATGGACGATGTTTGATTGTTGACGGCGGCCTCCGCAAACCTCAACGCGAGCGGCGGACGCCGGGGCGTCTTAAAGTTTCTGCGCGACTTTCTCGATGGTGTAACACTCGATGACGTCACCCACTTCGATTTCACTGAATCCCTCGATGCGGATGCCGCACTCGAGGCCGGCGCGGACTTCGTTGACTTCGTCCTGGAAACGGCGCAGCGACTGCGTGACGCCTTCGTAAATGACATCCTTGCGGCGGCGCACGCGGACCTTGCCGCGTACGATGCGGCCGGTGGTGACCATCGAGCCGGCGACGGGCACGCCCTTGGAAAGTTCGAACACCTGCCGGACCTCCGCCGAGCCTACGATGACTTCCTTGGCGACGGGATCGAGCAGGCCGGTCATGCCGGCCTTCACGTCGTCAATGAGTTCGTAGATGATGGCGTACAGTTTGATCTGCACGTTTTCGTGTTTCGCCTTTTCGGCGGCGGTGCTGTCCACCCGGGTATGAAACCCGAGGATGATGCCGTGCGAAGCGGAGGCCAGGGCCACGTCGTTTTCGGTGATCGCGCCGACGTCGCTGTGAATGACTTCGAGCGAAACCTTGTCGGACTCAATCTTGTTGATGGCTTCGACGATCGCTTCCACCGAACCTTGCGTGTCCGCCTTGACGACGACCTTGAGGGTCTTGCCTTGCTGGGAGTCCAGCGTGGCGAACAGATTTTCCAAAGTGACCTTGGCCTTGGCTTCGAGGCTTTCGGTCCGGCTGACCTGGCGACGTTCGTCGGCGAGATCGCGGGCGGTGCGTTCATCCTTGCACACGCTGAATTCGAGGCCGGCTTCCGGCACGCCGTTGAGACCGAGAATTTTCACCGCCACCGAGGGGGTGGCTTCCTTGAGGCGCTTGCCCTCTTCGTTGATCAAGGCCCGGGCCTTGCCGTAAAACTCGCCGCACAAAATCACTTCACCCTGGTGCAGCGTGCCTTTGCGCACGAGCACGGTGGCCATCGGGCCGCCGGGTTCGATGCCGGATTCGATGACATTGCCCTTGGCCAGCCGGTCGGGATTGGCTTTTAACTCCAGCAGATCTGCCTGGAGCAAGATCATTTCGAGCAGTTTGTCCACGCCCTGTTTGGTCAAAGCGGAGCAATCCACGAAAATCGTGTCGCCGCCCCAATCGTCCGGCGCGAGTCCTTTTTCCTGCAACTGCTGCCGGACCTTCATCGGGTTGGCGTTGGGATGATCGCACTTGTTGACCGCGACCAGGATCGGGACTTTCGCGGCCTTGGCGTGGTTCAACGCTTCGAGGGTTTGCGGCATGACGCCGTCGTTCGCGGCGACGACGAGCACGACGATGTCGGTGACGTTCGCTCCGCGCGCGCGCATGGAACTGAACGCGGCGTGGCCGGGCGTGTCGAGAAACGTGATCTGCTGGAGGTCGTTCTTCCGCTCGGGATGCGGAAAAGAAATCGTGTAAGCGCCGATATGCTGGGTGATGCCGCCCGCTTCGCTCTCGACAACATTGGCCTTGCGAATGACGTCGAGCAAGGACGTCTTGCCGTGGTCCACGTGGCCCATGATGGTGACGACGGGAGGGCGGGGTTTGAGTTGCTCGGGCCGGTCCTCGGTGTCGAGCTCGATCTTTTTGATCGGGGCATGAACCTGGCCTTCGCCCTTGGCCCGTTTTTCCACCTCGAACTTCACGCCGTATTTGGCGCAAATCTGCGTGGCGATTTTCTCGTCAATCGCCTGGTTCACATTGGCGAAGACGCCCGCCTCCATCAGGTCGGCGATGATTTTGAACGGCTTTTGCTTGAGCTGCTCGGCCAGTTCGCGAACGACGATGGGTGGTTTGATGGTGATGACCTGCGCATCGGCCGGCAGGGCGAACCGCGGCGCGGCGGGCTTGGCCGGTTCGGCGGAACGCGGGCCGGTGGGGCGAGGTTGACCGCCGCCTCCAGGGCCGCCGCGCACATGGCGGGTATCGCCGCGACGCAGGAAATCAGTGCGCCCTCCGTCGCGACCCGGCGGACGAGCGCCCGTGCGTTCCGAGGGACGCGACTGGGCTTTGGAAGGAGTCAGTTGGATGAAGCCGACTTTTTCGCCGACGCGCGGTTTCGGTGGCTCGGGCGGGGGCGGGGGTACGGGCGGGGGCGGGGGTACGGGCGGAGCGACGGGCGCGGCGGCCGGTTTTTCGACTTTCGGCGGCGCGACTTCCGCAACGGTCACCGGAGCGGGTGGCTCGATGACCTCGGCCGGTGCGGACGGCGGCTCCGGTGTGGGCGGAGGCGGGGGCGCGGTGACGAGGACGATGGGTTCGGGCTCGACCGGCTTGGGCGGTTCGGGCGCGGGCCTGGGGGCGGCGAGTTCGGGATGATCCTTGAGGATCTGTTCTTCGAGATACTCGGCCGTGATCTTATCGAGCGAACTGGACGGAACTTTGGCGGCGGCAATGCCCAATGCCTTCGCTTTGGCCAGAGTTTCCTTGTTCTCGAGGCCAAGCTTTTTCGAAATGTCGTAAATGCGTACGGGCATAATTTTTCCAAACCGCCGCTCGGGCTGGGACGCAAGCCGTCATGGCTGTCTCCACAGGGCAACGAAACGATTTCCCACACTCATAACTGCGTCAGGCGGCCGCGTCCGTGCCGCCCGGTTGAATCTGGCGCCGCTCGGCTTCCGCGCGCGCGGCCTGCAACACGGCGCCGGCCTGGTCGCCAATCTGGAGGATCTCGGTCAAATCGCTTTCGTCGGCTTGCAACAAATCTTCCAGTCGAATCAAACCCGCGTGAACCAGGGCGTGGGCCTGCTCGTTCGTGATGCCTTCAATGGCCGCCAGTTGCTCGACGGCTTCCGCCACTTTCTCATCGAAGCCCTTGGTGACCACGACTTCGGCTTCAATGTCCACCTGCCACCCCGTCAATTTCGAGGTCAGCCGCGCGTTCTGCCCGCGCTTGCCGATGGCGAGGGATAGCTGGTCGTCACTCACCACGATCTTCACCCGCTTGCTGACCTCATCCACGTCGAAACTCTTGAGCTTGGCCGGGGAGAGGGCGTTGGTGATGTAATCGCGGACGTTGGGGGACCATTTGATGATGTCCACCTTCTCGTTGCTCAGTTCGCGGACGATGTTCTTCACCCGCTGACCCCGCAACCCCACGCATGCCCCGACCGGGTCCACCTTTTCGTCCCGCGTCCAGACGGCGAGCTTGGTGCGAAAGCCCGGTTCGCGCGCGATGCCTTTGATCTCGATGGTGCCGTCGCTGATCTCGGAGACTTCCACCTGAAAGAGTTTGATGACGAATCGTGGATCCGCCCGCGACAAAATGATTTCCGGTCCGTGCGGGCCTTGCTCGACCGCTTTGACGAAACAACGGATGCGGTCGCCGATCTGATATTCCTCCGTTGGCACGCGTTCCTTGTTCGGGAGCAACGCTTCGTATTTGCCGAGGTCCACCAGCACATCCGAGCGATCGAACCGCCGCACGGTGCCGCTGATGATGTCGCCGACGCGGTCCTTGAACTCGGTGAAGATGAGCGCCTTCTCCGCCCGGCGGATGTGTTGCATCAGCGCCTGCTTGGCATACTGCGAGGCAATCCGGCCGAAACCAGCGGGGGTGACTTCGACCTCGAGTTCGTCACCCACCTGGGCGTCCGCCTTGAGGCGGCGGGCGTCGAACTGGGAAATCTGGTCGTGCTTGGAAATGACCTTCTCCGCGACAATGAGCTTGGCGAACGCCCGGATGTCGCCGTTTTTGGGATCAATGGCCACGCGCAATTCGCGGGCGGCGCCGACGGCCTTCTTCGCCGCCGAGAGCAGGGCCTCCTGGACCGCGCCGACCAGGACATCACGGCTGATGCCCTTTTCGCGCTCCCAGAATTCCAGTACTGCTAAAAAATCCGCATTCATACGCTCGTCGTCGTGTCCCCACCGGGGGAACAAAAAAGTCGGCAGAGTGTTATTCTTCCGACTTGGCACGCCAGCTTGCCGCCAGCCCACTTTACCGTTCTAACCGGAGCATAGGAAACGGCCGGAGAACCCGTCAAGCGCAAATCCGTGTCCGTCGCGGAGTCGCTGGCGTGCGCAAGCGTCAAAATCCTTCCCAACCGGCGGCGGTTGCATACCATCCGCTCATGCCATCATTTGATATTGTCAGCGAAGTGAACTCGATGGAAATCGAGAACGCGGTGAACATCGCCAAAAAGGAACTGGCGAACCGGTTTGATTTCAAGGGCAGCAAGGCGGAGATCGTGCTGGAGAAAAACGAAATCAAGCTCTCGGCCGAAGACCAGTTCAAAATCCAGGCGCTGGGCGAGATCGTGATGGGCAAGCTGGCCCGACGCAACATCAGCCTGAAGAATGTTGAACAAGGCGACCCCGACGTCTCGCCGCTCGGTCATGCCCGGCAGGTGATCCGGATCAAACAGGGGATTGCGACCGACGTGGCCAAACAGATCACCGGATTCATCCGCGAGGGAAAGTTCAAGGTGACCACGCAGATTCAAGACAGCCAGGTGCGGGTGACGGGCAAGAGCCGGGACGAATTGCAGTCGGTCATTGCCGCCGTGCGCGGAAAAGACTTCCCCGTGGCGTTGCAGTACCAGAATTTCCGGGATTAGAGGCTGTGCCGGGTGTGGTTCCGGCGAAGGTTGCTGCGGAAATGAAACAATTGCTCGAGCACGCCGCTCAGTCCGTTACCGGGCGCATTCTCTGGGCTAAGGGTGACCGAATCCTCGTCGCCGTTTCGGGCGGGCTGGATTCGATGGTGTTGTTAAAACTCCTGCAGACGCTGGCGCTGAAATTTGACTGGAGGCTTTCCGTCGCCCACTTCAACCATCAACTGCGCGGGCGCGCGAGCGATGCGGATGAGCGGTTCGTGCGCCAGGCGGCGCACGCGGCGGCTCTGCCGTGTCGGGTGGGGCGGGGCGACGTCAAAGCGCTGGCGCAACGCAACGGGCTGTCGGTGGAAATGGCCGCGCGACAATTGCGACACGAGTTTCTGGCCCGGGCGGCCCGGGCGTCGAAGTGTCGGGTGATTGCCCTGGCTCATCACGCCGATGACCAGGTGGAGTTGTTTTTCTTGCGGTTATTGCGCGGCGCGGGCGGGGACGGGCTGGCCGGTATGAAATGGCGCTCGGTTTCACCGGCGGACAAGCGAGTCCAACTCTGCCGCCCCTTGCTCGACGTGACCAAGGACGATTTGGAACGGTTCGCGCGGGAGCACGGCGTGAGTTTCCGCGAGGACGCCAGCAATGCGTCGCGCGAGCTGCTGCGGAACCGGGTGCGGCACGAACTACTGCCGTTGTTGCGCGACCGCTTTCAACCCGGGTTGGTGCGGACAATTCCCCGGCTCATGGATGTGGTCGGGGCGGATGCGGAGGTCGCCGTGGCAGCAGCCCGAGCCTGGCTCAAACTCCCCCTCGCGTCGCGTCGGTTCGCGAAGTTGTCGGTGGGTCTCCAGCGTCGTGTCCTGCAATGTCAGCTTCAGCGACAAGGCATCATGGCGGACTTCGATCTGATCGAATCCCTCCGGATGTCACCGGGCCGGCCGACGACGACCCGGCCTGGTTTGCAGTTGGCTTGTGACGCGGCGGGCCGGGTGGTTCGAGTGCTGCCGACCGAGGAAAAGTTTCGCCGCGGGCGCAGGGTCGTCGCGCTCAGGAGTCGGTCCGGCCGTCTGGATTTTGGCGGAGTGGAACTGGATTGGCAGCGGCTGGCCGTCGCGGGGGGAAGATTGCCGGCGCCGGTCGGTGGCCGGGAATTTTTCGACGCGAGTCGGGTTGGATCGAGCATCATCCTGCGCCATTGGCGACCGGGCGATCGTTTCCAGCCCATCGGAATGGAAACTCCAGTCAAGCTCCAGGATTGGTTTGTGAACCAAAAAATTCCACGCGACCGTCGTCGGCAGCTCGTGTTGGCGACCACGCGGCACGGGGAAATTTTTTGGGTGGAAGGATTGCGGATTGGGGCACGATTCCGGCTCACGTCGGGCACGGAGCGACGCTTGCGTTGGGGCTGGCGGCGGGCCGAATAAGCTCATTGCGGGCCTCCGGGCATCATGCTAGGTTTGGCCCGCTAAAATATCATGGCAGACGACAATCGAAAAAACGACGACGACAAGAATCCGAAACGGGGCGGTGAATTTCGCATGCAACCCCGGACCTGGGTGATCTGGGCGGTGATCCTCGGAGGCATCGTGCTGCTGGCGACGATGCGGGATCGCATGGGCGAATCGCCGCGCACGGAGCTTTCGCAGTTCGAGTTTTTGCAGAAGGTGAATTCCAACCTGCTGGCCAACGCCACGATCAATTATGGGGCGCAATCTTCCTACCTGACCGAAATCGTCGGCAATTTCTACGCGACGGACGGGACCGGGAGCAAGATATTGAAGGACGGGAAACCGGTGGAGATTCCGTTCCGGACCAAAGCCCGGCTGACCGAGACGATTGAAAACAAGCTGCTCGCCGATTCCGTCATCGAGCCGCACGAGACCAGCGCCTTGCTTTACAGTCTGGGGATGCAATTGCTCTTCCTCGGGGTCATCGGCCTGTTCCTCTGGTTTTTCTTCATCCGACAGATTCGCATGGCGGGGAAGGGCGCGCTCAGTTTTGGCAAGAGCAAGGCGCGATTGCTCGCCAAAGACCGCAACAAAACCACCTTCAAGGATGTGGCCGGAGTGGACGAGGCGATTGATGAGGTGTCCGAACTCGTGGAATTCCTCAAAGACCCGAAGAAGTTTCAACGCCTCGGCGGGCGCATCCCGAAAGGCGTCTTGATGATCGGGCCGCCCGGCACTGGAAAAACCCTGCTGGCCAAAGCCATCGCGGGCGAGGCCGATGCGGCGTTCTTCAGCATCAGCGGCTCGGACTTCGTGGAGATGTTTGTCGGCGTGGGCGCCAGCCGGGTGCGCGACATGTTCGAGCAGGCGCGCAAGAACACGCCGTGTCTGGTGTTCATTGACGAAATTGACGCCGTGGGCCGGTCGCGCGGCCACGGACTGGGCGGCGGCAACGATGAGCGCGAACAGACTTTGAATGCGTTGCTCGTGGAGATGGACGGCTTTGACACGCAGGAAGGCATCATCATTATCGCGGCCACGAACCGGCCCGATGTGCTCGATCCGGCGTTGTTGCGGCCCGGCCGCTTTGATCGTCAGGTCACAGTGAATCTTCCCGATGTGCGCGGGCGCGAAGGGATTCTCAAGGTTCACGCCAAGAGCGTGAAGCTGTTGCCGGAAGTGGATCTTTCCATCATTGCCCGCGGCACGCCCGGATATTCCGGCGCGGAACTGGCGAATCTGCTCAACGAGGCCGCGTTGCTGGCCGCGCGCACGAATCGCAAAGGCATCGGGATGCTGGAGTTGGAAGAAGCGCGCGACAAGGTCCGCTGGGGACGCGAACGGCGCAGCATGGCGATGTCCGACGAAGATAAACGCGCCACGGCCTGGCACGAAGCCGGTCATGCGCTGGTCAATGTGCTGCTCAAACACACGCATCCGTTGCACAAGGTGACGATTATTCCACGCGGTCGCGCGCTGGGGGTCACGATGTCCTTGCCCAAGGAAGACGTGTTAAACATGCGCAAGAAACAGGCGATTGACACAATCATCATGACGATGGCCGGGCGCATCGCCGAGGAGTACGTCACGGACGATATTTCCAGCGGGGCGTCGAGCGACATTCAGCAGGCCACCGGCATGGCCAAGGCGATGGTGATGCACTGGGGCATGAGCGAGCGGCTGGGCAACGTGCTTTATGGTGAAAGCCAGGAATACGTTTTCCTCGGTCGCGACATGATGCGGGCCAAGGATTACAGCGAACAGACGGCTCAGGAAATTGACAACGAAGTCAAACGTATCACGGACGAGGCCTACGCCACGGCGAAGAGCATGATCGAGACGAACCGCGACAAGCTGGAGTTGATTGCCAAGGCGCTGTTGGAGTTTGAAACCTTGGATGGCACGCAGGTGGAGGAAATCGTCCGCACCGGCCGATTCACCCCGCCACCGAAACCACCGGAATCCGGCCCCATGATGGGAGCGCCGGCCGGCACGCCGTTGCCGGAGCCGCCGCCCAAAACCGTGCCGCCCGCGCTGCCCGGACTCGGCACTCCCGCGCCCGCCCCGGCCGCGTGAGCCTTCCCGCTTTCCTCTCCCGGCGGATTTTGTTTAGCTCCCGCGCATGATTATCGCGCCGTCGCTGCTCGCCGCCAATTACCGGCAACTGGGAAAGGAGACACTCCGTGCCGCCCGGTCGGGCGCGGAATGGCTGCATCTCGACATCATGGACGGGCATTTCGTCCCGAACATTTCCTTTGGTCCGGACGTAGTCGCGGCGCAACGGCCGTTGACCAAGGCGTTCTTCGACGTGCATCTCATGTGTTCCAAGCCGGAGATTTTGCTCGAACCTTTTGCCCGGGCCGGCGCGGAGCAAATGATCATTCACGTGGAGTTGGGTGACGCCGTGGCGCCGTTGATCTGGAAGATTCGCGCGCTGGGACGCAAAGTCGGCCTCTGCGTCAACCCGCCCACCGCCATCGGCCTGGTGCAACCCTATCTCGACAAGATTGATCATCTGCTCGTCATGACGGTGAATCCCGGTTTCGGCGGGCAGCCCTTCATTTACGAGACGTTGCCCAAAGTCCAGCAGGTGAACGTGTGGCGGCGGGAGCGAAAACTTTCCTACACGATTGGCGTGGACGGAGGTGTGAATTTCAAAACGGCAGCCGATTGCGCCCGGGCCGGGGCCGATGTCTTCGTGAGCGGGTCCGCTTTGTTTGCCGCCCGTAATCTGAAACAAGCCGTCGCCAAGATGCGAAAAATTGTGAACGACCATGCGCCAGCGCGTCCGGATTGAAGTGTCAACGTCGAACAATGAGCATTAAATTTGGCACGGATGGCTGGCGGGCGGTGATTGCGGAGGATTTCACCTTCGCCAACGTCGCCCGGGTGGCGCAGGCGACGGCGGACTACTGGAGCGCCAATCCCGTTTCCGGCGTCGAGCGCAAGGTTGTGATCGGCTACGACCGGCGATTTCTGTCAGACGGATTCGCCCGATGCGCGGCGGAGGTTTTTGCCGGCAACGATTTCCGGGTGGTGCTCACCGCCACGCCCACGCCCACACCATCGGTATCATTTGCCGTCAAAGCCCAGCAAGCCATCGGCGGCGTGATGATCACGGCGAGCCACAATCCGCCGGTGTTTAACGGCTTCAAACTCAAGTCGGCCTACGGTGGGTCGAGCGATTCCGCCACCTGCCAGGCGGTTGAGGGTTGGCTCGACAAGAACCCGGTCCGCACGGTCAAGCTGGAGGATGCGCTCAAGGCAAAGCGGATCGTGGTCAAAGACATTCGCCCCGCGCATTACGCGGCGGTCAAGCGACTGGTGGATTTCAAACTCATTGCGAAATCGAAACTGCGGTTCGCGCATGAAGCCTTGTTTGGCGTGGGCGCGGGCTGTTTTGAACAGTTGCTCGCGGACACCACTTGCCAAGTGACCACGCTCAACGGGAATCACGATCCGCTCTTCGGCGGCATCAACCCGGAACCCGTCGAGGCGAATTACGGTCGCAGCCAGGCCTTCCTCCGCCGGCACCCGCATGACCTTTGCCTGGTGACCGATGGTGATGCGGATCGCGTTGGTGGCATGGACGGTCACGGAAAATATCTGACAACGCATATCCTGATCTGCCTGCTGCTTCGCCATCTCTTCGTCAATCGGGGGCTGCGCGGGCGCATGGTGAAAGCGCTGACGACGACTTCGCTGGTGGACAAGATGTGCGCCGCTTACGGGATTGAGTTGGTGGAAACCGGGGTGGGGTTCAAATATATCTGCGCCGAAATGCTCCGGGGAGATGTGTTGCTCGGAGCGGAGGAGAGTGGCGGGATTGGTTTTCCCGGCCACATCCCGGAACGCGACGGCATTGCGGCCGGATTGATGTTGCTCGAAATGCTCGCCGTCGAACGCCAGTCGCTGAACCGGTTGATCGCCAACCTCGAAAAGGAATTTGGCCCGCATCGTTACGGCCGCAATGACACGCACTTCCCCTTGGAGAAGCGCGCCCGGTTGATGGATTATCTGATAAAAAATCCGCCGGCCAGACTGCTCCACTCACCGCTGGCCGGGGTAAAAAGCTTCGATGGCGTGAAATTTGTGGCGCAGGACGGGTCCTGGTTGATGCTCCGGGGCTCGGGCACGGAACCCATCCTGCGCATCTACGCCGAAGCGTCTTCCGCCGCCGCCGTGCAACAATTGTTGCGTTTGGGAAGCGGGTTGACAAAGCGCGTCTGATTTGACAGCGTAGGAGTGTTCGCTGGGCGCAATTCCCGTGGCTCACGAGCACCGGCGGTTACTACCTTCTGGCATGGCGATCTTCTCTCCGTCATGCACCGCGTTTCCACTCGAAACGCAGGCAGTTTAGTTCGGCGCTCGCGGCTCGGAGCGAACATGAACTGACTGAAATTGAACCTGAAACCTGTGAAGAATATGAAAAAGATCACGAAGAAATCCGCTGCGACCACCACTCCCAGCGCCCCGACGGCTGCCGGCCAATCCGCTGCGCCCGTGACGGCGGCGCGCAAACCCGCCATTGCCACCAAACCGGTTGCTCCGCTGACGGCGCTCAGCAGAGCCGTGGCGCCGGTGACGGCGGCTCACACCGCGACCACGTCGCCGTCTGTCCCGACCGTCAAGCCGGTCAGTGCCAAACCAGCCACCGCCACAACCACGACCATTGAGGCCAAGATTGACGTGGGCTTTGGCAATCAACTCTATGTTCGCGGTCAGGGCGAGGGGCTTTCCTGGGATCATGGCATTCCGCTCGAAAATGTGGACTCCAGGACCTGGCGCTTGGTGGTGCCGGCCAAGAACAAATTCCAGATCAAACTGTTGATCAATGACAGCATCTGGGCCAAGGGCGAAGACGTGGTGATTACGCCTGGCAAGCGCGTGGAGTTGGTGCCCGCGTTTTGATTCGACCGAGAGCGCCATGGATCGCCCGGCTTCACGCGCCTACTCCGCCGAGTAGGATTTGGCCTTTGTGATCCGCGCAACATTCGGTGGAAATGCCAGCTTGCCACGACGGTAGTCGTTGATTCGCCACTGGAGGAACGGCGAACACTTTGCCGTCGTGGCTTTGTTGCGTACTGGCCAGTACTTCTTAAAATCGCGCTCCAAGGCTTGAAGTTCCTTGATCCCGGCACGAGCCAGGCGCTGGGCGAGTTTGGCTTTGCCGGCGGCCAGTGCCTGCTGCCATTGCATGATCCGACACGATTGCAATGCCATGCGCGCCGCGAGATCGAGTTCGCGTTTCAAGACCTCGCCCGCTTTCGAGATTGGCTTGGCCTGGGCGAGAACGGCCCGTTGCTTTTCCACCTCCGCCCGCGCGGCCCGAATCTTCCTGGCTTTGATGCGGGCGTAATACTTCAGCCCGCTGCGACAAAATAATTCGCGCGTCTCCGGCGCTGGCGCGGCGATGACGGCACCGAACGGGGTGAGGTTGGGTTCCAGATAATCAAACTTCCGGTGCGCGAACCCAAGCGCGAGAGCGGCCTTGGCCAGGTTCTGCGTCGGGTCTTCGTACACGTCCCGACTCAGCACTTGTGCGAGCAAGTTTTCATCAAACGACTTGCTGCACCAGGAGTGCGCCGCTCCGATGACGTAGAGTGGCCAACTGACGGCCAGCGGTTGCGGGTGTCCACCGTCGCCCCAATCGGTGTTGAGATAGCCAATTGCGCCGTGCTTGCGCCCGGCTTCGGCGGCCAGGCGGAGGTTGGCAAAGGCGGTGTCATGCCGACCAATCAGTGTCATCCAAGTCGCTGTGCCGGGGCAGACGTAAAACGGCACTTTGGCTCTGGCGAATGTTGCGGCTTCCTTTGCAAACGGATGGTTCACTTCATAACCCCAGTTTAATGCGATGACATCCTTGGGCAACGTCTGGATGAGTTCGGGATGGTGCAGGATAATGTCGCCCCAGAACATCATGCGTCTTCCGCGCTTGGAAACTTCGCGATGAATTCGTTTCAGGAAAGCCACATAAACGCGACCCTGGCCGCGCCGTTCACAGATGGACTTGCTTTGGCCGCGACCCAAATCCCAGGTTTCGTCGCAGCCCACATTAAAGTAGCCGCCGACGTCAGGAGGCGGATTCGAGCTGCGGGCCGAGACGTCCACCTCCTCACGTCGGTGGCTACCAGGCAAGGAGAAGTTTGGCAGCAACTCGTCGTAAAGCTCGCGAATGAATTTGATCGTGCCGGGATGGTTCGGTGCCAGCGTGGTAGGGAAGCGCAGGAAATCGCCGGTTGAACCTTCGTACGGTTCGGCGACTTCCGCGAGCTGCTTCAGCCTGGGGTGTTCGAGGAAATAGCGCAGGTGGCCGAAGGAATTCTGATTCGGCACGAGATCAATGCCGAGCGCGCGACAACGCGCATCCAGCGTGCGGATTTCCGCCGCTGTGAGCGCGCCCCAACTTTGCCAGACGGATTTGTAGCGGCGGTAAGCAAACGTGTGCTCGGTGTAGAGCTGCAGCTCGTTGATCTTGAAATCAGCCAGTCGCGCGACGAGGTCGAGCAGGGTTTCCAGCTTCGGCACGCGTCCGCGCGAGATGTCGAGCATCACTCCGCGTCGCGCGAAATCCGGCCAGTCACGAATCGTGAGGCAGGGCAGGCGGCGACCGTATTCGCGGAGCAATTGGCGCAGGGTAGCCCCGGCGGCGCGCAGACCACCGATCTCGCGATATGCGATGCGCACCCCTTTGCGGTCAATCGTCAGCGTGTAGCCCTCCGGATGGTTCGGTGCTTTGGCGCTGCGAGCGAAAGTGACCGCGGAAAGCGGTTGGTCTTTCGGCAAGATGAGATTCCCCGCCCGCCGTTTGAGTGAGCGGGGATAGGGGAGGAGATTCATTGCCCAGTCATTTCGCGATCATCCCGGTGTTGCGGGCGTAATTGAAGATGCCGCCGGCGTCCACCACGGGGCGCACGTCGCCGAGTTGCTTGAAGGAATACACCTTGCCCGTGGCTGGCACGGTCACGGTGGCCTTGTCCAGGTCCACGGTCACGACGTCGCCGGTCTTGAGCACGTCGCAGAGACGTTCGGTGATCTCGCACGGATAAAGTTCGCCGGTGGCGACGCAGTTGCGGAAGAAGATGCGGGCGAAGCTTTCCGCCAGCACCACTTCGCAATTCGCCGAACCCAGGGCGATGGGCGCGTGCTCGCGCGAGCTGCCGCAACCAAAATTGCGCCCGGCCACAACGATGGGGTACTTGCTGTCGAGCTGGCCGGCCTCAACGTAGCGCGTCGGATAAAGCGAAGCAGGCAGTCCGTCCAAGGCGTAGCTGCCGAGTTTTTCGTACTCCTCGGCGATGGTGGGCACGAGGTTCAGGTATTGCGCGGAGATGATTTGGTCGGTGTCAATGTTGTCGCGCACCACGTAAACCGGCCCGGTAAAAACAGACTTCGTCATGGCTAAAGTGTGCGGCGGGGCAGGGGAGTTTTCAATGAGATTTCGAGTCTTCCGCTGAGTGTTCGCCGGCCGCAGTTGTGGTCAGCTCCGAGTGAGCGACGTAATGGTTATCGATCCCGTACCAGACCCGGAAGCGATGAACGCTGGTGCATTCTCCGACAGCCCAGTAGAGGGAGCCGGGGAACAAATACAGTTCTCCCAAACCCAGAGTCGGCACATCAATCATGGCGACGGCCATGCCCCAGCCATCTCGTTGCATTTTGTTGGAAATCCATCCCCGGTAGGAATAGTCCTCCTGGCTGGCAAGGAGTAAAGTCCCTCGGTTCAAGCCGTCGGTGGCGGTCAAGCGGTTTGCTTCCACCCAATACTTCAATTCGGGAAACTCCGCGGCGCGTTGCGGTTGGGGATAAACCATCGCGCTGATGGGGCGACCCAAGACTTTCTGAATTTCCGTTCTGGTATTTCCGGGAACGAACACTGTGTCCAGGTCTCGGCCGCCTTGGGCCACGAGCAAGCTGCAACCGGTGCAGGGCAAGAGGAGCCCAATGCACACTGCCGATGCCCAAAGCCGTATCACCGGAGGATGTTGATCAAACTAAAACATCGGCGCAAGCGATCAGCGGATTGCAACCGACTTTCCACTTTGAACTTGTTTGCTTAAATCCCTAGCTTGTCGGCGTGAGCAATCCATTGCCGAGTGTGACGGTCATCATTCCGGCGCGGCCTGATGAAGCGGAGGTCAAGGCGGCGGCGGCAGCCCGGCAATTGGAGTATCCGGCTGACAAACTTGAAATCTTGATCGCCCGGGGGAAACAGCCCTCCGTGCAGCGCAACGCCGCATTGCGCGCGGCCAAAGGCGACCTCATTTATTTCCTCGATGACGATTCGCTCCCGCCGCCGGACACTTTGCGCCGAGCGATGGAACATTTTCACAATCCCCAGGTGCAAATGGTCGGGGGGCCGAATCTTTGCCCGACGGACGCGCCATTTCTGGAACGAGTCTTTGCGCTGGTGCTGGCCAGTTGGGTGGCCTTTGGACCAAGCCGGGCACGGTATGCCCGGGTGGGTGCGGCGCGGACAACGAGCGAAAAGGAATTGATCCTCTGCAATCTCCTGGGTCGCCGCGCGACCATGCTGAAACATGGCGGATTCAACGAAGCGCTTTACCCAAACGAGGAAAATGCGCTGATGGACAACATTCAAAAGGCTGGAGGCAAGTTGCTCTATGATCCGGAGCTGTTTGTCTGGCGGCGACCGCGCCGGTCACTGGGTTCGTTCGCGCGGATGTTGAAGACTTACGGGCGGGGCCGGGCGGAACAATTTCGCGAGACTCCCACATTCGGATCGGCTCTGAACTTCGCGCCGCCGTTGTTTTTGGTTTACGTCCTGGCGCTCGTGCCGCTGACGCTTTTGGTCAGCAAGTGGGCGCTTGTGCCGCTGGCTGCGTATGTGGTCGTGGTAATTTTGCAGGTGTTGGCGCTGATTCCCACCGGTGGAATCATTCGCAGCTTCGGTGCGTTGCCGTTGATCGTCTTGACTCACATTCTCTACGGCTACGGTTTCTGGCGTGGCCTGTTCACCCGGCTCAATCTCCCCGGCGGTCCGCAAGCAGTGGGTGTTCAACTCGAAACGGTTTCGCTCGGCGACCTCCATCCCTCCGCATGAACTCCCGATTTTCCGCGTGCAGTTATTTGTTTGAGGCGAAGCAAAAGTTGGTCAGCGATGGCTGGCGTGGAGGTGATGCTTCAAGTCGCGGGGAAAAAGGAACGGGATGAGCCCGGTTTGGACCAACGCTCTGAAATCCTGCGCGGACCCACAACGGGCGGGGAGCGTGCTGGACCGGCTCGGGGCTACCAGCGCGGCGGGTTCGTTGTCGCAAGTCACCGCCGAGCAAGCCCGGGTGTTGACCGCGCTGTTCGCCGGGTCTCAATTTCTGGGTGATTTGCTGGTCGCGCACCCGGACTGGTTCTCGGTGCTCAAACCCGAACTCATCCAGTTTCCGCGACGCAAAGAGGGATTGCGGAGCGAAGTGGCGGCGTGGTTCGCGCCGATGCTGGCCGCCGGTGATTTCGCCGGCGCCTTGGATCGGTTGCGCGAATTCAAGCAGCAACAAATGTTACGCATCGCCACCCGGGACTTGGGGCGATTGAGCGAGGTGGTGGAAATCACCCGGGAAATCTCTCACGTGGCGGATGTGTGCCTCGACACGGTCTGGCAGGTGTGTTGGCGGCAACACACGCTGCGGTTCGGCCAACCGTACCATCAGGATGCGAATGAACGCTGGCAGGCAACCCGGTTCTGCGTCCTGGGCATGGGCAAGCTCGGCGGCCAGGAGTTGAATTACAGTTCAGACGTGGACGTGCTGTTCGTTTACACGGACGAAGGGCAGGTATTCAAGGAGACGCCGGGCCCGGGAAAGCCGCCGCGCTCTGTGTTGTCGAACCACCAGTTTTTCAATCGCCTGGCGGAGTCGTTCATCGCGGAAGTGTCGCGTCTGACCGCGGCAGGAAGTTTGTTTCGCATTGATCTGCGCCTGCGGCCCGAAGGCGAGGCCGGTCCGCTCACGCGGTCACTCGACGGGTATGAGAATTATTACGCGCAATGGGGCCAGACGTGGGAGCGGATGATGTTGATCAAGGCGCGCTGCGTGGCCGGGAACGAAGCCCTGGCCGGTGAGTTTCTGGAACTGGTGCAACCGTTTCGTTATCCCCGTTTGGTGAACGAGAATGTGCTGCGCGAGATCGCGGCGATGAAGGCGCGGATTGAGAACGAAATCCTCAGTGGCGACGAGCGCGAGCGCAACGTGAAGCTCGGCGCGGGCGGCATCCGCGAAATCGAATTTGTCGTGCAGGCGTTGCAACTGCTCCACGCCGGACGGCAGCCGTTTCTCCAACTGCCGCAAACCCTGCCCGGCCTGGCGAAGCTGGCCGACTACCAGTGGCTCGAAGCGGCGGCCGCGAAACAACTGGACGCGGCGTATCGTTTTCTGCGGGACGTGGAACATCGTTTGCAGATGGAGGAAAATCTCCAGACGCATACGCTGCCGAAGGATGCCGTCGCGCGCGAGCGGATCGCGCAGTTGATGGGTTTTGCTTCGACCACGGCCTTCGAGTCCGCCAAGCGCGAGCATACGCGCAACGTGCGCGCGGTCTATGACAGTTTGCTCCGGACGGGCAGAGAAAAACCGGAGCCAGACTACCCGCGACGATTTGGCACGATGGAGGCGCGCTGGAAGGAGATTTTGCGGCAGCACTGCTTCCGGGAGCCGGATTCGGCCTTCCGCCGATTGCAGGAGTTCGTCGAGGGGCCGGGGTTTGTGCATGTGTCCCAACGGACGAGTGAACTGGCGAGGGAATTGTTGCCCACGCTGTTTGGGATGTGTCGCGTGGAGGGCGGAAAAACCGCCAGCCTTCCGCCGCCGGCAACCAGGGTTCCCGCCGCGACCCAACCGATTCTTTCGGACCCGGATCGGGTGCTGACACGATTGGACGCGTTCGTGCAGGCATATGGCGCACGGGCGACATTGTTCGAGTTGTGGAACCAGCAGCCGGCGGCTTTCAGATTGTTGCTGCTCCTGTTTGATCGCTCCGAGTTCCTGGCCGAAACCGTCATCCGCGCGCCGGAGTTGCTGGATGATCTCGTGGTGGGCGAGCGGTTGGGCGCACGCAAGGACGCGGCGGAAATTTTGCGCGACCTGCGCCACGGCGAGAATGACGCGGATCAACTCGCGTGGCTGCGCCGGTATCATGAGGCGGAGCGACTGCGCATTGGTTTGCGCGACATTCTCGGGCTGGCGGATTTCACGCAACACCTGGCCGAACTCTCGGGCCTCGCGGACGCCTGCCTGCAGTATGCGTTGGAAGTGGTGATGCGCGAAAGCCGGCTCAAGACGCCGCCGTTTGTGATTGTGGGGTTGGGGAAATTGGGTGGCGGTGAGATCAACTATGGCTCGGACCTGGACCTTGTGTTTGTCACCCAAGCCACGGTGAAGCAATTGCCCCAGCGTCAAAAACTGGCGGCGCGGGTGCTGGAGTTGTTGTCGCGCCGCACGGAGCGGGGCATCGTGTGCGAAACGGATGCGCGGCTGCGCCCGGACGGGGAGAAAGGCTTGTTGGTCAATACGCTGGAAGCGTACGAACGCTATTACCGGGAGCGGGCGCAGTTGTGGGAAATCCAGGCGTTGACGCGGACACGGACGGTGGCGGGCGATTTTGCGTTGGGAGAAAAATTTCAAAAGCTGGCAGCGGCGCTGACAGATTTCAAAACGCTTTCAACGGCAGTCGTCGAGGTGACGACGCTCAAATCTTCAGGCCGAAGGCGAAAAGCAGAAATGTCAAAACCTCCTCACGCCGGCTGCTACGATGAGGATTGGAAAATGAAAATCCACGAGATGCGAATGCGGATTGAGAAGGAACGAACGCCGGCGGGTCAGGATGAGTTGGCGATCAAGACCGGGCGCGGTGGTTTGATGGATGCGGAGTTCGTGGCCCAGGCACTGTGTCTTGAACACGGCTGGCGCGAGGCGAACACCTTGCGCGCGTTGGAACGTGGCCGCGCGGAAGCCGCGTTGCCGGACGCGGAGAAGTTGATTGAGAATTATCGCCAGCTCCAACGGTTAGAAGGGATTTTACGCCGCTGGAGTTACGAAGGCGAAACGGTCCTGCCGGAGGATCCGGCGCCGTTTTGTCGGGTGGCCGTGCGGTGCGGTTTCGCTTCGGCGGAAGAGTTTCGAGCGACGCTGACGAAATGGCGGCGGGCGGTGCGCGAAGTTTACCAACAGTATTTCAAAATCGCTTGAGGGAACGGCGTTGCCGGCAGGCTTCGTAGAGAAACACGGCTGAAGCGCTGGCGACATTGAGCGAATCCACGCCGGACTGCATCGGGATCACCACGGCGGCATCGCAGGCCTGGCGCACGGGTGCGGACAGGCCGACGCCTTCGCTGCCCAGCACGATGCAACAATCCCCCGCGAACTCCTCCTGCCATAGCTGGTGTTGCTCCGTGTGTGGATGCGCGGCCAGGCAGCGCATCCCGTGGCGCTGCAAGTGTTGGATCGCGGCGACCAGGCTGGGGGTGGGCACGACCGGCAATTGAAACACCGTTCCCATGGAGTTGCGCACCGCGCGGCGCAGGAACGGGCTGGCGCAGGTTTCCCCAACGAGCAACGCCTGCGCGCCAAACGCCACACAGTTGCGCACGAGCGCGCCGGTATTTTCGGCATTCATCAGCCCGTCCGCCGCCGCGAAAAGCCGGGGCGAAGGCGTGCGCTCCAGCAGTTCGTCCAGCGTGACGGGCGGCGGGATTTTGGCCACCGCCATCACTCCTTGAAACATGTGAAACCCGACGAGCTGCTCCACCACGACCTTCGGGGCGACGTAGGCGAGGAAGTGCTCGCCGCTCCGTTTCAAGCCGGGTTCGTATTCGGACCAGCGATGTTCCGGGATCAACACGGAAACAATGGGGAGCGAACTGGCCAGCAACCGATGCACGACCTTGTCACCTTCCGCCACGAAAATGCCCTGTGCCTGGTGTTCGGCTGGTCGGCGAAGGGTGCGATACGGCGCCAGCTCCGGCAAGTCGAGCGAGTCAATGCGGTGAACCGTGAACATGGAGCGCCGGTTACAGGCTCAGCGTCGGGCAGGGGATGGCTTGCGATGTGAGTTGCAACTGCACGTGAGTGGCGCCGATTTGTTGCAACCGCCGTTGCACCACGCCGAACGCGATCTCCGGCTTGTTGCAATCGCGGCTCAAGTGCCCGAGGTAAATCTGCCGCAGACCGGCGGTCATGATGTCGGCGGCGCAATCGGCGGCGGCCTCGTTCGAGAGATGCCCGTGCCGGCTGAGGATGCGCTGCTTCAAACTCCACGAGCGGCGCGGGCACTCCTGCAACATCTTCACGTCATGATTGGATTCGAGCACCAGCACGTTTGCCGTGCGACTGCGTTCGGCCACCAGCCGGGTGACGTAGCCAAGATCGGTGGCAAACCCGATCGTGCCGCCGCTGGTGCGGAGGAGAAATCCCACCGGATCCTGCGCGTCATGCGGGATGGGAAATGTTTCCACCGCGACGTCGCCCACTTCGAAACTCCCGCCGCTGACAAACAGGCGGAAATCCAGCGCGACCCGCAGCGAGCGTTTGATTTCCTCCATCGTGGCGCGATTGCAATAGACCGGGATGCCGAGTTTGGCCGCGATGCCGGCCAGGCCGCCGATGTGGTCGCTGTGCTCGTGAGTGATGAGAATGGCGGTGAGGTTTTCCGGCGCGCGTCCGATGCTCGCGAGACGCAGGCGAAGCTGACGCGGGCTGAACCCGGCATCCACCAGCACCCGCACTTCGTCGGTTTCGACATAAGACGCGTTGCCGGCGGAACCGCTGCCGAGGATTGTGAGTTTGACTGCCACGCCCAGACGGTAAGAGTCCGCGCTTTTCGGAGCAACGCTTTAGTTGGACGGCGAAGGCAGCATGAACGGGCGGATTCAAGTGTTCGACGAAGCAACTGTTCGCGCTGCCTGTCGAACCGGCTCTGGTTCGAGACGCTCAGTGCGCTTGCGTGGCGGAATTTATTTTGCGCAGGCTTTCCAGACTTGCGCTGGCCCGGACGGTTTCTGCATCTTCCCGGCAGCATACATGTCCAAACGCGCATTGATCACTGGCATTACCGGGCAGGACGGTTCTTACCTGGCCGAGCTGCTGCTCTCCAAAGGTTACGAGGTCCACGGCATCATCCGGCGGGCGAGCACGTTCAACACCGGCCGGCTCGAACCGATCTATCAAGACCCGCACGCCAGCCGCAACCGGCTGTTCCTGCACTACGGCGACTTGAGCGACGCCAGCTCGCTCGCGCGCTTGATGCTCAAGATTCAGCCCGAGGAAATCTACAATCTCGCCGCGCAAAGCCACGTGCGCGTGAGTTTTGACAGCCCGGAATACACGACCGACATCACCGCAACGGGGGTGATCCGCCTGCTCGAGGCGATTCGCGAGACGGGCCTCAAACCGCGCTTTTATCAGGCGTCCTCCTCCGAGATGTACGGCAAGGTGCTGGCGACGCCGCAAACCGAGACGACTCCGTTTTACCCGCGCAGCCCGTATGGTTGCGCCAAGGTTTACGCGTATTGGATCACCGTGAACTATCGCGAATCCTACGGGTTGCACGCCAGCAACGGTATTTTGTTCAATCACGAATCGCCCCGACGCGGCGAAACCTTTGTGACGCGGAAAATCACGCGCGCCGTCGCCCACATCAAGGCCGGGCTGCAGGACAAACTGTATCTGGGCAACCTGGACGCCAAGCGCGACTGGGGTTATGCCAAGGAATACGTCGAGGCCATGTGGTTGATGTTGCAACAGGACGAGCCGGACGATTACGTGATCGCCACGAACGAGACGCACTCGGTCCGGGAATTTCTGGAAGTGGCCTTTGGCCATGTGGGGTTGGACTGGAAGCGGCATGTGGAGATAGACCCGCGTTACCACCGCCCGGCCGAGGTGGATCTGCTCATCGGCGACTATGCCAAGGCGAAGAAGCAACTCGGCTGGGAGCCGAAGACGAAGTTTGAAGCGTTGACCAAGCTGATGGTGGACGCGGACATTGAACTGCTGCGCCGGCATCGAGAAGGGGAAGTGCAGGTGGCGGGGTGAAGGAAGACGTGCCACAAACTTCATTCGCATGAGTCAACTGAATTCGTCACGGTCGAGATCGGCAGACAAGACCCGTTGGCTGACCGGGCTTCTTCTTTTGGCAGGCCTAGTGGTCCTGATTCGGTTTTCACTTCGCATCGCGTTCATGCGTATTTACCAAGTGGACGAATGCGCTGAGATCTACACGTCAAGGTTGTTGGCACTGGGTGAAGGCAGAACGCTTCCGGGCGGATTGGCACTACTTCAAATTCCATTGTCATGGCTGGCAGGAGGTGACAAGCGGGCAGAGGACATATTTACCTCCGCCCGTTTTGTGATGGTGGAAATATTCTGGTTGAATGTATTCTTGATGGCGCTAGCTACTGGTGAAAAATTGCGCTCTGTGAGGGGGCTTGTAGCTCTCCTGGCGGCTGCGACCATAGCACCACTTTGGGACTATGGGTTTGAAATACGACATGATAATTTGATGCTCACATGTCTGCTGCTGACATGGTGCGTCGTGCGCTTGAAACCTCCTACCCGTCAGAGTTTTTTCATCGTAGGCATACTCGGTGTGGTCACCCAGGCGGTGGCGCATAAAGCGTTTGCGTACATCGTTCCTATGTCGTTGGCTATCCTTCTTTTTCCTCCTCCCAGACACATGTTGAGCCGAGGCAAACTGGCCTTAGCCTGGTTGGCTGGAGTCGCTGCTGCCGTCGCCGGCGTACAGTTGTTTTTTAGATGGCAAGGTGTTGCTGGCTTGTTCGCAACCTCCACCGAGGGAGTAGAATTCGTATCGAAGGTGTCGGTTGGGCAAGTCCGGTTTTGGCCGTGGAGAACCTTGGCGCGTGTATTGGGCCAATCACCATGCTTAGTGGCGCTCGTGCTTGCTGGATGTGTTGCGTTGTTGGGAGACTTTTATCGCAAAGGAAAAGTTGCGATGAAATGGAATGGATACTTGCCTGAAGCAGCTCTGTTTGTCGGGACGCTCGCGATCCTCTTCGTCAACCCGACCCCATTTCCATACAACTTGCTGCTTTGCGTACCTTTTGCTTTTTTGTTTGCATTTCGGTACGTCTCCGGGCTGTGGGACGAGGTCGTCAACCGCCCCGAGATGTTAAATCTAACTGTCTGTCTTCTGTTGGTCCCCCATCTCGTAATTTTTAGCCTCGTGACGCGAAGACATCTTGAATGGACGAATTACCGGCAGAACGCGCTCATGGTCCTAACCGAAGATCTCACCGACCCTTCAAAGGATCGAGTGTTTGACGGTGTCGGGCTGGTGCCGACGCGATTTGCCATTGCCACGGCTTCCTTCCTGCACAGCCTCAATATTCAAAATTTTGAGCTACCCGGAGCGCTCCAAATTCGTGACATGCTGGCGGCAAACCCGGCGGCGGTGATCATCCCGAATTATCGGACGGATTGGTTGCCGGAGGCGGATCACGAATACATCCGCGCACATTATGTTCCGCTGGGGGATGATTTTTGGGTGTTGGGCACAAAGCTTCCTCGCGGCGGTGGCAGTTTTGAAATCATTCACCCCGGTCGTTATCAGATTTCCCAATTGAAACAGTCGAACATTCTCGGGACCTATCCGGAGACCCTGGCCGAGCAAATGAAGGCGGTGGCGAGCAAACAGGAGGAAGTTCCCTTTGTCGGGACGCTCGACGGCGGCGCGGTGTCGAATCGTCCGGTCGAACTCACGGTGGGAACGCATCGAGTGGCAAGTGCGATGGATGATGAACTCGCGGTGGTTTGGGTCGGGCCGAAGTTGGACAAGGTGCCGCAGGTGGGGCGTGGCGACCATCGGCGGTTGTTCGTGAACTGGTATTGACCCCATTTGAGTTGCCGATGCGGTTGGCCGCTCTCATCAAGTGCGAAGTGCCGGCTTACTCAGCAGTAGATTCAGCCCTCGGTAACTTATCCGTCCTGGCGCGGCGGCGACCGCTCGGCGCGGAAACTCATTACGGTCCTACTACTCGATAAAATCGTTGTGGCTCCGCCAGCGCAGTATCGGTGAAGCTTGTGTTGGCACTCGTGGCATCCGCCCTCCCCAGAAACAGCCAGAGCGGCTGATTCAGATTCGATTTGTATTGGACGGTGTACGCGAAACCGGAGGTGGAATTCCAGGACAGCGTCGCGTTCGGCGACTCAAGGGAGAGCGATAAACGGTTCGTGCCCAAGGTGCGATACAGGTGCGCTTCGAAACCATGAAAGGCGTCGGTGAAGAAACCGTTCGTGATGGCTACCGTGCGATTCTCACCGATCACCTCCAGGTTGCCGGCGGCGAAGTTTTGGAATCGGAATCCCTTCGTCGTGATCACGTCGCGCATCCCCACGGCAAAGAGATAGGTTGTTCCATCCTGCTGCTTGACCATGAAATCCACCGGACTGGCGTCGCTGACATTGGTCAACGAAACAAGGCCGGTCACGGAACTCGAATTAAGTGCGGTCGCGAGGGAGTGAACTTCATGGTTGATCGTGGTGACACCGGCAAGGCGCGCGGCGTTCTCCGGGCGGAGCAAGGCGCGGTCGTCGAAATTGGCGACCGAAGTCTTGCCGTGAATGAAGTAGTTGATGCCGGTGGCGCCGTGAATGAGAGCCATCCAAACCTCCGCCCGGATTTGCGCGATGGTGGCCTGCTTGCCGCCGCCGGAAATGTCGCCCGTTTCGATAAAGCACCAGATGAGATGATTGCTCGGCGCATATTGACGCAGGCGATCCACTCCGAGCGCCACGCGCCACGCGTCTCCCGCCACCGCGTTGTCGGAACTGGTCATCGGATAAATGTCGAATGAGACGATGTCCGAGCCGAGAATGTATTGCGGGTAATCCACCGGCGGATTGATATGCCCGCCCTGCCCATACCAGGTGGCATTGTCCCAGCCCAGACCCTGGCCGAGATTGAGGATGATTGGCCGGGTTGGATCGCTGGTTTTAATTTGCTGATAAGTTTGCTGGACGATCGCGGCCGGCACTGGCGGACCATAGCCGCCACTGCCGTTTGGCTGGGCATTGTCCGGCTCATCATCCATCAACCAGCCCACAATCACCGGCCGGCCGTCGCTCAGCGTGTTGGTGTACTGCAGTCCCGTGCTGTTTTGCGCCACGACGGCTTGCATCCCGGCAGCGCGCAACGTGTCCAGTTGGCTGGTTGTGGGACCTTGCCAGAGTCCGCTGTAAAGATTGATCCCCGCAGCGCGCCAGCGAGCGGCGTCATCCGGCCGTTGCAACCAGACACCGATGAGAAAATAGTCCTGGTTGGTGGAGGGCCCGTTGGCCCACCCGGCCTGCGACGGTTCGGGCGACCCGTTGCTCCAAATTGCAAGTGCAACGCGGCAGACGGCAATCTGATATTTTGCTCTCATGTAACGCGGACGAGGCCGCCGGACATTTCGCGCAACTCGAGAACCACAGCTGATCCCCGTTCACCCGTCATCCGGCGATCGTGCTTGATTTGTTTTGTCAATGCCGTGGCCGCAGTTGCGATGGCAAGCATATCAAGATCACTTCGACCGGGCAAGCCATTCAGTCTGGCGGTCGCAACTCTCGCGTTGTGAAGATTGGCTGGTCGCAACGTGACTGACGCCACCATTGTGACGACGCGTTGTGAGCGTCAATTTGTTGAACGCTCACCCTCCTTCCGGCCTTCTCCCCCAGGAGAAGGAGAAACATTTCCTGCTTCTGCAGCCAATCCGCGATTGGATTGGTTCAAGGGCTGCCACAGATCAGCAGTGAGCAAGGTGACGTCTTCTCCGCGGAGAGAGAAACAGGTGAGAGGGGTCGTGAGTCAAACTGCAATGGGTGGCGGCGAATTTCCCGAAGACAAGCTTCATTCAAAAAAGGACCCAAAAACGGACGGGATTTCCTTAACAACCGCGCGCAGGCTGGAGTTGCGCTGGCGCAATTCGGCGTCCAGCGCGGCATCGGAATCCTTCGCGCTTTCCAAGATGCGCGTCACTTCCGTCTCGCGTTGGGCAAAGCGTTCCGCGTGCGGATGGCGCGAGTCATGCCAGTGGCGGAGCAGGCGTTCACGATACGCCGGCACGCGCCAGAGCAGTCGGCCGTATTCCAGCTTGGCGTATTCTTGAACATGGATGCCGTTCACGAACATGGCGCCAGTGTATCACACGGATTCAGCCGAGCAATCCCACGCGTTCGGCCCATTCGGCATGGGCGCGGTCGCGTGGCTCGTTGCGCTTCAACTTGGGCGCGAGCAAATCGGCCCGGGCGGGAACAAGCTGATGAAGTTTGCCGATTCGCCGACGTTAGCAGCGTTGCTCCCAACCTGACGGGAGTTCCCGCAATACGGATTCCGGCATCAGATTGACATGCCAACCATGTGTGCGCTCGAATTCGCTGCCCATGAGCGCTTCGTAGCAGCGCATCGCCACCTCGTCACAGTCCGTGACCGGATCAACGTCCATGCTGGCCTCGGGAAGTTCGCCGGTGATGCCGCGATCATGGGCGTGCCAAAGTAATGCCGGCGAGCCGATGTGCGACATGTTGCCCGGCGCTTTGAGACTCACGCCAAGTTCAGTCAGCCAATCGGCAACTTGCTTTCCGCTTTTGAGTTCGCGCCGGGGCATGGGCTTGAATTTACAACTTCAAATCCCTGTCCGTCACCGCGCCTTCGCCGGCGCTGGTGACGTGCGCGGTGAATTTGGTGAGCGCGTGACTCATGCGGGCTTTTCAACCACCTTGCCGTTCTGCCAGACAACCACGGGAAGTTTCAATGCGCGATTCTGGGAACGCACGCCTTGGGCGGCGCGGCGCATGGCGCGTTCGGCGCGCGCGACAAAGGCGGGAACTTTGTCGGCTTTGCGGGGCTTATGTCTGTTGGATTTCATGGGGCGATCAATCGTCGCACTGTTTCAATATCATCTATTCCGGAAATTGCCAATCGTTTGGCGGGCAACACACGGCTGTCCCAGATGATCCAGCGGCTGGCGAGCGGAAGATAATCCGCCAGCAGATGCTCCTGGCTGCGTTTGAACCGGCGGCGGATGTCGGCGGCGGGAACAGGATGCCCACCTTGTTTTACGCGTAGCCGAACCCGGTCAATGGCGTGTTGAGGAGTTGAGAGCCAGAGGTAGTGCAACTCGATTTCATAGCCGAGGTTCAACGCTTGCCGGAAGAGGCGGAAGTAGGTCTTGCCGCTCAGCGTGCTTTCGAGCGCGAGCGTTTCGCGACGGCGCAAGCAATCGTCCACTTGCTTGAGTAGCAAGCGTACGGCTTAGGCTGCCCCAGCGCTGGGTTTCAAAGGTGACAGTCCGCGAGCAATCTCATCCGCATTGAGAAAGCGAAGGCATTTCACTTCGTGCGGAAGGAATTCCTTGGCGAACGTGGTTTTACCAGCGCCGTTGCACCCGGCAATCAAATACAGGGCTGGTTTCGGCGCAGGCATTGAAGATCAAAGCTTCAAATCCGTATCCGTCACGGCGCCTTCGCTGGCGCTGGTGACGTGAGCGGCGAATTTGGCGAGCACTCCGCGCGGGTAACGCGGGGCGGGTTTCTTCCACGCCTTCTTGCGCCGGGCCAGTTCCTTCGCGGGCACGTCGAGCGTGAGGGTGCGTTTGACGGAATCAATGCTGATCCGATCGCCGTTCTTCACGAGGGCGATTGGGCCGCCCACGTAGGATTCTGGCGTGACGTGGCCGACGACGAAGCCGTGGCTGCCACCGCTGAAACGTCCGTCGGTGAGCAGCGCCACGTCCTTGCCAAGGCCCTTGCCCATGATGGCGCTGGTGGGCGCAAGCATTTCCCGCATGCCCGGTCCGCCTTTCGGTCCTTCGCTGCGGATAACAATGACATGACCCGCTTTCACCGTGCCGTTGAGAATGGCATCCAGCGCCTTCTCTTCGCCCTCGAACACGATGGCTTTGCCTTCAAAGCGCGAGCCTTCCTTGCCGGTGATCTTTCCGACCGCGCCTTCAGGCGCGAGGTTGCCGTAAAAGATGACGAGGTGGCTGTCTTTCTTGATGGGATTGTCGAGCGAGCGGATGATTTGCTGTCCGTTCGGATAAGGTTTCACGGCGGCAAGCGTCTCGGCCATGGTTTCGCCGGTGACGGTGAGGCAATCGCCGTGGAGCAACCCGGCGTCGAGCAGCGTCTTCATGAGCGGACGGATGCCGCCGATGGCGACGAGCGCGCTCATGCTGTATTTGCCGCTGGGCTTCAAATCGGCCAGCACGGGCACGTGTTTGCCGATGCGCGTGAAGTCGTCAATGTTGAGCTTCACATCTGCGGCGCTGGCGATGGCCAGCAGGTGCAACACGGCATTCGTCGAACCGCCGAGTGCGATGACGACGGTGATGGCGTTCTCAAAGGCTTTCTTCGTGAGGATGTCGCGGGGCTTGAGGCCGAGGCGCAACATCTCGACGACGGCGGCGCCGGCGCGGCGGCAATCGTCCAGCTTGGCGGGGGAAATGGCGTTTTGCGCGGAGCTGTTGGGCAAACTCATGCCGAGCGCTTCGATCGCGCTGGCCATGGTGTTGGCGGTGTACATGCCGCCGCAGGCGCCCGCGCCGGGAATCGCGCAGGATTCCACGGCGTGCAATTCCTCGTCGTTGAGCTTGCCGGCGGCGTGCTGGCCGATCGCTTCAAAGACGGAAACGATGTCGAGTTCCTTGGTGGTGGGGCGAGCGTCCTCGCGAGCCGCAGACGCATCACCTTCACCAGATCGGCTCGCGGGTACGCTCGCCCCACCCGTCGTCAGGCAACCGGGGAGAATCGTTCCGCCATAGACGAACACGGCGGGGCGGTTCATGCGGGCCATGCAGATCATAGCGCCGGGCATGTTCTTGTCGCAACCACCGATGGCGACGTAGCCGTCCATGCCGCCGCAGCCGACGACCGTTTCAATCGAATCAGCGATGACCTCGCGCGAAACGAGTGAGTATTTCATGCCTTCGTTGCCGTTCGAGATGCCGTCGGAGACGGTGATGGTATTGAAGACGATGGCCTTGCCGCCGCCGGCATTCGCGCCTTTCTCCGCTTCGAGCGCGAGTTTATCAATGTGCATGTTGCACGGCGTGACGTTGCTCCAGGTCGAGGCGATGCCGATGAGGGGCTTTTTGAAATCCTCCTCGGTGAATCCGACGGGATAAAGCATGGAGCGGGCGGCGGCGCGGTGCGGTCCGTCCAGGAGACCGCTGGAGAACGGGCGCAGGTTAATCTCTTTGGTGGCTGACGATTTCTGTTTCATCGGAGGCACAATGTGGCGGAAACAGGGCAAGGGAGCAAGGCGTCTCCGAATCGTGGCGTGCGGAGCGGTGCAAGCAGTGGAGCATCGAAATGATCTCAGCGGTTCGCGGGCCGTTGCGCCGCTGCGGAAATCGTAATCGTTTTGAAGCCAAACAACCTGCCGACGCCGAGGTGTGATCCGTCAGCACGCGGACCGGTTTGCACCTGCCCCAACCGATCTGCCAAGCGGCGCGCCTACAATTCGATGACTTCGCCCAACTCGGGCAGGGCGGGCTGGAGCTGGAAGCGCGACTGGATGAGTCTGGCCAGCGCCTCGCGCGGGCCGTTTTCACCGTGGGTCAGCACCACGCGCGGCCGGCAGGGCGCGATGACATTGAACCAGTTCAGCAAGTCGGTCTGCCCGGCGTGGGCACTGAATCCGTTGAGGGTATGCACCTGCGCTTTGACCGCGATTTTTTCGCCGAAGATGCTGACCTCCTTGTCGCCTTCAACCAGTCGCCGCCCGAGCGATTCATAGCTCTGGTAACCGACGATCAGCACGTGCGTCTCCGGTTTCCAGAGATTGTGCCGGAGATGATGCAGAATGCGTCCGCCGTTGCACATGCCCGCGCCGGCCATGACCAGAAACGGTCCGGGTTGATCGTTGATCTTCATCGAATCGGCGGCGGTCGGACAGAGCGTCAGCGTTTTCAAATCCATCCGGATGGGTTTGGCGGCGAGGAAGTCGGTCATCTCCTGATCAAACAACTCGTGATGTTGCTCGTAGATTTTGGTGGCTTCGATGGCCATCGGGCTGTCGAGAAACAGCGGAAACGGTTTGATCTCCCGGCTACGAAAGGTTTCCGCGAGCAGCGTGGTCAGGAGTTGTGCGCGGCCCACGGCAAACGTCGGCACCAGGATTTTGCCCTGCTGGCTGGCGGCGGACTTCACGATGCTGACGAAATTCTCGACGGTTTCAGCGAGCGGCGGGTGGTCACGGTCACCGTACGTGGATTCAAGAAAAACGAGATCGGCCTTTTTGAATGGCTCGAAGTCGCGCAGGATCGGCGCTCCCTTCGGTCCCAGGTCGCCGGAGAAAACCACGCGCTTTTGCCGGCCGGACTCCTGTACGATCAGTTGAATGCTTGCCGAACCCAGCATGTGCCCGGCTTCGGACCAGATGGCCTGCACACCGGGCGCCACGGCGACCGGTTGCCAGTAAGGGATGGGCTTGAAGCATTGCAAGATCGCCGCGGTTTGCTCCGGGGTGTAGAGCGGCTCCAGGGCCGGCTCGCCTGCGCGCTGGCGCTTGCGATTGTGCCGATCGGCATCGCTGGCCTGCAAACGGGCCGAATCATGCAGGATGAGCGCGGACATCTGGATGGTGGCGGGAGTCGCATACACCGGCAGGGAATAGTTGTGCCTGGCCAGCAACGGCAGCCGTCCGGTGTGGTCGAGATGCCCGTGGGTGATGACGACGGCGTCAAGCTTTTGTCCCGGTTCGAGGGGAAGCTGATTGAGCGACTCAGTTTTCTTGCCCCCCTGGAACATGCCGCAATCCACCAGCACCCGGGCTTGATCGGTTTCCACGAGGTAGGCGGACCCGGTGACTTCACCGCCCGCTGCACCGTTGACTTTGATTTTCACGCGTTAGGAATTGAATGGTTGGTTGATGAAAAATCGAGTTTAAGGTCGCCTCGCCAGGAATTTCAAGCGCTACTCCCGGCAGTCGGACTTAAATTCGCGTGGACCGCTCCATGCAGCTTCCCGCCGTAGCCGCCGAGGTAACGAGGCGGACTCTGCGGACCAGCTGTCTTTTCCGCCTCCTCACGTCGGCGGCTACGGTTCTGCGATTCAAAGCGTGAAATCGGGCTGGAATTTTTTCACCCGACGGAAGTGTCGTTTCGGTGAGTTCAATCCTTGGCGTCCAGTTTCCAGCGACGATGCATCCAAACCCATTGCTCGGGATGGCGCAGCAGCAGTCGCTCGAGGGTGGCGTTGTAGGCGCGGGTGTTCCGGCGAATCGCTTCACTCACATTTTCACATTCAATCAGCGGCAACGGCTCCTCGAAGCGCAGGACGTGGGTCCCGTCCGGTTCGCGCCAACTCGAGGCCGGGATGACCGGAGCGCCCGTCGTTAGCGCAATCAGCGCGAGACTCTTGAATGTGCCGGCGGGGTGACCGAAGAAATCCACGGGAATGCCGTCGCGCGTACCGGCGTGTTGATCAAAGACAAACACGATCAGCGCGCCCTTGGCCAGCAGGTCGAGGATGGCGTCCAGCGAACCACGCTTGGAGAGCGTGCCGAAACCGGCCCGCCGGGAACGTGCGGTGATGAAGGCATTCAACCAGCGCGGTTTCAATTCCCGTCGCACAAAGTGCAACAGACCGCGATACTGCGGGAACTGACCGATGCCGGCGACGGTGGCCACCTCAAAATTTCCAAAATGACCCGTGAGCAGGAGCACTCCTTTGCCTTGTGCGTAGGCGCGCAGGGGCGATTCCATGTTCTCGACGCGAATCCAGTCGCCGCGTTTCCGCGCGGACATGAACGGCAGGCGCACGAACTCGATCAAGAAGCGGATGTAGTGGGCGTAGTAGGCTTGCGCGAGCCGAACCAACTCCGACTCGGGCAGGCGGTCACCAAATACGCGGCGCAGGTTGCCAAACACCACGCGGCGACGATAGGGCAGCAAATGGTAGAAGAACTTGCCAAACCACGGAACGGCGGTCGGCCTCGGCTCGGCCCACGCCACTGCGGAGGCGCTGACCTCAGTGTGCGTGATCGAAACCCGGATGCCAGCGATGCGGTTGTGGTCCAACACCACCTGGGCGTTGTCCCCCGGTTCAACCACGGGCGCGCCATAAGCGTCACGACGAATGCCGAAATCCGCCGCCGTGATTCGCCCCAAAGCCAGTTCGCGCGGGAAGAGTTTGCAACAGGCTTCCTTGGCGGCGAACCGTCCGGCCAGACTCGCCACCCGACCCGCGCCCGTGCCCGCATCGAGCAATTCCTGTTCGGTGAAGAGTTCGGTGAGCGCTTCCGGGGATTTGCCCTCCAGCAATTTCGCCACCCGCGCGAGTTCGACGGTGTCAAGGCCGCAGCGTGCGCCGGGAGGAGTTTCCGCCTTCATGCGCCGGCCGGCGCCGCGCGAATCACCAGGGCGACGTTCATTCCACCGAAGCCACGGCAACTGATCAGGGCCGTGTCGCCCCGCAGCTTTTGCGGCAAGGAAGAAACGGGCAGGGGCGCCAGCGCCGGGTCCAGAGTTTTCAACGTAGCGGTGCCGGGAGCAAAACCGTTCCGCAATGCCTGCAAGGCCAGCACGAGATCCAGCGTGCCCGAGGCGGCGATCAAATGCCCCGCCGCCCACTTGAACGCGGTGACCGGCGGCGGTGACACCCCAAAGACGCGGCGAATGGCGACCGCTTCCGATGCGTCCGATGGCCGCGTGCCGTTGCCGTGGGCGACGATCATCCCCACTTCATTCGGCGACAATCCGGCGTTGGCCAAAGCCAGTTGCATTGCGCGGGCCGGTCCATCGCCATCCGGGCGCACATCCACAATGCCCGTGGCTTCGGTCACGCAACCGGAACCAAGAAATTCGCCGAGAATTTTTGCGCCCCGACTCTTCGCGTCAGCTTCTTTTTCGAGCACGACGCCCGCCGCGCCCTCGCCGAAGACGGTGCCATCGCGTTCCGTGTCGAACGAACGAACCGCCGTTCGGGAAAGCAAACCCAGATTGAAGTAATGCAGGACCGTTTCGGGTTCAATGGCCGCGTCGTGACCGATGGCAACGGCGCGGTCGGCTTCACCGTCGCGGATGGACGCTGCCGCTTCGGCCACCGCCATCACCCCGCCGACACACTGATTGGTGATGCAGGCGTTCGTGCCTTTGAAGTTGTGCCGGATGCCGATGTGGCAAACCACATTATTCGGCAGGTGCTTGAGCAACCACATCGGGTTGACCGTGTCGCTCAGTTCGCGCCCGAATTTTTCCAGACTGCCTCCGGCGGCGGTGAGCAGCGGAAAGAAATCATAGTTGCCGCGGTACGCGCCGCCACCCGAGCCGGCCAGCACACCGCTGCGATCATTGAACCGGGCCACTCCAGCAGCGTCCAACGTGTCGCGATAGGCGGTCAGGCCGGATTCCTGGATGGCGGCATCGGCGGCGTAAAGTCCGAACAGGTCGGTGCGCGAGACGATTTTGTGCAGCTTGCGATCATCCACCAAAGCCCGGTTGTCCACGCCGGTCACTTCCGCCGCAATGCCCACGGGCCAGCCACTCGCGTCCCATTGTTTGAGCGGAGCAATCGCGGAACGCCCCTGGAGCACCGATTCCCAAATGGCAGCCGTCCCCAGCCCGGCGCCGCAAACCGCGCCCGTCCCAGTGATGACAATGCGTACGGCCGAGCTCATGCGGAGGGTGAGAGGTGGACTTCGTCGGGGTGACGGAAGGCCAGGCAACTGTTCGAGCCGCCAAAGCCAAACGAATTCGAGATCGCGGCCCGGATGCGCATGCGCTGGGATTGGCCGCGCACGAGATTGACGGCGCAATTGGGATCGGGTGTTTCGAGGTTGGCGTTCACGGGCGCGACGCCGTGGTGGATCGCGAGCGCACAGAATGCGGCTTCGACCGCGCCGGCGGCGGCGATCAAATGGCCGAGACAACTTTTGGTGGAGCTGACGGCCACCCGGTCCACCTGGTTGTCCAACACCACGCGGAGCGCGGCACACTCGCTCTGGTCATTCATCAGGGTGGATGTGCCGTGAGCGTTCACGTAGTCCAACGCTTCCGGCGTCAATCCCGCGTCCGCCAGCGCCTGCTGGATGGACTGGATGGGGCCATCGCCATTCGGCGGTGAATCCGTAATGCGGTAGCTGCTCAAGGAATTGCCGTCGCCCGCCAGCTCGGCGTAAACGCGGGCGCCGCGTCGCCGGGCGGATTCCCATTCCTCCAACACCAGGAAACCGGCGCCCTCGCCGAGCACGAAGCCGTTGCGGGTGGCATCAAAAGGACGACTGGCGCGGGTGGGTGTGGCGTTGTCCGTCGAGAGCGCTCCCAACAGGCAGAAGCCGGACAAACCAATCGGGTTGAGCATCGAGTCGTAGCCGCCCGCAAGCATGAAATCCGCGTGGCCCCGGCGAATGGTCTTCAACGCCGTGCCGACCGCCTGGCCGCCGGAGGCGCACGCAGTGTGAACGGAGGTCGCATAGCCGCGAATGTCGAAGTGCCGCGTGAGCAACGCCAGTCCGGTGTTGGTTTGACTGCGGCAAAAGGCGACCGGATCGGCGGGAAACTCCTCGTCCAACAAGCCAACCGGATCGAATTCACCGGTCCGGCCGCAATGTGCGTGAACGGTTTCCAGTTCGCTGAACTCCATCCCCATCATTCCCGCGCCCACGCTCAAGCCCCAACGCTCGGCGTTGCTCGCGCCCGGCCGGATTCCCGCATCCACCAGCGCCTCCTCCGCCGCCGCCAGCGCGAAGCGGTGCGTGCGCGTGGCGAACTTGGCCAGCTTGCGGTCGGACAGGCCGCGGCCCGTAAAATTTTTCACCTCGGCGCCAATGCGGGCCGTAAAGCCGCTCGCGTCGAAATGGGTAATGGGTCCGATCCCGCTGCGCCCCGCTAGCAGGTGGGTCCAGGTGCTCGCCCGGTCGTTGCCCAGCGGAGTGACCAATCCAATGCCCGTGATCGCAACTCGCCGACGGGCGGTCATAATTTTGCCTCCGCCACGAATTGAACGCGGGCCGTGCCGATGGTGCGTCTGGCTCGACGGGTTTCAACGATCAAATCCACTTTGCCGTTCGCTGTGCCGTGCAGGCGGGCTTCAAGTTCGAGCGCCTCGCCCGGTGGGATGAACGCGCGCAGTTTCATGTCCGAGATGGCGCGCGGTCGCCAGACCTGGCCGGCTGCCGCTTCCGGGAGTTCATTCGCCAGCGCGGCGGCGAGTTGCAGATTGGCATGCATCAACAGGCTGCCGGGAAACACCGGACGCCGGGGAAAGTGATCGCCAAAAATCTTCGCGGCGGCGGGAATGGCCAGCGATGCGCGGGCGATTTTCCCCGCCTCACCATCGGTGCGTTGCACGGAGATGGGTGGCAGACCGGCAAAGCCACCGGGTGCCACACCGGTGCCACAGAGCAGCGCGAATCTTTCGCCCACCGCAGCGGGATCGTCGTATTCCACCATCGGCACCATCGGCCCAACACAATGAATCAGGCGGATGACGGGCACGCCATCGGCGGAGGCGCTTCCGTGATAGGAGACCGCTTCGGCGTCGGCGCTTTCGAGGTCCGCCGCCAGTTCCAAAATCTGACCGGGCCGGACGGCGGAAAGCAGTTCGATCCCGGCGGCAATGCCGGCCACGGGTCGCCGTTGAAAATTGACCACCGCCATCGCCGCCCACGCCGCCAGTTGTCCGACGGCTTCCGCGACCAGCGAGGCGGGGAAGGCGTCCAGGTCGGCCGGAACGTGGTAGCTCCCGCGCGCCCGCACGCCTGGCTCGACCGAGGTAATCCGGTCCACGAACGAGAACGCTCGAAATGGTGCGTCCATGCAGAGTGATTCAACGAGGGTTGCTCAGGCCGCTGGCGCCGTGCCGCCGCCGGCTTTTTGCTGGCGCAGGACAATCTTGCAAAAAGTTTCCACGGTGAAGAGACGCGGAATGTCCGCGACCTTGCAGGGCGTCTTGAAACGCTCCGGCGGCACTTCACTGAAAAACAGTTTGATCCGCTCGAAACCGGCGTCACTCACGACGCCGCCAGTTTCAAACTCCGCCTCCGAGAGACTGCCGCGCGCGTCCTCCACGAGTTTGCCGCGCGGGATTTTCACTTTGAACGCGCGCTCCAGCCGGAAGATGATGTCGAGGAAGTCAATAGACTCGGCCCCGAGGTCGTCAATGAGCGAGGCGTCGAGTTTCATCTCGGCCACGTCGCGGCCCAGGGCGTCCGCCATCGTTTCCGCCACCTTGGGATAGATGGCCTGGATTTCTTCTTTGGTGATGTTGGTCATAATTGCTTATTCCATTTTGAAGCCGCCATCCACGTGCAGGATTTCGCCCGTGATGTAGTCGGCATATTTGGAGGCGAGAAACCAGACCGCATGCGCGATCTCTTCGGGCCGGCCGATGCGGCGCAACAGGATGCGCGACAATACCTGGTCGGCGGCGCGCTCGCGGACGGCGCGGGACATTTCGGTTTCAATCACGCCGGGCGCCACGGCGTTGACGGTGATGCCGCGCGGCGCCACTTCCACCGCGAGGCTGCGGGTGAAGGCATTGATCGCGCCTTTGCTGGCCGCGTAATTTGTCTGGCCGCGCCCGCCTTTTTCGCCCGACACCGAGCTGATGTTCACAATCTTGCCGCGCCGCTGCGAAATCATGAACGGCACAACGGCCCGCGTCATGTTGAACGTCCCGGTGACATTCGTCTCTAGCACCGTCCGCACGTCCTCGTCCTCCAGGGCGGTCAACGGATTGTCGCGAATCACCCCGGCATTGTTGACCAGCAGGTCAATCCGGCCCGTGCGCTCAAAAACTTTTTCCGCCAGCGCGGTGCAGGCGGCGGAATCCCGCAGGTCGGCGGCTTCACCGGAAATTTTCGCGCCGGGATTGGCGGCGGTCAGCTCGGCCACCGACGCGGCATTGCCCCGATACGTGAACACGACCTCCATCCCGGCGTCCGCGAGCACCTGGACGATGGCGCGTCCGATGCCTCCGCTTCCGCCGGTGACGATGGCGACCTTGTCGGTCAGACCACTATCGCTGATTGCCGGGCTGCTCATCCTGAAATGCAATATCCGCCGTCCACCACCAAAGTGTGGCCGGTGATCATGGCCGCTTCCGGCAGACAGAGCAAGTACACGGCGTCGGCCACCTGCCCGGTCTGGAGCGTCGGCCCAAGCGGCGTGCGGCGGGCGTATTCCGCCAGCAATTGCTCGCGATTCGGGAAATGTTTCAGGGCGTCCGTGTCCACGACGCCCGCGCTGACGATGTTGACCCGGATTTTTTTGGTATGGCCCAACTCCAGCGCCAGTCCGCGCGCCAGTGATTCGAGCGCCGCCTTGGACGCGCCAATGAACGAGTAATGCGGAATGGCGCGCACCGAGCCGAGACTGGAAATGCCGATGAGGCAACCCCCGTCCCGCATCAACGGCACCGACAGTTGGGCCAGCGTGTTCAGCGCCAGCGCGTTGGTTTCCAGACAACGCCGCCAGTGCTTGACGTTCATCTCCAATGCCGGTCGCAACACGCCGATGGCGGCGTTGCTGATGACGAAATCCACCTTGTCGAACTGCTTGCGAAACTCGTCGAACGCTTCGGTCAAACTGGTGGCATCGCTCACATCCGCCTGCACCGCCAGCGCGCGCCGACCCAGCGCGCGAACCGCCTGGCACACCGCCTCGGCCTCCTCATGACTGTTGTGGTAGGCGATGGCGACGTCGCAACCGGCTTGGGCGAGTTTCAAGGCCGTGGCCCGGCCAATCCCGCGCGCGCCGCCGGTGATGAAGGCAATTTTTCCTGATAATGGTGCGGACATTTGATTTTTCCGGCCACCATTCTGGGCAAGGGCCGGAGAAAAATCAATTCAGTCCTGCACGATGAATGTGATTCAATCTGCCTCCTGAACCCACCCCATTCTGGGTGGTAGTTCTCGCGCTGCGAAGGATCGCATCTGGTGGTAGTTCTCGCGCTGCGAGAACTCCGCCCGCGCAGAGCGGGCGGTTGGGTGACGGCTGGCGGTGCGACTCCGCTTTGTCCATCCCGCGTTTAACTTCGCGCGGGGGCGCGCTCGGGTGCGGTGGACGAGGGCGTCCACCGCCACACGCGAGGGCGCGTGTGCTCCCCAGTGCGCTCCCCAATCATGGTTGCCAGGCGCGGAGGTATTTCTGCCCCGCCGGCAGGTCAATCGGTTCCAGCATGCGCTGCAGGTTGGTCATGATGATCTGCTGATCCGGCAGTCATTGGACCAGCGGGAGCAGACTGCTGGCGGATTCCAGCGTGTTGGTCGTGCCGGTCAGCGCATACAGGACCAGGGCCGGCTGCTTGTTTGTGTTCAGGATGGCTTCAAGCAACGGTTGTTCGCCCACAATCACCACGCGCGCGGTCTGACTGACGTAGTTGGTGACCTGCGAGCCGTCGAGCCGGGTCCCGACGCTGTGGCCGACGTTCAAATAGGCGAAGCCCGAAGGCTGATTGCTGGCGGCCGCCAGTTGGAGGACTTTTGGCATTACGACTCAACCAACCCACGGCTCGCAACGATACCCCGCGCCTCGCAGCCTAAAGGAAGAATTTTGTCTCACACCCACGAACAAAGTTGGGAAACGCGAACCAAGTGCGTGGACGCGGTGTTGTCGGCTGCGTGGTTGGCTGGGCGAGTGCTATTTGGGTGTGCGCATGGAGCGCACACTCGCATCGTAGAACAAGTATTGCCGCAACGCCGGCTGCGGGCCGCCATGAACCGGCAGCTTGGGGATGTAGTTCAGATACGTGGCGGACACGATGCCGACATTGGCCAACAACTGCACGTCGCAATCCGTCATGGCCCAAGACTCGGAGGGTCGTTTGATGGACAAGGCTTTCTTGTTTGGAGCAAACGGATTGTCCGGGCGACCAAACGGGAATTCCACCACGTCCAGCCCGGCGGGAAAGTCATTGGTCACGCGGCTGAGCGAAAAGTAACTGACGGGCACGTACAGCGGCGGATTCGGTTTCACGTTGGGCAACACACGGTAGGAGGCCGGGCAAATTGCCACGGTGGAGGTGCGGACGTTCGGAGCCGGTGGCGGGGCGGGGATTCCCAGATACGGAGTGAGGTAGGCCGCCAGCGAACCGTTGTAGCGGTTCGGGTCTTTTGGGTTGAAGGGCGACGCGTCCTGGTAGGTGAAGAACATGCCGGTCCAGCAGGGGCCGGGGAGAAAATCCTGGTAATCCACGGAGTACATCGCGATCGCGTAGCCAGTCTGTTTGAGATTGCTCGTGCAGTTGACCTGGAGGGCCTTCTGCTTCGCCTTGGCCAGTGCCGGCAGTAGCAACGCCGCGAGAATGGCGATGATGGCGATAACCACCAGCAATTCGATGAGCGTGAAGCCAGACCGGAGGTGGGCCGGAGGAAATCGTCGTGAAATTGGGAATGGGATAGCCACGCGCCCTCGAACATGGGCGCACGCGCTCGATTTACAAGCCCGGGATGATGTGTATTTGATGTGGGCGATCGGCACGACCAAACGCCATCGTTCAACCGCGCAGCCCGTTGGCCAGCAGTTCCTCGAGGTTTTCCAGTTCGAGGAATCCATGCAACTGGCGGATGCGCGTGGGATGGCGCATCTTTCGCAGCGCCTTGGCTTCGATCTGGCGGATGCGCTCACGCGTGACGCGGAACTGTTTGCCCACTTCCTCAAGCGTGCGGGCATAGCCGTCGCCCAGACCAAAACGCAACTCGAGCACCCGCCGCTCCCGCTCGTTGAGACTGGAAAGCACGTCGCCCAGTTTGTCCTTGAGCAACCCGAAGCCCGTGATGTCAACCGGGCTGTCCGTGTTTTTGTCCTCAATGAAATCGCCCAGGTTGGTTTCCTCGCCGTCACCTACCGGCGCCTGTAACGAGATGGGTTGCTGCGCCATCTTCATGACCGCGCGCACCCGCTCAACGGGATAGGACATTTCATCGGCAATCTCCTCGGCGGTCGGCTCGCGCCCGAAATCCTGGAGCAACTGTTTTTGCGTCCGCATGAGTTTGTTGATCGTCTCGATCATGTGAACCGGGATGCGGATGGTGCGAGCCTGGTCGGCAATGGCCCGGGTGACCGCCTGCCGGATCCACCAGGTGGCGTAGGTGGAAAACTTGTAGCCGCGCCGATACTCAAATTTTTCCACGGCCTTCATCAAGCCCATGTTGCCCTCCTGGATCAGGTCGAGGAAAGACATCCCGCGATTGACGTATTTCTTGGCGATGGAGATGACGAGCCGGAGATTGGCCTCCACCATTTCGGTTTTGGCTTCGTTGGCTTGCTCGGTGAACGTGGCGAGCTGCCGGTAGGTCTGGAGAAAATCCGCGCACCGCATCCGGACGAATTCTTCGAGCACCTGGATCTTGCTCCGCTCGGATTCGATGATGGCTTGTTGATGTGCTGATTTCGGCTGGTGTTTCAAATCAGCGATGATGCGGGAACTGGTCTGGAGTTTGTCGTGAATGTTCTCGGCAATCCGGGCCATCTCTTCGATGACTTTTTGTTTGAAAAAGAACTTGGGATAACAAGCTGTCAGTTTCTCGCCGGTCTTTGCCAATGCCCTCGCGGTCCGCGTTTTTTGCGCCCGGGTGCTGCGCTGCTGGAGCGTGAACTGCACATCCGCCTGCTGATCGAGCGCCTGCACCACTTTCGCCAGCTTGTGGAGCGAACGCAGGTAAGCTTCACGACAGGCGGATTTCTGGTCGAGCACCACGCGGTCGAATCGTTCCCGCGGCGGTTCGGCGGTCAGCTTGTCCACCAGCGCCAGGTGTTCCTTGGCGGTGAAACCCATGGTGTAGATGACCCGTTTGGCACCGAGTTCGGCTTGCTCGATGCGCCGGGAGATTTCCACTTCCTGTTGCCGGGTGAGCAGGGGCACCTGGCCCATTTGCTTGAGATACATGCGCACCGGATCGTCCAGGACGTCGAGCCGGACTTTCTCCTCCTCTTCCTCCACACTTGGGGAAGTGGGGCGATCCGCCTCGGGCTGATCCGTGATCTCGATCTCAAGGTTGCGGAGCTTGGCATAAATCTCGTCCATCGCTTCGGGCGAAACGAGGTTTTCGGGCAGGGCATCGCTGATGTCGTTGTAGGTCAGATGCCCCTGTTCTTGCGCGAGCAGGACGAGTTCCTTGATCTTCTCGGCCATTTCGTCCGGGGATGCGCCGTTTAACGGTTGAATGCGATGGCCGTTGACACGGCCGTGCCCGTTCCTCGAACCGTTCCGAGCCGGAGTCGCCGGCGCGGGAAGCGGACTGGCGATCACCTGCGACGAGGCGGACTTGGAGGGTGTGCGACCAGACTTGCGAGAGGTGGACTTGAGTCCCGAGATACAACCCTTCAGAGTACGCATAGTAAGTCAAAAACAAATCAACTGATTAACTTTCGGGGAACGCCTGCGAAATATGCTTTCGTCCGCCGGATGCGTCAAGCGATGAAGCAATAAATCTCTCGCACGGTCATCCGAGCTGACTCTCCTGTTGCCGCGTGCCTGGTTTTCCATGTCAGTTGCCCACCGGCACCGCTGTCCCGACGGCGGACGACCCGCCGGCGGCACGCGTACCGGCGTTGGCCGCTGCAGTGAACATGAATGTGTTCAGGGCCGCGTCCACGTAGCGGGTCAGAATTCGATACGGTGAATAAGGCACGAACACAATGTCATGCGGCTGTAATTCCACATCGCTGGCCCGGCCCTTGAGGATGTCGTTGTAATCTATGATTGCGACTTCGGGTGTGGACAACGAACCGCGAATAATCGCCACTTGCGATACGAAGGCGTCGGGAAGCGGTCCACCGCCGGCGGCGATGGCGGATACCAGGGTCGGATGCTCGGACAAAGGCATGGGCCGCGGGGTTCGCACCGCTCCGAACAGATAGATTTCGCGGGCCGCACCCGAAGGCACATAGACGAAATCGCCAGGGAGCAAATAAATGTTCTGCGACATATCGCCATCGCGCAGCAATCGCTGAAAATCCACCGGCAGCGACTGACCGTTACGGATGACGAAGGCGTGTCGCAAATCCGCCAAATCCACCGTGGTGACGGCTGAGCTGGCGCGGGCCGTGCCTCCGGCGGCAGACAGGGCTTCGAGCAGGGTCATCGGCGCCACGGCTGGATAGATGCCTGGACGGTTCACCTGACCCAGCATCCAGATGAATTTGCTCCCCACCGCCTTCAGGGTCACGGACACCTCCGGCATGCTGATGAATTTCTCAAGCTCCTTCACGAGCAGTTGCCTGGTCTGTGTCAAAGTCAAACCCCATACATCCAGCCCGGGGAGCAGATCATAATAAACCTTTCCGTCCGGCCCCACCGTCAGTTGGGCGCGCGAATTGGGTTTGCCGAGCATTTCGACTTCGATCCGGTCGCCGGGTCCGAGTTTGAAGAGTTCGGACGGAGGGTTCAACAGCGCCGGGTCGAGCGGACGCTGGAGGGTGATGGTATTCGGTCCGTTGGACCAGATATTGGGCCGGGGATCAAAGCGCGGGGCTTTGCTCTGGCTGGGGATCTGGCAGCCGGTGAGCAACGCCACCGCGACCGCGATGACGCCAATGGATAGATGATTTTTCATGGGTTAAATCCACGGAACATGTAGGCGCCCGTTGCCTGGACGATGGCGGCTTGCATAAAGGCCATGGTGGCCCCATCCAGGATTTCCTCCGCCCGCGCCCACGGTCGTCGGGAGACGAACACGATATCCTTGGGCTCCAGCCGGAAGTTGGGCTGCTCGCCGGCCAGAATCGCCTTGGCGTTCACGACGAAGGTTTGCGGTTTGGTCAGCGATCCGCGAATGACGAGGACGCGGCTTTGATAGGCCTTTTCAACATAACCGCCCCGGGCGGTGATGGCGCTGATGATGTTGGCGTTCGGAGTGTAGGCCACCACTCCCTGGCTGTTCACCGCACCCACCACGAAGATCGCGTTCGCGCTGGCCGAAGCGAAGTAGAGATAATCATCCGGGGCCAATGCGATGTTCTGCGCCAGTTCGCCCTGTCGGAACAAGGCCTCGAAATCCACATTCATCCGGCGGCCATCGCGCACCAGAAAGCTGTGGGTGAGATCCGCGAGCTCCACCGTATTCTGATCCAACTGGCCGGTCTGCAACCCGCCGGCACGCGCGATGGCTTCAATCACCGTGGTGGGCCGGTCCAGTTGATACACGCCGCTGTTCGCCACCGTGCCCAGCACGTAATATTTTTTGCTGCGATACGCCGCCGGCGTGATGATCGTGCGCGGGCTGCGATAGTAATTCCCCAGTTCCGCGTCGAACTTGGCGCGCAACTCGTCAATCGTCAGGCCGGTCGCCAGGATGTCGCGGGCTTGCAAAAAACTCACGCGTCCGTCCGGGCCAATCGCCACTTCCGTGACAGCGGTCTCAGGTTGATCGAAGAGCGAAAAATTCAGCAAATCGCTGGGGCCGAGCGTCAGGTGTTTCTGCCAGGCCGCCCGCAGGTTGGGGGAAGATAAAATGGAAAAATTGCCGTTGGTCTTCGCCGCCGGCGCCGCCGGCTCGGCGGGTGGCGGAGTCGCATCCTGGCCGAGAACGAAACCGCTCGTCAGCAACCAGCCCACGCAGGTGAGTTTCCACAGGGTTTTCTTCATAGATCAAAAACAGGTTTCGGTTCGTGATTCAACACCGCGCCCACGAGGCGGCACTTCGCGTGGCGCAGGGTCTGCAATTGCTGCCGGGTGTCGCGCACCCCCGCCTTCCCGCTGTCCGCCAGCCAGATGACCTGGGGCAAACTCTCGGCGAGCAACACGGCTTCCGGTTGGGAGGCCGGCGGCAGCTCGACGAGCAGGACGAGATTATCCATGCGTTGCAAATGCGCCAACGTGGTTTCCCATTCTTTACGATGCGCCAGGTCCCAGACCTTTCCGGGCAGCGGGATGTGCGCGGTTCGCGCGGGTCGCGAAGCGGGTGGCATGTTTGACGGCCGGGTGGCCATCGTGTGAGTGGGGGCAGCGACTCGTGCGCCGGGCGACGAAAAATCCTGCGATACGACATTGGCCGGCAGGTCGGATTCTTCCGTCCGCGCGCTGTCCGGTCGGGTGGCGACCGTCATGACTTGCAGCCCGCGTTGCTGGGCGGCGCCCATGAGCAATTTGATCCAAGTCGAACGCCCCTCGCCGGCTGACGAGGAAATCAGCCCGCAGACCAGACCGCGATTCGGCGAGCCGTTGAGCTGGCCGGCGATGGCCGTCCAGGTGCGGAACGCCCACGACTCTTTTTCCGACGCCGACATCTGGCTGAGATCGCCAACCGAAGCCAGCACCGGCAGGCCGGTCTCCCGTTGCAGCTCGGTGGCCGTCTTCAAACGCCGGTCGGTAAGCTCGCGACCCGTTACGATCAACCCCGCCCCCAGCGTTCCCACCAGCAGGCCGATGATGCCGGCGCATCCCGCTGCGAGCCAGCGCCCCGAGGAGTCAACATCCTGGAGGGTGGCCGGCGTGAACACGCGATAATAACCTTGCGCGTTCGCCTGATACAGTTGGGCCTCATGTTGGCGTGCCGCCAGTTGTGCGCGTGATTTTTGGAGTCCGTCGAGTTGCGCCTTGATCGTCGCGTAGCGCAGCCCTTTTTCCGAAAGACCGGCGACGCTGGCCAGCAGAGTCGTTTTCAGCTTTGCCAGTTCCTTCAACTCTCGTTGGAGGGTCATCCGGCGCGTTTGCAACTCGACCAGCCGCGCATAGTTCGCTGTGACCTGGGGATCATTGCTGTATCGCGCGCTGGCGAGGCTGTCGGTGCCGGTGGCGGGCAATTCTTTTTCCAATTCGGCGATCAACTTGCGCTGCTGAATTACCCGCGGATGCGCCTCGGTGTAGCGGCCGTACAGGTCGGTTAGCTGGTTTCGAGCGGCGGCCAGCTTTTGCGCGATGGGATTCTCCTGCAAGAGTTCGTTTTGCAACGTCGAAATTTGCAGCTCCACCAGTTCGGCCTCGATGCGGGCATTGTCCCCGCGCGCCATGACGTCGCCCAGCTCCTTGACGTAACCTTGTTTCTCCGCTTCCGGGTCCGCGAGCTGCTCGGTTTGTTGGAACGCGACGAGTTCGGTGTTGAGCTGGGAGAGTTGTTTGTCGAGCGCCGTCAATTTGTCCGAGTAAAACCGGTTCATCTGGCCAGCCTCGGCTGCCTGGAGCTCACGGCCCATCTCGACGGCCTCCCCGGCAAACCGGTTCGCGAGGTCAACGAGGGCTTCCGGAGGTTTGCCCGTCACCGTCAGCGCGACGAGGTCCGCTCCTGGAATCTGTTCGACCCGAACACGCCCCGGCAACGCGCTTTCGCCAATGGCCGGGCTGTTTCCGGCGGCGCGGCGAAGCAACTCCGGCGATTGCATGAGCCTGACCAGCGTCAATGGATTCAGTTGCCGCGGCCGATAGGCTTCGGCGCCCGAATTGAGCGTCGGCGCGTCGGCTGGTTCTCGTGCCAGCAGTGTCACTCGAACTGAATCGTGGGAGAGGAAATAGCCAAGCACGAAGGCCACCACGGCGGCACCGCCCGCCGCGCACCCGAGCAACCTGACGTGAGCTTTCAACGCGGCAACCAACCGCCAGCCGTCCACCACCACGCCTACGTTTTTTTTCTCCGCGCCAGGAGCCAACACTGGCGCGATGGCCGACAGGGTCGCGGCGGTTGGATCGCGTTGAACGAAGGTCGGCTCCTCGCCGGCGGGCGTGAAACTGTACTGGGCGCGTTTCGCCCGGACCGCGCTAATGCTGAATTCGTCGTTGGGTTCGTTCATGCAATCGCCAGGGTCTGATAACTGTTCAGGTCGCGGACGACGGCGTCCACGGCGGCACAGGTGACCTCTGGATACTCTTGCACCCAGGCAAATTCAAGCGCGAGTTTTGCCACGCGATTCAGCGCGCGCGGAATTCCGTCCGTCGCCGCGTATGCGAGTTCCACGGCGGCGGGAGGAAACAGGTCGCCGGTCGGATGGCCGGCAGTGCATAAACGCTGCCCGAGATATTGCGCGGTTTCGGCAAGCGACAAGGGGCGCAAATGAAAGCGCAGACTGACACGTTGATTGAGCGCAGGGAGTCGCGCCACGTGGTCGCGCAATTCCGGTTGGCCCACCAGCAGCACGGTCAGCGCGCCTTGACCCGCGCCGTTCAGATTCGTCAGTTGCTTGAGTTCGTTCAACGTGGCGGCGGACATCTCCTGCGCTTCATCGAAGATCAACACCAGATGGCGTTGCCCGCCTCGCATTTCCTCGACCGTCCGCTCGAACTGGCACCAGCGGGCGGCTCGGGTGCGCGCCGGTTTGATTTCATCGCGCGATAATTTTGCCAGCGACAGGCCCAGCAGATCATGAAAACTGAAAGCGGAATTCTCCTGGGTCACCACGCTAAAGCGCCGGCGATCCAGCCGTTCCGCCAGCACCGCCCGCGTAAGCGTTTTTCCGCATCCGATTTCACCCGTCAGCAAGCCGAGCTGCATGGTCAGCTCGCCCACCACGAAGCCGAGACGACTCAGGGCTTCGTCCTGCGCGCGTCCTTGAAAAAAGAACCGGGTGTCCCACGTCGGTTCGAAGGGTCGTTCGCGCAACCTCCAATGTTCGAGAAATTCCACGGTGGGGGAAAACTTAATCTACGACCGTGCCGCACGAAACCGGAATGAACCCTGAGTGCGATTCCGCAGAAATACGCGCTCCCGGGAACGCGCCGGGTTGGATTTTGCGCGCGCCCCGGGCCGCTGAAGCTGGTCTGCCCTTTGTTGCCCGGGGACGGGACTGCGCGTATCGGTGGCTCAACATTTATGAATCAACCCATCCGAATCATCATTGTGGACGACCATCCGATTGTGCGCCGGGGCATTGGCATGGCCCTGAGCGCCCAGCCGCGCATCCGAATTCTCGGAGAAGCGGGCGATGGCCGCGCCGGTCTGGACTTGATCCGCGCCCAGAAGCCGGACGTGGTCTTGATGGACATTGACCTGCCCCAGATGAACGGCATGGCCCTCACGGAAGTGTTGCGACGCGAGCTGCCGCAGATCAAAGTCATCATCCTCTCCATGTACGGCAACAAGGATTACGTGATGCGCATCATCGCCTGTGGCGCGCGGGGATTCGTGTTGAAAGAATCCGCGCCGCAAGAATTGCTGCAAGCCATTGAAACCGTGGCGGCGGGCGGAACGCACTTTAGCGCGGACGTCGCCCGGGTGGCGCTCAATCAAGTCGTGCGGGGCAGCGGCGAATCCACGCCGGCGGCCCGGCTCACCAATCGCGAGCGCGAAGTGCTCGTTCACATTGCCGACGGCTTGAGCAACAAGGAAATCTCCACGCAATTGAACATCGGCGTGCGCACCGTGGAAACCCACCGCGAACGCATCATGCGCAAGCTGGACATCCACACGGTCGCCGGCCTGACTCGCTTTGCGATTTCCAACGGACTGGTTTCCCTGGCTCCGTACGTGCCGCAACTGCCCACACTGGCGCATTTGCACGTCGCGTAATCCAGTTTGCCAACGCCCTGGATCGAAACCGTAATCCAGAGCGTAGTTCCAAGTTTGAATCGTCATCTCGCCCACATGGGCGAAGCGACGGCCAGACAAATCACTTTGTTGCGAATTCAGTCACACTTCGCTGAACGGCGAGAATCAACCGATTGACAGCCTGCGCATCGAGCCTAGCCGCACCCGGCTGCATTTGTTCTCCTACCATCATCTGGAATCGGCGGAATTCGAATCCAGCCAAGAGCGGGACACGCTCACGCTCTCGTTTCTGCGGCATCGCGTGCGGATACTCGGTAAAAACCTACACACGCTGACGATTGGCATTCAAGGTCGCATCGTCGAGTCCATTAAATCTGTGCCGACGCGCTATGCAGGAGTTGACGGGACTGAACACGGCCTCGTGGAGTCCATTGAAATCGAGTCTGAGGCGAACGAGTCAGCGACCGTTGAACAGAAAATTCATTGAAGGCTCTTGGAGTTCCGGCGAAATCGTCGCCGGTCGCAACTTGCTTCAACCGGCCGATCGCGGTATGAGTCTTCCAGTGAAAACAATGTCTTTCCAGCAAATGAAAAAGCAGGAAGCGCAAAGCCGGATGGCGGCTGCCCGGAAAGCACGACGCAGTCCTCAGGCGGCGGCAGCACAACAGCACCGGGCTTCTTTGGTGGGGGCCGGTGCCAAGTGGCGCATCACCAATTTGAATCAGGTCGCCCGGGCCATCGCCAAGTGTTCCTGACCGTGGGATTTTCACTTCATCAATTTTTGGAAGTTCTCAAGGTTCGCGACACGGCGGGCCAGCCGTATGTGGTGGTGGGTGGCCAAGCCGTCAATTACTGGGCGGAACGCTATTTATCCCGAGAGCCGGCGCTGAGTTCATTGCGCCCGTTCACCAGCGAGGACATTGACTTCCAAGGCAACCGCTACGACGTGGAGCGAATCGCCGAGCAACTGGCATCCAAACCCGGTTATCCGGCGAAAGTGGCCATCACGGCTTTGGCGGGATTTGTTCCGTTTCAGATTGGCGATCTGAAATCCACCGTGGAAGTAGTCCGCCAGATTCCTGGCGTGTCGGATGCGACCAACACTCCCGCGATCCAAGCGGAGTGGGAAGGCCAGATCATCCGCGCGCTGGACCCCATTTCCCTCCTGGCTTGTAAACTGGAGTAGGCCGCAACGGTTTCGCAAGCCAATCGGCGCGACGTGCCGCATTTGAAAATGTTGGTGCCATGCGTCCGCGTTTTTCTATCGGAACTGTTGCAACAGGTCGAAATCGGCGCGTTGCCTGCCAACGAATGGTTGAAGTTCGCCAACCAAGTCCTGAAGTTGACCACCCAAAACCGGGCGCGAAAGATCGAGGCCCAGTATCAGATCAATTGGGCGGAAATCCTCCCGTTGAATGCCATCGTCCAAAGCCGGGACGAAAAAGGTCAACCGGTTTTACGAACAGCAATTGCAGCATGGCTACAAGAAATCGAAGGGCATTTCCATTTGAGGCCATTCCATCGAACGCGCCCGGCGCTTGGATTTCAACCACTGGCTGCGGGAGCGGTTTTGACAATCGCAAGGACGGCGGCTTTCAGCGGTTCAGGGAGTGTTGCCCATGCGGTGACAACGAGGGACAAGTCCGGCCCCAAGGCGACTGAATTTTGTGCGTCTCTTTGTGTGTCAGCCTGTGGGTTCCCGTTATTTTCACTGAGATTATGCGAGGTTCGGATCCCCCTCTCTCCGCCACTTTTTACTTCAATATCCCACGCCGTAGTTCTGGCTCAGAACCATTTGGTGCCGGTCAAATTCAAGCGGGCGGCGTGAACAACTCGATCACATGGCCGTCGGGATCCCGCACAAAGATCTGCCAGGCGCCGTCGGGTCGCGGTTTCTTCGGCCGAAAGTCCGCACCGACGTTTTTCAGATGTGTTTCCCAAGCGGCGAGGTCGTCGGTCTGCAAGGCGAAATGATTTTTGCGACTGCCCGAGCTGACCGGTTCCGTTCGGTCGCCAATCAGATGCAATTCCTGGCGCGCGCCCAGCCGAAACCAGGCGCCGGGAAAGTCAAACGCCGGGCGGGGCAGAGGTTGCAGTCGCAGCACGCGCGCATAAAACGCACAACTCGTGGTCACGTCGGCGACGTGCAGGGCGACGTGATTGAGTTCGCGAATGGTCATGGGGGAGAATTTACGCGCCCAGTGCCCGGGCGAGGAGAGTTTTTTCGCGTGCGTTGTAAGTCAGCTTCAAGGCCTCCGCCTGGGCGGCGGGCGTCATTTTCCGCCAGGTCTTTTGCAGGGCGTTGATCATCTTGTCGTCCTCGGACTTCGCGGCGAGGGCAGCGAACTGGTGTTCGAGAAAGACCAGGCACAGCGCATCTTCCAGCGCGCGTGCTTCGGCGTCAGCGGGGAAATTTGTCTTCAAGTTCAACTCCTGCACGCGCTGGATTGTGCTGTCGTCATACCCGACTTCGCGCAGAATTTCTCCGGCTTTCGCTGCATGGAACTTTTTCAAGTCGGCCCGCCAGCGCAGGTAACCGGGCCGGTTCATCGGATACGAGTCCCGGGGAATTTCCCAGCGGCGAAGATGCTGGCAACGCGCGGCGAGGCGCACGGCTTCGCTGGCGGCGGGGCGGAGTTTGAGCACCCAGTCCGTGAGCCACTGCGCGTAAAGCAGTTCGTGTGGGCGCGCGACGCCATCCACAATTTCCGCTTTTGGATCCCGCGCATTCTCCTCGTCAAAACGGTGCAGTGCGGTGGCGAAGCGTTGGGCGTCGGCGGGCAAAAACTCTGGTTGCACGCCGGGGTTATTTCAGACTGATTCGGGCGGGGCAAGCGCGAAGGACAGGAGAGTTCGGAGGCGAGGCCACAGTCCGAGGCTTCAAGCGCGACAATTCTCGAACTGAGGTGGTAACGGGAGGACTCTTTGCGGCCGCGGGCGTTCCTGGTCCTTCGCTGCTTGTCAGCTCCTCCGCAAATCGGTGCGAGGTGGCGAAGCTTTTAACAGTCAGTAGTCAGAGCGCGGATGGAGGGAGCCGAGATAGCATTTGTCGCTGCGCTGCTCTACCATCGCGTCATGCACGCGTATCCGGAAAATCTTGAACTGTTCGTCCGGGAGCACTGGACGGACACCGCATTGAAGGGGCATCGGTTCGGGCTGACATTCGAGGAAGCCAATCCGCCGGACCCGTTGCCGTCGCCCGCGATCCTGCGCTTGTTGCTTTCGACCTGCTATCAGGCAAGTCTGATGCGCGAGGAGGATCGGCCGGTGGTCTTCCGTGTCTTGTTGCGCGAGCGGGCGCGGATTCCACACGACGGGAATCCGCCCGATGGGTTGCATCGGTTGAGCTTCGACCGGCCACGGCCTTTCAGCGCCAACGAGCTGCGCCGGCTTTCGCCCGCCGCCAGTTTCGATCGCGCTCTGGTGGGAGTGGAGCTCAATCAGCAAGGCCAACTGGAGATCTGGGGATTGGTGAATTCGGGATCGGGTTGGGTGCGGGCACAGGAAGGTTCGCGCGCCCGGTTCGATCCGTTGCCCGGCTCGCTGGTGATCGCGGTCCGCGGACCGGGAAGACTGACGGTGACCCGCGGCTCCTTTACCGTGGCCCGGTTGCAAGGCGGACGGATCGTCCCGCCCTCGGTCAATCTGTTGGAAACGGGCCGGCAGTTGCCCGGGGCGGCGACGGCGTTGGAAGAATTGCGACAAGCGCATGAGCGGGCGCGATTGGCGGCCCGGCGTCCTTGGGCCGGACTCGCACCGGCGTTTGCGCAGCAGTTGCGACAACAACTGGCACTGCGCATGGTGAGCGCGATCCGCAGTTTCCGGCATGGGGGCACGGTCCTGTTGATCGAGCGCGAATTGGCTCAAGCATCCGAAACCATTGATCGTTACGTGCGGTTGAAATACTCGTTCCATACCGACGAGCCACGCTTCCGCGCGCGAACGCTCATCCTGCAGGCCATGAGCATCCTTGCGGAAGTCTGCGCGGAATCACATCCTCCACCGGCGACCGTGGGCTGGAGCGAGTACGCCAGTTCCAATCATCCACGCGTGATTGCGGTGGACGAAGCGATCAACGAACTGGCGCGCTTTCTCGCCTGCCTGACGGCGGCGGACGGAGCGGTGGTGATGACGCACTCGCTGGAATTGATTGGCTTTGGCGGCGAAATTCGTGGCGATCTCCCGGATGTCGAACTGGTCGCGCGAGTTACCGACCTGGAGGCCGGCGACTCCGAGCTGGAACCCGCCACAGCATTCGGCACGCGCCATCGTTCGGCTTATCGGCTGTGTCGGGCGCTGCCCGCCAGCGTGGCGCTCGTGGTGTCGCAGGATTCCAGTTTTCGGGTGGTCGCTTGCATGCAGGATCAAGTGACCTGTTGGGAGCAACCCACGGCCGGCGTGCTCGATCTCTGAGCGCGCGATGGGAAATCAAATGGGAGAAAGTGACCGAAACTGGAGCGCGTTCGTTAACGGTCGCTCTGAAAACGGATTCTCAAACCGGCAACTACACTTCGATGCCGTAGGCCTTGATCTTGTTGTAGAGCGTCTGGCGGCCGATGCCCAGGCGCTTGGCGGCTTCGAGCTTGTTGCCGTTGGTTTCCTTGAGCATCTGGACGATGGCGTTCCGTTCGACGCCTTCGAGCAGGGTGAAGTTCGTGTCCTGCGATTCGACGTTGTCGGGCCGGGCGCGAGTGACGGAGAGATCGCTGGCGTCCACCATGTCGCCTTCCGAGAGGAGGACGGCGCGCTGGATTTCATTCTGCAACTGGCGGACGTTGCCGGGCCATTCGAAACTGGTGAGCCGTTCGATGGCGGCCGGCGTGAAGCCGCGAATGGCGCGATTGGCCTGGCCCGCGAAGCGTTTCAGAAAGGCGTTAGCCAGCGGCATGATGTCGTCGCGTCGCTCGCGCAGCGCGGGCAGGTTCACTGAGATGGCGCTGATGCGATAGTACAAATCCTCGCGGAGCTTGCCATCCTTGATGGCCTCCTCGGCATTGCGATTGGTGGCGGCGATGAGCCGGCAGTTGGTCTTGTAGCTCACCGTGCTGCCCACGGGACGAACTTCCTGGTCCTGGAGGACGCGCAGCAGTTTGCTCTGGGTGTCAATCGGCATTTCGGAAATCTCGTCCAGGAACAGCGTCCCTCCCTCGGCCTGGCGGAAAAGGCCTTCGCGGTCTGTGTTGGCGCCCGTGAAGGCGCCCTTTTTCGAACCGAATAACTCGCTTTCAATCAACTCGCGGGGCAGGGCGGCGCAATTGATTTTGATGATGCGACCCTTGCTCCGGGAACTCATGGCATGGGTGAGGTCGGCAATGACCTCCTTGCCGGTGCCGCTCTCACCGGTGATGAGCACGGTCACGTCATTGGGGGCGATGCGTTCGATGGTGCGGACGACCTCCTGCATCTCGGCGCTGCGGAAGACGGGCGAGGTGTTGCCGCTCATGGTTTCGAGCGCGCGGCGCAGGGCGGTGTTCTCCTGGTTCTGTTGCTTGCGTTCCAACGCGCATCGCACGTCGGCCAGCAGTTTTTCCGTTTCAAACGGTTTGGAGAGGAAGGTGTAGGCGCCGAGCCGACCGGCTTCGAGGGCCATTTCCATCGTGCCCTGACCGGTGAGCATGATGACTTCAGTGTCCGACCAGCGTTTCTTGATGAGGGGCAACAGTTCCAGACCGTTGGCATCTTTGAGTTTTATGTCCAGCACCACGACGTCGGGCTGGGTATCGGCAAAAGCTTTCTGCAGGGCCGCCCCGCTTTCGGCCTCGGCCACTTGGTAATCGCGCCCGATCACGGTGGCCACGAGTTCGCGAATGGCCTGTTCGTCGTCAACCAGTAGAATTTTACCCTTCATAAATTATCTCCGACGCTTCGCCGCGCAGGCTTTGGCAAACGCGCCAAAGATGGCTTGATGTTCCGGATGGCGATCCGCCAGTCGTTCCGGATGAAACTGCACGGCCAACAAGAACGGGAGCAAACGCGCCGCCTCCGGTTTCAACTCCATGCTCTCGACCACCCCATCCGGGCTGCGACCGGTCACGGCGAGAATCTCCGCCGGGCAATCCACGGCCTGATGGTGCGTGCTGTTCACGCGAATCTTGCGTCTGCCGGTAATCTTGGACAGCAGGCTTCCCGGTGTCAAATCTACTTCGTGAACCTTGGCGCAGCGCCGGTCCATGCGCCGATGTTGCAAAATGTTCCGGCGTTGGCTGGGCAGGTCGGCGATCAATGTGCCTCCCAGCGCGACGTTGAGAATTTGTTGGCCCCGGCAGATGGCCAGCAGCGGTTTACGCTGACGGAACACTTCATCCACCAGCATCAACTCGCGCAAGTCCCGCGCGCCGCCATCCGGGGTGAGCGCGCATTTCTTGCGCAATGACTGTGGCATCAGGGGATCATACAGCGTGGGATTGATGTCGTCGCCGCCGGTCAACAACACGCCGTCGGCCCGGCGGACACATTCGGCGATGAGGTCGCGCGAGGTCAGGGAAAGAATGGACCAGGGCAGCAGGCCGGCGTCCAACAAGGCGCGTTCGTATCGGTACGAAAGGCTCAGCGAGAGGTCGCTGAACTCCACGCCTTGATCGGCGGCGCCAGGTGAAACGAGAATGAGCGGACGTTGTCTCATGCGCGGAGAAATTAACGGTATGCGCCGTGGATTGTCAGGGAAAAAGCGGCGTTCGGTGATGGTTGCGAAACGCCCGCTCGCGGACTGCCGCGCGTCGAAGTCGGGTTTTCTGCTCCTACCCCACCACGAGGTTCACCATCTTCCCGGGCACGATGATGACTTTCTTGATCGTCTTGACATCGAGGAACGGTTTCACCTTTTCCGCGGCCTTGGCGGCGGCTTCGAGCGTGGCGTGGTCGGCATCCACGGGGACTTTGATGACGTCGCGCGTCTTGCCGTTGACGGAGACGGGGATCTCGATCTCGCTTTCGACGAGCAGGGCCGGATCAAATTTCGGCCATTCGGCATAGGGCAGGGAAGGCGCGCGCTGGCCGAAGGTGGAATGTAAGCGCGCCCAGAGTTCCTCCGCCAGATGCGGCGCGAATGGGGCGAGCAACTGCAGGAAGCTTTTCATCACCGACAGCGGCTTGGTTTGCCAGGTGTTGGCTTCGTTGATGAAAACCATCATTGCGGAGATGGCGGTGTTGAAACGCATCCCGTCGAGGTCTTCGGTGACCTTCTTGATGCACGCGTGCAGCGTCTTGAGTTGCGCGGGTGTGGCGGCGATGTCCTCGATGGCGCCGTCGAGCAGGATCAAATCCAGCAACTCAGTAGCCGCCGACGTGAGGAGGTGGGAATCCGCGGATTCACCGACGCGGCTGTTGGTGCCGGCCACCGTCTCCGCCTGTTCAAACGCGGTCTCGGATTTTTCGTCCACGAACAGTCGCCAGACGCGCCCGAGGAAACGATACACACCTTCGACGCCCTTGGTGTTCCACGGTTTGGTGTCTTGCAACGGGCCCATGAACATCTCGTAGAGGCGGAAAGCATCCGCGCCGAACTCTTTCAGGATGTCGTCCGGATTCACCACGTTGCCACGGGACTTGGACATTTTTTGACCGTCTTCGCCGAGGATGAGTCCTTGATTGACGAGCTTGAAGAACGGCTCAGATGTGGAGACGTAACCGAGGTCGAACAAAACCTTGTGCCAGAAACGTGCGTAGAGCAAATGGAGGACGGCGTGTTCCGTGCCGCCGACGTAGAGGTCAACGCCGGGAGTTGAGCTAAATGAGTGATGGGTTAAATCGGTTAAATGAGTGGTAGCTCCGGAGTCTGATTTAACTTCTTCACCATGTAACTTATTTAAGTGTTCCGCACCCATCCAATATGCCTCGGCTTCTTTTCCGACGAATGAAGCGGTGTTCTTCGCGTCGAGGTAACGGAGATAATACCAACACGAGCCGGCCCATTGCGGCATGGTGTTCGTCTCGCGGGTCGCGCCGGGGATTTCGTTCAACCAGTCCTTGGCGCGGGCGAGGGGCGGTTCACCGCTGGCCGTGGGTTTGTAATCTTCCAACGTGGGCGGCAGCACGGGCAACGCGCTTTCGGGCAATGCTTCGTGCTGACCATTCTTCCAGATGATGGGGAATGGCTCGCCCCAGTAGCGTTGCCGGCTGAAGAGCCAGTCGCGAAGCTTGTAGTTGATGGTTTTCTTGCCGAGACCTTTTTCCTCGAGCCAGGCGGTGATTTTCTGTTTGGCGTCGGGCGTGGGCAGATCCGTGATGAAGCCGGAGTTTATGGCGATGCCGTTATCCGTGAAGGGGAGCGCGCCCGCCCCGGGCGCAGTTGCTGACGCCTCGTCAGCAACGCGGAGGCGCGCGGACGATTGATCTGCTACCTGTTGTTCGGCCGCACCTGTGTTTCCCGCGAGGGCGCGGGAAACTGCGCCCGGGGCGGGCGCGCTCCCCACAACTTGAACAATCGGCAGCCTGAACTTCGTAGCAAACTCGAAGTCACGTTCATCGTGGGCCGGAACGGCCATGATGGCGCCCGTGCCGTAGCTGGCGAGGACGTAGTCGGCGATCCAGATGGGAATCTTCTCGCTGTTGACAGGATTGATGGCGTAAGCGCCGGTGAACACGCCGGTCTTTTCCTTGGCGAGTTCGGTGCGTTCGAGATCGGATTTGCCGGCGGCGTAAGCCTTGTAATCTTCGACGGCTTTCTTCTGTTCGGCGGTGGTCAGTTGCGGAACGAGTTTGTGTTCCGGCGAAAGCACCATGTAGGTCGCGCCGAACAAGGTGTCTGGACGCGTGGTGAAGACTGTAATTCTGAATTCTGAATTCTGAATTCTGAATTCGACTTCCGCCCCTTCGCTACGGCCAATCCAGTTCCGCTGCATTTCCTTGAGCGAATCGCTCCAGTCAATCGTGTCGAGATCGGCGAGGAGTTTTTCGGCGTAGGCGGTGATGCGGAGCATCCATTGACGCATCGGCTTGCGGATGACCGGAAAGCCACCGACTTCGCTTTTGCCATCAATGACTTCCTCGTTGGCCAGCACCGTGCCGAGTTCCGGACACCAATTCACGGGTGCTTCACTCACGTAGGCGAGGCGTTTGGAATCGCGGTAGGCGCGGCGCCGTGTTTCCAAGGTGCTGCCAACATTTTGTCGGCTGTCTCCGCCGCCTGCCGACTGCAAGTCGGCAGCACTTGGTTGCAGTTCCGGCGGATACGTCAGCGTTTCAATCGGTTCGGCCTTGTTCGTTACCGGGTTGAACCACGAGTTGTAGAGCTTCAGGAAAATCCATTGCGTCCACTTGAAGTAGTCCACGTCGGTGGTGGCGAGTTCGCGCGACCAATCATAGCTGAAGCCGAGGCTTTTGATTTGGCGCGTGAAGTTGGCGATGTTTTCCTCGGTGGTCTTGCGCGGGTGCTGGCCGGTCTTGACGGCGTATTGCTCGGCGGGCAGACCGAACGAGTCCCAACCCATCGGATGCAGGACGTTGAACCCACACGCGCGACGGTAGCGGGCAAGGATGTCCGTGGCGGTGTAACCTTCGGGATGGCCGACATGTAGCCCCGCGCCGGACGGGTAGGGGAACATGTCGAGGATGTAAAACTTTTTGGGAAGCTGCGCGGCGCTGGCGGTTTTGCCGGAAAGATTATGGCGTAGGCCGAAGGCGTGTCCTTCCGGCACGGCGTCGCCGGGATTGAACGCGCGGAAAGCCTGTTGCTCCTCCCAAGTTTGTTGCCACTTGGGTTCGATCAGATGGAACGGATATTGTCTGCGACTGCCTGCCATAGAGCGCGGGATGATGCGGAATTCTACCCGTGCCAGCAATGGCGGAATTCTTGGGGAACCAACTGGCGGATGAATCGTCTTACGCTCGATGCTGCCGGCCACACTGGCGCGTAATTCTCAATGATATGCAAGAACACACTGGAAGGGTTTGGCTTTGCCTGTTGCTGACCGGGGTGCTGGCGCAATCGTCGGTTGTTCGAGCCGCGGACTTCTCGGTGGCCACGCCGAACGCGCAATTTAACTTTCAGATCAATGGCGTGAATGGCAATCCGACCATTACGCTGGAGCGTGGGCGCACCTATACGTTCGCGCTGAACACCACGGCGAATTTTCATCCGTTTGCCATCGGGGCCGATGTGTTCGGTCCGGCGCCGGCGGGAGTGTCAGGAAACAACGGTGGCAGTTCGGGCACGATCACCTATGCCGTGCCGGCGGACGCCGTGAATTGTGTGTATTTCTGCACCATTCATGGCGCCGCGCTGAGCGGGAGCATTGAGATGGTGGATCCGCCGGCGCTACCGGTGATCCGGATTGTTGACTTCACGGTGGGCACGAATCTCACGCTCACCTCGACGGTGGCGTCCACCAACGGGTTGACGTTCGTGCCGGAATTCAGCACGAATCTGCTGGCCACGAACTGGTTTGCCCTGACGGTGCAGACCAACGGATTTTTCAACGGGACGAACGAGGCGATTTGCGGTCGGCCGCCGGGCAATCAAATCTTCGTGCGCATCCGCGCCCAGCAAAATTGATTTGATATTCCGGGGCCGCGCCAGTGCGGTTTGAGTTCTTGCCGGGTTCATTTGCCTTGAAATTGCCGGCCGGCGGGCTTATTTGAAACCTCAGCATGTTGCGAGGGGGTGTAGCCATCATCATCGTTGGTCTGGCGTGGAATCTCTACGCCGGGGGGAGCGGACTCAACACGATGGTCGTCGTGAACCAGACCAGCGCGGATTCAGTGGAACTGGGCAACTACTATTGCGAGCGTCGTCAGGTGCCGCCCGAGAATGTCCTGCGCATCAACTGGCCGGGCGGGAACATTTCGTGGAGCGCGGCGGAATTTCAGACAGTTTTGCTCACGCCTTTGCTCACCGCAATCACGGAGCGAGGATTGACGGCCCAGATTGACTACGTGGCGCTCTCGATGGACATCCCTTTTCAAACGCGCAACGGGGCGGACGTCAACAGCACGACATCCGCGCTGTTTTACGGTTTGAAGAGTGACAGCGACGGGGACGGAATGGCTGTTGCCGACAGTTATGCCGGCAGCGAGCAGAGCTTTCGTCAGGTTCAACCCGCGAGAGCGACGGAGGCTTCCTTTCTCACCACGATGATCACGGGCCACACGCTGGCGCAGGCGAAACAGTTGGTGGATCAAGGCGTCAACGGAGACGGCAGCCGCCCGCGGCAACCGGTGCTGCTGGCAAAAAGTTCGGACCCCGTGCGCAACCTGCGCCATCGCGAATTCGATAACGCGATCTTTAACACCCGGCTTTCCCCCGCCGGCAACTACACGATGGCGCGGACCAACGCCGACATCCCCGCCACGGGCAAAGGTCTGCTGGGGTTGCAAACGGGACTTGCCAATTTCACCGTGGGGCCGAACGCGTTTGTGCCGGGGGCAATGGCCGACAGTCTCACGTCGTTCGGCGGAATGATTTTTGGTCCCAATGACCAAACCTCGCTGCTGGCCTTCATCGAAGCGGGCGCGTCCGGCAGTTACGGCACGGTCACGGAACCGCTGGCGCTGGCCGACAAATTTCCAGACCCGCAAGCCTACTTTTATCAATCGCGGGGATTCAATCTGGCGGAGTGCTATTACCAGAGTCTCCGCATGCCTTACCAGGGGTTGATTGTCGGGGAGCCGCTGACGGCGCCGTGGCGGAAACTGGCCGTCGGCGAATGGTCGGGAATTGTTCCCAACGCGGTGGTGAGCGGAGCGACGCAACTGACCGTCAGCTTCCATGCGGCCGACCCGGGCCATCCGCTCCAGCAGATTGATTTGTTCGTGGATGGAAAGTTCAATCGCACGATCACCAATCTGCCGCCGCAGCCGGGCAATGTGTTGAGTTTGAATTTGAATCACCGCGCCATGACTTACGTGGTGCCGACAGGAGCGACCCTCGAATCGGTGGCGCGCGGGCTGGCGTCGTTGCTCAATGCGTCGGAGAACAACAACGCCACCCGGATAGCCGCGTTTGCGCACGGTGATCGTGTCGAGCTTCACGCCACGTCGTCCAGTCGGCCACGGCCACCACGGAATCTTCGCACCCTGGCGGAAGCGCCGCCCGGCACGCCCAGCTTTCCGACGACGGAAAATCCTCCGCCCGTGGCGAGCAGCGCGGCGGGTTCCGCCGCCCTGCTTTCCACCTTTGTGACTGCGAGCCGCGAATCTTTTTTGAATTCATCAGCGGCGGGCCGGCGCGGATTCACCGTCAACGGTATCGTGCAGCCCGGCACGCGGTTGGGGATGACAGTCACGAAAATCAACGGCGAATCCATCAGCGTGGCCGTGACCAATCAATCCGCCGATGCCACAGCGTACCAGTTGGCGGGGGAGCTCGTTGAGCGGTTGAATGCGACTCCGGCTTTGCAAGGCGTGGATGGAGTCGTGGCCGAGGATTGCGGCCTATGGTTTTCCAGCGGGGCGCAGTTCAACCTCTACGCGCGCAGCCCTGGCTTGTACGCGGCCCGGGTCAAAGCGCGACTCACGGCCAGCGGATTGGCGTTGAACCCGATCGAAGCAAGCGATCTGACGGAAAACCTTTCCGACCTTCAACCGCGCAATCATCTCTACGTCAGCGCCGGTGCCGCGAACCTGACCGCCACGTTCGATCTGGACACCACGACGCTGGCGGATGGCTTTCATGAATTGACCGCGGTTGCCTACGAAGGCAGTTCGGTGCGGACGGAATCACGAATCACGCTGCCCGTGCGCGTGCAGAACTCCGCGTTCAGCGCGATCATTGCGCCGCTTGATCTGTCCGATTCGTCGGCGGTCGCGGGCACGTATCACATCCAGATCGCCGCCAATGCGAATGATGTTGCCAGCACCCAATTGTTCAGCACCGGCGGACTGTTGAGCGCCATCAACAATCAACGCATCGCCACATTCACCGTGAGTGGGGCCAGTTTGGGCGCGGGGCAACATCCGTTTTATGCCGTCGTCGAAACCAAGCGCGGACTTCGGTTTCGGACGGAGACGCGTTGGATCCGGCTCAAGCGTTGACGGTCGTCCAGCGGCGTTTCTTGTTCAGATTCCGTACAAAATTGTCCAGATTTTGCGGCGAAACTCGACGGATTTTGGCTCGTGACCGGCCGGGTTGTCGTTGCCAGCAAATTGTTCCACCTGCCACTTGACAGGATTTGGGCGGAAGCGCATGGTGGCGCACAATTCGGTTTCAGTTTGTGAACATGAAACATTCGATTCTTCTGACGGTGCTCGGGGCGCTCACCGTAATTCCAATCCAGCTCACGCCCGCCGCCACACCCATCCCGCCGAAGGTGAACGGAATTTCCGTCTCCCCTTCCGAGGTCAGACTCAGGGTCACGCCAGCGCCCGGCGCTGACGCCTACTACTTTTATAGCGCCTCGAATTTGTTCGCGCCCTTCGCGCTGGACACGAATTTCGTGCTGCGCCCGTACATCGAAAGCTACTCGACCAATTTGACGCCGACGGGGCCGGTGGTCATTACCAACTACACCTACGAATGGAGCTCCACCAAGTTCCCGCCGGGGAGCGGAATGTTCCGGGTGGCGGCGACGCCCACCGCGGACAACACGGTGTTTGGCGCCACCGTCATGAACCGGCTCGCGTACGGGCCCACGCCGGACGAGCTGCCCATCGTGCTCGCCAATCCGCAGGCTTACATTGATCAGCAATTGAACATGGGCGGTTTTCCGGCCGAACCGATGGACAACTATCAGGTGGAAATCACCAACTCGATTCCTTCCGATCCTACCACGAACTGGACCTACGTGAGCATCAAGGGGACGCTCAACACGACCAACCTTTATCTGTTCATGACGGCGCCCGGAATCGCGTACGTGGATGACATCAGCTTGATCGAAGGCACGAACGGGGTGGTCAATCCGAACCTGCTGGCCAATGGCGATTTTGAATCGGCTCTGACGCCGCCGTGGGTTTTGAGTGGTGGTGCGACAGGATCCTATATCACGAACGGCACAGCTCATTCCGGGTCCAGTTGTCTCCGCGTTTCCGCCACCGTCGCGGGCAGCACGTCCAAGGATAACTTGCGTCTGCCTTTTATCACATCACTCACCAACGGTTCGCCCGTGACTCTGAGTTATTGGTATTTACCTGGCCCCACCTCCAGCAAAATGAAAATGCAGGTGGGCACCGGTTCGCAACTGGTCAGTTCGGCCGGGGGCTTGCCCGCGGCAACGGGCTGGGTGTATGCCCAGGCTACCGGAGCTGCCACGAGCACCAGCGCGCTCTATGTTTATCTGTCGGGAGCGGGCGTCGCTTACGTGGATGATATGGTGCTGGTGGCGGGAACGAACGCCGGCGTCGGCCCGAACTTGTTGCAGAATGGTGGCTTTGAATCCCCGTTGGCGGGGACTTGGTCCACGGCTCCGGATTTCACCAACTCCACTGTCAGCACCACGATCGCTCATTCCGGGGCCGGCAGTCTGATGATCGTGGCTGCCTCCGGCGGTGCGGGCGCCAACGATTCTGTCTACCAAAATGTCACACCCGCTCTCGTCAACGGCGCCACCTACACGTTGAGTTACTGGTATCTGCCCACGGCCCCCAATGTTACCCTGACCGCGCGTTTGTCGGGTTCGCACCTGTTAAGCACTCCAGACCTTTCAAACAGCGGCATCAACCGTCGGCTGAATACAATTGGGGCGCAGATCGGTGACTATCGCGCGTGGTTCTGCAACCACGCCGTCAGCGCTCAGGCGCAGCTCTTCGAGATTCTGAGCCAGTTCCTCGAAAACCATTTTGTCACGCAATACAGCAAGAGCCGGGATTTTCTGAGTGGCAAAGGTTACAGCAGCACCACTGCCGGAGTGCTCGCCACGGATTGGGAATGGCGGGAGATGCAGAAATGGCGCGCGGCTTTGGCGCGTCCCGACTGCACCTTTTACGATCTGCTGAAGATCAGCGCGGAGAGCCCGGCCATGATCGTTTATCTGGACACGGTGAACAGCAAAGGGAACGGCAATAACGTCGCGAACGAAAACTACGCGCGCGAATTGCAGGAGCTGTTTTGCTTCGGTGTGGACAACGGTTATGACCAGGATGACATCGTCAAAATCTCGCGCGCCTGGACTGGCTGGTCGGTCGAGCTGGTGGACCCGGAGAATGCCAACAACCCCTTCGCCCCCGCCTCGGTCACCTATTATCCAAACACAAATAGCACGAGCAAGGCGAACTCGGTCGGGGTGTGGGCCTTTAACTACAAAGCTGGGAATCACGGGACGAATCGCGGTGCGATCTTTGCCGGGAAGACCGTTCCGGCCCGGTTCGGTCCGCCGTGGGCCGGGAGAAGTTATCAACTCGATCTTCCCGCCCGGCTCACGGGCGACACCAACGGAATCCAGGACGGCTACGATGTGATCGCCCATCTCGCCAACCAACCCTTCACGGAAGAATTCATTTCCGTCAAACTCTGCCGCCTGTTCGTCCATGACGGATTCCCCAATCCGACCACGCGCACCGATCTGCCCGCGGATTACGCCTTCTACGATTACACGGATCCAAATCATTCCGCCGAGGCGGAGTTGGTGCATCAATGTATGCTCGCGTGGGAGAACAGCTCGCCCAAGGGCAACCTCCGCGCCGTACTGAGCACGATATTCAACTCCGAGCTGTTTCGCACCCAGGGCGCGCAGGCGCAAAAGGTCAAAACGCCGCTCGAGTTCGTCATCAGCGCGGTTCGCGCCCTGCGTTCGGTGAATGCAAATGGCGCGGCCACCGCCGGCTCGGATGGTTACTCTTTCGCCTCGCCGCTCTCCCGCATGGGTGGCATGAATCTGTTTGATCGGGACGCCCCGGACGGTTATGCCGAGGATGCCTCGCCGTGGATCAGCGCCGGCACCTTGGTCGAGCGCATCCGGTTTGTGCAATCACTCTGCATCGCCGCGGGCTCAACCGGCCACTCGGGCAGCCAGAGCGGCACCGGCAATGATGCCGGCAACAATGTCAGCGACCCCGTCGCGCTGCTGAAAAGCAAACTGCCCGCCGCCAGTTGGGACAATGATGGGGCGGTGGCCGATTACTTTCTCAGTCTGCTCTATCCCGCGGAAGGCACGGCGAACCTGGCGCTTTATCGCACCGCCGCCATCAACTTCCTGAACACGGCGGATAATGGGGCCACACCTTCGGTCTTCAGCACTTTGGGCAACACCAGCACCACCTACGACACACGCGTGCGCGGTATGGTGGCCTTGCTGATGACCTCGGCCCGGTTTCAGGAGCAATGATATTTATGAACAACTTCAACATATATTCCCGCCGCGTTTTTCTTGATCGCTCGTTCAAAACCGGCCTGGCGGTGGCGCTGGGCACCCTGGCGGATATTCCTCTGGTGATGAAACGCGCGCTGGCCGAAGGCAGCATCGGTCAGCCTGGCCCCGACGGTAAGATCAAGAAGGTGCTCTTCATCTGGATGCGTTTCGGCAACGACGGGTTGAACACCGTCATCCCGATTCAGGATCCCGAATACGCGGCCATTCGCCCGGACATCGGGATCCAAAAGGACAACATCGTCGGCAGCGACCCCAATTACTACGCGGGCACCGGGCCTTGCTTTGATGCGACCCAGTTTCGGGACGCCACGCTCGCGCCCCGCACTTCCGCGGACGCGGTTTACAGTTACAACCGTGCGATCCGACTGGGCAACGGTTTCGCGGCGCTGCATCCGTCGTTGAAGTTTCTCGCGCCGGTTTACAACGCCGGCAATCTGGCGGTCATGCACCGGGTCGCCTATCCCAAGCAATCCCGTTCGCATTTTGATTCCCAGAACTATTGGGAAAATGGCAACCCCAATAACAACCTGTCCAAGGACGGCATCTTCTACCGCGCCATCATCGAGTCCGGCCTGGCCAACAGCGCGCCGCTGACGGGTGTCTCCGTCCAATCTGCCCTCCCACTCATCTTGCGCGGTTCGAAGGCGGCCATGACCAATCTGACCAATCCCACGCGCTACGATTTGCTTGGCGTGCCCAATAGCAATACCACCGGCGACCTCAAGGCGTTCAACGCCATCTCCGGCGCCAACTACTTTCCGTTCTCGGATAAGCGCAACCGGCAACTGCTCGATCTCCAGTACGAGAACATGACCAACACGCTGAGAATTTTCGGCAACCTGGACTTCACCGAGGCCGGCAACACCTACCAGGACGAAAACAAGACCGACAGCGACTCCGACTGGCTGCCCATTGATGCCAGCGGCAATCCGCTCGGCAACAACGCGAAGGGCTATTTCCTGTTCCCGACCACCAACGACAAAAACGGCGGCGGCCGGCGGCCCGATAAATCGTTGAACACCGCCAAATATGTCGTGCCCACGAGTCAATACGGCTTCATGGCCAATCTCAAGGCGGCGGCCACGATCTTGAACAAGACGGACGCGGTCATTGCCGGAACGGAATTGGGCGGCTTCGATACGCATCAAAATGAGGGCGGAGCCACCGGCACTCACGCCAACCTGATGCAGACGGTCGGCTGGTCCATGTATGCCTTGCGGAAGTATTTTCAGAATTATGCCGACAAGGCCGATTGGGAGAACATCGTCGTCGTGACGCTCTCGGAATTTGGCCGGACCTCCGTGGAGAACAACGACAATGGCACCGATCACGCCGAGGCAGGCACGATGTTCCTGTGCGGTGGCTCGGTCAAAGGCTACGGCATCAGTCCTTCCGGTGTCTTTGGTTGCAGTCCGTCCGACAGTCTCCCGTGGAATCCCGGCCCGCGCGATACCAACCTGGCGCAATGCGGCACCATGTACGCCGCCAACCCGAACGTCAAAGCCGGCTACCTGCGCCGCGCCACGGATTATCGCTCCGTGCTGGGCGAGGTCATCCGCAAACATCTCGGTGCCACGCAGCCGCAGTTGAACCGCATCATTCCCGGTTACGCCGACCCGGGTGAAAGTCTGCTCAATGGTGGCGTGTCCAGCGTGGATGGGGTACAAATTCACGGTGAACTCGGTCTGCTTTAACTTGCGGCGGCTGCTCGCCATTCTAATTCTAAACGGTCTCGCGCTCCCGGCCCGGCCGGCGATGGCGGCCGATCAGGTTTTTTCACCCGTCGCGGACACCTCGTTGTTGGAAATCAATCCGGACAACAATCTCGGCGGCTTCATGGGCATGAATGCCGGCACCACCCAGAATTATACCCGGACGCGCGCGCTGCTGCGTTTCGACCTGTCCAGTCTGCCAACCAATTCGGTCATCCTCGCCACGGCGCTGCAAGTTGAAGTCACGCGCGAACCCGATGAACCGCCGAATAACACCACCTTCGGCTTGCACCGCATGTTGCGCCCGTGGGGCGAGGGCAACAAGTCTCCCACCACCCAGCCCGGCCGGGGATTGCCGGCGACCCCGGGGGAAGCCACCTGGAATTGCGCTTTTCATCCGACCAATACCTGGACCGTTCCCGGCGGCGCCGCCGACGTGGATTTTTCCAGCGTCGAAAGTTCCTCCCAATTCATTTATGGCGTCGGAGATTCGCCCTATCGTTTTGAAACCACGCCGGAACTGGTCGCCGACGTGACTGCCTGGGTGAAGCAGCCCGCTTCAAATTTTGGCTGGATGCTGCTCTGCGACGACGAGCCCGCCAACTTCACCGCTCGTCGTTTCGGCACGCGCGAAGACCCGAGCTACGCGCCCTTTCTGGAAATCACGTTTCTCGCCCCTCCGCGCATTGATTCCGCCCGGCGCAATGGCGACCAGTTTGAAATCGCCTTCACCGCTCAGGCGGGGCAAAGCTACGACGTCCAGTATCGCGATTCACTGGCCAACAGTCTGTGGTTGTCATTGACGAATTTTGGTCCGGTTGCTGCGACCGCGCCGGTTCAAGTCTTCGACAGCATCAGCCAGCCCCACCGCTTCTATCGGCTCAATACCTTCTGACCGCAGCTACCCCGCGGCGCGGCGAGCCATGATGTTTCAGATCTGAATTGGAGCCGCCGACGTAAGGAGGCGGAGATCGGGCGTCACCACCGGGACCAGAACGATGGACTGCGGTTCGATAAACCTCGTAACACGGTCGGAACGCTTGCTTGCCCAATCTGAGTCGAGGTTCATGCTGAACCAACTTCCGTCGGCAGCCTCGTGCTCTACAAATGTAAAGATTGCGCTTGACTTGCTCTACACTTGTCGAGATGATGCGCCCGTTATGCCGCCCAAGCCCATTGAACTCACCGAAGCCGAATGGACGATCATCAAAGCCGTCTGGGATGAGGAACCCTGTTCCGCCCCCGCGATTCAGGACAAACTACTGAAGCCCACCGGCTGGACCTATTCCACCGTTCGCACGCTGATGGATCGCATGGTGGCCAAGGGACTGCTGCGCGCCACCAAGGTCGGCAAGCTCACGACCTATCGCACCGCCGTGACCCGCGAACAGGCGCAGCGCGGCGAATTGCTTTACGCGCTCAAACACGCCTTCAACGGCGCGCTCACGCCGATGGTGCAATGCCTCCTGGATTCCAATGAAGTTACCCAGGAGGAACTGGATCAACTCAAAGCCCTCCTTGCCGCGCACGAGCAGGCGGGCGGAAAGGACGGAAAAAAGACATGAACGTGCCGCTCCATTGGTTCACCACGCCGGAATGGACGCAACTCGTCAAGACCCTGCTCCATTCCCTGTGGCAGGGGGCGCTGGTTGCGCTGGCACTGGCGTTGGCGATGCGACGACTGACCAATCCCCGCGTGCGCTATCGCTGCTCACTGGCCGCACTGGCGGCCATTCTGGCGGCGGCCCTGGTCACCTGGGGGACGTTGAATGCGCCGCCGACTTCTTCGTTCGCGCCTGATTCCGCGCCTCAAACAACTGAGCCGGCGCTTGTCCCTCACGGCCCGCCCGAGGCCGTGCTCACGTTGCTGGCCCATCGTCCGCCGGCTTCGGTTCAAGTGAAATGGTCCGCGTGGCTGGCGTTCGCTTGGGTGATGGGTGCCCTTGCCATGCTTGGACGGGCCGGGGCCAAAGTGGCTGGCGCGGAACGACTGCGCCGCGCCTGTCAGCCGCTTGAACTTCCGCAAATCGCCCAACTGCTCGGCGAAGCCCGACGCGCGGTTGGCCTGGTGCGTCAGGTTCGGATTGCGGTGACGGACAGAATCACCTCCCCGGCCGTGGTTGGCATTCTCGTTCCCACCCTGATTCTTCCCCTCAGCCTCGTTACCACGCTGGCGCCGGAGCAAATCCGTTTCATCCTGTTGCACGAACTGGCGCACATCCGGCGCGGGGATTACTTCGCCAATCTCTTTCAACTGTTTGTCGAGTCATTGCTGTTCTTCAACCCGGCCGTCTGGTGGATCAGCCATCAGGTGCGGTGCGAACGAGAAGCCTGTTGCGACGCGCTGGCCACCGAACTGAGCGGCGCGCCGGCCGACTATGCCCGAACCCTCGTTCACGTGGCGGAGCGCATTCTGCAGGATGCGCCGGCAGCCGCGCCGGCGTTTGGAAACCGACGGGAACCTTCTTCGCTTGTGGACCGAGTGCAACGCCTGCTCGTGCCCGGGTATCGTCCGTCGTTGCGATTGACCTGGCGAACGATGCTGGCCGCGTTTGGGTTGGGCACGCTGCTGCTCGTCCTGTGCGCCGAGGGAACACGGGTGGCCGTGGCCCAAATCGCCAAGCCACCGTCTCAAGCGACGGATCAAAAAGCATCTCTGGCGCTCGATGGCCATCCACAACTTGGAGCGCCAGTTCCATCCGCGAGTGACCCAGGCAATCCGGTGGAGGACATCCGACAGCCCGCAACCAATTCGCCGAAAGCTGAAATCACTGGAGTGGATACTCACAGCAACCAGCGGCCAGCACCGCCTATTGCCAAACCGGCAAGCAGCAGCCAATCCCCGGTGGCCGACAAGTCCGCCTTGTTCACTCGGATGTTCAAAGTTGAGCCGAACACTTTTGATTTGGCGCTGCAAAGCGCAACCTCGCAGCCCGTGGCTCCAACCAATGTCACCAGCGCGGTTCGCAGCTTCTTTGCGACGCTTGGTCTGGAATTGACCCCACCGAAGAGCGTTTACTACAACGACCGTGCCGGCGAAATACTGGTTCGCGCCACGGCTGCGGATTTGGATGTCATCGAGGCCGCCTTGCAGGTCGCCAACAAAACCACGCCGCAAGTCAACCTCAAGGTCAAGTTCATCGAAATCGAACGCGGAGACGCCGGAGCCGACTGGTATCCGGGCGCGCTCGCCAACCTGGCCAAGGCTCCGCCTCCGGCCGGCAACTCCGCGACGAGCACCAATTCGAGCGCCGGTGCGCCGTCATTCACGGGCATTCTGACCGAACCTCAGTATCGGACCGTGATCCATGCCTTGGAGCAACGCAAGGGCTTCTCCCTTCTGAGCGAAGGTGAAGTTACCACCCTCAGCGGGCGGCAGGCGCAAATACAGTCGGTCGAGTTGCGCACCATCGTCAACGGCTTGAACTCGGCAACTGGCGATCTGGCGGCGCTTAGGGAACTAGCCAAAGCGCAGGATGAGGTCATCCGCAAAGGCAGAGAGGAGCTCGCCGAGTTGCGCGTCAAGCTCAACATATCGGACGCCGACGCTTTGGGGGCCGCCCCACAGCCAAGGGTGAGCGAAGAAGAATACCGGCGCTACATCGCTGCCAAGCTTGATCGTGAAGTCATCTACAGCGGCCGGAAAAAGCAACTCGATCAATTAAAGGCTCTCAGCAAAACCCAGTTACGGGAGGTGCTGCCGGGCATGCTTGGCCTGGCGGTGGATTCGACTCTGAACGAATTAATCAATGAACTCAACTTTACTGATCGGAAACTCGCCTCCTTGAATAGCGGTCTCGGCGACAAACATCCGGAGCACGTGCGCGTCAAGGAACAGCAGAAATTGTTGAATGAGAAGATTGACGCCCGAGTGGACGACCTCGTGAAAAGGCTGGAAGTTCAACTCGCCACAGATAAGTCAGAACTTGATACTTTGACGGAATCAGTGGAATCCGCCCGTAAACTTGACCAGACCAAGCTCGTGGAAAGCCGTCCTTACTACGACAAGAAGCGCGAGGTGGAGGAGATGATGAAAACTCGCACGTCGCTCATGCGTAAGATCGGCCTGGCAGAAACTTATCAACTTCCTCCATCCGTCCCCATTTCCTCGCTGCCCGGCAACCCCAGCTTTGCGAACACGAACCGCCTTCAAACGCAGACCGTACCGTTCGGTCGCGTGCTCGATGTGGTTCCCACCGTATCCGCCGATGGTCACACGATCCAAATGACCGCTACTCCCGCCCTGACCGAATTCCTCGGCTACGATGACCCCAAGAAAGTTCTGCCTCCCGGCGATCCCCGATTAAGCGATGAAACTTTGCCGCTCCCGCGTGTGCGCGTTCGCCAAGTGACCACGAGCGTTGCGGTGTGGGACGGCCGGTCGCTCGTCCTTGGACTCACCAACGACCAACCCGCCACCAAACCACCCGAGGGCGGCACCCCAACCAAGAAGAATCCAGACACTCACGACAAGCAATTGCTGGTGTTCATTACGCCCACCATCGTTGACCCGGCTGGTAATCGGGTGAACCCGCCCTGAGTTGACCAGACTTCGTGGGGAACTGAACTACCGGTTGAATCCTCAGTTTCCCGGACATTGCGATTGAGTCGCCGGGCGGCTTTCGCTAACTCTTTACGCGCGTTGTCCGCGCTATGATTGAGTTTATCGGAAAATTTCATCCGCTCTTGGTGCATCTGCCCATCGGCTTCCTGGTGTTACTGGGGGTCTTCGAAGTTGTCGCCCGCAAACAGCACTGGCAGCACCTCACCGGCGCGAGCCGGATCGTGCTGCTGCTGACCTTTCCCCTCACCGTGGCCAGCGTCGTCTGCGGCTGGCTGCTTGCCGGCAACGGCGAGTATGCGGGTCCGACGTTGTTCTGGCATCGCTGGCTCGGCACCTCGCTGGGCGCGGCCACGTTGCTCCTGCTGGCGTTGCATTGGTGCGGAATGTATCGCCTGTATCGCTGGGCTTTGTCCGCGACCTTGATCCTGTTGGTGGCGGCGAGTCATTTCGGCGGTTCGCTCACGCATGGCAGCGACTACTTGTCCTGGCCGGCATCCAAACCGGCGGCGGGCCATCCCGTTTTCTCCGGTGGCATGACCGCCCAACCGGTTTTTGCGGCCGTGATTCAACCCATCTTCAACCAACGGTGCGTGAGTTGCCATGGCCCGGACAAAGCCAAGGGTAAATTGCGGCTCGATTCGCGCGAGCACTTCCTCAAAGGCGGCGAGGACGGCTCGCTCATTGATCCGCCGGGAGCCAAGGAAAGTCTGATGGGGAAACGCCTGGCCCTGCCGGTGGATGACGACGATCACATGCCACCCGAAGCCAAGCCGCAATTGTCCCAGGAACAACTGGCCGTCATTTACTGGTGGCTGGATGCCGGCGCGCCGACGGATAAAACGATTCAGGAATTAAGTCCCACGCCGGAGATTCTGAAGGCGATGGAGTCGCTCGCCGGAGCGCCGGTCTCCGACCCGGCACATTGATGAAACCCGACTACCAACATCGCGCCGGATCGAAGAGCGGCGTTCCTTTCGATTATGCTCCACCATGAATTGATTCCCGCCGTCGCGCGCGACTCGCAACGACTGATGATCATGCTGCACGGCCTCGGCGACAGCATCGAAGGTTATCGCTGGTTTCCCGAGGCGATGCGTTTGCCGTGGTTGAACTACCTGTTGGTCAACGCGCCGGACGAATACTACGACGGTTACTCATGGTTTGATTTGCAAGGCAAACTGGTTGCCGATGTGCAACGCAGCCGGGCGCTGCTGTTTGAATTGCTCGACGCGCAACGCGCCAAGGGCTTCCCGACGGAACAGACGACACTCGGCGGTTTTTCGCAGGGTTGTTTGATGACCATGGATGTGGGACTTCACTACCCCCACAAGTTCGCCGGCCTGGTCGGCATCAGCGGTTGGGTCTGCGCTCTGGAGGTCACTTTGCGGGAACTTTCGCCGGTGGCGCGCGAACAACGCTTCTTGATGACGCACGGGACGTTCGACTCCGTGGTGCCGATTGAGCGAACCCGTCCGCAAATCGGCCAGCTCCAGGCGGCCGGACTGCAAGTGACGTGGAAAGAATTTGCCAAGCCCCACACCATTGCCGGTGAGGAGGAGCTGCGCGTGATCCGCGAATTCGTGCGCCAGGGGTACGAGTAGGCCCGGCGTGGGCGCATCCCGGTTTCTTGCTGTGGGGAGCGCACGCGCCTTCGTGAGTGGCGGGGGACGCCCTCGTCCACCGTACCCGAGCGCGCCACCGCGCGAGGTTCAACGCGCGTTGGTTTGGCGGGCGAGGCGCAGCCGGCTCGCCCGCGTCGCGCCGCCGCTCCTCAATCCGGCACGAATGCAACAAAGCGAGATGCGCCGGCCCGGCGCGCTGTTTCGATTTCCGGCTTTACACCCACGCACCCTCGGTGGAGTCTCGGCCCGGAACCCTTATCGGCCAACCATGAATCCAAAAACGTCCGCCGCTACGTTTACACTTCAACTGCTGGCAGCATCCCTGTTCGCCGTGGCGACGAGTCCGGCCGCGTCGGGCGATTTGGGCGAACTCACCTCGGCCAACACGGGCTTTGCGTTCCAACTGCTGACGGAAATCTCCCAGGAGCAGCCGGAGCAAAACATTTTCATTTCGCCTTACGGTGTTTCGACCGTGCTGCAGATGGTGGAGAACGGCGCGGGCGGAAAAACGAAAGCGGAAATGCGCCAGGCGCTGGGGATTGCCGACCTGAGCCAGGCGGCGCAGAACGAGGCGAATCGTGACCTCAGCCGGACCATCAATGCGACCACGACGAATCTCATTTTGAACACCGCGAACGTCATCTGGTATCGGCAGGGAATTCCTGTGAAGCCCGCGTTCATCGCCTGCAACCGGGATTTCTACCAGGCCACCGTGGAGGCATTGAATTTCAATGATCCCGCGACGGTTGGCCACATCAACTCGTGGGCGAAGGAAAAGACGCACGGAAAGATTCCGAGCATCGTGTCCGGGCCGATTGACCCAGCGACTTATCTGTACCTGGCCAACGCTGTCTATTTCAAGGGCGACTGGGCAAAGCCGTTCAAGGTGGAGAACACGAAGGACCGAGAGTTCCATCTGCGCGGTGGAAAAACCAAGAACCTGCCGATGATGTTTCAGGGTGGCAGGTTTTCCTACTGTCAGGGAGACAGCTATCAAGCCGTGCGCCTGCCCTACCAAGGTTGGAACGTCAGCCTGTATGTTTTCCTGCCGGACCCCAACTCCAGTCCAGAGCAATTGATCGCGACCCTGAGTGGCGACCACTGGCGCCAAACCACCGTGCGCGGATTCACGGAGCGCGAGGGCACGCTGGTGTTGCCGCGTTTCAAGTTCGAGTATGCCGTGGATTTGAAGCCGCCCCTCCGGGCTTTGGGAATTCGAAATGCCTTCTCGGCCGGAGCAGCTGATTTCTCCGCGCTGTGCGGCGAGCCGGTGTTCATCAGTGGCGCGATGCAAAAGACGTTCATCGAGGTCAACGAAAAGGGGACGGAGGCTGCGGCCGTAACGCGGATCGAAGCCGAGGCCGCCAGCATCCGCGCGAAACCGCCCAAACCGTTCCAGATGATTGTGGACCGCCCCTTCCTGTTCGTCATCGAACATCGGCCAACGGGGACGATCCTGTTCCTGGGCATCAGCTTCGACCCGTCCCGGGCCGGATGAAATTCGTGCGCGCCGGCCATGCGGATGTTGTGGGGCAATGGCCGGCGCGCAACACCTCCATTGAATCAAGGGATCTGCACCTGCCGATACGCACCCGGCAGGAAGGTTTGCTCCGGGCGCGGCTGACTGGCGGGCGGCCAGTCCATTGCGCCGTTCACGACTTCCCGCATTTTGCCGAACCACCAGGCCGCGCGAGCCAGGCGATTTTCCCGGCGCGCAATCCGGGTGGCGCGCTTTACGCCGTTGAGTCCGAGTTCGAGTTGTCCGTGGTTGTCGTTGTTTGTGTTGGTCATAATGCCTTTCTATTTTTGCCGTCAGCCTAACGGGTGGGGTCGGACAAAAACGGTCTAACGCCAAAGATTCTGAGAATTATTTTGCAGACCGTCGTGGACGCGGAAATCAAGAGGAAGGTGGAGATTAGGATTAAGATTAAGGAGGGAAGCGAGTGAGACTCTGAACTGGACTCAGGCGGGGCTTTCGCCTAGTTTTCGGTCGTGCCGAATCCATCAAAAAGCACTTCCAGCGGCGCGTCTCCCAAATCGGCCGTGCCGTTTGAAGAAGCGCTGGCCAAGCTCGAATCCATCGTCGAAGGGATGGAGTCGGGGGATTTGCCCCTGGAAAGTTTGCTGGCCAAATACGAGGAAGGCGTGAAACTGGCGCGCATCTGCCAGGATAAACTGGCCGAGGCCGAGCTGAAGATTCAGCAGTTGGAAAAGACCGCCGCGGGCGAGTTGAAACTCAAGCCGCTGGCAATGGAATCAGCCGAAGACTAACTATGAACCGATACCTGGACATGGTGGACGGGCCGGCGCACGTGAAGAAGCTCACGCCGCCGCAACTGGAAATCCTGGCGGAAGAAATCCGGCAGGAATTGATCACCGGGCTGGCCAAGGCGGGCGGCCACCTCGGCCCGAATCTCGGGGTGGTGGAGCTGACGCTTGCGCTGCACCACGTGTTCAGCACCCCCGTGGACAAATTCGTCTGGGACGTGAGTCATCAGGTTTATGTCCACAAGCTGCTTACCGGCCGCAAGGATCGCTTTCACACCATCCGCCAGACGGATGGATTGAATGGGTTCGCGCTCCGCACCGAGAGTCCGCACGATTGCTTCGGCGCGGGGCACGCGGGTACGGCCCTGTCCGCCGCCTTGGGCATGGCGGCGGCGCGTGACAAGCGGGGCACGGACGAAAACGTGGTGTGCATTTTTGGTGACGCGGCGTTGACGAACGGCATCTCGTTTGAGGCGTTGAACAATATTTCCCACACGACCAAGAAGTTCATCGGCATTCTCAACGACAACGAGTGGAGCATTGCCAAGAACGTCGGCGCGATCTCGGGTTATCTCAACAAGCTCATCACGCATCCGTCCTACAACAAGCTCACGCGCGACTTTGAAAAATTTGTGTCGCGCATGCCCAAGGGCAATCTGGCGCTGAAGCTCGCGCACAAGGCCGAGGAAGGCTTCAAGGGCGCGCTGTCTGAAGTCAGCCTGCGACAGAAAAAAAATCCCGGCGTGGATGGTGATGGCCGCGGCGGTTTCGGCAGCGCGATTCTGTTCGAGGAAATGGGCGTGCGGTATCTTGGCCCGATTGATGGTCACGATCTGCCGCTGCTCATCAATACACTGGAGTTTGCCAAGACGTGCGACCACCCCATTGTCATCCATATCCTGACGCAAAAGGGCAAGGGCTTCGAGGCTGCGCTCAAGCAGCCGGAGAAATTCCACGGCCTCGGACCGTACGACGCCAAGACGGGGGAAACGCCCGCGGCCAAACCCGGCACGCCGCCGGCCTACCAGGACGTGTTCGGTCAAACCATGGTCAAGCTCTGCCGGAACAACAACAACCTCGTTGGCATCACGGCCGCCATGCCGAGCGGCACGGGTATGAAGCATCTGGAAAAGGCCATGCCGGAGCGTTACATAGACGTGGGCATTGCCGAGGAGCACGCGGTCATCTTCGCGGCCGGCATGGCCACGATGGGCTATCACCCGGTCGTGGCGATCTACTCCACGTTTCTCCAACGCGCCTACGATTGCATCCATCACGACGTGTGCTTGCAGGATTTGCCGGTCATCTTCTGCATGGATCGCGCCGGACTTTCCGCCAATGACGGCCCGACGCATCACGGGTTGTTCGACATTGCCTACCTCCGCTGTCTGCCGAACCTCATCGCCATGGCGCCGAAGGACGAGGACGAGTTGCAGGACATGATGTTCACCGCCACGCATCAAAAACACCCTGCGTTCATCCGCTACCCGCGCGGGGCGGCGGAGGGTGTGCCGATCAAGGAACAGCCCCAGCTCCTCGATGTCGGTAAAGCTGAGGTGCAGGAGAATTTTGCGAACAACGGCAAACGCAAGGTGGCGCTGTTTGGCCTGGGGAATCTGAATCCCATCGCGCGTAAGGCGGCGGCGCAATTGGCCGCCGACGGTTACGATGTTGCGGTCATCAATCCCCGCTTCACCAAGCCGATTGACGCCGGAACGCACGAGTTTTTTGGGCGGTCGGCGGATGTGCTTGTCACGCTCGAAGACCATGTGCTCATGGGCGGCTACGGTTCGGCCGTGTTGGAATTGTTTGGCGACAAAGGCATCACCACGCCGGTGGTGCGCATCGGCTGGCCGGATCAATTCATCGAGCACGCCTCGTCCCAGGACGTGCTGCGCGGCCGCTACGGACTGACGGTGGAGAACACCGTGGTCAAGGTGAAGGCGCAATTCAGTGAAGCCCCCGCCGCGACGAAGCTGCTCGGAGCCATCGCCTGAGCGTCGCAACTTGAAATTCTGCCAGCGCCCATTCACCGCCAACGGGAGGTGAATGGGTTTTCGTTTGCGCCCGAACCGTTTCTCTCCGCTTGCTCCGACCGGACGAGTTCTCTAAGCTCCGCGCCATTGCTATGAAAATATCCATTCGCGTCAAACTCTCCCTCATGATGTTTCTCGAGTTCTTCGTCTGGGGGGCGTGGTATGTCACCGGCCCCAACTATCTCTCGACGATCGGGTTCACGGCGGCGGATTTCGGCACGATGTATTCGGTCGGCCCGATCGCCGGCATGATTGCGCCGTTCTTCGTGGGGATGGTGGCTGACCGCTTTTTCTCCGCGCAAAAAGTTTTGGGAGTAATGCACCTGCTGGGCGCGGCGCTCATGTTCGGCGCGATCACGGTGATGAAATCAGCGACGCCTTCGCCCAACGTGATCAATCTGTTGTTCTTTGCCCACATGCTGACGTATTTCCCGACGCTGGCGCTGGTCAACACCATTGCCATGAAGTGCATGACAGATTCCGAGAAGCAGTTTCCCGGCATCCGGGTGCTCGGCACCATCGGCTGGATCGTGGTCGGGCTGGCGATCACGGCCCTCAAGTTCGACACGACCATCGGGATGTTTTATCTCACCGTCGGCGCCGGTGTGGCGCTCGGGTTGTTCAGCTTTTTCCTGCCTCACACGCCGCCCACGGAAACCGGCCCGGTCAGCATCCGGCAGATCATCGGCCTGGATGCGTTGGTGATGCTTAAGAACCGTTCCTACCTGGTGTTCCTGGTTGCGTCCACGCTGATCTGCATTCCGCTGGCGTTTTACTACCAAATCACCAGCCGCATTGTGGAAATGACCGGGCTGCCTATTGGCCGGACGATGAGTTTTGGCCAGATGTCGGAGCTGTTCTTCATGCTCGTGATGCCGATTTTCTTTGTGCGGCTGGGTGTGAAATGGATGCTCGCGGCCGGCATGTTGGCGTGGGTTGTGCGCTACACCCTGTTTGCCTTTGGCGCGGCGGATGAAGTGCGCTGGATGATCATCCTCGGGATCGTGCTGCATGGCATCTGTTACGATTTCTTTTTTGTCACCGGTCAGATTTACACGGATCAGGCCGCGCCCAAACAGGTGCGCGCCCAGGCGCAGGGGCTCCTGGTGCTGTTCACGCTGGGACTGGGCATGGCCATTGGCGCAAAGGTGGCTGGCAAGATCGAAGCTCAACACACGCCGCCGCTTTCCGTGGCAATGGCAAAAGTCCTGCCGGCGCAGTCTGTCGAGGTCAAAGCTTTGGAAGATCGCCTGGCCGCCGCACCCACCACGGAAAAACCACAAATTGCCGAGGAACTTTCCAAACGTGTGCTGGCCATCCGCAACGGATTGCCACCCGAACAACAAACCGCGCTGCGCAAGGCGGAATTGGAATCCATCGCCTGGAAGCCGCTCTGGGCGGCTCCAGCCACTTTTGCGGGAATTATCCTGGTGTTGTTCGTGGCGCTGTTCCGTCCGAAGAAGCGTACGGAGGGTGGCGACGGAGCCGCTTCACCCACCGCGGCGGGTTGACGAAATCCGCGGGCGCGTCACGGCAAACGAACCAGCTTTTCCGCGGACACAAGTTTCGCCAGGCACTGGGCCACCGTCCGGTTTTGATTGGGCAGGATCAAGCCGGGCGCGATTTCGTTGAGTGGTTGCAGCACGAATCGGCGCTCCAGCGCCCGCGGATGCGGCAGGGTCAACCCGGGCGTCCGCTGTGTCTCGTTCCCGAAGGCGATCAGATCCAGATCCAGCCGGCGGGGTTCGTTGAGGACTTGTTTGGGTTTCCGTCCGAATTCCTTTTCCAGCGTCAGCATCTTTTCCAGCAGGGATTCCGGCGTCTCGGCTGGCAGCGGCGTGAGCGCGGCCACGGCGTTGACGAATGGTGGCGAACCGGGCGGACAATCCACCGGCGTGGTTTGCCAGAGCGAGGAGGTGAGCAAAGGCCGGACAGAAAACTCCGTGAGTCGCTCCAGCGCCCGTCGGAGAATGTTGGGCGAATCACCCACGTTCGAGCCGAGAGCGATGTAGGCGACGACCAGATTCATTTCAGTCCCAGCACATCCTGCATGTCATACCGCCCGGGTCGTTGCCGCACCACCCAGGCCGCCGCGCGCAGGGCGCCGTTGGCAAACGTGTCCCGGTTGGACGCTTTGTGTGTGAGTTCCACCCGCTCGCCGTTCGTCGCAAATATGACCGTATGATCTCCCACCACGTCGCCCCCGCGCAGCGAATGAATGCCTATCTCCTCGGCCGTGCGTTCGCCGACGATGCCGGCGCGTCCATGCCGCGCCACTTGGGCGAGTTGTTGCTGGCGTACGGCGGCGAGAATTTCCGCGAGGGATTTCGCCGTGCCGCTGGGCGCATCTTTCTTGAGCCGATGATGCATCTCCACCACTTCCAGATCGTAATTGTTCCCAAGAATCTCCGCCGCCTTGCGCGTGAGCCAGAAGAGCGTGTTCACTCCCGTCGAGTAGTTCGCCGACCACACCATTGGGATCCGTGACGCGTGAGGCGTGATGCGGGCTTTTTCCGCGTCGTCGTGACCGGTCGTGCCGATCACCAGGGCTTTGCCGTGCGCGGCGCACAATTCCGCGATGCCGGCAGTGGCGGTATGCGAGCTGAAATCAATTACTACGTCGCCGCGCGCAATGATCGCCGCCAGATCGTCGCCTTGATCAATCTGGCCCGCCAGTTCGAGTTCGCGATGTTGTGGCGCGCAGGCGCTGAGCGCCTGGCCCATGCGGCCTTTGGCCCCGGTGAGGATGACGCGGATCATTTTAGCACTCCGCAATGCTTCAGGGTTTTCCGCAATTTCTCCCGGCTGGCGGCGCTGATCGGCACCAGCGGCAGGCGGAACTCGTCTTCCATCAGGCCCAGCATCGCGAGGGCGGCCTTGACCGGGCACGGGTTCGTTTCGATGAACAGGTCCTTGAAGACCGGGTAGTACTTCTCGTGCAGTTTGAGGGCGAGCGAAGTGTTGCCGGAGGTGTAGGCGCGAACCATGTGTGAGACTTCGCGCGGGATGATGTTCGAGGCCACGCTGATGACACCATGCGCGCCCACGGCCATGAAGGGCAGCGTCAACGAATCGTCCCCGGACAGGATCGTGAACTTGGGACCGAGGACCGCGCGCAAGTGCGATACGCGATCCGGGTTGCCGCCCGCCTCCTTGATGGCGACGACGTTCACGCTGTCGTGGGCGAGGCGGTTCACCGTGTCCACGGCGATCTCGATGCCGCAGCGGCCGGGGATGCTATACAGGATCAGCGGCAGGTGTGTGGCACAAGCCACCGCGTGGAAATGCTGGAATAAACCTTCCTGCGTCGGCTTGTTGTAATAGGGCGCGACCTGAAGCGATGCGTCCGCGCCGGCCTTCTCGGCTTCCTGCGTCAGATAAATGGCTTCCTGGGTGGAGTTCCCGCCCGTGCCGGCAATCACCTTGATCTTGCCGGCCGCGATCTTCACCGAGAGCGCGATGAGTCGGATGTGTTCCGCATAATCCAACGTGGCCGATTCGCCGGTCGTCCCTACGGGCACGATGCCGTCCACGCCGCCTTTGATTTGCGACTTGATCAGCCGTTCCAGCGCGGGTTCGTCAATCTTGCCGCGCTTGAACGGGGTGACAATGGCTGTGTAAGTGCCGGTAAATTGCATGATTCAAATTTCCCCAAGGGCGGCAGGGTCGGGGAAAATCATGCGCTTGGCGAGCCGGAATTTTTTCGCTTTCACATCGCGCTCGCGTCTGCGGTCACTGCGACCGTCGGCGAATCGAGCGAGTTGAAAAAGCAACCATGCCGGGACCGGAATCCCGGCATTGGCTGAATTTGAGCGGCGGCGCTGCTGCCGACCGCCTCCGCTCCGCGCGCTCGGGTCAGCGGTGATAGCCGTAACCGTGAGCGCGGCGATTCCAATCCCGGTGCTGCCAACGCGGACCGTGATAACCGTAGGCTGGCCGATAGCTGATCGGCGCGCACGGCACGACGAAGCGCGGTGGGCAGACCGGTGGTGCGACATAGACCGGTGCCGGACATATCGGAGCCGGGGCCGGGACGACCACAATCGGCACGGGCGGTGGCGGCAACGGGAATCCGATCCCGATGTGGACACTGACACCGGCCTGGCTGAGCATCACTCCGCCGGCGAGGACCGTTGCAACTAACAGTATTTTTTTCATACGCGAATGAGACGGGGACGGCTCGTCGTTCTTCGGCTTCGGCAAAACATTTTGCACTTTTAGTTTTGAATAATCCGAATCCAGCGCCGTCTGTGGCCGGTCATTGTCCACCGAGCCAAACCGGACTTGGAGGGATGCCATTTGCAGAGTGCTGGGAGCTGCAACGCGGACGGCGCGCTCACCGCAAACCTCGGTGAACTCCCGGGAGGAACTTGCGACCAGCCCGGGGACAACGAACCTCGGTCGCCCTGATTGCGTTGGGCGTGGCGCAAACGGACGTTCTCACACCAAGCTCGTAATATGAGAACCCATTGTCCCCCAGCCGTCGGCCATTTCCCAGGTCCTGGGCTGTCCTTCGCATTCACTTTGATCGGCTTGCTCATCGCGGAGTCGGCCTGTGCGTGGCCGGACCTCCGGATTGTGAAGACCGGTCCCGCTCAAGCCGCTCCCGGTGACGTCATTACTTACACCCTCAATTATACGAACGCTGGGCCTGTGAAAGGCGTCAACGTGGTGATGAAGGATTTTCTGCCCTCGAATACCACTCCGGTCACGGGCACGCTGAATGGCGGTTCGGTGTCCGGCAACACGATTTCCTGGAATCTGGGAACGCTGAACTCCAAGGCCAAAGGGTCGCGCTCTTTTCAAGTACGCATCAGCGCGGATGCGCCCGCGCCGGGGGCGATTACCAATCGCTCGCAGATATTTGGCAGTGAGGCCGAAGAGAAGGGGAAAACCAACGACAACTATTCAACCTTCATCACGACGCTCATCAGCGCCAACCATGCGCCCGTGGCGCGGGATGACGCTTACTCGGTGGCGGAAAACTCAACGCTGTTGATCTCCGCCCCGGGGATTCTGGCCAATGATTCGGATGCTGATGGCGATACGCTGACGGCGTTGCTGGTGAATGGTCCGGCGCACGGGGTGTTATCGCTCAACGAAAGCGGCGGTTTCACCTATCAACCCAATGCTGATTATTCCGGCGAGGATTCCTTTACCTATCGGGCCAACGATGGCGCTGCCGATTCGGGGAATGCCCAGGTCCATCTTACCGTGCTGCCGGTGAATCGTCCGCCCGTGGCGCAGGGCGATCAATACTCCACTCTCGAAGACACAACTTTGACCGTGGTTGCTCCGGGCGTGCTGACGAACGATATGGATCCAGACGGCGATGTGCTGATGGCGAAAGTCGTGACTCTGCCGGGTAATGGCCAGTTGAGTCTGGGTTCGGACGGTGGTTTTACCTACACGCCAAACAGCAACTATTCCGGCTTGGACAGCTTCACCTACCAGGCCGACGATGGTCAGGCCGAATCGTCCCCGGCGACGGTGACCATCAACGTCACGCCAGTTTATCGGCCGCCGGAAACGAACAATTGGTCGGGCAAAAGTTTCACCACGTATGAAGACACGACGCTGACGGTGACCCCGCCGGGAGTGTTGCGCGGCATTGTGGACGCGCACGGTGGACTGTTGAAAGCCGCGTTGGTCCGCGCAATCACCAATGGCACGTTGAGCCTGGACCTGGACGGAGCCTTCCGGCTCACTCCGTTGACCAATTTCAACGGAAGCGATGGATTTCAATTCGCTGTCTCGGATGATCACTCGAACCGCGTGGTGTTGAATGTAGCTGTCACCGTGATTCCCGTGAATGACCCGCCGTCGTTCCGCAAGGGCGCAAACTTCCGGATCGGCCAGAACGCCGGACCGCAAATGGTGCCTGGTTGGGCGACGGACATCAGCGCGGGGCCGCCGGATGAGTCCGGCCAGGCGGTTATTTTCCAGGTTGTGAATGATAACGACGCGCTTTTCTCCGTCCCGCCTGCGGTCACTGCGGATGGCACTTTGACCTACTGCCCGGCGCAAAATGCTTCCGGCACTGCTACCGTGACGGTGATTGCGCACGACGATGGTGGCACGGCGAACGGCGGCGTGGACAGTTCCGCGCCCGAAGTATTTTCGATCAGTGTCAATGCCCCGCCCACCGTGCAAATTACCAGTCCCACCAACGGGGCGTCCTTCTTTGCGCCCGCCAGTTTCACCGTGCTGGCTGATGCCCAGGACGTGGATGGCACGGTGGAGAAGGTTGAGTTTTTCACCGGCACCAACCGGATCGCCGAGGCGGATTCCGGGACGCCGTTCTTCACCGTGCTGACCAATCTGGCGGTGGGGAGCTACACTTTTGGCGCGATGGCCACCGATGACTTTGGCGCTACCGGTGCGGCCGTGCCGGTGACCGTGAACGTCATTGATCGGCCGCCGCTCACTTTTCTCACCTCGGTTTACTACAACCCGCAGAAGGATGTTTTCGAGCAACGCGTGCGGGTCTCGAATCCAACTTATTCCACGCTCAACGCCGTGCGCGTGCTCGTGTTCAACCTGACCAATGCGCCCGCCATCACGGTTGGCAACGGGTCGGGCTTTTTGAACGGCATCCCCTACGTGCAAACGTACGCCGTCATCCCGCCGGGAAACTATGTTGACCTGACGGTGGAATACCTGTCCCCGTTGCGGATCATGCCGAATCCGGTCTTGCAGGCGGCACTGGTCCCGCCCGCAGCGGCCATCGCACTTGTGCAGGGAGACTTTCAGCCCATCAACCGCGGACTGCTGCTCGCGAATCGCACCTTCCTGGTTGAGTTCAAGTCGCTGTCCAACCGGGTTTATACCGTGGAATACAGCGGTGACCTGCTGCACTGGCAGGCGGCACAACCGGCCGTGGCAGGCGATGGCAATTGGATCCAATGGATTGACAACGGCGAGCCAAAGACCGTCGGTCCGCCGGCCGCCGCCCCGGCGCGGTTCTATCGTCTCCGACTCCTGCCCTGAACCCGGCTCGCTTATGAAACGTAAACCGATCTCTCTTCGCCCGCTGCTCCCCGTCGCGACGTTTGGGCTTTTGTCCGTCAGCGCGCAATCCTTCAAGCCCACCGAGGTGTTGCCACCTCCGGCGGATTCGCTCAATCGCGTGAGCGCCAGTTTCCGCATGGCGTTCAACGTGGGGGTGAAGTTTGAAAACACCGGGGCATTTGCCGCGGGCTCGTCGCAAACGACGCCGGATGGCGACGCCTTTAATTACGACGATGGCTATGTGTTGACCGACTCCTCCGGAAATCTGCTGGGTTACACGCGTTACTGGGGCTATGATTACAACAGTCAGTTGTCTGGTGCCGGCACGTTGCTGATGCACCGGTACAGTTCGGCGGGTGTCACCGCTGCCGCCAACCTGGAAGAGCCGTTGCCCGGTGTGGAACTGCGATACCGACGGGAACTCGGTCGGGGTGAGAAGATGCGCTGGGGACTCGAGGTCGCCGCCAATTATATGCGCGTGAACGTCAGCGACTCCCGGACGCTCGCCGCGAATGTAACCCGCTTGACGGATGCGTATCCACTGCCGCCGCTGGAAGGCGGGGGTTACGTGACGCCACCGCCCGCGCCGTATTATCACGGAGCCGACTTGTCGGCCCAGGGTAATCCGGTCATCGGTGCTACGCCGGTTTCCTCTCTCACCGACACCATGGCCGCAGCGGTCAGCGGATTGCATAGCTTTGACGCCAACGTCATCGGCTGGCGGCTCGGGCCGTACGTGGAAATGCCTTTGGGCGAGCGCGGCAAATTGTCGTTGAGTGGCGGCTTGTCTTTGGCTTATGTGCTGAGTGATTTCTACTTCGACGAGACCGTTGCTTCGCCCGGTAACCCAACCGCTTCCGGCGGTGGCAGCGATAGCGGATTCCTGGCCGGAGGCTACGTGGCGGGTGAAGTCAGCTACCAACTCAGCAAAGCGTGGGATGTTTTTGGCTCCGCGCAGTTTCAATATCTCGGAGAATACACCCAGTACGAAGGCGGACGCGCCGCCGTTCTCGACTTGAGCAAGACGATGTTCGTCTCGGTCGGTCTCAGCTATTCCTTTTGACCGATCGCTACTTCTCTGCCGCGGCCAGAATGGTTTGAAAGTTGGGCGGTTGCTCCTCCCGGGCCACCACGTTGATCTCGATCTTTTTGAAGCCCGCGGCCTCGAGCCAGCGATGCAGATCGCTTTCGGCAAACCCCAGCCAGCGGTCACCATACAACTCCCGGGCTTTGTCGAACTTGTGCGCCAGCAAATCGAGAATCAGCAACTGTCCGTGCGCTTTGAGCAACTTGGCCGCGCTGACTAGCGCCGCCGCCGGATCGTCCGCGTGGTGCAAGGCCTGGCTGAGAATCACGAGGTCAACGCTGCCGGCTTCGATGGGTGGGTTCTGCAAATCCCCCAACCGAAACTCCAGATTTTTCAATCCGTTCTTCTTCGCCTTGGCCGCGGCGAACTCGACAATCTTCTCCGAGTTGTCCACCGCAATGACTTTCTTGCAGCGCCGCGCCAGCAGTTCGCTCAACAATCCTTCGCCCGCCCCGAGGTCCGCCACTGTGAGCGGAGGCAGCACGCGCAGCAGCAAATGCCCAAACGCCTGCCACGACCGGCCCGGGCCATACACCCGGTCAAACCGGCCGGCCACCTGATTGAAGAAGACCTGGGCCTGCTCGCGGCGGCGATTCAGGATGCGCTTCAGATTGATCTGGTCGTGCGCGTGTTCCGGCAATTCGAGCGCGCCTTTGATGGCCAGTTGGATGAACTCGGCGGTTGTCCCCTCGGCCTCGGGGTTCAATCGGTAGAAAGTTCGCTTGCCCTCCCGCCGGGATTTCACCAGTGCGCAATCCAGTAGCAAACCCAGATGCGTCGAGATGCGCGACTGCCCCATGCGGGTGATTTCCTGCAGTTCGTTGACGGAAAGTTCGTCGCGCTCCAGCAGCGCCACGATGCGCAGGCGCGTGGCGTCGGACAAGGCGCGGAGTGATTTAAGGGTAGGGGACATGTTATTTGGTCTTACGGGATTTTCTCTGGCTGGCTCGTTGATCAGTGATCAGTCCTTGCAAGCGCTGGTTCAACTCCTCGCGCCGCGAGGCTGAAATGGGCAGATCGGTTATGCGTTCCACCACCAACTTCGGTCTGGCCAGACTGTGCTTCAACATGGCGCGCAGAAACTGTTGATCCTTTTCGCGCCACGCCACGAGTTTGCTCGCGAACAAGTCGTGCGGCTCCAGACACCAGGCCGTCACACCGCCGGTGCGCGGAGTGCGAAAGGGAATCAGTCGTTCCAGCCAGCCCTCGGGGAGCATCGCCAGCGCTGGATCAACGCAATCCAGGTAGAATCCATGCTTCTTGTGGAATGGCGAACTTCTGCCCATGCGTGCCCGCAATAGATTCCAAGCCTGGGGAAACTGCCGCGGATACAGGTCCGCCTCGATGGTCTTGGGAAATTCCTTTGGATAACGGGCGCAAACTGCCCGGAGCGATTGGCTGCCAAAAAGGAAAAAGTCTCGCTCGGGAGAGATTGCGCCAGCCTCGCGCAGCATTAACTCGAGATTACTCCTTGTCATAGCGCGCCCAGATCGCCCTCACCTCAGCCGAAGTAAGGACGCCCACGAAAGGTGACGACTGGCGCAGACGATTGCCTTCATCATCGGGTCGCGTCATTAGCCGCAGCACGGCCTTCATGTCCTGCGTTTGCAAGATTTGTTTCCATTCCCGCAGCGGGGATGGACAACCGCGATTGCGTTTTTGCCAACGAGCGATGTTGCGACTTGCGCGATCAAATAACTTGGGCGCACGCCTGATTTTCCGCGCCATCGCCCGGTGCATCGCCAGGTCCACCAGATCAATCATCTGATGGCTGCGCCGGGGCGGCAGTTTGCGCGCTCGTTTTTGCATGGGCAACTTTTGCCGGATTCCCGGTTTTTTTCAAGCCCTCACCGGGCAGTTCTCGGGTGCAACTTTTCCGAAAATTCCGTTTGACGCATCTCGCAATAGATATATCATCCTATCTTGATACGTCAATACGTCAATGAACAACCAACACTGAATGAGCAAAAACTTTATCTTTTCTTCCGAGTCCGTCGGTGAGGGCCATCCCGACAAAGTTGCCGATACCATTTCTGATGCCGTGCTGGACGCCTGTCTCGCGCAGGACAAATACAGCCGCGTTGCCTGCGAGACTTACTGCAAGTCCAACCTCGTCGTCGTTGGTGGCGAAATTACCACCAAGGCGAAGCTCGATTTCAATCAGATCGCCCGCGACGCGATTCGGGAAATCGGCTACGTGAACGACGACGACGTGTTTCACGCGGACAAGGTGCTCATCATGAACGCGGTTACGTCGCAATCGCCGGACATCGCGCAAGGCGTGGATGCCCGCAAAGCCGAAGGCAAAAAGAAGGCGGAGCAGGGCGCTGGCGACCAGGGATTGATGTTTGGTTACGCCACGGACGAAACGCCCGAGCTGATGCCCGCGCCCATCATGTACGCGCACAAGCTTGGTCGTGTGCTCACGAAGATTCGCAAGAGCGGCAAAGTGCCGTGGCTGCGCCCCGACGCCAAGTCACAGGTTTCCGTGCGCTACGTGGACGACCAGCCGGTGGAAATCACCAACGTCGTCATCTCCACTCAGCACGCGCACGATGCGAAGCACAAGACCATCGAGGAATTTTGCATTGAAGAAGTCATCAAGAAGACTTTGCCCAAGCGCCTGCTCACAAAGAAGACGCTGTTCCTCATCAACCCGACTGGACGCTTCGTCGTCGGTGGACCGCAGGGCGACACGGGGTTGACCGGCCGCAAGATCATCGTGGACAGCTACGGCGGGATGGGCCGTCACGGTGGCGGCGCGTTCTCCGGCAAGGACCCGAGCAAGGTGGACCGCAGCGCGGCTTACATGGGCCGTTGGGTCGCCAAGAACATCGTGGCCGCCGGCATCGCCAGCAGCGCCGAGATTCAATTCGCCTACGCCATCGGCTATCCCGAACCCGTCAGCGTGTGCGTGAACACGTTCGGCACAGCGATTGATGGCACCACCGATTCGAAAATCGAGAAGGCGGTCAAGGAAGTCTTCAGCTTCAAGCCCGCGAATATCGTTGCGCAACTCAACCTGCTGCGTCCGATCTATTCGAAGACCACCAACTACGGCCACTTCGGCAAGAACGACAAGGCCATCACCTGGGAAACCACCGACAAGGTCAAGGACCTACGCCGTGCTCTGAAACTCAATTGAATTCGGAGCGTTGAAGGAAACCCGCGATTAAGGCATCTTGACGCCATGAAACACATCGTTGCTGTGCAGACTCTGGCGGATTACAGACTGAAACTCGCTTACGACGACGGTGTGGAAGGCGTGGTGAATCTTTCGGCCGAGGTCGGCAAGGGCGTGTTCGCGGCGTGGAATGATCCGAAACACTTCGACCTGGTGAAAATCGTTCGCCACGGACGCTCCTTGGAGTGGCCGGGCGAGATTGATCTGTGTGCCGACGCGCTCTATGTCGAAATCACCGGGAAGAAGGTTGAAGAGCTGTTCCCGGCTTTACAAACCGAAACGTCCCATGCCTGAAGTCTCCCGATTTTACGGCATCAGCATCTATCTCTACCCTCGTGAACACCCGCCTGCACACTTTCACGCCATCTACGGAGAGGACGAGGCGGTGTTCGACATCGCAACGCTCCGCATCCTGGAAGGGTCGCTCTCGAGCCGCAGCCGTGGCCTCGTTCTTGAATGGGCGGCAATGCATCGTGACGAACTTTTTACCGCTTGGGGCCGGCTCCGTGCTGGACAAAATCCCGGCCGGATTGCCCCGCTTGATTAACACCGATAACTGACCGAAGCATTTGCCCTCAACCCGCAACTCACCATACGATCATGCCCACTGAAATCAAACTTCCTCCTTCCCGCGCCAAACTCGCCAGAGCCAAAAGCAACGGTGCCGCCAAACCAGACTACGCCGTCCGCGATCTCTCACTCGCCGAGTGGGGACGCAAGACCATCACCATCTCCGAAAACGAGATGCCCGGTCTGATGTCCATTCGCAAAAAGTATGGCGCGAGCAAGCCGTTGAAGGGCGTGCGCATCACCGGCTCGTTGCACATGACCATCGAGACGGCGATCCTCATCGAGACGCTCAAGGAACTCGGCGCCTCGGTGCGCTGGGCAAGCTGCAATATCTTCTCCACGCAAGACCACGCCGCTGCTGCGATTGCCAAAGCCGGCATCCCGGTGTTCGCGCACAAAGGCGAAACGCTCGAAGAATATTGGGATTTCACCCTCGCCGCGCTGACGCATCCCGGCAACAAAGGCCCGGAACTCATCGTGGACGATGGCGGCGACGCGACACTCCTTATCCACAAAGGCTACGAACTCGAGAACGGCAGCGATTGGGTCAACACGCCCAGCGACAATCACGAAGTTGCCGTCATCAAGGCGTTGCTCAAGCGCGTCGCGAAGGAGCGCCCCGGTTTCTGGCACGAAGTCGTGAAGAATTGGAAAGGCGTCTCCGAAGAAACGACCACCGGCGTGCATCGTCTTTATCAGATGCTGGAGCAGGGCAAACTCCTCGTGCCCGCCATCAACGTCAACGACTCCGTCACCAAGTCGAAGTTCGACAACCTCTACGGCTGCCGCGAATCGCTCGCGGACGGCATCAAGCGCGCCACCGATGTCATGATCGCCGGCAAGGTCGCGGTCGTGTGCGGCTACGGCGACGTGGGGAAGGGGAGTGCCCACTCCATGCGCGGGTTCGGCGCGCGCGTCATCGTCACGGAAATTGACCCCATCAATGCGCTACAAGCCGCGATGGAAGGTTTCGAAGTTACCACCGTTGAAGATACCCTCGGTATTGGCGACATCTATGTGACGACCACGGGCAACATGGACGTCATCACGCTCGACCACATCCTCAAGATGAAGGACCAGGCCATCGTGTGTAACATCGGTCACTTCGACAACGAGATTCAGGTGGACAAGCTCAACACGCTGAAAGGTGTGAAACGCATCAACGTGAAGCCGCAGTATGACAAATACGTGTTGCCGAACGGCCGCACGATTTATCTGCTCGCTGAAGGCCGCCTCGTGAACCTCGGCTGCGCCACCGGCCATCCGAGCTTCGTGATGTCCAACAGCTTCACCAACCAATGCCTCGCGCAATTGGACCTGTGGAAGAACAAGGACACGAACAAGGTCGGCGTGTATCGCCTGCCAAAACATCTCGACGAAGAAGTCGCCCGCCTGCACCTCGAACGCATCGGCGTGAAGCTCACGAAGCTCTCAAAGAAACAAGCCGACTACCTCGGCGTGCCGGTCGAAGGGCCATACAAGCCGGAGCATTACCGCTACTGAAACTCCTTCTCCGCCGCGATTCTCTTCTCCGCATCCGATGGGGAGAAGGTGACCGCTGGCCGGATGAGGTGAGCCTTTCTGGAGCGGGAGAGGATGTCCGCAGGACGGGTGAGGGTTGTCAGGGAAAGACAAATCCGGTGTCGTAGCCGGATGAGGTGTCGAATTTCCGATCACGGCGGACGGAGCACCCCATTCGCCTGCTTGTTTTGCGATGGCTAATGCGACTCCACGCGATAGAAGCGGCGCGGGTAGCTCAGCCATTGCGGATCCACAAAATCCGCGGATGCCGCGGACAAGGTGTTGGTCCAGATGGGTTGCCAGTTCACCAGATTGGTGCTGGCCTCGACCACGATGGTTTGATTGGTGACGCCATTGAGGGTGAAGCCGAAACCGCCCGGTTTCACTCCCGCGCTGGCAGCGGCGACTTGGGGCGCGGGCGCGCCCAACATCACCGTGGGCAAGCCGTCGTACGTTGGCCCCCAACCGGTGGTGCCGTAGTAATAATAGACTTTCGCGCCCAAAGCGACGTTGTAGAACCTATCCCCGCGCTCGAACGGGGCATTGCCCAAGAACGTCACGCTCGTCAGGCTGGCGCAGGAGTCAAACGCCTCACGCCCGATGCTGATGACGCTGTTGGGGAAGGTGACGCTGGTCAGGCTGGTGCAGTAGGAAAACGCATCCCGCCCGATGTTGGTGACGCTGTTGGGGATCGTCACGCTCGTCAGGCTGGTGCAGCCGGAAAACGAATAATCCCCGATGGTGGTGACGCTGTTGGGGATGGTGACGCTGGTCAGGCTGGTGCAGCCAGCGAATGTGCCGTACCCGATGTTGGTGACGCTGTCGGGGATGGTGACGCTGGTCAGGCTGGCGCAGCCTGCGAATGTGCCGTCCCCGATGCTGGTGACGCTGTCGGGGAGGGTGACGCTGGTCAGGCTGGCGCAGCCTGCGAATGTGTCGTCCCCGATGCTGGTGACCCTGTTGGGGATCGTCACGCTCGTCAGGCTGGTGCAGTCGGAAAATGTAGAATCGCCGATGTTGGTGACGCTGTTGGGGATCGTCACGCTCGTCAGGCTGGTGCAGGACTCAAACGCACTATTCCCGATGCTGGTGACGCTGTCGGGGAGGGTGTAGCTTCCGGCCTTGCCTCCCGGGCACTGAAGGAGCGTAGTCTGGTTCTTGTCGAACAAGACCCCAGCTACACTAGAAAAGTTGGGATTCAAGCCATCCACCGTAATCGCCGTCAGGCTGACGCAGGAAGCGAATGCCCAGTCCCCGATGCTGGTAACGCTGGTGGGGATCGTCACGCTCGTCAGGCTGGCGCAGTGGGAAAACGCCCACCCTGCGATGTAGGTCACGCT
>CAZLOH010000012.1:55706-107129 GCA_964561105.1 uncultured Bifidobacterium sp. | reverse complement strand
CTGCATGGGACTTCAACCCACAAGTCAGTGCGCCCTGCCGGGCGCACAAAGAAAAAAGCCACGGCTTGCGCCGTGGCTATGAAATTCTCCGGAGACAGATTACTCCGCTTACTTTCCCTTCCGCTCGGCCTTGGGAGCTTTCTCGCCTTTGGCAGCCTTGGGCTTTTCTTCAGCGGCAGCTTCGACTTTGTCGGCGCGTTTGCCACGTTTCTCGGTCTTGGGCGCTTCGGCGGCGGGGGCTTCAACTGGAATAGCGGCCACCGGCGTCGTGCTTTCGACCCGCACCTTGAGCGTGCCCTTGACCTCGGCGTGCAGATGCAGTTCAACTTCGTATTCGCCGAGCTGCTTGATCGGGTGCTCGAGATGAATCTTGCGTTTGTCGAGCGTCACTTCGAATTGATGCTTGAGTTCATCCGCAATCATGCCCGAGGTAACGGCACCAAACATTTTGCCGTCTTCGCCGGCTTTGACTTTCACCACGCAGACCAGTTTGGACAGGCCCTTGGCGAGTTCAGTCATGGTGTTGAACTCATGGGCTTCCCGCTCGGCCCGGCGTTGGCGCAACGCTTCCAAACGCCGCTTGTTGGCGGCGCTAACGGGGATGGCCAGGCGTTGCGGAAAGAGATAATTGCGCGCGTAACCGGCGGCGACCCTGACTTGGTCGGATTCGCCGCCGAGGCCGACGATGTTGTGGGTAAGAATGACTTCGGTCTTCATGTGAACTGTGATTCGTTAAATGGTTAAATCGTTAAATCAAAACGGAACGTCGTCGCTTTCGGGCGGGCCGTCGCCTTCCAGGGGTTCGCCGGCCGGGGCCGCGGCGGGGGCAGCCGACGGACGAGACGGAGCGGGCGCGCCGCTCGCGTCACCGCGATTGGAATCAATGAACGAAAAACTTTCGAGCACCACCTTGAGTTTGCTGACTTTCTGCTTGGTGTTCTTGTCTTCCCAACTGTCGAGTTTGAGCCGTCCCTCAACGAGCAAAGGCCGGCCCTTCTTCATGTATTGCGCGATGACCTCACCCTGGCGACCCCAAGCCTCGACATCAATAAAATTGACCTCTTCCTTTTTCTGGCCGTCTTCGCCCGTCCACGTCCGATTGACTGCCAGCCCGATTTTCGCCACGGCGGTGCCCTTGGGTGTGTAGCGCAATTCCGGATCCCGGGTCAGGTTGCCCGCGAGGATGACTTTGTTGAAGCTGGCCATGAGAACGCAGTGCTATTTCGCGGCTTTGGGTTCAGGCGAATTGGTGAAGACAATCCGGAAGATCTCCTCGTCCAGCCCGAGTTTGGCGCGCAGGGCCGCGAGAGCCGCCGGCGCGATGGCAAATATGACGTTCGCGTAAAATCCCGCCGTGTGACGTTTGTCCGCCACGCGGGCGTAGGTCTTCCGGTCCATCTTCTGGACGGTTTCCACTTTGCCGCCGGCGGCGGTAATCTCGGCGGAAATTTTGTCGAGCGTTTCTTTGATGCCCTCTTCCTTCCCCGCCGTGTTCAAGATGAACAATCCTTCGTATCGTTTCACTGCTTCGTTCCTTCGTTGGTGGAGTCGGTGACAACTCCGTTAAACTGACTCATCGCTTTCTGCAACCCGTGCGCCAGCCGACATTCGATCTGATCTGCCGCCCGCGCCAAAACTTTTTCCAGCACCGCCATTTCGTCCGGCCCAAGCCGCCCCAGCACATGCCCCGTAATCTCCCGTTTCCCGTCGCGGCGTCCGATGCCGAGACGCAACCGGCCATAGTTGCGCGTGCCCAGATGCTGCTCGATGGACTCCAGCCCATGATGCCCGCCGCTGCTGCCGCCTGGTCGCAGCCGGATTTCGCCCAGCGGCAAATCCGCGTCATCCACGGCCACGACCAAGTTCGCGTGTGCCACCCGATAAAATTCCACCAGCGCTCTGACCGCCTCTCCGCTCAGGTTCATGAACGTCTGCGGCTGGCAAAGCATTACCCGGCGTCCGGCAAACTCCGTCCGCGCCAGGCGCGACTGAAATTTTTTTGTCGCACTCCAGTCGGTGCGCCAGCGGTGCGCGAGCAAATCGGTCAGCAAAAATCCCGCATTGTGCCGCGTTCGTGCGTATTCCGCGCCGGGATTCCCCAAACCCACAATGAGGTACCAATCTTCCATGCGCGGCGGGGCGACGAGTCACTCACGGCTACCTCGTCGTCAAGACTACTTCTTCTTCTCGGCTGGAGCGGCAGCCTTCTTGTCGCCCGCTGCCTTCGCGTCGGCTTTGGCCGGAGCGGCCTTCTCGCCCGCCTTGGCCGGAGCGGCTCCCTCGGCGCCTTCTTCCTTCTTCTCCTTGATCATTTCCACCTCGCCCGCCGCCGGAGCGGCGCCTTCGGCGGTTTCGGCCGTGGGCTCGGCTTCCGCCTTCGGCAGGGCGACGGAGATGACCGGCGTTTGTTTGTTGCCGAGAATTTCAACGCCCTCGGCGGCCTTGATTTCGCCAACGTGAATGGACTTGCCAATTTCCAACGCGCTGACATCCACGAGAATTTGCTCCGGCAGATCCTTGGGCAAGGCCCGGACCTTGAGCTTGAACAGCACGTGTTCGAGCACGCCGCCACCGGTCTTGACGCCCACCGCTTCGCCCACGGTTTCCACCGGCACCATCACGGTGACCTTCTCCGTGGCGGAGACTTCATGAAAATCCACGTGCAACACCTGGCGATTGAGCGGGTGGTGCTGGATTTCCTGCACCAAGGCGAGGTGGTTGGTCTGGTCCAGTTTGAGATCCACCAAAATGTTTTCCGAGAGCGAATGGTGAATGAGCGTCTCGAGATCGTCGGCGATCAACTCCAGGTTCACCGGCTGCGCCTGCCGCCCATAAATGGTGGCGGGAACGCGCCCGGCTGAACGCAGCTTTTTGACTTCAGTGCGCCCGGTCTGGAAGCGCGCAAATGCATTTAACGGTACTGATTTCATGGCAAATTTTCCGGGCGGCGCACTCAACTGGTGCGTCCACCCTTTGACTCAAACAGCGAAGTCACCGACGAATTATTATGAATCCGTTTGATGGCTTCGCCCAACAAGCCCGCGACTGGCAACGTGATTATTTTCACGCCCCGAATCGTGGGGCGCAGGACTGTATCAGTTGTGATTAGCTCGTCAATCACCGATTTCCGCAATCTTTCCGCGCCCGTATCATTAAGAATGGCGTGCGAGACGCAAGCGATGATCAACTTGGCTCCCTTCTTCTTGAGCAGTTCCGCGCCCTTGGTCAACGTGCCCGCCGTTTCGGTCAGATCATCCACGAGCAGCACGTTCTTGCCGCGCACCTCGCCAATCACCGCCATGGATTCCACCTCCAGCGCGTTCTTGCGGCGCTTGGCGATGATGGCCAGGCCCGCCTCCAGGGTTTGCGAATAGGCATAAGCCATTTTCAATCCCCCCACGTCCGGACTGACGACGACCAGGTCCTTCAGCTTTTTTTTCTGCAGGTAATCATAAATCACCGGCGCCGCGTAAAGATGATCCACCGGGATGTCGAAGAACCCCTGAATTTGCTGGGCGTGCAAATCCATGGTCAGCACACGATTGGCGCCGGCTGCCACCAGCAAATTGGCCACCAGCTTGGCCGTGATGGGCACGCGCGGCTGATCCTTGCGGTCCTGGCGCGCGTAACCATAGAACGGCAGCACGGCCGTGATGCGGGCCGCGCTCGATCGGCGCAACGCATCCATCATGATGAACAACTCCATCAGGTGATGGTTCGTGGGCGGCGAGGTGGGCTGGACGACGAAGACATCCTCGCCCCGCACATTTTCCTCGATCTGAACAAAAGTTTCCCCGTCGGGAAACGGGCGGATGGCGCACTTGCCCAGCTTGATGCCAATGTAATCGCAGATGGCGTGGGCGAGAGGTTCGTTGGCGGTTCCGCTAAAAACTTTCACAGGCAAATGTTGTCGGGTTAATTCAAAGCCGCCCGGAAAATTGGGCGAAAAGCGAGGCGCACTTTACCAGTGGAGCAAGCCCGTGCAAGGCCAATTTCCCCCGCCGAACAAACCGCTTGACTGTTCGGCACAAAGAACGCGCGAACGTGTTTTTAGCTGACGGTCACAGCGAAACCGTCCGGAAGGTTTTTGGCGACCAACTGGAACACACTGACCCATTGAAATGAGCAGGCCATAATCCTTGATAGGGAATATTGGATTGCCCTTCTTTTAGGTTTTCATCGCGCAGAATTGTCGCCGTTCAGTTTCGGGAATCTCCTCAGTGGACGACCGGGCAATTTCTCGTTTCGTTGAGAGTGAGCACTCAGTAGGTATAGCGACTACCAAGCAGACATTCGCTGACTGCATCATCCGCCAGCTTGTCAACAGCATCCCGCATGGGGCGAACGTCGAGTTTCAGATGAAATCCTTTTCCCACAAGAAATTGCAGCATCGCCTTGTCGATCTTCACCGCGTGCCTGCTTCGGGCGCGGCTTTGGTCTTTCCCAAATAGGACGTCGAGCACCCAGCACCCCGCGCATCCAATCGAACGGCGTGTCCACCTGACACCGGCAAATCCACTGGCACATGAACTGCAACATGCCGGGCGAGGACGGTGAATAATGGCTAACAAGATGAAATTGTTGAAAATGCTTCAGGAGGTCAGAGGCCTGGCCCAAATCACGAATCGTCGCCCCGCGCCCCGGCCGCCGATGCTGTATCTCATGGAGTTGCGCGCCCAGTCCACCCACGAAGTCAGCCCGCGCCGCCGGCTGCCCGTGGAAACCGATGTCAAGGGCGAAGGCTTTGCTCCGCTGCCCATCAAGATCAATCACATCAGCCCGCAGAACCCGGAGTTGCCGGTGGTCTTCGAATGACGGGCGACGAATCACGCGCCGCCTTGGTTCGCACCCTTGGCTAAATTCAGGGCACTGTCCTGTCCTTCGGACCACCAATCTTTTCACTGCATCGAGTCACGCGTGGTCTTACGGCGTGGTGAATTCCACCTCGAATCCCATCTGCTGGAAAAACTTCTCGAGTTGCGCCCGGGCCCGCTCATCCGCGTCTTTCAAAATCCCCGCGCTCCGGGCCCCGCGCCGAATGTCATCCACGGCCACCTTCCGCGCCGTCTGTTCCAAGTCCTTGTCGAACGTCCGCAACAATCCCGTCGTCCGCTCCACCACCCGGGTTTGCTGGTCATCGAGGTAACAATCCGTGATCTGCGCCGGTGGCAGCTTGATCGTGAGCTTCTTGCCGTTGAGCCGCACGTCCTCCAGTTTCATTTTGTCGAAATCCACGCCCGCCTTCACGACGCCGTGCGCCACGAGCAGCACCCGGCTGTCGCCCCCGGGGTACCATTTCGCGTCCTCGAAGATCACCACCTTTTCCAGCACATACTTCACCGTCACCAGTTGCGACAGTGTCTGGACCTGGCGCAACACCGTGGCCGTATTATAGACGATCGGCCCCGCGCCGCCCGGCAGGAGCCGGCGCACGAAAAAGCCCAGCCACAATCCCAACGCCAGCATCAGCGGCAGCGCCACGAGCACCAGGATGAGCCGGCCGTATTTCATATCGCAAGTTTACGCGCTCCGGCTCGGAAGCAAAGCGCGAAGGCGCCAAGGCCACCGGGGTGGAGCGACCGTCGTCAGACTTTCGCTGAATCAACAATTTCCGCCAACGCCGCAAACAACTCCGTCTGTCCGGCTAGATGCCGGCTCGGCCCCGGCTTCGAGATCAGCCCAAACCCGTCGCCGTAAGCCGGCCCATTCAACACGCACACATCCGTCCGGCAATCGCGCAGTTGAGCTTCCGCCGCGCGCTGGATGCTCGCTCGATCGCCGTCCACCTCAAACTTCCAGCCGATCAGCTTTGCGTCTGGATACCAGGCGCGCAAGCTGGCGATGAGCTTTGGCGTCGGCACCAATTCAGCCAGCAACGTCCCCTGTCGCGTGGAAAACTTGCCGGCCTGAACCTCCGTCAACTCTCCATCCGCCGAACGCCGCCAGATTTTGCCGAAGGTAAAATCACTCACCGCCGCCACTTGAAAGACCGCCCCGATGTCCAACTTCGCCAAGGCCTGCAATTTCCGCGACAGGCTGTCCGTCGTGGTGAACGATTCCACCCGCAAGGCGCGCCGCGCGCCAGCATAAGTGGCCTGCTCGCTCAGGAGCAGTGTCACGTTGTGTCCGCGCGCGGTCAATTCGTTGGCCAGTTCCGTGCCCAGCCGCCCGGTGGAAAAATTCGTAAGCCGGCGCACCTGGTCCATCGCCTCGTAAGTGGGTCCCGCCGTGACGACACAATTCATGCGGAGCAGCTTGCCGCGTCCGACGTGCGGCAGCAAACCAAACTGCAAGCTGCATGCGGCGCACGCCTCACGTTAGCGCGCCTGTACTGGGTCGGGAAGCCCGCGGAGCCATGCGCGCGAGCCGGCTGTGCCACACCGCCCGACTTACACGCAACCGTGCCCATTGAGTCTCGCGCGGTGGCGCGCTCGGCTGCGGCGGACGCGGGCGTCCACCGCCGCACGCGTGGGCGCGTGCGCTCCCTGCTGCAAAAAACTGAGATGCGCCCAAGCCAAGTGATCGTTTCGTTCAGCCCGTTTGGTGAGTCTCCAAGTGTGCGAGCGGAACTCGCGGCGCGGAATTTCGGTTGTCGGACATTGGCGTCACTGGTCTTATGGCGGACATGAACACGACGTCCGTTCATCGTCACTGCCCGGTCTGCGACGGCACGACTGCCCGGCCACACTGGCAAAAGGACGACTTGCGCCTGGTTCGCTGCGCCAACTGCGCGATGGTCTATGCCGATCCCGTTCCGCCCGGGATGGCCAGCGGACAGTTCTATGACGAGGCTGGAAAAGAATACTACCTCTCACCCGCCAAACTGGAGAGCGATTACGCGGGCGTCCGATTCGAGCGCGAACTGCGATTATTCCGCGACCATTGCCCAACCGGCGTGGTGTTGGATGTGGGCTGTTCCTCGGGCGCGTTTTTGTTTCAACTCCGGCAACGCTGGCCGGCCGACTACCAGGTCCTCGGCACCGATGCCAGCGGTCCGGCGCTGGATTATGCGCAATCACGCGGGGTGCCGGTGGTCCGAGGGAATTTTCTGGAGCAGGATTTTTCCACTCAGACCGGCGCTCCGTTTGACGCAATTACGTTTTGGGCCACGCTCGAACATCTGGCCGAACCCCGACGCTTCCTGGCAAGGGCCGGCGCATTGCTCGCGCCAGGTGGACACTGCTTTGTGCTGGTGCCGAATCTGAAATCGCTCGCCGCGCGGTGGTTGGGCGCGAAGTATCGCTACGTCTATCCGCAGCACCTGAATTATTTTTCCGCCACCACGCTGAGCGGACTCAGTGAACGCGCTGGCTTCCAGGTCGCGGCCCGGCGCTTCACGCACTTCAACCCCGTCGTCATCTGGCAGGACTGGCGTGGTCGGGGGCGGGAGATTTCCAATGCTGAACGCGGCGCTTTGCTCAAGCAGACCACGGCGCTCAAACAGAAGCCATGGCTTCGGCCCGTGAAGTGGTTCTACGACGTGACCGAAAAATTCCTCGGAAGCGTCGGCCTGGCGGACAATGTAGCGCTCGTCCTCCGCAAACCGCATTGAAGCCGACTGCCTTCCAATCTCGGTGATTACTCGTGCGCGACTTTCGCGGCTTCCGCTTTCAGGCGCTGGCGTTCGGCGGCTTTGGCGAATGGGTAGTAAATCACCATCGCAATGACGATGGAAATGCCGCCCCAAACCGCCGCCTTCCAATCGCCGCCGGTGACCAGGTAATGCCCGATGATCGGCGGCGTGGTCCAGGGCACGTTGACGAAGGGCTTGTGGATGATCCCGAATTGCATCAACAGAAAGCTGGTCGTGGTCAGAATGAGCGCATTCAGGATGTACGGCACCATGAAGATCGGATTCAAGACGATGGGAAACCCGAAAAAGATTGGCTCGTTGATTTGGAAGATCTGCGTCGGTAGCGACAGGCGGCTGACCTTGCGGTAGCCCGGCTCTTTCGAGTTCCACATCACGAGGGCGAGCGCGATGGTCGCCCCGGTGCCGCCCACATTCACGAACGCGGTGAAGAAGCCGTAGGCCGTCACGTAGGGCATGGGCTGGCCCTGCGTCACGGCTTCCACATTGGCGGTGAGGTATTGCAGAAAGATGGGAGCGACGATGGCGTCCATGGCGTTGTCGCCGTTGATCCCGACGGACCAGAGCAACGTGACGAGGAAGGCATAGCACAGGATGCCGGGCAACGTATTCAACGCAAAGACCAGTGGCTTGAACGCCGTCTGCACGATGTGATCGATGTCCACGCCCAGCACAAAGCGGATCACCCAAAACACGACGACCAGAAAGCAGAGCGGGATCAGGGACAGGAAGGATTCGTAAACAACCGGGGGGACGTTCTCCGGCAGCTTCACCACGACGTTGTGATCCGTGAACAACTTCTGCACGCGCACGGAAGCGAGGGCGATGATGATCGCGGTGAAAAGGCCCTTGGAGCCAAGGTTGTCCATCGCGAAGGTGATGTCCTCCGGTTTCTCTCCCAGCCGCAGTTGAATCATCAGAAAAATCAACGTGGCCATGGAGGCGCTCACGATGGCCTCCTGTTTGAGTTGCTTGCCCAGGTCATAACCAATGGCGAAACAGACGAAAACCGACAGCAGTCCGAAGGTGGCGGTCACCGGCACCTGCAGGAGGCTGAGGTAGGGCTGCACGATTTTGTCCCAGCCGCTCACGGGCAGGAAGGAGATGATGATGAAGAGTCCGCCAATGATGGTCAGCGGCACCACGGCGACCATGCCGGCCCGGATCGCGGACAACCAGGTGTTCTCACTCAACGCCGTCAGCGGCGGAACGATGTATTGATTCAACCAGCCCGTTGCCTTGCTCACAGCGCGCCCTTCCCGGTTTTCCGCCAGTGCCGCGCCAGCGGGTCGCGATTGGCCCAGACTTTTTCGAAAGCGTCCGCGATGGCATCCATGTCAGCGCGGCTGCCGAGCAAAAGATTTTGGCCGAGCCAGACGCACTGCTCACGGCAGAGCAGATCGCTGTTGGGACAATGTGTCCGGCGATAATTCAATTTGGAGGTGAGTCGGGGAAGATAAGGGCCGAACGCCTTGTTCCGAAACATCGGTTGCTGCGGCAGGGAGAATCCGTAGCCCGGCGAGCAAGGGATGCCCTCGGCCTGGAGCGCCTGCACGACCGCGGCGCGCGGCGCTTCAAAAGCCTGCCGGTCGAGACGCAGCATGAACAGGTGGTGGCTGTGTCGCGTGCAATCGGCGGGTCGCTGCTGCGGATGTACGCCCGGCAATTGCGCGATCCGCGTGGCGAGATACTGGCCGTTACGATCCCGGGTCGCCGTCTGGGATTTCAGGCGGTCGAGCTGACCGTGCAACACCGCTGATTGAAATTCACCCAGCCGGTAATTGCCCGAGATCACGTGGTGTTCATACCAAATCCCCGTCGGGATACGACCGCAGTTGTGCATCGAACGGCAGGTGGCCGCCAACTGGTCGTCGTTCGTCGTGATGATGCCGCCTTCGCCAGAGGTCAGGTTCTTGCTCGACTGAAACGAAAAAGAGGCGATGTCGCCCAGCGAACCGGCAGGGCGATCACGCCAGCTCGCGCCGTGCGCGTGCGCCGCGTCTTCGAGGACGAGCAGCTTCCGCTTGCGAGCCAGCGCCTTCAAGGCACGCATGTCGGCCGGCTGGCCCGCGAAGTGGACGGGTATGATGGCGCGCGTCCGCGAAGTGATGACCGCCTCCGCCGCCTTGGGATCCAGATTGAAACTATTGAGGTCAATATCCGCAAAGACCGGCACGGCGTTCGCCTCAATGACCGCCGAGGCCGTCGAGAAGAATGTATAGGACGGCACGATCACTTCATCGCCGGCGCGAATGTTGGCGGCCAAGAGCGCCAGGCGGAGGGACACCGTGCCATTGACCACGGCGATCCCATGCTGACACCCGTGCATCTTCGCGAATCGCCGTTCAAATTCCGCGGTTTGACTGCCATCCAGCCGCCCCCACTTTCCGCTGTGGAGCGTTTGCAGCAGACGTTTCTCCTCGGTCTTCCCAAAGATCGGCCAGGCGGTGAAGGGTCGTGTGCGAACCGGTTTGCCGCCGAGCAAAGCGAGTTGTTGAGCCATAGGTTGGGTGACGATTTCGTGTTGGTTGCGGTCGAATTAAACCGGGTTGACGCGCGGCCTCAAGCTTGCAGACGCTTTCCCATGTAAATGCAGCCGTCCCGCCCCTCACCAACCCGGAGCAGGTCGCGAAAGCCCAGTCGCACGTAAAACCCGTGGGCGGACGTATTCATCATGCTGACGCCGAGGTGCGCTCCGGGGGAACCGCGGCGACGCAGGATGTCCATCACCTGCTCCATCATGCGGCGGCCATAACCACGACCCTGCGCGCGTTCCAACAAATCAATATGCAAATGGGATGGGTATGTCTCGTAAGGCTCCGGCATCGTGTAGTCCGGGTGATGATACCAGGAGTGAACCATCTGCGCGCGCGTCCAGTGAGCCGGGTCGCCGGTGGGTTCCGGAAAGCGGGCACACAAGTCCGGTCGCCAATCCCGCTCGTAACGGTCATAAAAAGTGCGTGAATCGAACGCGCCCAGGGCGTAACCACAAATGCCCTCGGCGTCTTCGAGGATCAGACTCAACTCCGGCTCGTACGCGAGATACGGCCCCACGAAAATCCGACCCAACGCATCGGGGTCTTCGCGATAAAACGGTTCGCCATCCTTGCCGAAGTCGCCGGTTTTCAGACAGACGTGATAGGCGCCCGCCTGGTCAACGGGGCGGGCCGGCCGAATGTTGCAATCGTTCATGGTGAAGTACTCCGGGTGTTTCGATTCATCGGACGCTATACGAGCGGCGCAAAACCCGTCAAGCTCCAGAAACCGGAACTGAAGCCGACGGTTCAGCGGCACACCCTCGCATTCTCAGGGTGTAAAGGCGCCGTCGGCGCGCTGCCTTAGCAACGTCTGCAACGCCGCCACCAAGCCGCCACGGTAGGTGCCGGGCAAATGGAAATCGGAAGTGAACGCGGTGGCCGGCCCGCCTTTCGAGATAAATTCGAGATAACGCTCGAGCAGGTCGAGTTCCTCGCGCAACTCCCAGACACGTCGGCTGAGCGCATAAAACAGAGGGCGACACTCCAGTTCGGCCATTCGGGAACAGAGCGTCCGCAACCTGGCGAGCAAGCTGCGCAACCCGGCAATCTGTTCACCACCCGGACTAGGGCTGCCACTGATCGCAGTGCGCACCTGAGTGTAAAGCGCCTCGGCTTCCGGGCCTTGTTCGTACGGCAAGTAGTAACAATCGCCCAGCAGCACGAGGTCCTCCAAGGCGGGGACCTGCCCGGCGACAGCGAAGCACGGCAACCACTCTTGCATGGCGGTGAGGTAGGCTTGGCGGGCGTTCCAAGTTGACCCGGTGGGGATGCGAACAAACTCTGCCAGCGTGCGGAATGGGACGTAGTTCAGGCAAAACTCGTTGTTCGGATTCACCAACAGCCCGGCCACTTCCGAACGCAGTTCTGGCGGACGACCGGAGTAGGGACCGCAATAAAATCGCCGGCCGTCATAATCGTTGGCGTGAAGGTTGTCCCAAATCAGAGGTTTCCGCCGCAGCACCTCCTGTAACTCGCGGATGTGCGGCACCGTGATTTCCCGCGAGATGATTTCCGGCCCGGTCCAAATTACGTCAATCCCGGACAGCAACTCGCGCCCCAAGGTTGGCAGGTAATCGGGGCCGCCGTACCCGCGTTCGCGCATCCGCCCGCAATACGGAGTCGGACAGAAAAGGAATCGTCCCTCCGGACACCGCTCGCGAGTCCAGCGAAACAGCGTGTTGGCGACATGACATTGAGCCGAAGCGAAAGAGTCCCAGCGGCGGCGGTCCTCGGAGCTCATGCGATCGGGTATGTCGTCAAAGAGCAATGCGAAATCCCGACATCCCGCCCTCATCATTTGTTCGAAGCGGGCCTGTAAGCGGGTGACTTCCGATGCGTCGTGGTACTGGATGTCCAAGCCCGGAGCCAAGCCATAGATGAAACGGAGACTCCGCTCCGCGCACGCCCGGCTCACTCCCACGAGCGTCGCTGCTTCCTGGTCCGAGTAAAGCTCGCGCCACCGGGCGCGGTGCTTGAGATCATCCTTGGGCGCGTAGAGGTAGGTGTTCAAGCCCAGGGACGACATCGAGTCTAAAAGTTCGAGCCGTTCGGTCTGCGACCAAGGTGGCCCATAGAACCCTTCAATGACTCCGGCCAAAAATTTCGTGTGCTGATTCGTCATGCCGCGCTTGTATGTAACAATACCCCGCAAGGACTACGCATCGGTTTCGGCCAAACTGCCGGAGTACAAAGCCGGAGTAAAGATGAACCAAGTTCGCTTCCAGAGTGAACGGAACGGAAGTCAGACGCGACCATGGTTGCCTCGGACAACGCGATGGTTTTTGCTGTCGCCACCGGGTTGAGTGATTACCTTTCACCGGCCACGCAGCGCTGGGAGCACTGGCGCTCAAGCGGGCGGGAGGAAATGAAAAAAAGAAAAATCAACTTCGGCGTGATTGGGGCGGGCGGCATCGCCCGGCGCAAAGTCATGGCCGGCCTGCTCCGGGCGCGAAATTGCCGGTTGGTCGCCGTGATGAACCCCTCGCAGGCGGCGGACATCGCCCGGGAATTTGGCGTGGCTCGCGCCTATTCGCGGGACGTTGATCTCCTGGCGGATCCGGAGGTCGAGGCCGTGTATATTGCGTCGCCCGTCCGCTGTCACTTGAATCAAATCCGGCTCGCGGCGGCGGCCGGCAAGCATGTGATCTGCGAAAAACCGCTCACGTTGAATCTGCGCGAGGCCAGGGCGGCCATCAAAGCGTGTCGTCAGGCCGGAGTTTTCCTTCAGGACGGCTACATGATGAAATTCCACGGCGCCCACCAGCAGATCAAGCAACTCATCAGCGCCGGGCGGCTCGGACGACTGGTTTATCTGCGCGCCCAACTTTCCTGTTGGTATCCACTCATCAAAGGCGCGTGGCGGCAGGACCCGAAGTTGGGCGGCGGCGGCGCACTCATTGACATGGCCAGCCATCTTTACGATTTGCTCGAATACTTTGCCGGCCCGATCAAGCGGCTCACCGCGTTGACCGGAAACTTGGTTCACAAGTATCGCACCGAGGACGCTTCCACCACGCTTCTCGAGTTTCAGTCCGGCGCCCACGCCACTGTGGACTGCTTCTTCTGTATTCCCGACGAAGCCAACCGCACGCGGCTGGAAGTTTATGGCTCGCGCGGGTCGGTGCTGGCGGAGGACACCATTGGACAAGGCAGTGGTGGGACGCTGGAGGGCATCTTCGGTCTGGGCGACGCGCCCTACGACGCCACACAATGCCGAACTTCGCAAAAACGCTTACGTCGCCTCCCGTTTCGGCGAATCAACACCTACACCGCCGAGTTCGAGTATTTCGCCGACTGCATTCAGCGGAAACGCGCACCGGCCATCAACGGACCCGAGACTTCCCTTCGCGTGATGAAGTGGGTCGAGCGGGCCTATGCGTCAAAACCCTTTTGAAAGTTCTCTGACGTTTTGATTGGGTAGCCGCTTTGTCTTCCGAGGATGAATGGTGTGGCGCTCGCCCTCACCCCGACCCTCTCCCCCGAGGAGAGGGGGTTGCGGTTGGGCCAAGTTCTGGTGGACGGAAGTGTCGCGAGCAAATCCAGCGACAGGTTTCGATTCCGCGGTCGAACCTTGCTCCCTCTCCCCATCCGATGGGGAGAAAATTCTCCCAACCCAAGTTCGCGCTTTGATCCCTTGAACCGTGGCAGCCGACGTGAGTCGGCTCAAACTTCCCTCCCTGGCCAGATGGAGCGGACTCACGTCCGCTGCTACCAGGCTCATGGAGGGGGACGGGGTGAGGGGCTTTGGCCGAATCGTGCGCGACTTGCGTTGTGAAATGGCGCCAACCGGCCGGGCGTTTCACAACAGCTCGGGCTGGGTGACCTTGAGCGGCGCGAAGCTCATCCGATGAATCGGACACGGGCCGAGTTTCTCAATGGCGGCGAGGTGCTGCGGCACGCCATAGCCTTTGTGGACGGCGAAACCGTAGCCGGGGAAGTGCGCGTCGAACTCCCGCATGAGCCGGTCGCGCGTGACTTTGGCCAGCACACTGGCGGCGGCGATGGAATAACTGAGCGCATCCCCTTTCACGATGGCCGTGTGCGGCAGCTTCATGGACTTCACCGGCTTGCCGTCCACGAGCACGTGTGCCGGTTGCGGTTGCAACTGTGCCAGCGCCTGGTTCATCGCGCGATGCGTCGCTTGCAGGATGTTGATGCGATCAATCGTCGGCGCATCCACGGTGGCGATGGCGAAGCGGATATCGGGATGCGTGGTGAGAAGCTGGAAAAAGTTTTCGCGCTGGGCCTCGGTGAGTTGCTTGGAGTCGTTCAAATCCGCCAGCCGCTGATCGAAATCACCGTTCGCCCAAGTCGCGGGCAGAATGACCGCAGCGGCCACCACCGGCCCGGCGAGCGGCCCGCGCCCCGCCTCGTCCACACCGGCGACACGGGTTGCGCCGCGCGCCCAACAGGTGCGCTCGAATCCGAAGCGGTCGCAAAGCTTGGCGGCCATGGTAGGAGTCGGGTAATTATTGATCAGCCCTCAGTCGGTGCTGACAAACGTCTTGATATCATCTGCGACGAAAGAAGTAGCCGCCAAACGGCCACGCCGATCATCTGCGGGTTTACCAGTAAAAATGATGACGCCTCTGTGCCCAGCAAGCGCGCCTCCCCACACAACCTCCGTCGCTTCCGGGCGAACAACTATCATCAACGACGCGTCGAGTTTCTGGATCGGCGTGGTACGGCAAAGGTCCGACCACAAAACCCGGTGCTCCTTCTCGTTCCAAAGATTCTTGCGCGGACCCGGGAGCTGCCCTTCTGGCAGAAGGCGCTGCTGCGCTACTCGCGAGATACTTCGCCATTCATCAGCCGTCAGGACACTCCCGGCATAGTCATGGAAACCCCGGTGGAATATGTCGGCAGGACGGATTGCGAGCCTGACGACGAACAACGTCAGGCAGATAAAAAGCAACCAAGCAGTGGCGACAACGTGGCATTTGGTGACAACCGAACGAACACATTTGGAAAGCACAACAACGCAGGCGACAAACAACGAAAGAAGGGGTAGCAGATCCGCGGGAAGCAAGGGCGGAATGACCCACCAAGAATTAGACCGTCCCTCAAGATACGGCAGCAGTACCCCTGAGGCGCAGGAGACTAACGCGACGATTGTCCAGATGACGCAACCTTTCATGTCAGCAAACTTAGTCATAAGACGCGTATGAGGCCGGCCTATAGATCATCGTAAATATGATTTCTGTACAAACTTGGCCTAGCGCCAACTCGACCCAGCGAGCGCCCGCGTCCCGCCTCGTCCACACCCGCAACACGGGTTGCGCCGCGCGCACCAACAGGTGCGCTCGAACGCAAAGCGGTCCACAGCTTTGGCGCTCATCTTGTCCTCGTAGCCGCCGGGGTAACGAGGCGGAAGGTTTCGCGCTCCAAGGCTTCCGCCTCCTCACGTCGGCGGCTACGGAGAACGTGGAGCGGTGAATTCACTGCTAATGCATCGTCACCCCGCACGAGCCGATGCCCGGGCGATAGTAATTGAACTGCACGTTCGGATGATCGGCCAGCAACGACATCGGCACGGCGGCGTCGGGAATTTTCTTCGCAATCATGAGGCAGGTGAGGCGTTGGCCGAACGGATTGTCATGAAAGCCCGCGTGCCAGATGGAAACTTTCTCCGCCTTCCACGTCTCGTAAGGCCCGACGGTGATCGCCTGGGTCGGCACGAGCGAGATGTTACCGCCGCCGGAGGTGCGCGCGTTTTGCGCCACGGTCAGCGGGTGCAAATCCACCACGCGCGTCGCCAGCTTCCGGTACTCCGCCGGGGTGGGCGGCGCGTTCTTGTATTTGCCGGCGCGTTTCGGCGGGTCGTTGAAGGCCCAATGCTTCACATCGCCCTGGCCGCCCTGCATGACGGCGCAGCGCACGCCGGCTTCCCAACTCTTGCGATACGCGATGGTGTTGCCTTTCGGGAAATGCAGGTTCGCGTCCGGCATCACGAGGTCCTTGCGGATGCGGTTGAAGCACATCTCGCGGTCGGCCTTCTCGAACGAGAGCGGGTGTGAGACGGGCGTTTCCTTGCCATCAAGGAACCATTCGTCCATGCCCCAGAAATGTCCGGAGCGAACATTCAGTCCGAGATCGTTGACGAGGCGCGCGACCAGCGGCAATTGTTCGGTTGGCCCGATGGGCCCGCAGATGCCGACGGGATTGTCCGGAGTGGATTGTTTCCAGGCCGCGACGTATTCGAGCGCCTCGGCGAGATAAAAATCCTCCAGGGTGTCGTACATCACGACCTTGAAACCCGGGCGGGAGAGCTTGAGCATTTTTTCCGGCGTGAGCGCGGCGGCGTCGCGGATGATGTCGTTATCGAGCGTGGTGTAATCCCACCAGTCGGGGGCAATGGCGCTGAGTTTGCGGGGCATGGTTCGTTGGTTGGTTAAAGTTTAAGTCAGTAACACGTAAGTTCGTTGGTCAACTACGGATGAGTTTCAACACCTGCCGGAAGAATTCAACTGCGATTCTCGCCGATGGCGTCCGAAATAACTTCCTCGACGGCCGGGATCTGGCTCCGCACGAGAAAGGTTTTCGATCAACTCGGCTTCTGCACGAAAGATCAATTTCGGAAAACACTCGAACCATCGGCCAGTTGGAAACTCCGGTTGAGTATCCATTCACCGCAGCAGGAGCCGGAGTTGTTGGGCGGGAATATTCCGTGACTGAACCCTGGCTGAAATTCCAGGCGATGGACCGCTTGGGATGACACACCACTTTGCAGTGCTGGATGCGCAAATGCAGATGCCGTCGTCGGTCATTGGTCAGGCAAGTTATTTGACCTTCTCGAGAAAATCTCCGACCGGCACATCCGCATCGCGAAGCGCGCCCTTCAGCGTGTAGCGATCCACTTCGCCGTGATAGGGGAAGACAATGGTTCGGCCATCGGCGGTGTTTCATTTTCACATGGCTGCCCTTGCCATCCATCCTGACAAAACCAAGTCGTTGCAATGCGGCCAGGACTTGCCGTCCGGACAGCAGCGGCAACTTCATAACGCGATTTCGACGACTTCGCGATCGGCGGACTGGGCCACCTCATCCGGAGACGGCTCGAGAAACAGATCAATTGCTTCGCGAATGTTTCGCAACGCCTCTTCGCGTGTCTTTCCCTGAGACCAGCAACTCTTGAGTGAAGGGCAGTGGGCCACGAAATAGCCGTCTTCGCCCTTTTCGACCACGACTTTCAGATTCATGTCAGTCTAGTTACGCTGGATTATGCCTTTGGTCAAAGGAGATTGTTCGCCAGAAGGTCACGCGCGCTGGCCCAACTCTCGCATGTTAGACTTGTTCACGAGGTAGTTCTTCCCCAATGCCTCGCGCAGCGGATCCAGTTCGGTATTGCTGAAGCCGTAGTGCAGGTGCCGCCACCAGCCTTCAGCGTATTTGAATTTCTTCGAGACGCGGCCCACGAGGCGGGCGTCGGATTCGGCCTTGGCCAGGAAGGAATTCATGCCTTGCGTCGCCACGAGCCAGTCTTGCTGGCTCTGGTGTTCGACCAAGGCGGCGCGCTTGACCTCGAGTTGCGAGCCGATGTTGATAAAGGATTCCGGAATCACCAACCGGCGCAGCGGATCGCGCATCGTGTGCGGGCTGCAATGGTAGATCGTGAGATTGTAATCCACCGTGGCGCGTGGCGGGAGGGATTGGAAATTCGGCATGGTGTGCGCAAACGCGGCGGTCACGACGAGCCGGCAAGTGTTCGTGTGGTCCTCCATGTAGTCCACCGGCGGATGGGTGAGAACAATGGTCGGCTTGACTTCCCGAATCACGGCGGCAACGCGGCGCAGGAGTTTCAGGTCGTAAATGACCTCCATGTCGTTGCAAATCGGCGGATGGAAATGCGCGCCGAGGACATTGGCGGCGCGTTTGGCTTCGCCGAGGCGGATGCGGGCCAGCTGACGGGGGGAGTGTTGCTGGCTGCCGCAACAACCGTTGGCGACGTTGAAATAATGAATCTCGTAGCCGGCCTGTTTGAGCAGCACGAGCGTCCCGGCCATGTAGAATTCGATGTCGTCCGGGTGCGCGCCGATGGCGATGGCGGTGGGTTTCACGTGGTGAGCTTACGTCAAGGATTGGCTGCGACAAGTCGTCATTCGGTGACTGCCGCCGCGAGACCGTTCTCCGCAAGTGACCGGTGGTCGCGCTCGCATTCGAGACGCGCGGCGAATTTGGCGCTCATTTGACTTCTTCACCGGTGGCGGCTTGGTCGGGCAAAAGGAAGGTTTTGATGAGTTCACCCTCGCCACAGACAGTCAGGTCAGTAAAGCGTTTGAACCATCGGCCCGTTGGGACTTCGGGTTGGGTATCCACCCACCGCAACAGCAGGCGGAGTTGCTGGGTTGAGATGTTGCGCTGTTGAACGCGTTCCAGCAAATGCGCATAAAGCGCGGGTGGCAGGTTCTGGCGGAGGATTTTCGGCATGAATCACTCGCCATAAAAGCCACGCGTCATCGCGGACTTCAATCGCTTGATTTCTGCCGGGTCCTCGGAGGCCACCAGCCGTTCCGCCAAGTCCCCAAGTTCATCGGCGCTGAGTTGCCGGTGCCGGGCCAGTTCAAATGCGTGTCGGATTACCTTCGCCTGCTCTTCGGGCGGGAGGTCGTTCATTTCCTCAATGACTTTCGCGGCGGTCATGGAGCGAAATTACTTCAGGGGTGTGATTCCGACAAGGTTCCATTCCGGTAGTTTGGCCAAACAGCAGCGGTGCGAGGCATAGCGCGGCAATAGCGAGTGGAGCGAGCGGATAGCCATCAGTTGAACCCTTCATAAAAGCTTCAATGCGACGACCAAGAGTTAGCGCCGCAGGTGCGGCATGTTTATAGAATCCTGTCAGCTGAAAACCAAGCTCCATCAAGAGCGATGCGGCCTTCCATGCCGCTCCTATCGGAGCTTGGGTGGCTTGGCGTGTGAAACTACAAACATGTCGGGCCTACGGCGCTGATTTTAGCGGTGTAATTGCCGCCGTCACAGCTTCACCGGTTTGCCCGTGGCCGATGACTTGTCAGCGGCGAACATGATTTCATGGGTGCGGGCGGCGGTGGCGAAATTGGTCAGCGGCATTTCCCGGCCGGCGGCCAGCGCGGTGAAGAAGGCCTCGAATTGAGTTTGATACGGATGATCCGACACGTCACCCGAATCGAGCATCTGCATCGCGAGTTCGCTCCATTTGCCCTTGTTCGTTTTGAGCTTTTGCGAGTGGAATTTGTTGTCGAGCAGGCTGCCTTCGCTCCCGACCAGGTGGGTGTGAAAGTAGTAGGGCTGGAGGCAATCCACGCTGGCCGTGCATTTACCGATGCCGCCGTGCTTGAACTTCAGAATGGTCACGCTGCTCGTCTGGTATTCGTAGGGCGCAAAAATTTTGCTGCGAGACTTGGTGGCGTAGCTCGTCACCTCGGTGACGTCGCTGCCCAGGCACAACAGGAGCGCGTCAAGCGCATGGCAGCCGGCGGTGAGCAGCGCGCTGCCGCCGGCGGCTTTGCGAATGTTCCAGCGGAACTGGCCATACCACGGGCCGATGCCGTGGTAGTAGTCCACTTCGCCGTAGTGCAACGTGCCGAGCAGGCCCTGGTCAATCGCGGCCTTGGTGGCCAGAAACTGGCTGGAGAACCGGCACTCGAAGCAGACGCAGGTTTTGATCTTTGACTTCTTGAGCGCGGCTGCAATGGCGCGGAGGTCTTTCAGCGAAAGGCAGAGCGGCTTCTCGATGATGAGGTGCTTGCCGGCCTTGGCCGCTTTGATGATTTGCGCGGAGTGTTGATTCGGGTAGCTGCAAATCGAGACGATGTGAATGTCGGGGTTCGCGAGCATTTCATCCAGGTCGTCGTAAACGGTGATGTTGCCGCCGTGTTTGGCGCTGAGTTCCGCGGAATCCAGCAGCCGCGCGGAGCAGATGGCCGTGACCCGCCCGAGCGACGAGGCGTTGATGGCGGCAATATGCGCCGTCGCCACCCAACCGTAACCGACTATGCCGACGTTGTATTTCTTCATGCGAATGGAGTTGCAATAATGTTCAGGTCGCGAGTCTGGCGACAAGTTTTGACCGATGAGCGCAGTTCACGTTTTCGGAGGACAAGCGGAAAATCGCATCATGGTTTGGGAATCCGTTTGAGCTGGCCCTTTTCCTGGGTGGGCGGTTTTTGCTCCGAACCGGGCAAAGTCGGTTTGGGCAGGTAGGCGGCTTCGTAGCGGGCGCGGTTGAGGACATTGACGGTGTCCGGCAGCGTGGGCGGTCTGGCCTGCTCTTCATCGAAACGGAAGGCGGAGAGAAGGTCGCCGAAGGTTTGCCGACGCCAGGCGGTGATGTTTGGCTCGGTCACGCCGGTGAACTTTTCCAGAAACTGGAGCACCGAGGTGTGATCAAATGGTTGACTACAAACCCAGCCGCCGGCGGTCCACGGCGAGACAATGATGCAAGGCACGCGGAATCCGCCGCCGATGGGCAGGCCGTTGACGAATTCCTTCGGCGTTCCCGGCGGCGGCACGGGGGGCGCGACGTGATCGAAGATGCCGTCGTTCTCGTCGTAGTCCAAAATGAAAGCGGTCTTGGCCCACACCTCGGGATTGGCGGCGATGGCGTCCAGCTTGCTGGCCACGAACGCCGCTCCGGCCGCCGGCATGAAATCCGGATGTTCGGATTGCGTGCTGGTGGGGATGATCCAGGAAACGGTGGGCAGGTTGTCGTTCATCGCGTCGTATTCAAATTTCCCTTCCGGCTCCCGAATCAGTCCCCGCGTGTGCAGGTTCGAGTCGCGGGCGGCCTCGCGGAAATTTTTGAAATTTTCCAGCATGTTGCAACCGTAGTTGTCCTGCTGCTGATAGACTTTCCAACTGATGCCGGCATCCTCCAGACGCTCGGCATAGGTCGTCCAGCGGTAGCCACCCTTAATTTCCTTGTTGTTGGTCATCGGTCCGCCGTGCTCGCCGTCCGGGTCAATGGTACCGGTCATCCAATACATGCGGTTGGGCCAAGTGGGCCCCATCACGGAGCAATGATAGGCGTCGCAAACCGTGAAGGCCTCGGCCAGCGCGAATTGGAACGGAATGTCCGCCCGGGTGTGATAGCCCATGACGTAGGGGGCTTTCTCGCCGTCCACTTTGCGGTGGGCGGGCAGCCAGTTATCCATCTTGCCGCCGTTCCATGCATGGTGTTGCACCGCCCAGGCATGGCTGGTCGAGGGAATTTTCTGCGCGCTGGTGTTCTTGGTGTCGAGATGGAACGGGAGCAGATAACCGCTCGGATTCTCCGGGTCGGGTTGATAAAAGACGGATTTGCCGTTGGACAGTTGCAACGCGTTCGGATCATCAAAGCCCCGGACGCCGGCCATGGTCCCAAAGTAATGATCGAAGGAACGGTTCTCCTGCATCAGCAGCACCACGTGTTTGATGTCGCGCAAGGAGCCGCGACGCGGCGGTGATTCGGCGAGGGCGCGGCGCACGTTGGGTGGCAAAAAGGACGAGGCGGCCGCGATGGCGGCGAGTCGGGCTGCTGACCCGAGCAGGCGGCGGCGGGTCATTTTGGTGGAATAGATGCTTTCGACCAGGTTGGCGGCGGGAGGGTCTTGTCGTTTCATAAAGCGGTGCGGCTGGTTTGGCGGTAGTTTTTGCAATGGGGATTATTTCATCGGATTTCCGCCTGACTCAATTGACGTCGCTGCGGGACGGCGCACGTTGGGTGCAAGGCGAGGAAGAATCCGGAGAGGGAGAATAGAACCGCCCGATATTTTCGCATGGCAAAGTTTGGTTGGCTTGGCGCTGTCTCGCATCCGGCGTTTCGTGTAATGCCGCAGGTTAGTCCCGATCGTAGTTCGCCGGCCAGAAAAATGTTCTCCCAACGACGCGCACGGGCGCAGGTCACTTCCTTGCCGCGTTGCATTAACACCGGGCTTCACCTGGTGGAAACGAGCGACGCGAATCCACGCGGTTTCAACGGCCTGGTGTGGTTTGCCGGCGGAAAACGGTTGAAACCGTTTTCCGCGCGCACTTCATCGCGCGGCAACCATCGCGGAATCGTTACGGCTTTGTTCCCGACGCGGTCGCGAGCGGGTCCGGGTGTTTCGCAACGGGTTTGTTTTTCGCCGCGTGAAACCGGATGACCGTGTAGTCCTGGGTATCCTTCAGTTGAAAGCCGGTCTTCACGATTTCCCGGGCCAATTGCGGCATGTGGGCGGCGCCCCACGGCACGATGATGTGCTCGGTCCCGCCGAGCCGCTCCCGAATCTCGCCCAGCAGATGTTCGTTCCGGCGACCCAACAGATCGTCAATGATCAGCGATTCCACCTGGGGTGGCGGCGAGTAGCTCGCGAGTTGTTGCAGGGTTGCATCGGTCATGCCCTTCGTATGCAGCAGCATCACCAGGTTGAGGAAACCAATGGTCTGCGTGCTGAACTGCTCCACGTCCACATCCGCCCGCACCAATTCGCCGTGCGTGGGCCGGAATTCCTTGACCTGCTCGGTCAGCCCCAGCGAAGCCGCCGCGCGTTCATAACTGATTTTGTTCGTCAGCAGATTCTGGCGGTCGGTCACGCCTTCCAGGAGGACAATCGAATTGGTGGGAAAGGAGTGCTCGACCTGCTGGTAAAAGGCGGCATCGGCGATGTGCGACATCGGGATCAGCCGGATGGTCTTGCCGTCGGCACGCACATAATCCCGCACCTGCACCGTCAGGCCGCCGGGGCGCAAGGCCAGAAAGCCGTCGCTAAAATGCGCGAGCGCCAGTGCGGCGCAAAACACCAGATAGACCGCCATGAGCGGCCCCAGAACGCAAACATTCACCCCGGCGAACACCAGCAGGTTGCGCCAGCTAAAAGTCCGGCCGGCGAGCAAATTTTCGCCCACCAGCGGCCAGCGGATTTTGCCTTCGCCTTGAATCACACGCAGCACCCAAAACGCAAACAGCGCCTGGCATACGGAGATGGCCCAGGTGAGGGCCGTGATTTGCCGGTAGAAATAAATCATCAGCGGAAGCGCGACCAGCAGAGCCAGGGGGTTGAACAGGGCGATGGGAACGAACAGCCGTTTGGGGATCATGGGCGTGAGCGCCATCAAACCGTAGATCACCAGACCGCCCAGCAAGGCGAAGAAAAACACCATTCCCCGGAGCCCCGACAGGAGGTGGCTGTTGAAAAGCAGAATCAAGGTATCGTCCGCCAGCGACAGCGCGGCGTCGGCCAGAAACAAACCCAGGCCCACGCTCAACAGCAAGGCGACCAGGGGTTCGAGCGCGGCGGGCGCAGGGGGGAGCGCCGGCGGCCGGTTTGCGGTCGCGGGCGGAAATTTCGAGTCCTCCGGCTTTAAGTCCATCGGCCTAGTCTTACATTTCGTCCGGCTGCGATCAAGCAGGTGCATATTGAAGTCTCCTCCGAAGTTGGCAGGATCAATCCGACAGTAGTTTTCACGCGCGGAAATCTGCTCCGGGTGGGTGGAGCGCTCGCAGCGCGAACACTGGCGACCTCATCGTTCACTGCGGCTGCGGGTTGCCAGCTCGCTCCGAGTGGTGGCTTGGCCAACCGCTTCCGTTACGCGCTCGGCGCCTCGTGCTCGGAGCTTGTATTCGATTCGTCGGGATGGGAGATTCCCGGTCACAGGTCATGCGCCGAACCGGATTGATCGTCCTGCTGGTGTTGAGTTGTGTCAGCCTCGTGCTGGCTCAACGCCGGTTCGGGCGCGGCTATGGTCGCGGAGAGTGGGGCGAGGGCGGATGGATCGGGGAAAACGTGCGGACGGCGCGCGAAGTGCCATCCCACAGCACGGGCACGCCAAACTGGAGCAATCCACCCGGCTTCGAGCAGGATGTCTTCACCTTCGTCCGCATCCGGCGTGATCGTTCTCCTTACAGCAGCGGCGGCTCGTGGAGCACCGACACGCCCGACAGCGATCTCAATCTTTCCTACCGGCTGCAACAACTCACCTCGCTGAAGGTGGACCCGAACGGACGTTACCTCCGGCTGACGGACAAGGAATTGTTCGATTACCCTTTCATTTACATGGTGGAACCTGGCAGCCTGTCGCTCGACGACGAAGAAGTGGCCGCGCTGCGAAAATATCTGCTCAACGGCGGCTTCCTCTGGCTCGACGACTTCTGGGGCGAGCAGGAATGGGAAACGATGGCCGAGGTGATGAAACAGGTTTTTCCCAAACGCAGCTTCGTCGAGTTGCCCCTGAGCCATCCGCTCTATCATTGCGTCTTCGACATCCAATCCAAAGGCCAGGTGCCCAACGTGCGGCTCGGCGAGGAAAGTGAATTTGATCCCGCGCATGTCACCTGGGAACGCCCGGACGCGCGGGTGGTGCATCATCGCGCCATTTTTGACGACAAGGGACGGATGATGGTGTTCGCGACGCACAATACCGACAACGGCGACGGCTGGGAACGCGAGGGGGAGAGTGACTATTATTTCCACAAGTTCTCCGAGAACATCGCCTACCCGCTCGCCGTGAATGTCATCTTCTACACCATGACGCACTGAGCTCGGGGGCGCGTTGCCAGTGGCGGCGAGGTTGCGCGGCTCCGGGCGCTCGCGTGGCAATTCTGCGCGTGACACCCGCCATCCGGCATCTGACACTTTTCCGGGATGCCGCTGCTCGAAATCAAAAATCTTCAGCTCGATTTTGTCACCGATGGAATGGCAGCTCGCGCGGTGAATGGGGTCTCCCTCCAGGTGGCCGCCGGGGAAACCGTCTGCCTCGTCGGCGAGAGCGGCTGTGGTAAAAGTGTCACGGCGCAATCCATCGCGCGACTTGTGCCCACACCGCCAGCGCGGTATGCCGGCGGCGAAATTCTCTTGAACGGGCGCGACACGCTGAAGATGTCGTCACGGGAACTGCAAGCCATTCGCGGCGGCGTGGTCAGTTATGTGTTTCAAGAACCGGGCGCGTCCTTGAATCCCGTTTTCCGCATCGGCGCGCAGATCAAGGAATCGCTCAAGTTGCACCAGCCCATTGCCGCGCGAATCCACGCAGCGGATGGAACGAGCGCGACCGGAGGCCGGCGGAGGGGAACTTACGACGAAGAAGTCATTCGCTTGCTGAGACTCGTCGGTATTCCCGCTCCGGAGTCGCGCATCCGAAATTATCCCTTCGAACTGTCCGGCGGCATGCAACAACGCGTGATGATCGCGATGGCGCTGGCCAGTGAACCACAACTGCTCGTCGCCGACGAGCCGACCACCGCGCTCGATGTGACCATCCAGGCGCAGATTCTCGATCTGTTGCGCGACCTCAAGCAACGTCTCGGCATGGCGATCCTGTTGATCACCCACAATCTCGGGATTGTGGGCGACATGGCCGATCGCGTGGCGGTGATGTATGCCGGACAGATCGTCGAACTCGCGCCCGCGCGTGAATTGCTGCGTCGTCCCTTGCATCCGTACACGAAGGCGTTAATGGCCAGTGTGCCGAAACTCAGCCGGCGGGGCGAGGACGCCAGCCCTCCCAAACGACTGACTGCCATTCCCGGCAACGTCCCGCGCATCGGCGATTTCCCGACCGGCTGCCGGTTTGCGCCCCGTTGTCCCATTGCCAGGCCGGAGTGTTCGGAGAAGATTCCCGAGTTGATTGAAGTCGAGCCACAACGCTGGGTGCGGTGCCCGTTTTGGAATAGCCAAAGCTAATCATGCGAACAATCGTGATCCTGATTTTGTTGATCGCAGTCACGTCCTGCGAGAACAAACCCGTTTCTGATGCACCGAAGCATTCGGCTTACGAAATAGCAGGTGATAAGTCACAGCGCATCGCTGCGGTTACCCAAATCCTGTCAGCGAATGTGCCGTTGCCGAGCAACTTTGAAGAAATCCATATCCACACTGAAACAATGTAAGGCTGTGAACCTCCTCGCCGTCCAAAACCTGAAAGTCCATTTCCCGGTGAAGCGCGGCATCTTCGCTCCGCCGCGGGAATTTGTGCGGGCGGTGGACGATGTGAGCTTTACGATCGCTCCGGGGGAAACGCTGGGCCTGGTGGGCGAGAGCGGGTGCGGTAAAACGACCCTGGGCCGCGCGATCGTGCGGCTCGTTGAACCCACTGCCGGGCGCGTGTTGTTCGAAGGCGAGGATATTGCGCGGATGAGCGCCCGTGAACTGCGCGCGCGACGGCGGAAGTTCCAGATGATTTTCCAAGACCCGTTCGGGTCGCTGAATCCACGCCTGACCGTCACGGATATTGTGGGCGAAGCGCTGGACATTCACGGGCTGACGGAGAACAAATCCGCCCGGGCGGCGCGCGTGGCGGATTTGCTGCGGGCGGTGGGATTGGACACCGCCTACGCGCAGCGTTATCCGCACGAGTTCAGCGGCGGGCAGCGACAACGCCTCGGCATTGCGCGGGCGCTGGCGGTCGAACCCAAGTTGATCGTGTGCGACGAACCCGTGAGCGCGCTGGATGTGTCGGTGCAAGCGCAGATCATCAACCTGCTCCAGGACTTGCAGCAGGCACACGGCCTTGCCTACCTGTTCATCGCGCACGACCTCGCCGTCGTGGAACACATCAGCCGACGCGTGATGGTGATGTATCTGGGCCGGGTGGTGGAACTGGCCGCCGCGAAGGAAATCGTCCGGGCACCAAAGCACCCCTACACGCAGGCGCTCATCTCCGCCGTGCCGGAGGTGGATCCGGACACCAAACGCCAGCGCGTCGTGCTGCCGGGCGACGTGCCCTCACCAATTCATCCACCCTCGGGTTGCCGATTTCATCCGCGTTGCCCCATTGCGGAAAAGCCACGATGCGAAACCGAGCCGCCGGAGTTGCGGGAGATTTCGCCAGGTCATTTTGTATCGTGTCATCTGGCGCGATGACTCACTGATTGGTTGTAACCATGAAGTCGTGTTGCGCGTCTTTTGCCGTGGTGCTGACCAGCAGCCGGTAGTTGACACCGGGCACGAGTGGATCAGGCCGGGCGCCTTTGACTTCGGGATGCAACCCGCGAATCCAGTCGCCGTAGAGAAAGCTGGAGGTGGGCGGCGAGTTGGATTCGGAAACCAGACTCCAGATCGGGTGCGCGTATTTGTTGGTGGCGATCTCCGAAGCCAGCACGACTTTCACGCTCTTGAGCCGATAGTAGCCGCTGAGGGTGAAGGCGACCGGCGCTCCCAGGTCCGCGCCGCGCCGTCCGCGCCGGGCTTGCAACCACGGGGTGACCCGGTGGGTAATTTGAATAGTTTGTGGCGCAAAATAGTCTCTGTTGAGGTAAAGGCTCAGGCTCGCGCCACCGAGGATCAGGACGAGAATGAGCACTGTTTTTGTCTTCGACATGGCAAAAGCGTTGACGTTGGAGAACCGAAACTATTCGACAAACTCGGGCGATCAATCGGCACGAACATGAACATGCGTAATCGAAAGCAACGGCTTGGGCACCGTCAACCACCATCTGGTGCGGCGAGCTTGGGATCTCCCGCCTTCACTTTGATCGAACTGCTCGTGGTCATCGCAATTATCGCCATTCTGGCGAGCATGTTGCTGCCCGCACTCTCGCGGGCGAAGCAGGCGGCTTTCCGGATTTCCTGCGCCAACAACCTCAAGCAGCTCTCGCTTTCAACGAAGCTATACGCCGGCGACAATGACGACTTGCTGCCGCCGCGCACGAATGAATGGCGCTGGCCAACCCTGCTGTTGGAGTATTACCGGAACACGAATCTGCTGGTGTGCGCGACGGACGCCCGGCGCGGAACGCCGTTGACGGATACCGGTTCCCCGACGATCGCCGATCGTTCGCCGCGCAGCTACATCATCAATGGCTGGAATGATTACTTCAAAAGCACGATGAGCGATCCGGATTTCCAGGCTTACATGGGAGGCATCGCGCCCCGGGCGTCCATCAAGGAAGCGCTCGTCCCCAAGCCGAGCGTCACCGTCCTGCTGGGCGAAAAGAAAAATCTCCAGCGAGACGAGGGCGTAGCGGTGTCTCGCCATTATTTCATGGACCTGCTGGAAGGTGTGGGCAATGACGCCGACCAGGTCGAACGCGGTTGCCACTCCACCGCGCGTTCAGGGACGGTAAGCAAGACGGGCGGATCGAATTTTGCATTCGCTGATGGCAGTGTGCGGTACCTCAAGTATGGCCAGGACATCTGGCCGGAAAACCAGTGGGCTGTGGGCGATGACGCCCGCCGAATGTTTGCGTTCCAACCGTAATCCAGCCCAGGGCCGTCGTCTGCAACTCAGCGGTCGCGCTGGAGGAGGAATTCCGCCAATGCTGCCAGGGCCGTAGCTTTCCCGCCGAATGGTTTCAATGCGGCAAAGGCTTTGTTCGTCAGCTCGGCAGCGATCTTTTGTGATTGTTTCAAGCCCACGATCGCCGGATACGTCGCCTTCTGCGCTTTCGTATCCTTGCCCGCAGTCTTGCCCAGTTTTTCACTTGTCTGCGTGACGTCCAGGATGTCGTCAATGACTTGAAAGGCGAGCCCGACCTGGTAGCCAAAATCGGTCAAGGCTTTGAGTTGAGCCGGCGAGCAATTCGCGCTCATGCCGCCCAAGCGGGCCGAACAACCGAGGAGCGCCGAGGTCTTCCGTTCGTGGATGTATTTCAATTGCGCCACCGAAATCTTCCTCCCCTCGCCTTCCAGATCGGCGACTTGTCCGGCGATGAGCTGCAACGAACCGGAGGCCTGGGCAATTTCCCGAATGAGCTCGCGGTGCGGATAGCGCGGCCAGCCCTTGGCTTGAGCGGCGATCTCGAACGCCTGCGTCAGGAGGGCGTCGCCCGCCAGGACCGCGATGCCTTCGCCAAAGACTTTGTGATTTGTGAGCTTGCCGCGTCGGTAATCATCATTGTCCATGGCGGGCAGATCATCATGAATCAGCGAGTAGGTGTGAATACACTCCACCGCGCAGGCCAGCGGCAGGGCGTCCGCTTCCCGTCCGCCACAGGCCGCGGCCGCCGCCAGCACCAGTGCCGGCCGCATCCGTTTGCCGCCGGCAAAGAGCGAATAACGCATGGCCCGGTGGATGGTGCTCGGCCGGGTCGTTTCCGACGGGAGAAACCGGTCGAGAGCCGCGTTGACCGTCGTGGTGGTGGCCGCGAGGAACGCCTCCAGGTTGAACTGGTTGCGCGGTCGTGGGACGGTTTGCCGGTTAGCGGGAGCCATGCGGGGGAGCTTTTTAGGACACCTTCCCTCGAGGCGCAAGTTTGAATGCTGATTTTTCTATGTCGTGGTGCGAGCAAAACCAGACAGTTGTATTTAGTGTCTGGCCGGAAACGCTTGTTTTTTGAGACGGCGCGGGACGCGGAGGGTGTCGAGGCCACGATCAGCGATGCTTTTTGCGCCGCACACGGTCAAAACCACCAGAATGCTCCAACGACAGCGACACCGCGCCTGGCACTCTCGGTTTTCGCTTCCGCTTCGGGGGCTTCACGCCGCCAAGGCCAGCGGTTCGCGGCGCTCGCGCCGACGCCGCAGCAGTTCCCGCCCGATCACATGCAGGTTGTAGCTCATCACACCCAGACCCACGTAGCGCCGGTAGCCTTCGAGTCCCACGCCCAGACACCGGTTGAATCCGTGATGTTCCAGACTGTTGATCTCGCTCTCCACCGTGCTGTGTTGCCGCCGTAACGCCACAAACCGCTTCCCGCTCTCCCGCTCTGTTTCCGCCGCGTTCTGCATCCTCACCGCACTCGCAACGACAGTGTTTGCGCTGCGCGGGGCGCGCTGGTGAAGCGTGGACGCGGGGCAAAGTCCGTCGGACGCGCGTTGCAGAATCCTTGAGCGACTCATTTCGTCCGGGTCACGGTTCAGTAGCAGGCTGGACAAGTGACGCGCCAACGCTCAGAAATTCTTTCAGTTCGCCCGCTTCGTCACCCGCAGCCGGGCCACGCGCGTTCCGTCCATTTCTTCCACGCGTAATTCGCACGCGCCCACCGTCAACACGTCGCCCGTCTTGGGAAAACCACCCAGCCGGTGCGTTACCCAGCCACTCGTGGTCGTGATGCCCTCGGCAGACAGCGGTTGCCCCACCAGTTCCGCCAGGTCGTGCAACGGCAGACCGCCCGCCACCTCCCAAGTCGTGTCGGTGGCTTGCGTCAACAACGGCTTCTCCTGATCGAACTCATCCTGAATCTGGCCGACGAGTTCCTCCAGGATGTTTTCCAGCGCCACCAGTCCCACCGTGCCGCCGTACTCATCCACCACGATGGCCAGGTGCAGTTTCCGGTCGAGAAATCGTTGCAGCAGTTTCTCCAGTCGCGCGGTCTCGGGCACGTAGATCAACTTCTTGGCAGTGACCAACAAGTCCTGCGCCGTCTGCGCCCGGCCGCGCAAGGCGTAGAGGTCCTTGATGTGGACGACGCCGAGGGTCTGGTCCAGATTGCCGCCCGCGCACAACGGAAAGCGCGAGAACCGGGTTTTCTCCGCCACGTCGAGGCATTGCGCCAGGGTGGCCTCCGTGTCCAGCGCCGCGATTTCCTGCCGAGGGCGCATGACATCCCGCGCCACCCGATGGCGCAGTTCCATGGCGTTCTGCACAATCTCGCGGCCAAAAGAGGAGACTCCGAAATGTTTCTGGGCGGTCGCCACCAGGACGCTGAGTTCCTCTTCGGAGGAAGCGCCTTCCTGTTCGGGCGCCGGTTGCAGACCGAGAACGCGCAGCAGGCCGAGCGAACTTTCGTTCAGCAGCCAGATGAAGGGAAAGGCGAGGAAATAAAATGCCCGCAACGGATACGCCACCCACAGCACCGTGGGGAGCGGCTGCCGGATGCCGAACGATTTGGGCGCCTGTTCACCCGCCACGATGTGCAGAAAGGTGATGGTGGTGAACCCGACCACGAATGCGATGGATTTGCGCATCGTCGCGTGTTCCGCATCGCCGAGTTGCAACGCGGCAAACACCGGCTGGAGCAGTTCCTCGAAAATCGGCTCGCCAATCCAGCCCAGCCCCAGGCTAGCGAGCGTGACGCCGAGTTGCGCCGCGCTGAGATAGGCGTCCAGATGCGCGATGACATGGCGCGCCGTTGCCGCCCGGCGGTTGCCGCGCGCCACCAGCGGGTCCAACTGCGTGTGCCGCACCTTCACCAGCGCAAACTCCGCCGCCACAAAAAAGCCGTTCAACGCCACCAACACCAGCACGGCGAGGATTTTCAGCAGGAGCAGCCCGAGTTGATGCCAGTCCATTACAACTTCACCTCCCCGAAGATGGTCTTCAGAATGTCCGACAGGCTGACGAAGCCGACTTCCCGACCGTCCCGGCCCAACACCACCGCGAGCCGTTGACCGCCGCGTTGCAGGCGTTCCAACGCCACGTCCAGCCGCAGGTTTTCGTCCATGAACGACGCGGGCACCATCAACTCGGAGATCTTGCGGGTCGGCGCCAGGTCCGCGTTGAACATCAGGTTCTCCACGCCCACCAGCCCAGCGATGCGCCGCGTCCCCTCGCGCTGCTGCCAGACCAGCAGCCGCGTCCGGCTGGTCTCGCGGAACAGCTTCAGCGCGTCGGCCACCGTCGCCTCGCCCGGAATGGTCGTCGCCTCGGCCAGCGGACGGGCGATCTGATGCACGGTCAGATTTTCCAGGTCCAGCACGCGGGTGATCATCTGGCGTTCTTCCGACGTAAAAACCTGTCCCGATTCCTGCGTTGCCAGGCGCAACTCCTCGCGGTTGCCAAAGAGATGGCCGGTGTAAATCTTCCCGCCCGTCCACCGCAGCAGCGCGCCGGCGCACCCTTCAATCACCAGCACAAACGGACGCAAGCCGAGGTGCAGGATGCGAAACGGTTGTGCCAGCGCCAGGCAAAGCCGGTTGGGATACGTGCGGAAAAGCATCTTGGGCAGCAAATCGAAGAAGGTATAAAACACCAGCACGATGAGGGCGAACCACAGCGCGAACCAGCCGGAGCGCCACGTTTCGCGACCGAGCAACGTCGCAAAGACCAGGCCCAGCACGAGGAAGTTGACCAGGGTGTTGCCGATGATGATCGTCCAGAGAAAGTTTTCCGGGTTCTCCAAAAATTGATGCAGCACCCGGGCCGACGAACGCCCCGCGCGCATCAGTTGCCGGATGCGCACCCGGCTCAGCGCGAACACGCCCGCCTCCATGCCGGACAGCGCAAACGCCAGCAGCAGGCAGAGCGGAATCAGAATCCAGTTGAGCGTGGTCAGCCAGGTCATTTGGTTTTCTCGACAAACACCTCTTTCACGCACCGTTCATCCACCACGTGCGCGGTGAGTTTCAATCCGCGAAACGTCGCCGACTCGCCCTGTGCCGGCACCACGTCCAGACATTTGAGCAGCAACCCGCCCAGGGTTTCGACCCCGATCACTTCGCCCAGTTCCGGGTATTCACGCCGGAAATCGTCCAGGCGCATCATGCCGCTCACGCGCCACCGACCGACCCCGAGTTTTTCCATGACGAAACCTTCACCCGCGGTCCGGCGATGGAATTTGCCCACCAGCTCCGCCAGGATGTCTTCCATCGTCACCAACCCCGACACGCCGCCGTATTCATCCAGCACCACCGCCATGCCGCGCCGTTGCCGTTGCAGACTCTTGAAGAGTTGCAGCAGGTTCAACGTCTCCGGCACAAACGACGGAAACTCGATCGCGTCCGCCAGGTCCGCGCCCGGGTCGAGCAACAGCGCCCGGGTGTTCAGAATGCCCACAATGGTGTCGGGCGTTTCATCGTAGATGGGCAGCCGGCGGTAGCGAAATTTGCGCGCGGCGGCAATCATTTCCTCCAGCGACAGGTCATCGGAGATCGCCGCCATCTGGGTGCGCGGACGCATCACATCATGCACCGTGTGCCGGTCCAGATTGACGATTTGAAGAATGATGTCGCGCGCGGATCGCGCCAGGCCGCCTTGTTGGAAAGCGACCTCCACCAGTTCCTGATAGTCCGCATCCGTCAAGGTGGCGGGCGGTTTCACCGAGCGCGGCGTCAACACCTGCAGCAGCCGATGGTTCAACTTTTGCGCGAGTTGATGCCACGGCCGCGCCAGTTGATGCAGCCACGACAGCGGCCGCGCCACCCGCAACGCCCACACCTCGGGCCGCCGCACTGCGAACGTCTTGGGCAACACCTCCCCGACGACCAACGTGAGCAACAACACGACCACCACCGTCCAACCAATCGGCCAGTGTCCCTCCAGCGCCATCCACAATCCCAACGCCAACATGCCGGCGTTGGCGAACGTGTTGCCGAGCACCATCGTGGCCAGCAGGTCTTGCGGCTGGTCGAGCAACTGCCCCGCCAGCGCCCCGGCGCGCTCCTTCCGGGTCGCGAGCTGCCGCACCTGCCATTTGCTCAACGAGAACAGCGCCGTTTCCGCCAGCGCAAAAAACCAACCGGCCCCGGCACAAACCAGGACCAACACGGCGGCAAGGATTGGCGCAACTTCCACGCGCTCAGTATGCGGAAAGCCGGGACTTGGAAAAAGTAGAAACGCTCAACCCCGATGCAGCCGGCCATTTGGAATCCTGAAACCAGGCCCAAACGCGAACGCAGAACCTCCGGGCAACCTTTCGCAGCACACGGAGCAAAAGATTGCCGTCACCGAAAGGTCAATCTGGGGAGTTGCCGTCCGCTCGCGCCGTCGAGTTGTCAGCGAACCCGCCAACCATCCAGGTGTCAGTTTAGCGAAATGCCCCGGCGAATGTAGGTTGGCAGGTCCAGGTCCTCGCCCTTGTGAATCGTTGGCTCGGCTTTGTCAAAGCGCCCCTTGTTCACGATGTCGAACGGCAGCGTGGTCTGTTTCAGCCGCGGACCGCTCTTGCGGGGACGACCGGGTTTGCCGGATTGCCGCGCGAGAATTTGTGCCCGCTGCTCCACCGTCAAGGGCGGCGCCGGCGGCACGATCCGCGACCCCGGCCGCTCGGTTTTGCTGGGATGCAACAGTTCTGTCTCGAACCCGGGCGCGGGCGTTTCCGCCTCCTCCGCTTTGGTGGCGACATTCCGCGACGGGTCGTGTTTCCGTCGGCGCGCGGCGAAGATCGTGACGGCCAGCCGGTCGCGGAACGACTCGTCCACAGCCGCGCCCATGATGACGCGGGCGTTCCGGCAATGCCCGTTCAAGTCCTCCATCACCCGGTTCACGTCGGCCATCGAAAGGTCCGGCCCGCCCATCAAACTCACCAGCACCGTGTCGGCTTCCTGCAGCGCGCGCCCGCCATCGAGCAGCGGATGCGCGGGTAGTTTCTCGATCGCATCGCGCGCGCGCGTCGTCCCGGCGGACTCCACTGTGGCAAAACAACTTTCGCCGTGCCGCTCGCGCAACACCTGGCAGAGTTCTTCAAAATGGATTTCAATCAGGCCGCGATACATGAGCAACCGCCAGACTCCCCGCAGCCCTTCGATCAATATCCGGGCCGAGGCGCCGAACGTCTCGGCAAAACCGCTGTGCTCTTCGAGCAGTTGGAACGCCTTCTGATGCGGTAGGCAGATCACGCCATCGGCCGTGTTGCGCAACTGGTCGAGGCCGTGTTGGGCATGCCGGTGACGTTGATTGCCCTCGCAAGCGAACGGCAGGGTAACGAACGCCAGCACCAGTGCGCCGCTCTCCCGCGCCGCGCGCGCCAGCACGGGGCTGGCGCCCGAACCCGTGCCGCCACCCAGCCCGGCCACGATCAAGACCACCTCCGCTCCGGCACAGACGGCCTTCAATTGGTCAAAGTTCGCTTCAGCCAGTTCGCCTCCGCGTTCCGGATCGCCGCCCGTGCCCAGGCCGCGCAGGGATTTTCCCTCCAGTTGAATCGGCAGCACGCCCGGCACGACGATTGAGCCATCGGTGTTCACGGCCACAAACTTCGCGGCGCGAAATTCCTCCGTTGCCAGCGAGCCAAGCATGGTGATGCCCGCCGTGCCCACGCCAACGATGGTGACGGAACGGAGCGCGATGGCCGCGGGGGGTGTCGGTTGCACGGGAGCAGTGAGATCGTGGTCCATGGGCATCGTGGGTTAGTGCGGCAGCAGACGGGTGAAGGCGTTTTTTATATTTTGCACCAGCGTGGGCCGTGAGCCGCGTTTGCGGGATTTGAATGAACCAAACTTGACCAGACCGATGGGCGTGGCGAACTCCAGTTGATCCAAGGTGGATTTGAGTCCGCTCACCGCCGTGGTCTTGCCCAGGCTCACCGGCAATTCGAGCGTTTGGGCGGCCAGTTGCGCCAGGCCGGGAATGCGCGCGCCACCGCCGCACAGGAACACGCCCGCGCGGAGATACTCGACCAGCCCGGCCTGCTCCAAGTCCTGCGCGATCAATTGGAACAGTTCCTCCAGCCGCAACACCATGATGCGTCGGAGATGCTCTAGGTTGACGGTGTTGAGCGGCAGGCCGAGTTCGCTCGTGATGTTCATGGTGCGGCCCTTCACCTCGTCATCCCACTGGGCGGCGCCGTTCTCGATCTTGAGTTGCTCCGCGCGACCCAGCGGAACTTTCAGTCCGAACGCGAGGTCGTTGGAGACATGGTCGCCGCCGACCGCCAGGACGCCCGTATGTTTGATGACGCCGCCGGAATACACCACGTAATCAGTCGTGCCGCCGCCAATATCAATCACCAGCGCGCCAAGTTCCTTGTGCTCGGGCGACAGCACCGCCAGGGAGGAAGCCAGGCCATTGAACACCACCTCCTCCACTTCGAGCTGCATCCCCTTCACCACCCGGATGGCGTTTTGCAGGCGGTTCAAATGGCCATGCACCACATGCACGTCCACTTCCAACCGCGCCCCCAACATGCCCACGGGATCGGTGATGCCGTCGTGGCCGTCCACGAGAAAATGCTGGCGGATCGCATGCAACACGTTGTTGTCCGCCGGCAGGTTGATCGCTTTGGCGTTTTTCACGACGTCCTGCACATCCTCCTCGCAAATTTCGCGGTCCGCCGAAACCACCGGATGCACGCCGCGATTGTTGAACCCGCGAATGTGCCCGCCGGTGACGCCGAGATAAACGCTGCGAATCTCCACGTCCGCCATCTTCTCAGCCTCGCCGATGGCGTGGCGCACGTCCTCCTCGACCGCCCGGGCGTCCACGATCTCGCCCTTGCGGACGCCGCGCGAGCGGGCCTGGCCGAGGCCGACGAGATTGAGCGCGCCCTCGTCGTTCAACTCACCCACGACGGCGCAAACCTTGGAGGTGCCGATTTCGAGACCGACGATGATGGAGGAGGAATCAAACATGGCGTTTCCGGGGACGGGTGGTTTTGGGCGCTTTGGCGGGTGGCGGCGTAACCGTGGCCTCGAGCCAGCGCACGGGGACATTGTTGGACACCGCGAGATCAATGGAAGCCACATTGCGGTTGAGTCGCTGTCCGAGATCGTAAATCGCCCGCCAGCGGCGCAGTTGTTGGTCCGGCGCCTCGAGCCCGAACGTCACTTCACTGCGCTGAGCCGTGGTGACCACCAGCACGTCCGATGCGGCCACGTCCACACTCTGCAAATCCACCAGCCCCGCCATCGGCGAGTAAGCAAACGCCGAAATCAACCGCAGCGCAGCGGTGGTTTGGGGAGAGGTCAGCCTCCGGCCCAATTGCAACTCCTGGGATTTCAGGCCATCCAATCTCGGCAGCGGCTCGTCCGCCGACCCCAGGCGCTGGGCGCGGGCGGGCGGCTCCAGAGGCAGCATGACGAAGCCCTCCGCGTCCACAAGGTACACGCCGGGCACTCGGGCTCCCTCCGGCCCGGGGCGAAGGATGCTCACCTGGGCCACCGGCTCGCGTTCCCGCACCAGGATGCGCAGGGTTTGGGGCGGGATGCGCATGACGGAAGCCGACGCCAGCATCGGCACCATTTCCAAATCGCGTTTCACCCGGGCGAGATCGAGGGCGAAGAGATTCTCCCCCAGCCGCACCCGGGCCCACCGGCGCAATTGTTCCGGGGCAATGACGCCGTCGGTCTGCACCTGGACTTCCCGGATGGCGAAGGCGCGGTTTTCATAGACCAGCCGGTCCATGACCCAATCGCCCCCGCGCCAGAGCAGATACAATCCAAACAACGTGGCGAACAACGCCCCGCCCGCCATCGCCGCCCGCCGCATCCGCGACTGGCGCACCTGGGCCGACCGCAGTTTCACATCCAGCAGATGCATCCGGCTCAAGCGCCGGTTTTTTTGCTTTCGTCTCAACCAGCTCATGTTCCCGCAACCATTTTCCGTTGGCACGCCAACTCCACCATGCGCTCGCACAACGCCGCGTAATTCACGCCCGCCGCCGCCGCCGCCTTCGGCAGGAGGCTCGTTTCGGTCAGTCCCGGCAGGGTGTTCACTTCCAACACCACCGGATCGCCATTGGGTCGCACCATCACATCCACCCGCCCATAGTCCCGACCGCCAATCGCCCGGAACGCGGCCAGACCCGCCGCCTGCACGCGTTGCGTGACGGCCGCGTCGAACGGCGCGGGGCAAAGGTATTCCGCCGCGCCCACGCTGTACTTCGTCCGGTAGTCATATACGCCGGCCTTGGGCCGCACTTCGACCAAGGGCAAGGGTTCGTCCGCCAGGATGCCCACGGTACATTCGCGCCCGGAAATTTTTTCTTCCAGCAACACCTGGCTATCGTGCCGCAACGCTTCGGCCAGCGCCGCCGGCCACTCCTGCACCCGTTCGACAAACTGCAAGCCGATGCTCGATCCCTGCCGCACCGGTTTGATCACCACCGGCGGATTCCAACCCATCGGCCAGGGTGCCTTCGTCGAGTCCAACACAAGCGAGCGCGCGGTGGGTACGCCCGCCGTTACGCAGCGCTCTTTCGTCAACGCCTTGTCGAACGCGATCCGGCTGGCCACCGCGTCACAGCCCGTGTACGGCACGCCGAGCCTTTCCAGCTCCGCCTGCACCGTACCGTCCTCGCCGTAAGTGCCGTGCAACGCGAGGAACACCACGTCCGTCCCGGGCGCCAATCGCCAGCCCGGCTTCTGCGGATCGAGCTCGGTCACCTGGTAACCGAGCGAACGCAAGGCCGCCGCCGCTGCGCGCCCCGAACTCAACGAGACTTCGCGCTCGGCGCTCGGTCCGCCCAGCATGACGGTGATGTTCAATTGGGGCGTCATTGCGCTCCGTCCTCACCGACAATCTCCACTTCCGTGTGCAACTCAATGCCCCGCTCCACTTGGGCGCGTTGCTGCACCAGGGCAATCAAATCCAGGACATCCCGCGCCGTGGCGGTACCGTCGTTGACAATAAAATTGCCGTGCTCCAGCGAAACCATCGCGCCGCCGATCCGCTCTCCTTTCAAGCCCAGTTCCTCGATCAGTTTGCCGGCCGGAATGGTTGCGGGATTTTTGAAACAACAACCGGCGCTGGGCGCGGCCGGTTGCGAATCCCAGCGTTTCTGACTGAATGTTTTCATGCGCTGCTCGATGGCTTCGACCGAGGCGGGGCGGCCCCGGAGAACCGCTCCGAGCGCGATGTGATTTTTGAGCAACGCACAACTACGGTAGGCGACCGGCACTTCCGCTGCGGCCAGGTCGCGCACCGCGCCCGCGGGCGACATCACACGAAGAGTCTCCGCCACATCAAACGTCGCCCCCGCCATCGCGCCGGCATTCATGCGGAGCGCGCCGCCCACACTACCCGGGATGCCTTCGAGAAATTCCAGACCGCTCAGACCCGCGCGGCGGGCGGCCACGGCCACCTGCTTGAGCTTTGCCCCGGCACCGCACTGCAAGCGTTCGCCGACAATTTCAATCGCGCTGAAAGCCGGTTGTGCGAGGCTGATGACCACGCCCCGGATGCCGCCGTCGCGCACCAGCAAATTTGATCCCCGGCCGAGCACCAAAAAGCGGACGTCGCGCGCGGCGCACGCTTGCACGACTGCCACGAGATCGGCCTCGGACGCCGGCTCGACATAAATTTCCGCCGGCCCGCCGACCCGCAGAGTGGTCCGGCGCGCGAGCGGTTCGTTGCGCCGGAGCACCGTGGCGGGTGTGACACGCCGGGCCAGTTCAGCGGCGAAGTTTTCGCAGTGCGGCAACGGGTGATCCATGAGGGCGACGGTTTGCATCAAGCCGCAATTGAGCTTTGTGCGGGCGCGACGTTTTCCGGTTCGGGGCGGGCCGGCGTGGGTGGCCGGCTGCCGGTCGGAGCCTGCGCCGGGCGCGTGACGGTTTGTAAAATCAGTTCGGCAATTTTCTCCGCCGCCCGGGGCGCGTGCCAGCCGGCCAGCGCGGTTTTCATTTCGGTGCGCGCCGCGCCGTCTTCGACCAGACCGCGCAACGTCCGCGCCACCTTGTCCGGCGTAGCGTCCCGCTGTTCGAGCACTTCCGCCGCGCCGGTGCGCTCGAACGCGAGCGCGTTGAAGAATTGATGGTTGTCCGCCGATGTGGGCAACGGCACGAGCAGCGCGGGCAACCGCACGGCGGCGAGTTCCGCCAACGACGAAGCCCCGGCGCGACTCACGCAGGCGGTGGCCGCCCCCAGTGCCAGGTTCATTTCCTCCAGGAACGGATGCACCGCCGCTTGGAGACCCAACCGGTCGTAAGCTTGTTTCAAGCGGTCCACATCCCGCGGTCCGGCGAGGTGCAGCCATTGCCAATCGAGCGCGTGGCGGGCGAGCACCGGGAGCGCGTGGCGGACCAGTTCGTTGATGCCGCTGGCCCCCTGACTGCCTCCCATCACGAGGATCACGGGGCGTGTCGGCGCGAGGCCGAGGGCAACTCGGCAAGGGCCGGGCTCCCGCACTTGGAATTCCGAACGCACCGGTGTGCCCGTCACCGTGACTTGTTTCGCCGCCAGGCGACCTTCCGTCTCCGGGAAACCGACGAAGGCCTGGTCCACGAACCGGGCGAGCCAGCGGTTGGCGCGTCCGGGTATGGTGTTGGATTCATGGAGAAACGTCCGCGCACCCAACGGCCGGGCGGCCAGAATGGGTGGTGCGCTGGTGAAGCCGCCCATCGCGAGCACCGCGTGCGGACGCTCCACGGCAAACAGTGCGCGGGCGGCGCGCCACGATTGCCAGCAGCCGCGCAGGAAGGCCAGCCGTTGTCCCGCTTGGAGCGCCACGGAGGGCAACGTCGCGACAGCCACGCCCCGCGCCGATTTCACAGCTTGTTGATCAATTTGCTTCGGCGAAATCAGCACGGTCACCGCGCAATTGCGGGCGGTCAGGTGCTCGGCCACGGCCAGCCCGGGAAAGAGGTGGCCTCCCGTACCGCCGCAGGCGATGGCGACGCGGATGGGGGTGGGGGCGGCGGACATCAAACGGACTGGGTGGCCGGAAATTCGCCGGCGGTGAATGGGTTGGCGGACTTGGCTTCCGGCGCGCGACCCTGACGCGCCACACTAAATATGAGGCCGATGCAACCAAGCATGGTCAGCAGGTTCGAGCCGCCATAGCTGATGAATGGCAGGGCGAGTCCCTTGTTGGGCAGGGCGCTGGTCACCACACCGATGTTGATGAAAGCCTGAAAGCCAATCAAAAAAGTTATGCCCGCGACGAGCAGCGTGCCGAAGGTGTCGCGCGCGTGAGTGGCGATGTACACGGCGCAAATAATGATCACGAGAAAACCAATCACCACGGCGAGCGTCGCCACCAGGCCGAGTTCTTCGCCAATGATCGAGAAGATGAAATCCGTGTGGTCTTCCGGCACGAAGCCGAGTTTTTGCCGTCCATTGCCCAGCCCCCGCCCGAACCAGCCGCCGGAGCCCAGCGCAATCATGGCCTGATACGCTTGATACCCGAACTTTTCTTTCGTTCCTTCGAGGTCAAGCCAGCTTGCGATCCGTCCGGAACGCATGGGATCGCGCCAAAAGGAGTAGGCGAGTCCGGCGACCCCAAGCACGACCGGCGGAAGCATGAACCCCCACCGCGCTCCGGCAATGAGCATCATCGTGCCGCAGACCGCCGCAAGCAGAATGGCCGTCCCGCGATCCGGCTCGACGAAGATCAGTCCCAGCGGAACGGCCAGCAGCAGGCCGGGGTGCATTATCCCCTTGGTCCAGGTGTGCATCTGCCGCTGAAAATGTTCGCAATACCAGGCCAGCATGATGAGCGTGGCAATTTTGGCGAACTCGGAGGGTTGGAAACTGAAGCCCGCAAAGCTGAACCACCGACGGGCTCCGCCAGCGCTATGCCCCACATTCGGCACCAACACCAGTCCGAGGAGGACAACGGCCAAGATGAAACTGGGCCAGGCGAACTTTCGCAACAGCCGGTAATCCAGGCTCGCGGCGATGACGCAAGCCACAATCCCCATGCCGCACCAAACCATTTGCGAGATCAAGTATTTGGCGCCAGCTAACTCCACACTGCCCCTGGAAATCGGATTGTTCATGCTCGCGCTGTACAACATTACCAGCCCCAGCGTGAGCAGGGCGGCAACACTGGTCGCAAGCATGGTAACGGCAACTTTCATGTCAACGCGAACGACCGCCGCGTGGCGCTCACGCGGCGGTCACGATCTGAACGGTCATTGGCCCGAGGGCGTCTTGCCGGGAATTTTCAACTTTTGTCCCACAATGATCCGGGTATTCGTAAGGTCGTTGGCCGCCTGGATGGCCTTCACGGTGGTGTGAAACTCGGTCGCAAGTTTGCCGAGCGTTTCACCCGATTTCACGGTATGAACGGTTTGACCTGAAACCGTATCCACCACCGTGCCACCGGTTGTGGCCGGACTGGCGGCCGGTGCCGTGGGGGCGGGGATCACGATCGTCTTGCCGATCTGCAACCGCGCCGGATCCACGTTGGGGTTGGCCGCCTGAAGCGCCTTCACGGTCACGCCAAACTTCGGCGCGATGGAGGAATAGGTGTCCTTCGCCTGGATGACATACGATTGTGAGGCGGCGGCGGGCGGCGGCGGTTGAACCGGTTGAGCGTCGGGGGGCGGAGGCACGGCCACCGGGGCCACCGTGTTCGAATCAACCGCAGCCACAGGCGGCGGGTTCGTATCCACCACCGCCTCCACCGGCGGCGGAAGATTGTTTTCATTGTAAGCCGGCATGGGCTGCTCTTCGGTAGTCTGGGGTTGCTCGCGTTTGCAACCTTGCATCAGCAACACCAGCAGCACGGCGATGTTCACGCCGAACGCGCACAGAATTTTTACTTTGAGACTGGAACGGGTTCGGTTTTGTTGCTCCAGATTGGAGCCCTGCGGAATCAGTGGACTCGGACTATTCATTTTGTTGGCGCGTATCGCGTCCTTTCATTGAGGTTTGGTTTGATATATGGTTGCGGCGGATTTTTTCCTCAAAAAAACCCGAAGCAAATTGTTCACGGTTTCCCCGCGTCGCCCTCGGACCCGACCCGACCAACGCGCGATTTGCCGCGTATGTTGGGGTGGTCCGATGTTGCACCCCTACTAATTGATTTGACCGCATCACAATGGAATCCACCCCTAAAAACTGCAGTTTCGAAATTGCTCGAAGCTTGAACCGACGGGTGAAAACAAATTGCGACTCCCACGACGGCATCCCCGGCGCCGTTCTGGAAAAATTTTTTAACAACGAATGACTTCGGTGGCAAGGGGAAATCGGCATTTTGTTCCGCGCTCGTCCCGGGTTGACCAGATGTTTTTTCATCGTGTTGTCGTTGTCTTAACGGATTTTCAACGTGCTCAGGGCCACCACCGCGCAGAGCACGCACAAAATGTAAAACCGCATCACCACCTGCGACTCGTACCAACCCTTCTTCTCGAAATGATGATGAATGGGCGCCATCAAAAAAAGTCTCCGCCCCTGCCCGAACCGTTTCCGCGTGTACTTGAACCAACCCTTCTGCAGGATCACGGACGACGCCTCCAGCACGAACACCCCGCCGGCAATCACCAGCACGAACGGTTGATGAATCAACACGGCGATCAAACCCAACGCCCCGCCCAACGCCAGCGAGCCTGTATCGCCCATGAACACCTGCGCCGGATGGCAGTTGAACCAGAGAAAACCCAGCCCCGCGCCGATCATCGCCGCGCAAAAGACCGTGAGTTCCCCCGCCCCGTTCACGTACGGGATTTGCAGGTAGGCGGCGTACTTGAGATTGCTCACCAGATACGTCAGCACCAGGAACACCACCGAAGTAATCACCGTGCAGCCGATGGCCAGCCCATCGAGCCCATCGGTCAGGTTGACGGCGTTCGAGCTGCCCACGATCGTCAGGAGCGTCACCCCCACCCCGAACACGCCCACCGGAATCGGGTATTTGTAAAACGGCAACATCAGCACGCTCACCAGATTGCTCCGAATAACGGTCGCCGACTCGGGCAGCCGCAGCTCGCTCACCATCGGCAGCTTCCATAGATAAATGGCCACAAACGCCGACACCCCGAATTGCACCCACAACTTCACCCGCGGTGGCGTACCGCCGCCGTGCTGTTGAACGATTTTTGCGTAATCGTCGTAAAAGCCCAGCACCGTCAAAACCAGCACCGCCAGCAAGGTCAATTCGACGAGCGAATTCCATTGCGCCCACAAAATCGTGGTCAGGTTCAACACGAGAACGATCAGGATGCCACCCATGGTCGGCGTGCCTTTTTTGCTGAGGATGCGCGCCTTGAGGTCGCCACCCTCCTCCGCCTTGTCCGCGTATTCCTGTCCGAACTTGAGTTCCTTCAACCACGCAATCACCCGCGGCCCGAGCCACCAGCTCATCCCCAGCGCCGTGACCGCCGCCCCCGCCCCGCGAAACGTGATGTAGCGAAACAGCCGCAATGGCGACACGTAATGCGCCCACGGCGTGCCTTCCGCCGCGTCCAGTATCGCTTGACTGAGATAAAACAACATTCAATGTTTCTTCCCGTTCTCGACCGCGCGCAGCGCCTGCGCCACCCGCTCGAAGCGCGACGCGCGCGAGGCTTTCAGCAACACGGTGTCGCCCGATTTCACGATGGACTTCAACGCCGGCCCGACGGCCTCGACTTCGGCCAGCTCGATCACCCGATGCAATCCGGCTGCGTGCGCCGCGCGCACCATCGCCCCGGCCATCGTCCCGACCGCGATCAATTGGTCCACCCCCGTCTCCGCCGCGCGTCGGCCCACCTCGGCGTGGGCGCGCTCGCTCTGCGCGCCGAGTTCGGCCATATCGCCCAGCACCGCCACCCGCCGGCCCTGGCACGGCAATTCCGCCAACACTTGCAGGGCCGCGAACATCGAATCGGCATTCGCGTTGTACGCATCGTCCAGCACCCGCACGCCGTTGGCCTCCCAAATCTGCAATCGCATTTTGGCCGGCGCGCACTCGGCCAAACCCCGCTCCAGTTGCGCCCGGTCCAAGCCCATTTCCGCGCCCACCGCCAGCGCAAACAACGCGTTGACCACCTGATGGCGGCCCAGCAGATTGATCCGGTATTCGCCATCGAACTCCGACTGCGGCGCGCTGACCTGGAACACCACCCCCTGCTTTTCCAAACGCGCATCGTAGGCGCGCCAGTCGTTTCCCTCGCCCAGGCCCACCCGGACAACTGAAGCGCGAGTGCGGCGCGCGAGCCGCTCCGTCCATTCATCGTCACCGTTCAAGAACAACTTGCCCTCGGCGGGCAGCAACTCCGCCAGGGTGCCTTCTTCCGCCGCCACGCCTGCAAGGTCGCCAAAGAATTCCAAATGCTCGCGCCCGATGTTGGTGAGGACGCCAAACCGCGGTTGAATCATCCGCACCAGTGGCGCGAGTTCACCCGGATGATTCGTGCCCACTTCCAATACCGCCGCCTGATGCGATGGTTCGAGCCGCAACAGTGTGGCCGGCACACCAATGTCGTTGTTAAAACTCGCCTCACTCCACAACGTGGAAAATTTTTGCCGCAAGACGGCCGCAATCAGTTCCTTCGTCGTGGTCTTGCCATTCGAGCCGGCCACCGCCACGACCGGTAACGTGAAGTCCTGACGATACGCAGCCGCCAGGCGACCAAACGCCTCTCGCGCGTTGCCGACCTGAACCACCGCACACTCCGGCAATCCGGCGCGAACCCGACCCCGCTCCACCATCACCGCCACCGCGCCCTCTTGCGCGACGTCCTCCAGGAAGTCGTGCCCATCAAAGCGCTCACCCGGCAACGCAACAAACAAGTCTCCCGCCTGCGCGTGCCGCGAGTCCGTATTGACGCGCCGAAATCGGGTGGTCGGTGAACCTTTGCTGAGTTCACCGCCACACGCCGAAATTACAAATGCCAGATCTCGTGTTTCCACAACTTATCCTCGCCTCGCGTACCGCCCCCGCCGTTGCGCCCGGCGACATCACCGCTTCAAATCGTTCTCTGCTGCCAGCCGCTCCACGACCAACGGTTTAATTGCTGCGTCGCCAGGACGTTCAGCGACGGCGAAATTTTACCCGGGCGGATTTTTACCGGCCGAGCCGGCTCCGCGCTGCGCGCGGCGACCGGACGTTTACCCGCGGCCTGACCTTCCGGAGTCAGCGCCGCCACGAACAACCGATGGGAGATGCCAGATGTGTTCATTGTTTCAGCGGGTTGAGGTTGCTTTCACTGCCACCGTTCTCGACGACCGAGATTCGGGGAGATTGCTCAGGGCTGGCTCCGACGGTTCGGAGGTGGCCCCTTTCACGTCCGGGCGGATATTCAAATAGTTCGCGGCGTTTTGCGCCACGCGCGCAAATACCGGGGCGGCAGCCTGTCCGCCGTAGTAACTGCCGTGCGGTTCATCCAGGACAATGGCAATACACAACTCGGGATTGTCCGCCGGGAAAAAGCCGATGAAGGAGGCGTCATACTTGCCGGGCAAATATCCCCCGCGCCCCGCCTTCTGGGCCGTGCCCGTCTTGCCCGCCACCGTGTAATTGGTCAAGGCCGCCTTCGGCGCGGTCCCTTCCGGAGAAACCACCGTCTTGAGCGCCTGCACCATCTGGCGCGCCGTGGCATCGCTCACCACCTGGCGCACGCGCTGCGGCGCGTATTGCACCATGACGTGGCCGTCGCGATCCTGCAGTTGCTTCACCAACAACGGGCGCATGAGCCAGCCATCGTTGGCCAGCGCGCTCATGGCCATGGCCATCTGCAGTCGCGTCACCGCGATCCCCTGGCCCATGGGAATTTGCGCGATGCTCACCTTGCTCCATTTCTCCGGCGGATGCACGATGCCGCGGGATTCGTTCGGCAGCGGAACCCCCGTGGGCATCCCGAAACCGTAATCCGAGATGTATTCGTAGAGTCGTCGCGCCCCCAGCTTGATCCCGATTTTGGCCGCCCCGATGTTCGAGGATTTGGTGATGATTTGCTCCACGCTCAGGTTGTCGTAGGGGAGATGGTCGTGCAGTCGCCGGCCGGCAAAGGCAAAGACGCCGTGCTCGCAGTTGAACTGATCGCGCAACGTGACCGTCCGGTCATTCAACGCTCCGGAAACCACCACCACCTTGAAGGTGGACCCCGGCTCCATCACGTCGGAGATAAGATGATTGCGTCGCAGTTCAGGATCCCGCGGCACCTGGTTCGGATCGAAATCAGGGAGCGACGCCATGGCCAGAATCTCCCCGGTGCGCGGCCGGATCACGATCCCCGTGATATTGGCGGGAGAACTTTTTTCCATCCCTTCCGCCAGCGCATCTTCGAGCAGATGTTGCAACACGGAGTCTATCGTCAACACCACATTCAACCCGTCGCACGCCGGCACATCCTGGTCACGGAGCGCCACTACTTCGCGCCGGCTTCGATCTGTTTCGGTCAACCGCCAGCCAGGGGTTCCGGAAAGCTTTTCGTTGAAGGTCCGCTCGATCCCATCCACCCCGGTCAGTTGGCCAAAATTGGGTGAGTTGGTATCCGCGTTGCGGCCGACGAACCCAAGCACGTGCGCCGCCAGCGACCGATTGGGATATTTCCGCAACTGATCGTCCACCGGATCCGCGAACACGGCCGCATGGCGGAGGTTGTGATAAAAAGTCCTGCTCTTCAGGTTGGTCAGGCTGCCCGCATCAATCCCGAACGTCTGGTTGGCCATCGCCGACCGGATTTTTTCCCAGGTCTCCACCGACACCTGTTTTTTGAGCACCACATATTGGTCCACCACCATTTCGCCCCGGCTATTGACGATCTGCCGGGGAAGCAATTTCTGGTAAACTTCGCCTTCGCTCAATTCAAGGATCGGCGCGATCACCCGCGCGACCTCCGCCTGCCGATTGCCGATCAATGACGGATCGGCACAGACGGTTTTGACCACTTCGCTGGACGCGAGCAGGTTACCCCGCGCATCAAGAATATCGCCCCGCCGCGGCGGGATGCGGAATCGGCGCACCGTGTTCTGCTGCGCCTTGGCCTGCAGTTCTTCATGGCGGAAGACCTGCAGGTCCACCAGCCGGAAGGCGAGCAGCGCCAGCGCGCCCCCCAGCAGGCCCGCCAGCAGCAACAGCCGCCGAAATTGCAATCGTTTTGCCATCTGAAATTCACCAGCCGCCCATGGCGGTCGGTTCCTCAGCCGACACGTCACGGGCGGTGGCAAAAAAATTTCCGCTCTGACTCGCGGACGCCGTCCGCGTTTGGTTTTCTACTTCTAAAATTTCGCCTGCCGTCCGCGGCGGTCGGTTCCTCACGACCGCGACACGAACGGCGGCGAAAAAATCATTGCCGCACCGGAGCGCGCAACTGCTGCGAGACGACTTGCTGAAACGGCGCGCCCACCTGGGGCGTCGCGGGCTCCCGCGGCTCCGGCAGCGTCCACACCTGGCTCTGTTGCGCCAGCGCCAGCCCGAGTTTCAGCTCATGCACGCGCTGGTCCAGTGATTCCTTGGTGCCGAGCGCCGCATACTGTCGCCGCAGGATTCCGTTCTGGTGCCGCAATTCCTTCAGCCGATGTTCCCGCGCCCGGATCTGGTTGCCCAGTTCATCAATCTGGCTCTTCTGCCACACGTAACCTACGCCCGCCCCGCCGATGATGCCGCACAACAGCAGCGCCTTGAGCGCCGGCCCAAACCGCACCCCCGCCGATTGATATTTCCGATTCCTCGCCATTACAGTTTCTCCACCACTCGCAACTGCGCGCTCCGGCTGCGCGGGTTCTCCGCCTGCTCGACCGCGCCCGGCTGGATCGCCTTGCGATTAACCATCCGTAATTCGGGCGCGCACGGAGCTCGCAGCTCGGGCACGTCGGTTCCTGCGAACGTGTAATCCCGTGCACGCGCGCGCCCGAAATTTTTCACCACCCGGTCTTCCACCGAATGAAACGTGATCACCGCCAGCCGCCCCCCGGGTTTCAAAAGCTTCAACGCCCCGTCCAGTCCCCGCTCCAAACTCCCCAGCTCGTCATTCACCGCGATCCGCAATGCCTGAAACACCCGCGTGGCCGGATGCGCCTTCCGCCCGCGCCGCGGCGACAATCTCTCGATCAACTCCGCCAGTTGCCGCGTCGTCCGAAACGGGCGTTGCTCCCGGTCGTGAACCATCGCCCGCGCCAGCCGCCGCGAATCACGCTCCCCGCCGTATTCCCAAAAAATCCTCGCCAGCTCCTCCGCGTCCGCCGTGTTCACCACCTCCGCCGCCGTGCGCGGCTCACGCGCGTCCATCCGCATGTCGAGCGGCCCGTCCTGTTGAAAACTAAATCCCCGCTCCGCCCGATCCAGTTGCGGCGAACTCACGCCCAGATCCAAAAGCACCCCATCACAACTGCCGGCCGGAATCCATTCCACCAGCTCCGAAAAATTCCCGCGCCGTATCTCAAATCGCCCCACAAACTCCGCCAGCCGCCGCCGCGCCGCTTCCACTGCGTCGCCATCACGATCACAACCCGCGAGCCAGCCGGTTGGCGCACTCGCGGCCAGCAACGCCGCGGCATGCCCCGCGCCTCCGAGCGTCCCATCCACATAGTGCCCACCCGGTGCGGGCTTCAGCGCCGCCAGCACCTCCGCCAACATCACCGGCTTGTGTTCGTAACTGGACACGGCGCATTGCGCTCCTCAATCGTTCGCAGTTTTTTGTTCACTCCGTCCGCTCACCAGTCGCGCGGTCAGCTTCTTCCACGCCGGCCGATCCGAGGTTTTATCCGGTTGTGCCGCCGGAATAATCTCCAGATCGGCGTCCGTCAGATCGCTTCGCAGCACCTGCACCCGCTCGAGCGAAAACTCGCTTTGCACCGGCCGCTTTCCGAAACGCGGAATGCCTGGCAACTTCGGCCGGCCCAGGCGCGCCAGCGGATTCTGCTCCCGGCAGAACGACACCGCCCGCCGCACTCCCCGACCCGCGAAGTCCAACCACGAAAAATTTCCCGTTCGCAACGCCGACGCCGGCTTGGCTCCATGGCCCCCGTCTCTCCCATCTCGTGCCCCGGTGGCTGACGTATCCGCTCCCGCCTCCGGCTTGAATGGATTTTGCGGCGACATGAACTTCGGCAACCGGATTCCGTCCCGCATCCGATAGCGACCCGTTCCTTCGCCTCCCGCCCAGCTTTTGCCCGCTGCCAGTAATGTTCCCAAGCTCATACTCATTCCATCATTTTGAATGCCTCTGGTGCCATCACCGAATCGGCTGCTTTCACTTTCTCGTGACGAGCCGGATCCCAAATCTCAAACCGATCAAGCAACCCCACCAACGTCGCTTCCTCCGTGATTCCCGCCGCGCGCGCCATTTCGTCCGGCACACAAATCCGTCCCGCCTTGTCCAACGTCACCTGCGTTGACTCCGAGCCGATGATGCGTTTCAAAATCGTTTTGTTGCGGTCCCCATTCGGCATCGCATCCAGCGCCGCCATCAACTCGGCCATTTCCTTCGGTGGCAACACCCGCAAACACGGCCCCTCAGTTCGCTGCGGCCATACGATCAACGTGAACTGCATTCCCGGCTCGGTGGGCCGCCACATCGCCGGAATCTGGATACGCCGCTTCTCATCCACCCCGTGGCGGTAAACCGAGTTGTAAATCTGCCTATCTGTATTGCCGCTCGACATTATTCACAGGGGATTTAATTCTTGCCCCACTTCACCACTAAACGCCCCACAACACCGCACTGTTAAACACCCTCGCCCACTCCCTGTCAACAGCATTTCGGAACTATTATTCAAAAGTTATTCACACCTTGAACCACACGAAAAAAGGTCGCGTCGGACGCTTTTCACTACGAACACTTCGGATAACAAAAACAGCCCTCGATAGTGTATGCGCGCTCCGTCCGCACCCTACCGATTGGGGTGACACTCAATCGCGATCTCAGCCGGAACGAATCCGCAAGACAGATGTCACAACTGCCTCAGCTCTCAAAACGGTTCTCGTGACCGACCCGTCCAGAAACAGATTCGACCTCGAAGGGATCACACCGCTCCTATCCACCCCTACCTTGAGTTTCACTCACGGCTATTCAGGTTGAACCGTTTCGCGGCCATCGCTCGGGGCAGTGTCAAGATGGACACGCGCCCGGCGGGGCGACCACTTTGCGGCTCGACGGCTCTGGGGTCTCGGGGTATGAAGGGCTAGCCTCAACATGAGCATCTTCTTCAAAGCATCGAAGCCGAACCCGAAGATCACCTTCGAAGGCATCGAGTTCACGTTCCATCGCGACCACGAGTGGTGGGAGTTCACGTATCGGGGCGCGGAATTTTGTTCATTCGTTCCGACACTGTCATTGCCGACGAAGGCGGAGCTAGATTCCATTGTGAACACAGTCGAGTCGCTGAAGCCAGAGCTGCGCAAGCGATTGGCGAAGGGATTGGCCGAGTGGGGAGATGGTTGCAAGCTGGACGATGGGGAAACCTACTCCATCAACATTGAGAGGTTCGCCGCAGACAAGTCGTTCAGTGTTTCCTGTTCAGGCGGTGCGTCGTGGGGAGACTTGGGAGTGGATTTTACCATCAAAGACCAAGCTGTCACGGATGACAGTTGGGGCGATTGATCCCAATCGCCAAAGGGTCGGAAAAGATTGAGGTGCGGAGAAACCTCGCTTGCTGTGAGCGTGTAATCGCACCGCCTACCCAATGTGGATCCTATCGGATGCGCCGTTCTCACAGCATACCGACACAACACCGGTTCGCGCCCTGACAAAATTCCACCGCAGTCTTTGGCAGAATGATGGAGGCAGAATCATCACCACATCATTCTGACCCCATGATTCTGAGGAGGGAGATCGTTCCGGCTCGCGGGGGGCGCTCGCCCCACCGATACGCAAATTCCGAAGACCGAAATCCGAGGGCCGAAAGAAATCCGAAGTCCGATGCCCGAAGGATCACCGGTGACGAGGCATCGCCCGATTGTCCTCACGTTCGAGCGAAATCATTCGAAGTTCGGAGTTCGGGCTTCTTTCGGCTTTCGGGGTTCGGATTTCGGACTCAGCCGGCAGAGTATGGGGCACGGGTGGAACGCGTCCCTACCGGGAGCGCCGGCGTCTCGTCGGCGTGCCAGAAACAGCCAGGCAACGTGCCGTCGGGACGACGGCGCTCCCAAGGGCGGCTCGCGGGGACGCTCGCCCCACCGGGGGCGGATTCCGAAGACCGAAATCCGAGGGCCGAAAGAAATCCGAAGTCCGATGCCCGAAG
>CAZLOH010000012.1:0-55606 GCA_964561105.1 uncultured Bifidobacterium sp. | reverse complement strand
GGGGCACGGGTGGAACGCGTCCCTACCGGGAGCGCCGGCGTCTCGTCGGCGTGCCGGAAACAGCCAGGCAACGTGCCGTCGGGACGACGGCGCTCCCAAAGGCGGCTCGCGAGGACGCTCGGCCCACCGAGGGCGAATTCCGAAGGTCGAAATACGAACACCGAAAGAAATCCGAAGCCCGAAGGATTGCTGGTGTGCCAGAAATAGTCCGCGCAATTTCGCTGGCGCACGCCCAGCGATTTCGGATCTCGGAGTTCGGGCTTCTTTCGGCTTTCGAGGTTCGGATTTCGGATTCACTCGAGGTTCGGCTCGCGAGGCCGCTCGCCCCACCCGCCACACACCGGATCAAGCCTGTCACCTGCCCACTCGCCCGGCATGATGGCGGCGGCAACAGAGTAGGCTCATTTCGCGTGTGCCGCTCGTCCCGCGTGCCGTCAGCATTCCGGGCCCGTGGACATCGCTTTCGCTTTCATCGAAAGACGTATGGTTTAGCCTGTCGTCGGAGATGAGCACCGACGAATTCAATTACGAACTGCCGCCCGAGTTGATCGCGCAGCAGCCCGCCGCCCAACGCGATCAATCGCGGTTGCTGGTGTTGTCCCGCGCGAGTGGCGTGGTGGCGCATCGGCACTTTCGGGACGTGCGGGAATTCCTCCGCGCCGGCGACGTGCTGGTGTTGAACAATTCGCGGGTGATTCGCGCCCGGCTGCGCGGGGTGAATCTGGAGACCGGCGGCGCATTTGAAATGTTGTTGCTCGAAGAAAATACCACCAACGACTGGTGGGTGTTGATCAAGCCCGGCAAACGGGCGCGCGTCGGCACCCGGATCGCCCTCACGCCGCGCGCCCCACAACTCGCAACGCCCATCACAGCCGCCATCCGGGCCACCAACGACGAAGGTCATCGCCGGCTGCAATTCGACGGCACGCCGGACATTCTCACCGCGCTGGAGGAACTGGGGGAAATCCCGTTGCCGCCCTACATCCACCGTTCACCAGAGGATCGCGAGGGCGCACTCCGCGATTCCGATCACCGGCGCTATCAAACCGTCTTCGCCGAACCGGCCGGATCGGTCGCCGCACCCACGGCGGGATTGCACTTCACGGAACCATTGCTCCAGGAAATCCGCGCCCAGGGCGTGCAAGTGCGGTTTGTCACGCTGCATGTCGGGCTGGGAACCTTTGCTCCAGTCAAAGCCAAACTGCTTCAGGACCACGTCATGCACGAGGAGCGATTCGTGGTGGAGGCAACCACCGCCGACGTCATCAATGCGGCCAAGGCGGAAGGGCGGCGCGTCATCGCGGTGGGAACGACCACCGTCCGCGTGTTGGAGAGCCTGGCCGCACGTCACCACGGCAGGCTGGTGGCGGGCCACGGGCGCACGCGCATTTTCATTCACCCGCCGTACGAGTTCAAGATTGTGGACGCCCTGCTCACCAACTTTCACCTCCCCTGCTCCACCCTGTTGATGCTCGTCAGCGCGTTTGCCGCGCCGGGCGAAACGCGCGGGCGCACGATGATGCTCGCCGCCTATGCCGAGGCCATTCGCGAACAGTATCGCTTTTTCAGCTATGGGGATGCCATGCTCATCCAATGAGCCAGCCGATTAAAGCCTCGCGCCAGAAGCCGCCACCAGCCAGACCGACTCCGAAGTCCGGCGCGCGCACGCCTCGCGCGATTTCAGAGCTGCCCGTCGTCTCCGTGAACATGGCCATGACGGCGGACGGAAAAATCGCCACCGCCAATCGCGCGCTCTCGTCGTTCGGTAGCGCGCGCGACCACGAACATTTGCTCGAACTTCGCACGCACGCCGACGCGGTGATGTCCGGCGCGCGCACGGTGGATTTGAATGCGATCAACCTGGGTCCCGGCGCGGCGCGCTTCCGCCGGTTGCGATTGCAACGCGGACTGGCCGAATACAACCGGCGCGTCATCGTCAGCGGCAGCGGCTCGATCAATCCGCGCGCGGAAGTTTTCCGGCATCGCTTTTCTCCGATCACCATCCTGACCACGCAACGGATGCCCGCCGTCACACGGCGCCGCCTTGAAGCGCTGGGGGCGGAAATCAAAATCTGCGGCCGGCGGAAAATCAACTTTCGCACGGCCCTGCGCTGGTTGCGGGTTCAGCGCGGAGTAAAGCGCTTGCTCTGCGAAGGCGGCGGCGAGTTGAACGGCGCGCTGTTCCGGGCTGGGTTGGTGGATGAACTGCATCTGACCGTTTGCCCGAAAATTTTTGGCGGGCGGGAGTCACCGACCATCGCGGACGGATCGGGTTTCGCGACACTGGCGGCGGCGACCCGGTTTGAATTGCAATCCGCCCGGCGGATCGGCTCGGAAATGTTCCTGCACTACACCGTTGCCAAAGTTCAGCCGTAATTATCCAGACAATCGCGCACCGTCCGGGCAAGCACGCGCGGATGAAAGGGCTTGGGCAAAAAATTCGCGCGGCCGGCCAGCTTGACATCGCCGTCGAAAATTTCCGGGCTGTAACCACTGGTGAACACCACCTTGACCTCCGGCGATTCGCCGCGAATGTGTTCGGCCAGTTCCCAACCGGTCATGCCTTCGGGCATCATCATGTCCGTCAGCAGCATCGCCGGCTTGGGCGCCAGGTCGTGCCAGACCTTGATGGCTTCCTTGCCGTGGGCCGCCTCGATGACTTGATATCCGTAATGCCGCAAGACTTTGGTGACCAACTCGCGCAAGGCCGGCTCGTCTTCCACCAGCAGAATGGTTTCATCGCCGCCCCGCACATCGCCGGTGTTAGACAGAAATTCGGTCTGGCTCGCCTCGATTTGAATCGCGGGCAGGAACACCTGAAACGTCGTCCCCACGCCCACCTGGCTGGCCACCTCCACCCAGCCCTGGTGTTGTTTCACGATGCCGTAAACGGTCGCCAGGCCCAGCCCCGTCCCCTTGCCCACGCCTTTGGTGGTGAAAAACGGATCAAAGATTCGCTCCATGGTCGGCGCATCCATGCCGCAACCCGAATCCTGCACCTGCAAACACACGAACAGGCCGGCGCGCGCCTGCGGGCGATAGTGGACCTCCCGTTCGTCAATCTGACTGGGAAAGGTTCGGACGATCAGGTCGCCGCCCCGGGGCATCGCATCACGCGCGTTGACCGCCAGATTGACCAGCACCTGCTCGAGCATGGCGGCATCGGCCAGGATGGCCGGGAGGGCCGAGGCCGGCTGCCATTTCAGTCGCACGTTCTCGCCCAGCAACGGTTGCAACATGCCGGAGACGTTGGTCACCACCTTGTTCAAATCCACCGATTTGGGCTGGGCCACCTGCTTGCGGCTGAATGTCAGCAACTGGCTGGTGAGTTGCGCGGCCCGCTGGATGGCGCCGATGATTTTGCCGAGTGCCTCCTGACCCATGCTTCCCGGCGCCTGCGTCGCCTGCAACAACTGCGTGTAACCCTGGATAACCGTGAGCAGGTTGTTGAAATCATGCGCCACGCCCGCCGCCAACTGGCCGATGGCCTCCATCTTCTGCGCCTGCCGCAACTGCCCCTCCAGATTCATCCGCTCGGAAATGTCCTCCGTCATCAACAACACACACGGTTCCTCGCCCAGCACGAACGACTCGGCGGAAAGCAACGCCACCCGTTTCCGCTCGCCCGCGCCCGCGATCTGACACTGCCAGTTGCTCAACGGGTCGCCGTCCGCCAGGTACTGCTCGATACGCCGGCGCGTGGTCGCCTCCGCCCACAACGTCAGCCCGAACATCTCCATGCCAATGATTGCTTCCCGCGTGCTGCCCGCCAGTTCGGCAAAACGATCATTCACATCCACAAACAATCCACTGCGCCGCTGCAGGATGGCCAGCGCCACCGGGCTGGCGCGAAACGCCTTGGAAAAGCGTTCCTCCGACAAACGCAACGCCTGCTCCATCTGCGCTCGTTCGCCGGCTTCGCGCTTGATGTTGTCATACGCGGACTGCAATTGTTTCCACAGTGCCTCCGACTCGACCCGCGCCCGTTTGTGCGCATTCACCTCGTCCCGCAGACTGCGATTGGCCTCAAACAGCTCGTGCGTCCGCTCCTCGACTCGTTGCTCCAATTCGAGCCGCGCCTGACTCAACGCGCGATCGCGCGCTTCAATCTGCGAGAGCATTCCGTTGAAACCCTCCACCAACTGGCCCAACTCATCGTCCGCCGGTTTGGTCACCCGGATGGAATAATCTTTCGCCTCGGCCACGGTGCGCGCGGCCTCGGCCAGGTGGAGCAGCGGACGGGAGATGAACCGTTGCAACCGCGCCGCCAGCAGATAACCCACCCCAACCGCCGCCAGGAGCACGCTCAGGCTCACCCACAGCCCGCGCATCCGGCGTTCGTTCAGTTCCCGCAGGTCGAGGCGGAGCAACACTGTGCCCAGCCGCTCGCCGTTCATCTCGATCGATCGCAAGATTTCCACCCGGCCGCTGCCGGCCTCGGCCACCGTTTGCGGCCGGGATTCCGGCAATCCGGTTTGGTAGCCCGGCCGGATGAAACTCCCAAACTGTCGTCCGTCTTGATCATAAACCGCCGCCGCCTGCACGAGCGGGTTGGCGCGCAACACGCCCAACATCTCCGACACGGCTTGCTGGTTTCCTAAACTCAAGGCTTTGGCCGTGCTGTGGGCAATGATATCCGCGGTCGCTTCCGCGTCGTCCTGCATCTCGCGCCGGGAGGTCAATTCATCGAACCCACTCATCGTGGCCACCGCCACGAGCAACGCCGCGCAGGTCGTCGTCATCACGATCAACGTGAGCTTCGCCCGAATGGAAATTTTGGAGAACCACTTCAGCACAATACCTCCGCTCCTGGGGTGGACCGTGCGCCGGCCACTCCGTGACGGAGTTGCGTACAATCCACCCAAGACTCTGTTCGGAATTGGGACGGAACCTGTGGTTTACGGTACATCCGGCCTGTGAGGGAGCAGCTTCCAAACCAGCGCGAGCCGCCTCGAAGCTTCACCAAAGGCGGGCAACTCGCGCCAACTGCGTCAGCACAACCGGTGTCCTGCTCGCACCGGCCCCTCGGCGGCAGGCACGATGCCACCGCACTCTCTTCGTGACACGAGTTGAAGGTTCGAAGCGCGAACCTGGGTGGAAAGAATTCACTCCCCGGGCGAGGCGGCGGGGACGACCGATTGGGTTTCCACCCACCGGGCCAGCAGCCAAAGCAAATCCGCCAGCCGGTTCAGATAAATGAGAATCTCCGAGTTCTGGAGTTGACCCGCTTCCTGCAACGCGCACACGCGTCGCTCGGCGCGGCGGCAGACCGTGCGCGCCACATCGAGCGTGGCGGAACTGGCGCACGCACCGGGCGTGGCCCAGCCTTTGAAGGAGACGCTTTGCGCTTCGATTTCCTTTACCAGCGCGTCGAGTTTGTGCGTGAGGGACGACGTGACCAGCGTGTAGCCATCCTTGACGTAGCGCGGCAAGTCCTCCACTGCCGTAGCCAGTTCACCCATGAGCGTGACGAGATCGCGTTGGATCAGCAGCAGATTGTCCCGGACGAAATCGTGTCCGGCCGACGCGCGAGCCAGGCCGAGCGCGGTGTTCAATTCGTCCACGCAGCCGTAGGCTTCCACGCGCGCATGGCACTTGCTGACCCGCCGACCATACATCAGGGCCGTCATCCCTTTGTCCCCCGTCTTGGTAACAATGCTCATTCGCTGCACTCCACAAGTTCACGATGTTAATTCCGCTTCGCAGCTCCGCGAGTTCAATTTTCAATCAGTCACGCGCTTCAGAAGCAGTTTCAAAATCCCCTTTCCCCGTAGCCGACGACGTGAGGAGGCGGAAACCTCCCATGCGTGAAACCCTCCGCCTCGTTACCTCGGCGGCCACGAATTTTGAAATCACTGCTTGAAATGTCATTCTCATCGCTCGACGATTTTTTGGTAGGCTTGGATTCCCGCCACAATCGCCCGGGCCATCTGCCGGCGATATTCCGCGGTGAAAATCTTTTTGCCTTCAACCGGGTGCGAGAGGAAACCCGCCTCGATCAAAACCGCCGGCATGGTGGCCTCGCGCAACACCTCGAACCGGGCGCGGCGCACGCCCCGGTCTTCACTGTGCAACTGGCCGAGGAGCGATTTCTGAATCTGAAAGGCCAGCAGCAGGTTGGCGCTATCCGACCGATTGCCAGGAAACGCCCCGGTGTTCGCACCTTCGCCCCGCGCATTGGTCGAGGCCGCGCCGGCCGGCGTCAGCGCGTAAACTTCCGACCCGCGCGCATCCGCCCGACCATTCTCTGCGGCATTAAAATGCAGGCTGAGAAACAAATCAGCGCGCGCGCGCCGGGCGGCGCCAGGCCGGTCGGACAATGAAGGATAACTATCGCCGGCGCGTGTCAGCACCACCTTGAACCCGGCCTGCCGCAGCTGGTCGCGCAACTCGAGGGTGAGTCGCAGTGTGTATTCCTTTTCCTGGCGGCCTCCGACCCGGTTGCCGGGATCCTTGCCGCCGTGACCGGCATCCAGACAGATGGTCCGGACTTTTTTGCCCGGTGGGTTGCGCGGCGGCGCGAGCAGCGGACGGAACGTGTTGTCAATGTCGAGTTGCGAGAGATACACTTCGCCGTTGCGCGTCGTCAGCGGCAGGAGCAACCAGAGTTGGACGCCGTTGAAACTGGCCTCGCGGGAGGCCACGGCGAACTGCAGACGCACGCCGTTTCTCACCAGCTCCACGGATTCGCCGCGTTTGATCCAGCTTGCTTTCAGCCCCTGCCCGCGCGCCCAATCGGCGAAGCGCACATAAGCCCGCTCGTGGATTTGCGCCGTGGACGCCTCCGCCGCCGCGCCGGTTGGGGCGGCCTGCCCGACGAGCAGCGCCACCAGCGCCAGTACACCGCGAGACATCATGCCGGGCGAATCTGCCGGGCCGCACCACGTCGGGCAAGATTTCTCACCGGGGAAAAGATTGATTTCACCGGCAAACTCGCGTTCAATGCCAGCCGGTTTTCGACATGAACATTCACGAGTATCAGGCCAAACAACTCCTCGCTCAATACGGCGTCGCCGTGCCGCAGGAAATCCCTTGCACCATCCTCGACGAGGTCCGGCCCGCCGCCGAAAAGATTCTCGCGGCCGGCAGCCCCAAGGTCGTGGTCAAATCACAAATCCACGCGGGCGGGCGCGGCAAGGGCACGTTCAAGAGCGGCTTCCAGGGTGGCGTCAAGATCGCCGCCAACGCTGACGAAGCCGTGTCGTTCGCCGGCCAGATGCTCGGCCAGGTGCTCGTCACCAAACAGACCGGCCCTGACGGACGCAAGGTTAACACCCTGCTCATCGCCGCGGCGGCAAAGATCAAAAAGGAGTTTTACCTGGCCGTGTTGCTCGACCGCGCCAACTCACGTCCCCTGGTCATGGCCAGCACGGAAGGCGGCATGGACATCGAGGAAGTCGCCGCCAAAACGCCCGGGAAGATTTTCAAGGAATGGATTGATCCCGCCGTCGGCCTGATGCCGTATCAGGCGCGCAAGATCGCCAGCGCGCTCGGCCTCAAAGGCGATTTGATCGGCGTTGGGGCGAAACTGATTGCCGGTGTCTATAAAACCTGGTGGGAATGTGATGCCTCGATGGTGGAGATCAATCCGCTCTGCGTCGTCGAAGGCGCGGACGGCAAGGAAGCGTTGATGGCGCTGGACGGCAAGATCGGGCTGGACGACAACGCGCTCTATCGCCACAAGAACATTCAGGCCATGCGCGACCTCAACGAGGAAGCGCCGCTGGAGATCGAGGCGAGCAAGTTCAACCTGAATTACATCAAGCTCGACGGCAGCATCGCCTGCCTCGTCAATGGCGCGGGTCTGGCGATGGCGACCATGGACATCATCCAGCATTACGGCGGGATGCCGGCCAACTTTCTCGACGTCGGCGGCGGGGCGAGCAAGGAACAGGTGGCGGCGGCGTTCAAGATCATTCTTCAGGACCCGAACGTGAAGGGCATCCTGGTGAACATTTTCGGCGGCATCATGGATTGCAACGTCATCGCCACCGGCATTGTGGCGGCGGTAAAGGAAACTGGCCTGAAACTCCCGCTCGTCGTCCGGCTCGAAGGCAACAACGTCGTCGCCGGCAAAAAAACGCTGGCTGAATCCGGCCTGACGCTCATCACCGGTGACAGCATGGCCGATGCGGCGCAGAAAGTAGTCAAGGCTGTGGGCCGTTAGCAACTGGCGCACAACCCACGGCTGATGTTACCGGGTGACGAACCGATAACCGGCGACCCGCCGAACGGCGACCGCTTGGCGGCTTACCGTCGGCTGATTGAATTGCAACGGCAGATGATCGAACTCGGACAACAACACGAACAGGCCAAGCGGGAATGTGCGACCCTACGCGAGCAGGTGACGCAAGCCGCCCTGGCCCGGCGGCGCAACGGGCACACCATGAGCCAGCGGTTGCGAGAGTCGGCCGCCAGAATATGGCGGCGAATGTCGGGATTTTCGGTTGCCGCCAATCCAGTCAACGTGTTCAAGACCAAACAACCCAACAACTGAACATGAAAGTCACCGAGATTGCATTCAGTTGCTACCCCGTCACCGACATGGCGCGGGCGCGGGAGTTTTACGAATCGGTGCTCGGCTTGAAACCGACGATGGCTCACGGCGAAGCGGGCGGGATGCAATGGACGGAATACGAGATCGGCCCGGGTGCGCTCGCGCTCATGGCTGGCGTGGCCGCGTGGCAGCCCACGGAGCAAGGCTGCTCGGTCGCGCTGGAGGTCGAGGATTTCGACCAGGCCATCGCGCACCTCAAGATGAACCACGTGAAGTTCAAGATGGAGCCGTTCCCGACGCCAGTCTGCGAGATGGCATTTATTTTTGACCCGGACGGAAACACGGTTGGCATCCATAAACGGAAGGCGGGGCATCAGTGATTGGCGTCCCTGGCAACCCCACGAGTTGAGGACATGATTGACACAGCGACATTGGCGCAGATGAACGGTGAGTATATGATGCCGGCGGACGCAGGTCCGGCCTGGCGGGCAGCGGCCGATTACGGATTCGACATGTCGCTTATCGAAGAATCGCTGAAACAGACACCCGAACAACGGCTGGCCGAACACCAGCAGGTGATCAATTTTATGATCGAGCTTCAAGAGTCAGTTCAATCTAATGGCACAAAATGACCAGGCCCTACTCGTGCGACTCAAAGCCAGCGGGCTGGAATTTGTGGTCATCGGCGGGCTTTGCGTGGTCTATCATGGAGTACCGGTCACGACGTTTGATTTGGATATCTGCTGCCCTTTTGGCGAGGACAATGTCCGAAAGATCGAATCAGCGGTCAAAGATTTGAACCCGATCCATCGCCTCACAGCGAACCGGCTGCCGCTAGAACAAACCCGCAGCAGTTTCAGTGACTTGAAGAACGTTTATTTGCAGACGGATTTGGGCAAGCTGGATTGCTTGAGCGAAGTCGCTGGATTGGGCGGATTTGAGCAGGTGCGGGAACAATCTATATTGCACAGCATGTCCTTTGGCGCATTTAGAATGCTGAGTTTGGACGCACTCATCATTGCCAAAACAGCCGCCGGACGGGAAAAAGATTTGCAGGCGGTCAGATTGCTTCGAGCCGTTAAGGAAAGAAAAGCCCAGCAGAGGGAATTGTTCTGAATTGAAATCGTAAATCTTAAATCTGAAATCAACATTTTGACATGTCTATCCTCGTCCAACCCAACACCAAAGTTCTCGTGCAAGGCATCACCGGCAGCTTCGGCGCGCGGCATGCCCAACTCTCCATGGATTACGGCTCGCAGATCGTCGCCGGGGTCACGCCCGGCAAGGGCGGCCAGGTCTTCGAACATGGCGGGCGGAAAGTCCCCATCTTCGACACCGTCGGCGAGGCCGTGAAGCAAACCGGCGCGAGCGCCAGCGCGGTGTTCGTGCCGCCGGCCTTCTGCGGCGACGCCATCCTCGAAGGCGTGGACGCCGGCCTGGAACTCGTCGTCGCCATCACCGAAGGGATTCCCGTCAACGACATGGTGAAGGTGAAACGGGCGATGGAAGGCAAACGCACGCGGCTCATCGGCCCGAATTGCCCCGGCATCGTCACGCCGGGCACCGGCAAGGATTCGCACGGCGGCTGCCGCATCGGCATTGCGCCCGGTTACATCCACAAAAAGGGGAACATCGGCGTCGTCTCGCGCAGCGGCACGTTGACCTATGAAGCCGTGTGGCAGCTCACCTCGCGCGGCGTCGGCCAGTCCACCTGCGTCGGCATCGGCGGTGATCCGGTCAATGGCACGTCGCACCTGGATGCCATCAAACTTTTCAACGACGACCCGGAAACCACGGGCATCATCATGATCGGCGAGATCGGCGGCAGCGCCGAGGAGGAAGCCGCCGAGTGGATCGCGAAGAACTGCAAGAAACCGGTGGCCGGTTTCATCGCTGGCACAACCGCCCCGCCCGGCCGCCGGATGGGTCATGCGGGTGCGATCGTCAGCGGCGGCAAGGGCACGGCGGAAGCCAAGATCGCCGCCTTCAAAGCCGCTGGCATCGGCGTGGCGGTCACCCCCAGCGAAATGGCGGACACGCTGCTGAAAATGATGTAAGCCAGACGGAGCGCGGGATCCGGTGCCGGGTTCGAGGCAGAGCCGTGCGGCAGGGGCCACCCGACACCAGACATGCCGCACCAGATACCCGTTCATGTCTCTGATTGATTTCATTCTGAACCTGGTGGCGCTGCTGTTGTGGTTCAACTGGCGCACGGCCCGGTTCGATCCGCTCGCCGGCTCCACGCCCGCGACGCTGGCCGGCACGCTGCGCCGCACAAACACCAGCCCCTTTCGACACTGGCAGTTGCCCGGCGCGCTCGTCGCCCTGTTGTTTTTGCGCGCGGTGGTTTACTGGCAAATCGGGGCCGCCGTCGGCTGGACGGGCACCGTGGACGTGACCGTGATTTCCCTGCCCTTTCACAGCGATCTGCTCAGGTTCAACCGCATGTTGCTTTTTTCCCTCTACAGTTTCGGGGTGACGCTGACGATGTTCCAACTGTGGTTGTTGTTGCTCTCGATCCTGAAATCAAGCGCGAGCGAAAGCGACTCGCTGCGGCAATTGTTGCGCGCGCACCTCGGGCGCGTGGAGCTCTGGCCGCGCGGGTTGAAATTCTTGCTGCCGCTCCTCGTCCTCACTCCCGTCTGGTGGCTGGCCAGTTGGCCGCTGACGTTGACGGCCATCCTCCCTCAGCCCACGGTGGCCGGACAACGATGGCTCCAGGCGCTGCTGGTTGGCGTGGGTAGTTATTTGTCCTGGAAATATCTCGTGGCGGGAATTTTGGCCCTGTATTTCGCCAACAGTTACATCTACTTCGGTCGCCATCCCTTCTGGCAACACCTGACCGAACTTGGCCAGCAAGTGCTTCGACCGTTGCGTTTCCTGCCGCTCCGCCTGGGTCGAATAGATTTCGCGCCTTTGGTCGGGATCGCACTCGTCTTGCTCTTCGCTCAGTTGGCCGAATACGGAGCGCCACGCCGGTTTGATCGTACGGGAAAGGAATTGCCGCGTCGGATCGAAATTCCCGGGCTGGTGGATTTGTATCGGCAGGTGTCGCGCTGAATCGTCGCGTCACACCCCGCCGGCTCAATTCACCCGCGGCAGCCGCACCGTCACCGTGGTGCCGCGGCCCTGCTCGCTTTGGATGGTCAGCCCGCCGCCGTGGATTTGCGCCAGCCGTCGCGCAATGGTTAGTCCCAGCCCCAATCCTTGTTGCTCCTGCGTTTTGCGATCGAACTGCATGAACGCCCCGGCCCGGGCAATCTGCTCCGGCTCCAAACCGCGTCCTTGATCTTGCACGGATAAAACCACCGCTTCGGGCGTCGCCGCCAAGCTCACCGTCACCGGCGTTCCGGGCGCGGAAAACTTGAAGGCATTGTGGATCAACTCTCCCGCCAGCCGAACCAGGTCGTCCGCGGACATGGATACCGCGACCTCTGCCGCCAGCTCGAGCTGCAAATCCGCGCGGCGCTTGAACTCGTCGGCTTTCTTCGCGGCTTCGCTTTCGATCAGTGGGCCTGGCGCCGCAGTCTGTTTCCCGCGCAGCGCCGCGATTTTTTGCGGATCCGCCATCGCCATTTCGAGTTGCGCGCTCACCAGGAAACGCTCGATCAATCGTTCCAAGGCCCGCGCGCTCTGGTGGATGGTCTGCCCCATGTCCGCGATTTCCTCGAAGCTGAGACTGGCGGGTTCGGTGGCCAGAATTTCTCCGTAGCTCAAGATGCCGTTCAACGGCGTCCGCAGTTCGTGCGGCAACATCGTGATAATGTTGAACCGCAAATCTTCCAGCGCCCCCTCCGCCTGGGCCTTGACCAGTTGCGCCTTTTTCAACCGCGCCTCCACTGCGGCATAAAGCCCGTCCAGGGTGAACGGCTTGGGCAGATAATCGTCGGCCCCGAGTTCCATGCCGTGGCGCATCCCCGCATTGTCGGCCAGCCCGGTCATCAGGATGAAGGGGATGGCGGAGGTCGCGTCGTCATTCCGCAACGAGGACAAGGTGGCGTAGCCGTCCATCTTCTCCATGTTCACGTCGCACAGGATCAAATCGGGCAGTTGTTTGCGCGCCGTTTCCACTCCCGTCATGCCGTTGGGGGCCTCGATGATTTCATACCCGCGCTGGCCCAGGGCGAGGCGCACCATTTCGCGCAACCACTCCTCATCGTCTATGACCAGGATTTTTTTCATCGCCGCAGTCTGCGACCGCTACTTCCGGTCAGCCAGCGGCACGTAGGCGTTCAGCGTGTTGCCCGTGAAGATCTGCCGCGGGCGGCAGATGCGGCTCTTGGGATCCTCCGCGATCTCCCGGTAATTGGCGATCCACCCGGGCATGCGACCAATCGCAAAAATCACCGTGAACATCTCCACCGGAATGCCCAACGCGCGCATGATGATGCCGCTGTAAAAATCCACGTTCGGATACAGCTTGCGCTCCACAAAATAGGAGTCCTGCAGCGCGGCGGCTTCCAGTTTTTTGGCGATTGCCAGCAACGGATCGTCTATTTTCAACGACACCAGGACTTCGTCGCAGGCCTTCTTGATGATCTTGGCGCGCGGGTCGTAGTTTTTATAGACGCGATGCCCAAAACCCATGAGCCGTTTGCCGCTGTTCTTGTCCTTGGCGGCGGCAATGAACTTGGAGCCATCATCGCCCGACTCGTGAATGTCCTCGAGCATCTCCACCACGGCTTGATTCGCGCCGCCGTGCAGCGGCCCCCACAACGCGCACACGCCGGCCGCGCAACTCGCGAACAGATTGGCCTGGCTCGACGCCACCATCCGCACCGTCGAAGTCGAGCAGTTCTGTTCGTGATCCGCGTGCAGCAGAAAAATCAAGTCCAGCGCCCGCGCCACCTCGGGCCGCACTTCGTAATCGTCATACGGATCCGAGAACAGCATGTGCAGGAAATTCGTCGTGTACTTGTAGGCATTCTTGGGATAGATGATCGGCCGCCCCACGGATTGCCGGTACGAAAACGCCGCAATGGTCCGCACCTGCGAAATCAGCCGCGCCGCATGCACGTCAAACCCGCTCCGCCCGCCGTGCATCAAATCCGGGTAGAAACAACTCGCCGCGTTGATCATCGCCGAGAGAATCGCCATCGGGTGCGCCGACGACGGAAAGCCCTCGAAATGATACTTCATGTTTTCGTGCAGATTCTGATTGGCCGTGAGCAAATCCGAGAAACGTTGCAACTCGGCGGGGTTGGGCAGGTGACCGTAAATGATCAGAAACGCCGTCTCAATGAAGGATGATTTTTCCGCCAGCTCCTCGATCGGAATGCCCCGGTAGCGCAGGATGCCCTTCTCACCGTCAATGAACGTGATCTTGCTTACGCACGCACCCGTGTTGCCGTAACCTTCATCCAGCGTGATGAATCCAGTGTTGGCTCGCAGCGCTGAAATGTCCACCGCCCGCTCGCCTTCCGTCCCGACCACAATCGGGAGCGTGTGCGTTGTTCCCTCCAGTTCCAGCTTCGCCTCGTTAATCATGCGTTTAGGTTTGTTCCAAGCTAATCGCAGTCTGCGGGGAACAAAAATCTTTGGCAAGGCGGGAAAGCGGAACTCCGGAAAAATTTCGGCGCGCGGGCGGAAAAACCTTACCCAAACTTCTTGCCGAACCGCCAGGCGTCGTACGCCAGCCGTTGCGCCGACGTCATCCCGGCAAAATCCGGCGTGCCGTCCGGCTGCTTGGGCCAATCGGTTGCCGCCGCGTTCCGGCGATCCGGCACTCCCGCCGGCACCGTCACCACCGCGCGCCGCGCCGCGTTGCCGTCATAGCTCATGTTCTGCTCGGTCAGTTGCAAATCCTCGCTCAACGAACGCTGCGGCGTGATTCCTTTCCCCAGCAACACTCCGTGATAAGCCCGCACGGCTTCTTCCGGATTAAGCTTCCCATCTGTGATCAAGCGCAGCATTTCGATGAACGCCAGTTGATGCTCCGCATTGTTGATCTTGCGCCCGAACAATGCCACCCGCGCGCCGTGCTTTTGCGCGTGGTGAATCAATTTGAACGCGTCGTGGGTCGTACCCGCCCCGCCGCCCATGATGCCCACCACCATGTTCGGATCATACTGGCAAAGCTCCTCCATCGCCCGCGGCCCGTGATAAACCACCTTGAGAAAAGCCGGCCGCCCCGCCTCCGGCACACCCGCCAGCGTCCGCAGAATGTTGTCGTTGATGAACTCCCCAAGTTTTTCCGGCGCAATGCCGCTGGCCACGTTGGGATCGAAGACTTCCAAAAAGTGCCGGAACTGTTTTCGCTCCGCCTCCTCTCGGAATTCCTTGTAAGCCAGCAACGCGTCGCGATCCTGTTCCAGGTCGTTGACGTAGGTGATGGAGTAGAGACCGAGGTTTGCGCCTGGAAAGTTTCCGCTCCCATCCCGCTCGCACTCGACCTCGCCGCATTGAATCTGATCAATGCTCGCCGACCGAAATGGCTGCGACGGCTCGGCCGCATAGCAACCGTGGCGCACCACCCAGACATCCGTCGTGTCATTCGCGCGCGCGGCCGGCGTGACGTGCGATTGCGCGAACAACCCCTCCTTGATCGTGAGCTGTTCGTTCACGTAGGCCGACATCAACATGATGTCCACCAGCCCCTGATGCGTGATCTCGCGAATGATGTCCAGGAATTCCGGCAGGTTGCGATAACCGAACTCGTCGCGCGACCAGACCTCGGGGGAAAACTGCGCCGGCCGGGCGCCGCGCCGCGAGAGATAACCCCGCCGCCCCGTCGCCTGCACCCCGAACGCCATGTCCGCATCCTTCGCATCCGCGATGATGAACGCACGCGAATTGCGGTTCGCTTTGATCTCCGCCAGTTTGGTGTCGAGGGATTTGATCGCGCTCACGGCGTCTCCCCTCCTTCCTGCAACGCCTGTTGGTAAAGTTTTTCCGTCATGCGAAAATTCGTCCGCTTGCGTAATTGATCGAGAACCGGTTGGAGATGCGGAATGTGTCCCTCCATGCGAGCGCGAACCAGCAACCCGACCGTGCCTGTCACTTTCACCGCCACGCTTTCGGCTGCGTCGCGTGCTTCTGCGTCGTCCGTGAGCAGGATTGCCCCAAGTTCTCGCGCCAACAGAATCGCCTCGACATCCGCCCGCCCCAGGTCTTTCGCACCATTTCCCAGAACTGACGCACTTCCAGCCGGACTTTTGACAGAGATCCAGCCATCACCCACTGCTTCCTGCAACGCCGCTGATTCCGGCAATCCCTTTCCGCCGACCGCTACCTCGTCCCAAACCGCCTGTGGAACAAACACGGATTCGTGAAGCTTTCGCAACAGCGAGAGGTGCCCCAATCGCGTGAGATAAATCAACGGCGAAGAGTCAGAAACGACCGCGAGCATAGGCGATGTCCTGCTCCAGCATTTTCTGCGTGTATGGCTTCTCGATGTTGCGGTCGCGCAGCAAGTCCATGAATTTGCCAATATACATATCGCAGAACTCGGCGGCCTTGCCCGTGGACCACTTGCCCTCGCGATACATTTCTATCGCAAGTTCGATCTTCGCGTTACGTTTCACTTCCTCCTCGGTGCTACCGAAGCTGCGGGTGAACTCTTCGCGAATTTCAAGCGTGACGGTGCTCATGCTGGAAATAGTTTAGCACAGTTGAGAGCGGCGGGAAGCCGCGAATTCCAATATTCGGAGACTGAACAACAACCTTGCAGTCGCAGCATCAATTCGGATTTGGGTTTCGTATTATTCATTTCATTTCATGCGCGCCAGAATCTGTTCCGTGATCGCCTGCACCGCCTTCTCCGCTTCAGGATCGAAGCCCGCACCGGACGATTCTTTCGCGGGCACAGCGCAACTCACCCCCGGACGCCATTCGTCGTTGTCACACAGCTCGCACTCCTTCAAACCGTGGCGCGGATCGGGGATGCCGAGGCTGTGTTTGATCTTGAGCAAATCCTGGAGCTGGGCCGGCGTCATGGTTTGCGGCGGCTTGCCGAGTTGCGCCGTCACCAGCACCGTCCGACAATACGCCTCCAGGATTTCCATCTTGAAGTAGGCATCCTCGACATTGTTGTGGCTCCACGAAACCACGCCGTGGTTCGCCATCAAAATCGTGTTGTGCTTGTCCACCAGATCGGCCACCAACTTGCCCATCTCCGGCGTGCCGGGCGTGCGATACGGCGCCACCGCCACGCTCGCGAAGACTTCGTACTCGGGAATCATGCACGTCGGCGGCACCAACCCCGCCACCGCGAAGCCCGTCGAATACGGCGGATGACAATGACACGTCGCCACCGCCTTGGGCTGCCGTTTCATGATCTGCAAGTGCATCAGGATTTCGCTCGTGCGCCGCTTCGTTCCCGCCAGTTGATTGCCCTCGAAATCAACCAGGCACATGTCCTCCGGCTTCATGAAGCCCTTGCTCACCAGCGTCGGCGTGCAAAGCGCGATGTCTTCGCCCACGCGAATGGCGATGTTCCCGCCGTTGCCGTCCACATAGGCTCGCCCCCACAAGCGCCGGCCAATGTCACAAAGCTGCTCCTTGAGATTCAACGCATACGGTGAATTGAAAAACGCCTCCAACTCCGCCTTCGAACTCTTTGAAGTGAGCGGTTTAGCCGGTGGCGTCGCGGAACTTTTGGCCGGTGGTCCACCCTGGTCCGCCTTTGGATTCATTTCGCGGTCCTGCAAAAACTCCCGGGCCGACGGCGTCAAAATCGCGTCCGCCGGCAGATTGCTCAGGCTCTGCCCGTTGCGAACCATCTGCTCCAGGTCTTTCAAACTAATGACATTTTTCATGACTCAAATTTCAAATCCGAAAACCGATGCCCGAAATCCGAAAGAAATCCGAACACCGAAGGCCGAAGTTGGGCACCGACACCGTCCGAATCGCTATTTCGGGTTTCGGACTTCGGTCTTCTTTCGGATTTCTGATTTCGTGTTTCGGAATTCATTTCCACGGCTTGTAAAACATCTCGTCCACGAGCGCGGCGTTGATCGCATCAACCGGCGTCGGTTGCTTGAACGGCTGCGCCGCCTCCCGTCCTTCCTCGTAGCCAATGATCTGTTTCACACCGCCACCGATGTCGTCATAGACAACCAGACTCGGATCCGTGCCCAAGCTCGTCGGCGCATCCAATCCGGCCGCGAACTGCTGGCGACTGAACGGGCTGACGATGAGAAACCGCCCGCCTTCGAGCGCCTTCACCGTCTTGCTCAACGTCACACGACCGATGACAGTTCCGAGTTTCATGCAATCACAATTCCGAAATCCGATGGCCGAAAACCGAAAGAAATCCGAATACCGAGGACCGAAGCCGAATCGCCCCTAATCAGCCGCACGCCGATTTCGGATTTCGGGCTTCGGGCTTCTTTCGGACCTCGGATTTCGAGTTTCGGATTTCTCATACTCTCACCCCCGGCTCATGTTCGTCCACCACACCGATGACCAACCAGCGCACCGGGCTTTTCTCATCACCCACGGCCTTGCGCGCCGCCGCGCCGTCGGACGAAATCACCACTTGCTGATGCATGCCCGCGCCGTGCGAATCTATCGCCACCTGCGGCGCACCTTCAGTTTTTCCATCTGCACCGATGGGCTGGCAGATCACGAGCCGCCAGCCATCGAGGCTCGGATGTTTCCGAGTCGCGACTATGTTGCCTTCAACGCGGGCGAGTAACATAAGGTTAAAATCCGAAATCCGATGGCCGAAATCCGAAAGAAATCCGAAGCCCGAGGCCCGAAGCCAGATCAAAACCAGCACGATCCAGCCACGCGTGCGTTTCGGGTTTCGGTGTTCGGCCTTCTTTCGGATTTCGGATTTCGGTCATCGGATTTACTTCCTCCAGATAGAACCAAAAATCAGATTTAATTCCTTCGCCTCACGCCAAAGCTCACGGGCTTCTTCAGCCAATGATTCCTCTGACGCAGCCGCCATCCGCAGAAAGAACATCGTTTCTTTGGATTCCTTGCGACTGATCCCGATCTTGTTCTTGAAATCCTTGCCGGACACTGCGTCATCAGCTTCACAGTAATTCGCTCCAACGCTCGTACCCGCACCCACCAATTGATCAATCAACCGATGGTTCTCCGGGTGATTTACGCCCCTGGGAATCTTCTTCGCAAATCGGACAATCCGTTCCCCAAACACTGCCACTCGCTCCATGAGACTTGGTGGCGACAACTTGCCTGCCGGCTCTTCCCTCATAACACCGTCGTCTGAGGTTGAACAATCTGCCCAAATCCAGAACGCCGAATCCCAGCGCTCCGCGTCATCGAGGACTTGTCGCTCATCGGATTTCGATTTTCGGATTTCTTTCGGCATTCGGTTTTCGATCTTCGGATTTAATAGATTCGAAGATTGTCCACCATCACGCACCGCCGGACGCGCGTGAACGTGCGTGGATTCGTGATCCCCTCGCCCGTCGGCGTGGCGATGCTGAAACTCAGATAACCTTCGCCACCCAGACCAAGGCCAGCCGGTGACGGCCCGTTCTTCACGAACAACGTCGTATCCAGCGCCCGCGCCATCGCGGTGATGTTTTCCACGTCGTGCGAATGGATGACCGCCGTGTGCTTGTAGTTGTGTTCGGATTGCAGCGACAACGCGATGCCTTCCTCGACACTCTTCACGCGCACGATGGGCAACATCGGCATCATCTGCTCCTCCTGCACGAACGCGTGATTCGCATCCGTCTCGGCGAACAAAAGCTGCGTGTTCGCGGGCGCATTCACGCCCGCCGCCTGGGCCAGCACGCTCGCGTCCTTGCCGATGAGTTCCTTGTTCACGCTGGCATGAGCGCAACCGCCGCCCTGCCCTTCCTTGAACGTGAACGCCGCCTTCGTCAGATTCGCGAGCTGCGCGGAATTCAATTTCACCGCGCCATTCTCGGCCATCCGCTGCATCAACTTGTCCGCGACCTGTTCGAGCACGAACACCTGCTTCTCACCGATGCACAAAAGATTGTTGTCGAATGCCGCGCCGGAAATGATCGCCTTCGCCGCGCGCGTCGGGCAGCAGGTGTCGTCCACGAACACGGGCGGATTGCCCGGGCCGGCGCAGATGGCGCGCTTGCCCGTCTGCATCGCGGCTTTCACCACCGCCGGTCCGCCGGTCACGAGCAGGAGCTTGGTGTTCTCGTTTTTGCAAAGGGCGTTGAAGGAATCCAGCGTCGGCTTCTCGATGATGCAGGCGATGTTCTCAATGCCCGTCTCGCGGTAGATCGCTTCGTTATAGGCGCGCACCGCCAGCGCCGCGCATTTCGCCGCGCTCGGATGCGCGTTGAACACGACGGCATTCCCCGCCGCGCAAATGTTGACGATGTTGCCGCTCAACGTGGGAATCGAGTGCGTGCTGGGCGTGATTGCGCCGACCACCCCAAACGGCGTGTATTCCTCCAGCGTGATGCCGTGATCGCCGCTCATCGCATCCGGCCGCAACCAATCCACGCCCGGCACAAGCTTGATCAGACCAAGCTTGGCGACCTTGTGCGGCAGACTGCCGATCTTCGTCTCTTCAAATTCGATTTTGCCCCATGGTTCGGCGTTCTTCCCCGCCATCGTCTTGACGATCTCCTCGATTTTGCGCCGGGCAGCCACGCCCTTCTGCTGCAACTGCAAAAACGCTTCCTGCGCCGCCGCACAAGCTTCGTCCGCCGTTTCGAACACGCCGTACTTGCCGCGCAAGGCCGGAGCAGTAGTCGCGGCCTTCTTGCCGCCGCAACCGCACGAATCGCTTTTCGCAGCCGCATGCGCGGGAGCAGCCGGAGCAGAAGTGGTAACGGTTGTCGTCGCGCCGCCGAGGCGACCGAGCACCTCGGCCACCACATCACGGATCAAAGTTTCGTTCACTGCGCTCATATCAATTAGGAAATGAAGCTGTTTGCAAAGGAGAGGGACAAATTGTCCTCTCCCTTTTTGTGTTAACTGGAATTGTTGCGCTACGCTGACTAAGCGCAGGCCGCGAAGCAGCCAAACACGAATAGCTGTGGGTGAAACCCACGGAAAATCGCCCCCACAATTGTGCGACCCCTACGGGGTCGAATGTGTTTGATTGCATAACCGTGGGCTGAAGCCCACGGCTATTCACGTTTTGTCCCTTCGGGACACATGTTGAAAACAACTTCATCAAGCCTTCCCGCTGAAGATTTGTTTTCCGAGCACGTCCACGCTGTCCACGATGCCGATGATGACCGCGTCCACCGGTGCGTCTTTCATCCCGGGCGCGAGCCGGGCGCTGCTGCCCTGGCAGAACATCACCATCTCGCCAAGACCCGCGCCGAGCGCGTCCACGGCCACGATGGTGTTCGCGCCGGGGCGGAACTTCGTGGGGTCTTTTTCGTCCACGAGCTGCGGGCGGAGCAACAACAGTTTGCGACCCGACATGTTCGGGTCTTTCTTCGTCGCGACCACCGCGCCTTCGACTTTGGCGAGGAACATAATTAGAATTCCGAGGTCCGAAATCCGAAACCCGAAAGAAGCCCGAAATCCGAACTCCGAAAAGCCGGAACCCGTTCCGCTCTGTTCGGAATTCGGGCTTCGAGCTTCGGATTTCTTTCGGATTTCGGCATTCGGTTTTCGGGTTGTTTTTTACTTCTTCTTGGGCAACACCGCTTCTACGTCGCTGTGCGGACGGGCGATGACATGCACGCTGACCACTTCGCCTTTGATGGCTTTGATGGCTTGCGCGCCGGCGTCGGTGGCGGCTTTGACGGCGGCGACGTCGCCAACGACGACCGCAGTGACGAGGGCGTTGCCGACCTGCGTCATCGGGCCGACGAGTTCGACGTTCGCGGCTTTGAGCATGGCGTCCGTCCCCTCGACGAGGGCGACCAGTCCACGCGTTTCAATCATTCCAATGGCTTGAGGCATAGTTTGTTTTCGGTTGATGGTTAATTGTTAAGAAAGTGAAACCCACGAATGGACACTAGTGAACACAAATCAACGAACCGGAGCGCGACTGTGTGCGTAGCACCAGTCGCAGCACACACGAAATGTCCACGCGCTGCGGCTAGGTCTTCGACCATAGCCGCGCTCCGCAGAAGGCATTCGTGTCTATTCGTGTTCATTCGTGGTTAGTTTCTGGAATTTTCCAAAAGTCGCTTCGTTTCGCGGGCGACGACGAATTCTTCGTTCGTCGGAATCACCATGAGTTTCACGCGCGAACCGGGTCTGCTGATGACGTTTTCCGTGGCGTGCGTGCTGGCGTTCAGCGCGGAATCCAATTCAATGCCGAGGCCTTCGAGATTGGCGCAGATCGCCTGGCGCACTTCCGCGCGGTTCTCGCCAATGCCGGCGGTGAACACGATTGCGTCCGCGCCGCCTAGCTCGAAGAAGTAACTACCGATCCAATGCCGCGCACTGGCCACGTAGGTTTCAATCGCAAGCCTGGCGTTCGCGTTCCCTTTCTCACCGGCTTCGATCACATCACGAATGTCGTTCGACACGCCGCTGATGCCTTTAAGACCAGATTCCTTCGTAAGCTGTCGCTGCGCTTCCTCCATCGTGATGCCGAGCGTTTTCACCGCGTAAGGCAACGCTTCCGCGTCGAGATCACCGACGCGATTGTTCTGCGGCAAACCGGATTGCGGGCTCATGCCCATGCTCGTGCCGACGGCGACGCCGTTGCGAATGCCCGTGATGCTCGAACTGCCGCCAAGATGACAGGAGATGACGCGCAGCGCCGGTTCATTCACAGGAGCTTTGCCGCCGTCCACGTAAAGATTGCGAACGCGCTCGGCGACATCGCTGCGCCCGAGCAATTCCGCCGAGCGTTCGGCGATGAACTTGTGGCTCGCGCCGTGAAAGCCCCAGCGGCGGATGCCGATGTCGTGCCAGGCTTGCGGCACGGCGTAGCGCATCATGGCCTCGGGCGCGAATTGATAGAACGCGGTCTCGAACAACCCGACCAGCGGCACCCCGGGCATGCGTTTCCCAAACAGGCGAATGCCGGTGATGTAAGCCGGATTGTGCGCGGGCGCGAGGCCGCTGTAAGCCTCCATCGCGCCGAGCACGCGTTCGTCGAGGCGCACACAGCCGTTGACGCCCTTGGCGATCACGGTTTTGAAACCGACCGCCGCAATTTCGCTTTCGCTGGCAATCGCCCGCGCCGCGCGGATCTGCGCCAGGCAATCCTCGATCGCCTTCGGATAATCAGCCACGCGCTCGAAGCAGCCCTTGTGCAAAAGGCGCTCGGCGTCGTTCGCGCAGTCGAACAAGCGCCACTTGAGCGAGGTGCTGCCGATATTGGCGACGAGGATTTTCATCAATTAAAAATGTAAAATTAGAAATTCAAAATGAGTTCGCGCGCTAGCTTGGCATTTTGAATTTTGCATTTTTAATTTTGAATTTATTGCAACCACTTGCCGAGAATTCCCAAATCGTCGTGCGGACGCGGAATCACCTGGACGGCGACGACCGAGCCGACTTGCGCGGCCGCGGCCGCACCGGCATCGGTCGCGGCTTTGACAGCAGCGACGTCGCCCCGGAAAAATCCGGTGACATATCCGCTGCCGATCTTTTCCCAGCCGGTCATGGTGACGTTCGCGGCCTTGAGCGCGGCATCGCACGCTTCCATGAGCGCGCAAAGCCCCTTGCATTCAATCATTCCAACTGCTTGTTGTGCCATAATTCGTTGATAGTTGAGAGTTGCTGGTTGATGGATTATTTCACGGCGGCATTGACGACGAAGGCTTTCAACAAGTCTTCGTGCGGGCGCGCAATGATGTGCGAGCTGACGAGTTCGCCGACCTTGGCCGCGGCCTTCGAGCCGGCGTCCACGGCGGCTTTCACGCTGCCGACGTCGCCCTTGGCGAGCACGGTGATGAGACCGCCGCCGATGGGGATGGTTTTGACAAGATTCACATTGGCGGCCTTGACCATCGCATCGCTGGCCTCGACGCTGCCGATGTAACCTTTGGTTTCGATCATTCCTAGTGCTTCACTCATTTGTTTTCTCCTGTTTGGGTTAATGGTTGGAAAAATCCGAAAGCCGAAATTCGAAATCCGAAAGAAGCCCGAAGTCCGAAGCCCGAAAGAAGACACCGCTCCCGACCGACGCCAAAACAGCGACTCGGTTTTCGGATTTCGGATTTCTTTCGGATTTCTTCATTCGGATTTCGGACTTATTTCACAAGTTCCACCGACGTGTCGGGTTGGAGGTTGCACGCGTTGCCTTCGTCGGTATCAATGTGAACCTCGAGTTTGAAACTCTGGTCCACGCGCGCGAGCATCTTGTCGAGTGTGATGCCACAATCGCCGCCGATCTTGAGCTTCATCCAATCGCCGTGTTTCACGCCGTAAAATTCCGCGTCAGTCGGACTTAGGTGCGCGTGACGCAGCGCACGGATCACCCCATCGGGCATTTCAAAAAATCCGTTCGGGCCCATGAGCATCGCGCCGGGCGTATCTTTGATGTTGCCGGACGCGCGCAACGGAATGTCGAAGCCAAGCGCGATGGCATCGGTGTAGGCGAGTTCAACCTGATTCAGACTCCGACACGGACCGAGGATGCGCAGATTGGAAATCACGCGACTGCGCGGCCCGATGAGCGTCACGGCTTCCTTCGCCGCAAACTGCCCTTCCTGATAAAGCCACTTGTGAACCGTGAGCTGATGACCTTTGCCGAACAATTGCTCCACCGCTTCCGGAGTCAGGTGGCAATGGCGTGCGCTGATGTTCACCACGAGCGGATTCGGCGCGGACGCCGCTCGCGGCAGCGGCTTTCCGAGACGCGAATACACCGCCTGCCGAACAAGGTGCTCGACGACGGCTCGGTGTGGGGCGGATGCGGCAATAGCCATGACAGTGGTGATTTTCGCGAGATTTATGCCAGAGTCAACAAATATGTTGCAAAATCTACCAATATCTTCCACACTCTTGCCAGAATGACGGCAGAAGAGCGCAAACATCGGTTGGAAGCCTATCTCCAACAGGTTGAATTTGCGTCGCTTGAAGATTTGGCCAAGCACGTCGGCTCGTCCGTTTCCACCGTTCGCCGCGACCTCACAGTGCTGGAAGCTGCGGGAAATTTGAAGCGCACGCACGGTGGCGCGCGGCTCATTGCCCCGAAGTCAGACGAATTCACCTTCTCCACGCGCGACACGCATCAACTCGACGCAAAGGAAGCCATCGGTCGCGCCTGCGCGGAACTCATCAAGCCGAATCAGAGTGTCATCATTGATGCGGGCACGACGACCTTCCACGTCGCAAAACATCTCGAAGACAAATCGCCGCAAATCGTGACCAATTCCCTGCCCGTCGCGAATCTCTATTCGTCCGCCGGCAAAGTGGAACTCGTGTTGAGCGGCGGCGTGATTTATCCGCGGCTCGGTGTGCTCGTCGGTCCGCTCGCGGTGGAGGCGTTCTCCAAGATTCATGCCGATGTCGCCGTGATGAGCGCAGGTGGCATCACGCTCGAAGGGTTGACCAACTCGCACGGGCTGTTGATTGACATCCAACTCGCCATGATGCGCGCGGCGGCGAAAGTGATCATGTGCCTGGACCACACCAAATTCGGGCGCAAATCCGTCTCGCAACTTTGCGATCTCTCCAAGGTTCACACGATTGTCACGGACAACCAAGCGCCGGTAGATTTAGTTGAGCCGCTTCGGACGAAGGGAGTTGAAGTTGTAATAGCTTCCGGTATTTGAAACTTCTGCGTTTCTTTCAGAGGCAGATATGCCATAATTCCGGCGGCATTATGAGCGTCACCCTCGCCCCAGGCGGCAGCATCCGGCGTATTGCCGAGATAGTGCGCCATGCCGTGTTGCTTGGCCCGGATGCGTGGGAGGGCGGCGGCTCATCGGGGCAAAATACCCATCGCAACCAGCAACCCAATTTGCTTCCCACGGACCGCGACGTGGCGGAACTATTCTCATTGTTGGCCGAACGGAAGATTAACTATCTGTTGGTTGGTGGCATTGCGATGTTGCGATACGTGGAAGGCCGGAACACCGAGGATATTGATCTGCTCATGTCACTTACTTCGGTCACAAGTCTGCCGGAGATCACGGTTGAGGAGCAAAGTGAATTTTTTATCCGTGGCAGGTTCCGCAGCGTGCGCGTGGATTTTCTGCTGACCGCCAATAAACTGTTTGCCGAAGTTCAGGCAAGTTTTGGAACAACCCATCGGTTTGCTGAAATCTAAGTTCCCACCGCAACTCCCGCGGGACTGATCCTGCTCAAACTTTACGCGCTTCCCTCGCTTTATCGGCAGGGATTATTCGATCGCGTCTCGGTTTATGAAGCTGACATCGCCAACCTGATCCAGCGTCATCAACGTGATGTCCAGCCTTTGCTGGAACGGTTGAAACCGCATCTGGAAACCGGCGACCAACACGAACCTCATGAAATTGTCCGCGACATCCAGGCGCGCATCTCCCGCTTTGAGCAGTTCAAGCAGCCCTGACCCCACCACGCTCGGTCGCCGCTCTGTTTCGCAACTTTGCGATCTCACGAAAAATCACACCATCGTGACAGATGGCCAGGCGCCAATGGAGTTGGTCGAGCAATTGCGCGGCAAGGGAATTGAAGTGTTTTACGCAAAGTCGGCTGAGTTAGGAGTTGGATAATTTGCCCAAGCCGCAGCGACACGAAGGTGCCGGTGTCAGTTTGCGGCCGATGCACCGACGGGCAGTCGCCGCACCGATTCCGTTCGGCACGAAAAGTATATGCGGTGGACGCTCGTCGCGTGTGACCCGCGTAGTCCCCGGCTGCAAGCGTCGCCCCGCCGGCTCGCCCGCCTACACCTGATGTCACGAACTACCATGTGCGCAACGTCTCCCACGGAACGTGAACGGTGATCCAGCGGAAAAGCTGGCGACCTTCATCGGCCGCAAGAAACTGCTTCCGGTCCGATTGCGCCGGACGCACAATGCCGATGCGATATTGATTTATGACAATCACAAAAAATATGTTGTTGTGTCTTTTGGTCGGCGGCGGCAGCGTCCTGGCGGCGCCGGGCAACAGCCAGCCGCCCGCCAAGCAAACCGAGCCCAGAATTCCCGCTTTCTCCCTGGACTACCTCGATCGGTCGGTGTCACCGACGAATGATTTCTACCAGTTCGCCTGTGGGCAGTGGTTGAAGGACAATCCGGTCCCAGCGGACAAAGCCCGCTGGGCTTCGTTCTCCGAACTCGCCGAACGGAACTGGTTCTTGATTCATCAAATCCTCGAGGCGGCAGCGGCGGCGGCGAATTCGCTGCCTCCGGCAACGCCGCGGCGGCAGGTTGGAGATTTCTTCGCCTCCGCCATGAACACCAATCGCCTCGAGCAACTGGGCGTGAAACCCCTGGCCGCCGACCTCAAGCGCATCAACAAACTGAAAACCTCAAAGGATTTCTTCGCGCTGCTCGCGGATTTTCATGTGCGCGGCATTGGCGGACTGTTCAGCATCGGGTTCGGGCCTGACGCCAAGGACAGTTCCGTCTATGCCGTCGAAGTGGATCAAGGCGGCCTCTCTTTGCCGGATCGCGATTACTATCTGAAGCCGGAATTCGCCGATCAACGCAATGCCTTTCTGCTCCATGTGGGGAAGATGTTTGGGTTCCTCGGCGAAAAACCCGCCGCCGCAAAAGCGCAAGCCGAACGGCTGCTCGCACTGGAAACGGAACTCGCCCAGGCCAGCCGCAGCCGCGTGGATTTGCGCGACCCGAACAAGAACTACAACAAATTCGTCGGCGACAGTTTCGCGGTGAAAACTCCGGCCCTCGCCTGGAAGATTTACTACGACGGATTGTCGCTTCCCGCTCCGACCTATACGATTGTTGGTCAACCGGAGTTCTTCGAGGCCGTCAACCGGCTCGTGCAGACGCGTCCGCTCGCCGACTGGAAAACGTATCTGCGTTGGAAACTCATCCACCGCAGCGCCCCCTATTTGTCGGCCGCCATCGAGCAGGAAAATTTCAATTTCTACGGCCGGGTTCTGAGTGGCCAGCCGGAACAGGAGCCTCGCTGGAAACGCGCGGCCCACACGATTGATGGCAGCATCGGCGAGGCGCTCGGGCAGCTTTACGTGGAAAAGTATTTCCCGCCCGCCGCCAAGGCGCGCATGAATGAGTTGGTGGAGAATCTCCAGGCGGTTTTCCATGACCGGCTCGAAAAGGTGCCGTGGATGACCGAAACCACACGCGCGAAGGCCCTCGCCAAGTTCGCGCGTTTCACCCACAAGATTGGTTATCCCGATAAATTCCGCGACTACTCCCGCGTTGCCATCCGCCGCGACGATTATCTGGGCAACGTCCGCCGGTCGGACGTGTTCGCCGCACGCCGCGCCATTGACCGGGTTGGCCAGATGGTGGATCGCACCGAGTGGGAAATGACCCCCGAAACGGTGAACGCCTATTTCAATCCTTCGTTGAACGAGATCGTGTTTCCCGCCGGCATTCTTCAACCGCCCTTCTTTGATGTGAACCTGGACGAGGCAGTGAATTACGGCGCCATTGGCGTGGTCATCGGCCACGAAATCACGCACGGCTACGACGATCAAGGACGGAAGTTCGACGCCGACGGCAACCTCAACGACTGGTGGACGGAAGCCGACGCCAAAGCCTTCGATGCCCGCGCGCAACTGGTGGTGGAGGAGTACAATTCCTTTGAGATGCTGCCCGGCCTGCACGTGAACGGGAAGCTCACGCTGGGCGAGAATCTCGCCGATCTCGGCGGCGTGAATATCGCCTACGAAGCGCTCCAACGCGCGCTGCGTAAAGACCCAACCCAGCGCCGGGTCATCGGTGGTTTCACCCCCGAACAGCGCTTCTTCATCTCCTACGCACAGATCTGGCGCACCAACGTGCGGGACGCGGAAGCGCGACGCCTCATCACGGTGGATCCCCATGCGCCCGGACGATTCCGCAGTTTCGGGCCGCTCCTGAATGTGCCGATGTTTTACGAAGCCTTCAACATTCGAGCCGGAAGCCCGATGTGGCGACCCGTGGACGAACGCGCTGTGATTTGGTAGGCGAATTTTTTGCCCGGCTGCTTGCGCCCAGGTTTGAAGAATCAGTTGGGTGGCGCCGGAATGAATCCGCCGGACAGGCGCACGCAGTCCGATTCGCAACCAGACGGCCACGACTACCGGAGTAAATCCGAATGTTGTTTCAGCCAGCGCTCGGCCATTTCGTACTCCGGGCAAACCCGCTCGACTTCGCCCCAGAACCGCACGGAATGATTCATCTCGCGCAGGTGCATCAGTTCGTGGAGCACGAGGTAATCCTGAACGAAGACCGGAGCTTGGATGAGCCGCCAGTTCAGCGAGATCGTGCCGCGGCGCGAGCAGGAGCCCCAACGCGATTTCTGATTGCGCACCGTGATGCGACGCACGGTCAATTGGTGTCGCGCCGCCAACGCCAGCACTTTGGGCGGCAATTCCTGCGCGGCCAGACGCCACAGATGGCGTTCAATTACTGGCCGGAGGTCTCCGCCGGGATTGGCCACTCGCAAATGTTCGCTCCCAAAGCAAACCAGACCGCGCCCGCCGTTTGCGCCGGCGGTCAGCTTCGCCGGCTCACCTCGCAGCAGGATTTCCATTCCAAGTCGCCATTCTTTCGGTGGGCGGGGGCGTTGGGCCAGGCGCTGGAGTTGCCGTTCCAGCCAGCCTCGATTCCGTTCGACGAATCGCCGGGCCTCGACCTCGGAGCCGCCCCGAGGAATTGTCACCCGGGCTGAACCATCCGGGCGCAGGCGCAGCACGAATCGCCGCGCGCGGGAATTGCGAACCAACACCAGTGGAACGGGTCGCTGGTTTACCAGCAACGCGCCGCACTTCGATGGCGGATGAGTCAGGTTCAGCAAAGGCGCGAGCGACACGCGCCCAGTAAACGTGGCTGGTAGCCGGTCGGCAAGTGATTCCCGCCTTGCCGATGCCGCTGCATTGATCTCGCCCCGACGTCCAAATTTGTCTCCACCAAAAAAACAGCGGAGTCCGGGATCATCCCGAACTCCGCCGCTGAAATAATCTCCGGTTGACGCTTAGTAGCGGCCACGACCGCCACCGCCACCGCCGCCGTAATCACGGCGACCGCCACCGCCACCGCCGTATTCACGCCGCCCACCACCGCCAGCCGGGCGATCTTCGCGCGGACGGGCGATGTTCACGGTCAAGGCGCGACCATCCAGCTCCTTGCCGTTCAGGGCATCAATGGCCTTTTGCGCTTCCTCGGGGGTGCTCATGGTGACGAAGCCAAATCCGCGCGGACGACCGCTCACGCGATCCATCATCAGATTGGCTTCCACGACCGTGCCGTGCGCCGCGAAAGCGTCTTGCAGGTCGTTCTCGGTGATTTTGAAGGAAAGATTTCCCACAAACAATTTAGAACTCATGTGATGTCAAACTGTCCTAGACTCAACTGCGCTCTTTCCAGACTGTTCCCGGTTGCCGGGTTTCAAATCATCACTGAACTGCGTTCACCTGAGGATTTTCCATGCTTGGAGGCTACCAGCCATCTACAGACGGCCAAACACTGGCGTTTCGTTGAGGAAATGCAAGCATTAACTGGATCCAGCTTTGACCGGATTCTGGATTGAATAATAGCAGCCAACACCCCTACAAACTGCCGCTCACTGCGGCTGAAAGCGGGCAGTAGAAATGGGCCGGACATCCGATCCGCCGATTTACTTTTTCAACCGGTGAAACAAGTCCAGCAAACCGCTTTCGGGCGATTGATTGGTGCTGGCCGCGTTGGTGCCGCTCGTGACGGGCGGTTGATTGGTGGCGGCGGGTTTGTTGCCGAGCAAGGCGCCCAAGGCATTGAGCGCGCCGCCGACTTCCTGGCCGGTCTTACCGCCGGCGTTCTTGAGCACGGCGGCACCAATGCCCGACAGCGCCAGACTGCTGAGTTGGGCCTTGTCCGTCTTGGCGCCGGGTATGCCCAGCGTACCGACGAGATGAACGAACGTGGGTAACTTGGCGTACGGCTCGTTCGTGGGGATATTGGCGATGCCCAGCTTGGCGGCGGCGTCCCGACGCAACGCAATCCCGACCGGCTGGTTGAGCGGCGAGTCCATTAACACATCGGCAATGGGAATCGCGCCGGTTGAGTCCGCCCGAAAGATCGGACTCTGGATGATGAAGGCGGGAATTTGAATCGCCCCTTCGCCGGCGCTCAGACGGGCCGTCACGTAATCAAGCGGCGAGCTCGTCAAGTCCGGCACGCCGAAGGAACCCAGAACGACGGAGGCGGCGCCGAGGACAGTCTTCAGTTTCGGTCCCACGACCTGGATGTTGGCGTTGGTGAAGCTGAAGTCCACCGTGCCGGTCAGATTGGTGCGGAGATTACCCCCGGTGACGCCCGCACCTTTCACGCTGGCCTGCGCGAGCAGGGTGCCCTGGGCTTGATCACGATACGTTGGCGAAAAAGTATTGACCAACGGCCCGAGCGGAATGCCATCGGCTTTGAAGGTAAGATCGTATCTGTAACCCGGCAGGCTGAGATCGAGGTCGGCCTGGGCCTGAACCGGCGCGTTGTTGAGCTTTAGCTGGAACGGATCAAGCAGGACGTGGCTGCCGTCCAGCAACAGGGTGGTTTGGAAATCCGATGCATCCACTTCGCGCAGGTAGAACTGGTAGATGTTCGCCTCCACCGTGAAGTTGTGAAACGGCAGCTTCACCGGCGGCGGCTCGGTGTTGGACCTTGTGGCCGCCGGGGCGACCGGCGGCGCGAGCGTCACGTTTGTCTTGGCGGGTTGGCCGGCGAACAAATCGTAATAGCCCGTCACATCGAGCGCATCGGCCGCGAGTTTGAGATTGCCCGAAATCGCCTTGGGGTCAGTCAGATCAACCCGGCCGGTCAGGGTCAGTTCATTCCGGGCGCGCGGGGTGGGGGTAAGCTTGAGGCTGCATTGGTTCAACTGGGCCACCTGGTTGGAAACGGCGGTGTCCAGATTCAACGTGAGCTGCAAGGGATTCCCGGCGAGGTCGGGCAACTTGATTCCATTCAAGGCGATCGTGCCCTTGAGGGCGTCGTCCTGCGCGGTGTGATTGAGCGCGCCCCGGAAGGAGATTTCATCCACGGCGAGCGGCCCGCTTCCGAGTCTGGCCGAGAAACCCTTGATGTTTTCCTCGAACTCCAGGCTCAACCGCTTGCCTCCGTCCTTGGAGAACAGTTTGCCATTGGCACCCACGACGCCGGCCAGTTCGAGGCCGGGAGCGAACGCGCGCCAGTCCGCAAGGTTGAGTCCCTTCAACGTATAATCGAGCGAGGCATCGGCCGCGTTGATGGTGTCGCCGAAGGCAATCGTGAGCGGACTGCTCAACGTCGTGGTGACCAGCACCTGCTGATTCTGCGTGCCGCTGAAGTTCAGCGCCTTGAGCAGCACGGATTTTCCAATGCGATCCAGCGTGAGGTCGTAACCGCAATTCAGATCGAGCGTGGGCGACGTCTGCGCGCCTTGAATCACTTGCAGCTTCGCGACCTGCAAGCGGCCACTGAGGGAAATCATCCGTCCGGCCTGGGTCAAAGTGATGTCGGTGGCGTTGTTGATGGTGGTGGTGCCGAAATCAATTCCGCGCGCGGCGCCCAGCAGGTTCAACACTTGCCGGTCAATCGCGAGCACTTCGAGTTTGAGTTTGCCCTCGGTTTTTTCCGCGTCAAACGGGCCGCTGAGGCGCACCTCGCCCAGGGCCGTGCTGCCTTTGCTGAATTGCAGGGCAAACTTCTGGATGCTGGTCGGCGTCATGTCGCAATCCAGGCGGGCGATGAGCGCGCCAAGCTCGGCGAACGAGCCGGTGGCGCGCCCGACCGTGAAGGACGCCAGCCCCTTGATCGAACTGGGTTTCAGGTTGTCGAGCAGGTTGAAGGCGAAGTCACCCGTCAGCAACGATTGCAGATTGGCGGCCGAAGCGGGGAAGGCCGTGGACTTGTCCAGCGCCAGCGCCGCGGAAAAAGTGAGCTTGCCGTCGCCGCCGTTTTTCACATTGCTCACGGAAACATTCACGTTCGCCAGCTCCGTCACCACCCGGTCACCGTTCAACGCCGTCCGGGTATGGCGAATCGTGGCATTCTTGAGCGCGAGGGACTTGAGGTTCAGCTGGGGCGGCGCGCCCGGCGCGGAGGCCGGTTTGGCGGGAGCGGATGACCCCGGCAGCACGGGGAGGTTGCTGAGGCCGCGGGCATTTTCCACGAGCGTGAGGATGGGTGAATCCACGGTCACGTCTTCGACGAGCAGGTTGCCGCGCAGGATGGCCAGCAGGCTGTAGCCGACGTGAACGCGTTTGGCTTCGAGCAGGGTCTCGGCGCCGTTCGGGGTCAGCTTGAGTTGCTCCAATGTCAGGTCGCTGAACGGGTGCAGTTCAATATCGGCCACGGTCACAGTGGAGTTGAGCGCGGCGCCGACGCGGGGCAGGACCACGGATTTGAGAAACCACGAACTGCTCGCCACGAAGTAAGCGATGAGCAGCAACAGGAGCACGACCAGCCCCGCGCGAAAAAGCTTCACCCCGAGTCCGGCCTTCGGCGTCTCTTTGTATTTCAATCGAATGTCGCTCATAAATGAATCCCGTGTTTACGAATTCCCGGTGTCAGCGCCGGCCCGAAAGCGGCATGAAGCAAGCACCGCCGCTCCCAGCCTACCGCGAAGCGCCCCCGGTTCAAACCGAAATGTCTCGTCGGCCATCGGCCGCCTGTCCACAATTCGACGTCGTTCCATTCCTGGGACACGTTTGCACCAGTGAAAATTTCCATCATCGTCCCCGCCTTCAACGAGGAACGGCTGCTCGCCGCCACCCTCGCGCAGCTGCAATCGGTGCGGAGCGTCTTCACCGGCCGCGGCTGGGAATCGGAACTGATCGTGTGCGACAACAATTCCACGGACCGAACAGCAGAAATCGCGCTCACCGCCGGCGCGCGGGTGGTCTTTGAGCCAATCAACCAGATTGGCCGCGCGCGCAATTGCGGGGCGGCGGCCGCGACGGGCGACTGGCTGCTGTTTGTGGATGCGGATTCCCGGCCCGGCGCGGAGTTGTTGACGGAAGTCGCCGATCAAATCGCGACGGGCAGATGCCTGGCGGGCGGGGCCACCGTCCGACTGGACGGAACCCACCGCATGGCCAGATTGGTGACGCAGTTGTGGAACGGGCTGAGCCGTTGGCGCCGCTTGCTGGCGGGTTCGTTCATCTTTTGCGAAACGGCGGCGTTCCGGAAGCTCGGCGGGTTCAGCTCGGAATTTTTCGCCGGCGAAGAACTCGACTTGACCCGGCGGTTGCACGAATTGGCGGCGGCAACGGGCCGGGAGGTGGTGGTGTTGCACCGCCATCCGCTGCTGACTTCGGATCGCAAGGTGCATCTTTACACGCTGGGGGAACATCTGCGCTTCATCGTGCGGGCGGCGCTGTGCCCGGAGCGGGTGATGCGGGACAAAGCCGCCTGCCACTCGTGGTACGATGGCCGCCGATGAACACACGGGCCGGGCGCGCGTCGAATAGGAAGAGGACATTGCGATGAAGTTTTACCAACCCATGCTGATTTGCGCGCTGGCGCTGCCGGGATTTCCCGGGCCGGCCTCGGCCCAGTTGGAACTGGACCCGGACCAGGTGATCGCCGCCGCGCAGGATTGGGCGCAGGATAATCTCGATGAGGACGTATTGCGCGCCCTGCCCGAGGTGGACCGCGACCGGGTGGAAAAATTCTTGCGCCAGTTTCAGGATGAACTCAAGCGCGGGGACGTGCTCGATCTGGCGGCGCTGAAGCAGGCGGCCAATGTCGTCCTGCCGCTGCTCGACGCGCAGGCGGAAACCCGCCCCTACGCCGCCTGGTTGCGCACACGGCTTGACTATTTTGAGGTGGCGGAAAGTTTTCGCATTCAATTGCCGGCGACCAATAGCGCCCCCGATCAGCCGCCAAAGCTCCCGCCCAATCCGTCGCCCGTCGCCGAGCGCCAAGCATGGCGGTTGAAGTTCAGCCAGACGGACTGGCCCAAAGGCGCGAGCAATCTCGTGTCGAAACTCAAACCCATCTTCGCCGCCGAAAACGTGCCGGAACAACTGGTGTGGGTGGCGGAGGTGGAATCGGGCTTCAACCCGGAGGCGCGCAGTCCGGTGGGGGCGGCGGGGTTGTTCCAGTTGATGCCCGAGACGGCCAAAAGTCTTGGCCTGCGCCGCTGGCCGTTCGACCAACGTTATGAACCCGAGCCGAGCGCACAGGCGGCGGCGCGCTACTTAAAACATCTGTATGACCGCTTTGGGAACTGGCAACTGGCGCTGGCGGCCTACAACGCCGGCGAGGGGAAAGTTCACGGCCTGCTCGAACGCAGCCAGACGCGCAGCTTTGATGGCATCGCCACCGAACTGCCGGCGGAGACGCAGATGTTCGTGCCGAAAGTGGAAGCTACAATCCAGCGGCGGGAAGGAGTCTCGCTGGCGGAACTCAAATCGCCGCCACCCGGATAACGGCGGCTCGCAACACTCGCATCCGATCGTCAGCGCGTTTTCCCCTGGACGTTGTGCCGTCTCCACTTGCCAAGGCCGTTCGCGTTTTGGTCTAATGCGGCGTGCTACAGCAGCAGACTCTGAATCGCCCCGCCAGCTTTTCCGGCACCGGCCTGCACAGCGGCAATCGTGTCACCATGACTTTCCTGCCCGCGCCCGCGAATTCCGGAATCTGTTTCCGCCGCGTGGACCTGGAGGGCAAACCGGAGATCGAAGCCCGGGTAGAGCATGTTTCCGAGACGAACCGGTCCACCTCGCTCGCCCGGGGCAATGTCAAAATTCACACCGTCGAGCACGTGCTGGCGGCGTTCGCCGGTTACGGCGTGGACAACGCGATCATTGAACTGGACGCCAACGAGCCGCCGATTGCCGATGGCAGCTCGCGCGAGTTTTGCAAATTGATCCAGACCGCCGGGCTGGCGCCGCTGCCGGAGAAACGCGAGCCGTATGTCGTGACCGAGCCGATCCAGTTGGCGATGGGGGAGACAATGATGACCCTGTTTCCGGACGACGGCTTCAAGATCACCTGCACGAGCGCGGACAAAGGCGGAAGGTTCACCCAGTTTTACAGCACCGAGATCACGCCCACGACGTGGGAAAAGGATTTGTCCTCCGCGCGGACGTTTTGTTTCTACGAAGAGATTGAATACCTGATCAAACATGGATTGATCCGCGGTGGCAGTTTGGAAAATGCCGTCGTGATCCGCGAGGATGCGGTGCTGACGACCGAGCCGTTGCGTTACGCGAATGAGTTTGTGCGACACAAGATGCTCGACATCGTGGGCGATCTTTCGCTGGCTGGCCGGCCGATTCACGGGCATCTCATCGCGGTGAAGCCCAGCCATGCGGGCAATTGCGAAATGGCCCGGCAAATCGTGGCACAGATGCACAAGCCCCAGCGCGTCGCCCAGGCGTTTGCCCCGCCGCCACCGCCGGCGTCTTTCCCCAAGCCCGCCCTGCCGGCGGAAATCCCCGCCGCCGGAGTGGGCGCGGCAGGCATGGAACAGATCATGAAATGGTTGCCGCACCGGTTTCCATTTCTCATGGTGGATCGCGTTTTGACGATGGAAGGCAATCGTTGCGTGGCGCTGAAAAACGTGACGATGGGCGAACCGTATTTTCCCGGCCACTTTCCCGGCCATCCGATCATGCCCGGCGTGCTGCAACTGGAGGCCATGGCCCAGGTGGCGGGCATCATGATGATCCGGCAGGCCGAGCAGGAAAACCAGATTGCGTATTTCATGGCGGCGAACAGCGTGAAATGGCGCAAGCCCGTGATCCCGGGCGATGTGCTGATCATTGAAGTGGAACTCACGAAGGCGCGCGGGAAAATCGGCAAGGCCAACGGCGTTTGCAAGGTGAACGGCGAAGTGGTGAGCGAGGCGGAAGTGACGTTCATGGTGCAGAACGCCTGACCCACCGGACATGATTCATCCCACGGCCATCATTCATCCCCAGGCAAAGGTGGGCGCCTCGTGCGTCATCGGCCCGTACTGCGTCATCGGCGAACACGTGGAACTCGGCGAGGGTTGCCGGCTTCACTCGCACGTGGTGATTGACGGTCACACGAAACTCGGCCGGGAGAACACCATCTTCCCCTTCGCCAGCATCGGGCTGCGAACGCAGGACTTGAAGTGGAAAGGCGGCCTGACCCGGACCGAGATCGGCGACCACAATACGCTTCGCGAAGGGGTGACGATTCACAGCGCCACAGATGAAGGCGGCGTCACCCGCGTCGGGTCACACAACAACCTGCTCGCCTACGCCCACATCGCTCACGATTGCACGCTGGCCGATCATATCATCATGTCCAACTTCGCCGGCCTGGCCGGGCACGTGGTGGTGGAAGCTCACGCGGTGCTGGCGGGTTACGTGGCGGTGCATCAATTCTGTCGCGTCGGAAAACTCTCAATGGTGGGCGGCTGCTCGAAACTGCGTCAGGACATGCCACCCTTCATGCTCGCGGATGGCGCTCCGGCGGAGATCCGGACGATCAACAAAATTGGACTTGAACGCCACGGCCTGAGCGAAGCCGCCCAGAATGCCTTGCGCCAGGCTTACAAGATTTTGTTCCGCGAAGGACTGACCATTTCCAACGCCTTGACCAAGGTGGAGCAGGAGGTGCCGTCGTTGCCGGAGGTTCAGTACCTGATCCACTTCATCCGCACCAGCGAACGCGGAATGACCCGGTAGCGCCGACTCCACGCGCGGCTTATCCGCACTGCGCTTGGTGCCGCAGCGCATGATCCACCAACACCAGCGCGGTCATGGCTTCCACCATCGGCACGGCGCGCGGCAACACGCACGGATCGTGGCGCCCGCGCCCTTTCAACGTCGTATTCTTGAACTCCGTTGAAACCGTATTCTGCTCGTGCATCACCGTGGCCACCGGCTTGAACGCGACGCGGAAATAAATCGGCTCGCCGTTGCTGATGCCGCCCTGGATGCCGCCGGATCGGTTGGTGGGCGTGTGAACCTGGCCCTCCTTCATGCGGAACGCATCGTTGTGCTCGCGGCCGGTCATGCGCGTACCCGCAAATCCGCTCCCGATTTCAAACCCCTTGGTGGCGGGCAGACTCAACATCGCCTTGGCCAGATCGGCTTCTAGCCGGTCAAACACGGGTTCGCCCCAGCCGGCCGGAACCCCGCGCGCCAGCCCCTCAATGATTCCGCCCACGCTGTCGCCGGCTCGACGCATCCGCTCCACCAGCTTGATCATTTTCGCGGCCGCCGTCCGGTCCGGGCAACGGATAATGCTGGACTCAACCTCGGAAAATTTTACGCGGGTGGAATCCACCTTCGCCGCGATGGACTGGACTTGCGTGACGTAGGCCAGCACTTCGACTCCGAATTTTTCGCGCAACAATTTCCTGGCGATTGCACCGGCGGCCACGCGGCCGATGGTTTCCCGCGCGCTGGTGCGTCCGCCGCCGGGCCAGGCGCGGATGCCGTACTTGGCGAGATAAGTGTAGTCCGCGTGGGAGGGGCGGAACTTGGTGGCCATTTCATGGTAGGCCTCCGAACGCGCGTCCGTATTCTTTACCCACATCGCGATCGGCGTGCCGAGCGTCTGGCCCTCGAACGTGCCGGAGAGAATTTGCACCGTGTCCGATTCCTTGCGCGGCGAGACGATGGCGGATTGTCCCGGTCGGCGACGGTCCAGGTCCGGTTGAATGTCTGCCTCAGTGAGCTTCAGCCGCGGCGGACACCCGTCCACCACCACGCCCACGCCGCCACCATGTGACTCACCCCAGGTCGTGATGCGGAACAGTTGGCCAAACGTATTTCCCATGCCGGCGATTGTGGCGAAAAGCGCGGGAGTGGTCAAACGCGCTTGTCCGCCCGGGTGTTTTGCCGTTGTTCACGCCCGGATTGAACTGCATCCTGCCCCCGACAATTCGATGACCATCAATCCCAATCAGATCGCGGCGTTGCTGGTGGCGGCGGTGTTGGGCAACGCGCTGCTGCTGCGGCTCTGGTGGCGGCCACCCGTGGCCGGAAAACGGGTTGGGCGAAGATTGGTCAACGATCTCTTACTGATCCTCTTTCCGCTCGCGCTCTTCTTTGCCGGCTGGGAGATGTATTGGAGTCGTTCGGAAAACGTGATGCTCGCGGTGCTGTGCTATCTCCCGCTCCAGGCGATTTTCGCGGCGATCATTTTTTTCCGCTACAACCGACGCTGCGGTTACCCACCGGGCTGGGAGAGGTTGTTGTTGGGGAATTTTCTGCTGTTGCTGATCCTGCTCCTGCTCACACCGGCGGTGGGCGAGGTTTACGTCCGGTTTTTTTATGATACGACCGATTCCATCGGCTACACGAAAGTGGCGCAACGCTGGTTTCTGCGGCACTACCAGTTGAACCGGGCAAAATTTCGGGACAACATCGAATACCCGGCGGCCATCGCTCCGGGCAAACGCCGGATCAGTTTCGTGGGCGATTCCTTCACCGCCGGGCATGGCATCAGGAACGTGGAGGATCGGTTCGCCAATTGCATCCGGCGCGCGCACCCGGACTGGGAAATTCACGTCCTGGCGGCGAATGGCAGCGAGACTGGCGGTGAAATCAATTTCCTGAATCTGTACACCGCGCGGGGCTACCAGGTGGATCAAGTCGTGCTCGTTTATTGCCTGAACGACATCAACGACCTGCTCGCGAACTGGGCGCAGAATCTGGCCAGCGTTACGAACCGCGTGGCGGCACGATTGCCGTTCTATGACGACAGCTACTTTCTTGATCTCGTCTATGATCGCTTGACCGTTGCGCGAATCCCCTGGGTGAAAAACTACTTTTCTTACGTGCGCGAAGCCTATCGCGGAGAGAAATGGGAGGAGCAAAAGCAACGACTCCAGGCGCTGCGGGACCTGGTGGCCGCGCGGGGCGGAAAGTTGTCGGTGGTCACGTTCCCGTTTCTCAATGCGCTCGGACCGAATTACGAATACCAGTTCGTCCACGATGAATTGAACGCGTTCTGGTCCAAGGAAAACGTGCCACACCTCGATCTATTGCCCGTGTTCCGAGGTTTTCGCCCCGATCAGTTGACCGTGAACCGTTTCGACGCGCATCCGAATGAACTCGCGAACAAACTCGCGGCCAACGCGATTGACAAATTTCTCGTCGAACAAATTCGCACCAACCCGCCGCCGATCATCAGCTCCAACTCAACTGGCCTCAGCCCGCGATCGCGCTGATCTCCACCGGCTCGACATTCACGCCGGACTTCTCCAGCCACTTGATGGCGGCCTTCACCTCCGCGCGCGCGCCGTCCAGTTCCAGGCACACGATACCGATTTCATCCGTGACGCTAGCCTGGCGAATGTTGGTCATGAGTTTGAACTTGTGTCCCAACTGCCAGATGAGCGGCTTGGTAATGAGCTTGGGCGGATACATCAGCCAGAGCCGCGTTTGTTGCGGCGTCGTGGCGGTGGTTGCGGCGGATTTCTTTTTTTTCGTAGCCATGAGATGGAATGGTTCAGTTGATCTCCCTCACCCCGGCTCTCTCCCCAAGGAGAGGGTGAATGTTTCGTCGGTTGCTGACAACTCGTAGGCCGGTCGCGCTACCGCCGCCCCAATCGAATGACCAGAGGCGGCCGCCTGCTGTTCCCTCTCCCCGGGGGAGAGGGTTAGGGTGAGGGCGAGTGTGTTCATTGATTTTGATGGGGCGAGTGTCCTCGCGAGCCGGCTCGTCAGCAGCCTCGCCCCACCGCAATTGGTCTAGCCGCCCGCAATCGCCGGGATGATGCTAATCTCGTCGCCGTCCTTGAGCGGGGTCAGTGAATTCTTGAGGAAGCGGATGTCCTCCTCGTTCACATAGACGTTCACGAACCGGCGGACCTCGCCTTTTTCGTCCACGAGCCGCTCGGCGATGCCGGGGTAGCGGGACTGCAATTCGGTGATCGCCTCGCCAATGGTGGCGGCGTTGACTTCGACCAGCTCCTCGTTGTGGGTCAACTTGCGGAGCGGCGTTGGGATTCGAACTTTCTTTGCCATAAATTAATTGTGCCGATGTCAGGCAGCTTCAAATGTTATTTTCAATCCAAGCGCGGTGAGCACCGAATTCAAACTCGTCAAACGCGGGTTACCGTCCCGTGAGAACAGGCGATACAGGTTTTCCCGGTTCAATTTGCTTAACTCAGCCGTCCATGCGATGCCGCCTTGAGCTTCCACTACATCGCGCAGTCCGACGAGGAAAACCTCCGGACCTTCCTCGTAACAGGCGGTCAGGTATTCCGCCCCCTGCTCCGGGGCATCCAGCTTCATCGCCAGAATCTTTTTGTAACTCACGGCTTTCACGATTTGCTCCGCACCAGAATGTCCAAGAACTCGCTGGCCCGAACAATCTCGATGCTCTGATATTTTCGCAAATCCAGCAAATCCTTGTCGCCACTGACAATGTACGCAGCCTTGCCTTCCAGCGCGCACTCAATCACCGCGTTGTCGTCCGGATCGCGCGGCACGGCATTCAGCGTTTTTGGAATGGTAACCAGACGAAGAAACCCGAGGTAGTCAGCCAGCGTTTCCGCGCTTTGTTCCACCGAAAAGCCAAGTTTCAACTCCAGCTTCTCCATCAATTCTTCCAGCAGTTCCGCACACGTCACGACTTGAATTTTTCCCGCCCGCGCCTGCTCCACACACTCAAACGGTTTGCCGCGCCAGCCGGTGGCCGAAAAGAGGATGTTTGTGTCGAAGACGACGGTGGGCGCCACAATCAATCCTCGTGCAACAACCGGTCCACGAATTCCTCGCGTTGAGCTTCCGACATGCGATCCCAGTCCAGTCCGCGTTCAGCGCACTGGCGACGTAATTGTGCCTCGGCGAAGCGCATCCGCTCCTCATGACGGGTTTCCGCTTCCTCGGCCAGGGCCAGCAAGGCTTCGCGCTTGCGCGCCGAGGGCAACTGGCGCACCAGCGAAATCACCTGCTCATCGGTTAATTCCAAAACGCTCATGTTCCGAAAGTATCAGCAAACAACCGAATCACAACCCCGTTTAAGCCTCGCCAATGGTGGCGGCGTTGACTTCGACCAGCTCCTCGTTGTGGGTCAACTTGCGGAGCGGCGTTGGGATGCGGACTTTTTTTGCCATAAATTCAATTTCAATTCTTCAACTTCAATCCATGCGCGACAAACGGCGCAAAATCCTTCTGGTTCTCGGTGGCAAACTCGGCACTGGCAGCAATCGCCGTCGCGGCGATCAAACAGTCGAAGCGTGAACCACGGCGGCGGCCGGTTTGGTTGAACAACTGCGCGGCCAGGGTTGCGGTTGTCTTCTCAAAGCCGACAATGTTGCCGCCAATCACCGTCTCCACCAACGCAATCTCAGATGTGCTCACCGGCCCATTCAAAAACTCGGTCCACGCGAGCGCACTTGCGCTGAGAGTTTCACCACTTCCCAGCCACTGATCCACGTTTGCTGCCGGAGTCGAGCCACGTACTGCGAGGCCGATCAGATAATTCGTATCCAAATGGATCATTGTCCGCTGCCGTTTCCGTGGGCCAGACGTTCGGCATGGACTTCCCGCAGGTAGCTCTCAGCCAGACTGGGCGTGAGTCGCGACTGTGATTGCAATTGCCGCAACGCTTCGCGTCCGATGGTTTGATTTCCGCCAGCTTTGGAAACCGGTTGGAGCAGAACCGTGCAAGCGCCATCATTGATGGCGACTTCCTCGCCTTCGGCGGCGCGGTGAACCAAATCGCTCAAGTTGCGGCTGGCTTCCTGCACAGTCAGAGTTTTCATAATGTCACTCTAGCACGTTCAAATCTCGCCTGCCAAGCCGCGAACTCCAACCGTGGCGGCGTTGATTTCGACCAGCTCTTCGTTGTGGGTCAACTTGCGGAGCGGCGTTGGGATCCGAACTTTCTTTGCCATAAATTCAAAAAACAATTACTCAGCCGTATCGGATTTTTCCTCCAATGGGCCATATATGTCAAAACCGATCTCGATGCCTCGTTCGCCTAACGCTGTCAGAGATTCTGGCGAAAGGCTCAAGCCTTCGTTGCTCTCGGTCATAAACAACCCACAAAACAAATCAATCCGGTAGCGCCCTGAAATTTTCTGCCACACTGACAAATCGCGATTTGTCTTATTCAAGAGTTCCTGAACTTGGCCATCTAGGCCCTCTGGTTCGCAATCGGCTGCTTCAAGTCCCCACATACCTGATTTTGCGATTCGAACGTTGCCCGTTTTCGGCCCGACAAACTGATCGCCTTTCCTTTGAGCTTTGGTTGGTGGCGATCCAAGCAATGCTGTAATTTCCTCTGGGTTCAAATCGTCACCGCAGATTCGCAGTGTTGCAGCGGACTTGTGAAGTTGAGCCATCGCAAGTTGCGGCTAAGCGGAAACCTTCTCTTCACTCGCCAGCATCGCTTCAAACTCCCGCAGGCTCGGCTTGATTTTCATGCGGCCACAGCCTTGCGCCGGCTGGCTTTTGGCTTGGAAAGATTCACGACGCGATGACCCGAAGCCTTTTGTCGCTTGCGGGCATCGGCGAATAGTTTATCCACGCTGTGGCCACGCGCGGCGGACAGTGCATCCTTGATGCACCAGATTTCCTGGAGCACTTCGTCGGTGCTTTGGTAGGTCACCGGTTTCTTAATCGTTGCGCTCATATAATTCTCCTGCCATCTCATCCATCGTGCAAACCGTCGGCAATTCGTAAGCAGCAGCCTCGACGAGCCGCCGCAGCCGGGCTTGGATCGCCGCATTTGCAATATGTCGGCAGTTCCACGTCAGCAATATATCCATCTGGTGGATGGTGGCGAGGGCAATGTGCGCGGCGTCAGCATCGGCCTTTTGGGGAACAAGCCCTGATCCAAGAATCTGGCCGGTCAAAACCTCTACATCGTTCGTCAAGTCCAGCACTGGAACTTCAGCCATTATCTTCAGCCGTCGGTTGGCCATCGTGCGTTCTCCGCTGGCAATCTCATCCAGCACGATTTGCGAGGTGAAAAGCTCGTGTTTGTGCCGTTTCAAATCCCACCAGTCTTTAGTCATTTGCTGCCGGGCAGCTTGCAACAGATCACGATCCGGTCGTGCCACAACGTAGCTCGGTATAGTGCTTTCGAGGTAGATGCGCACGGGCGTTTGTTTTTACGCGCTCACCTTCTCCTCACTCGCCAACATAGCTTCAAACTCGCGCAGGCTCGGCTTGATTTCGCGCGGCTTGCTCATCAAGCAAGTCCCAGTTGTTCGCGCACCTCATTCGTCGTGTATGTGCGTTTGCCTTTGGGCTTCCAGCACGTCAAGATAGTCGCGCAAATCTTCCAACAGTTCGCGCAGGTTTGGCTTCATCGCCCAATCAGGTGGCTGTGAGTCTCCGTCTTGCCCGGCTCGGACTATCGTTTCTGTTGCGCGTATGACGATTACGCTTCAAACGAAATAAATCCGCAATGAGCCGCGCTTCCGCCAACGCGCGCGGCGCGGCGAAGACGACAGGGTGTTTGGCCTCGAAATCCCAGAGTTCTTCGAGGCTGACTGGTTTTGTTCGTTTGACCGTCATGGCATTACTTTAAGTGAGGCGACCTGCGGCTGACAAGGGACAGATTGCCGACTTTTTTCTGGCGCTGGACGATGGCGGTCATTTCCCGGGCTTCGATGATGAACAAATCCTGAACCGGACGAACGGCCAGCAGGTTTTCGTAAAACGGAGCGGAGTTCACCGTGGCTTCACCCCAGATTTGCGGAACGTCCAGGGCTTTTGCCAGCTGTACCAATCCGAACAACATTCCGCTGCCGACACCGCGCACGCGCCGTGCTTGCTCCAAAGCGCGCGGATGCAACGCCAGAAAATCCAGTGCGAGATGATGGCACCAAGTCCGGCGGCAATAGGCGAGGCCAATGGGCAGGTCTTGTTTCTCATGCTGGAGTGTGGCGATCATGATGAAAGCCGTCTCGCATTTGGGGTCGTGGCGAATCTTGCGCTGGAGTTGTATGAAACTTTCAACGGCTTCGTCAGCGCGGGCGTAGTAGCGCCAGCGTTTGGCGGCCAGCCGGGTGAATTCCACCGCTTCGCGCATGACAGTGACGGACCGTGAGGCGAAAGGCGCAAGGCTGCGATGATAACGCCGGAGTTCAGCTTGATCTGCAAAACGCAACCAAGCTGTTTCCGTCGCGTCCGCGACCTTAATCTGGAACGGAAATTCGCTCACGGGTGGCGGGGAGCGTTACACCCCCACTTTTTCCTCACTCGCCAGCATCGTTTCAAACTCCCGCAGGCTCGGCTTGATTTCGCGCGTCTTGCCGACGTGGCCCACGACGGCATCCAGCGTCTTCAGGCCGTTGCCGGTGATGCAGAGGACGGCGGATTCGTTCGCCGGAATCTTGCCCGAGGCAATGAGTTTCCTGGCCACGGCCGTGGTCACGCCGCCGGCGGTTTCGGCAAAAATGCCTTCATTCTCAGCGAGCAGGCGGATGCCTTCGCGGATTTCGTCGTCGGTCACGTCGTCGGCCGCGCCACCGGTTTCCTTCATCACGCGCAACGCGTAGAAGCCGTCCGCTGGCGTGCCGATGGCGAGCGATTTCGCAATCGTGTTCGGTTTGACGGGCTTGAAAAAATCCAGTCCCGCCTTTTGCGCGACGGAGATCGGTGAGCAACCGGTCGCCTGCGCGCCGTGAATGGCGTGCCTGGTTTCCGGGGCGAGGCCGAGCTTGATGAGTTCCTGATAACCTTTGTGAATCTTGGTGAGCAGTGACCCCGAGGCCATCGGGACAACCGTGTGCTGCGGAATCTGCCAGCCGAGTTGCTCGACAATTTCGTACGCCTGACTCTTCGAGCCTTCGGCGTAGTAGGGGCGCATGTTCACGTTCACGAACGCCCAGCCGAACTTGCCGGCGATCTCGGCGCAGAGGCGGTTCACTTCATCGTAATGGCCCTTGATGCCGATGACGTTCGCGCCATAGACGAGCGAGTTGACGACCTTGCCTTGTTCGAGGTCGGATGGGATGAACACGTAGGACTTCAGGCCGGCGCTCGCGGCGTTGGCGGCAACGGAATTGGCGAGGTTGCCGGTGGAGGCGCAGGCGACGGTTTCAAAGCCGAGTTCCTTCGAGCGGCTCAAGGCGACGCTGACCACGCGGTCCTTGAACGAGAGCGTGGGATAGTTGACCGCGTCGTTCTTGATCCAGAGTTCGCGAATGCCGAGCGCCTTGGCGAGACGATCTGCTTTCACGAGCGGCGTGAAACCGACTTGCGTGCCCACGGTGGGTTCACCGGCGACGGGCAGCAATTCGCGATAGCGCCACATCGACTTGGGGCGCGATTGAATGGCGGCCTTGGTCAAAGACTTCTTGATGCGGTCGTAGTCGTAGGCGACTTCGAGCGGGCCGAAATCGAACTCGCAGACGTGGGTGGCGGCGAGGGGATATTCGCGACCGCACTCGCGGCACTTGAGCGCCTTCATGAATCCATCGTGTTTTTCACTCATAAACTTCGGTAGGGACGCGTTCCACTCGCGTCCCAAACTTTTCCATGTCTAAATGGGACGCGGTGGAACGCGTCCCTACCGTTCAGGGTAAACAAAAAGCCCCGACTCATGGCTGAGAAGGGGCGACAAATCCGGCACATCTTCTCATTTTTCCCGAATTGGTTCGTCGGTCACCGACCGCCGCTACAATCGAGCTGGAATTGGCACCTGCATTGAAATCGAAACTTCAACCGGTTGCCGTGGCGTCAGCGGGCCAGTCCCTCAGCCACTCTGCATGAGACCGTTGGTATCAACGGATGCGGATAGATTGATTTAGCTGGTTGGGGTTGTCAAAGCATAATTTCAACCGGCTTGCAGTTCGTAGTTCAAAACTGACAAGCCATAGATCGCCGCTGTGTCGCTACGGAGGACGAGGCGGCCGAGGGTGATGGGCAACGCGCCGTCGTTTTTGATGGCGTCCATTTCCGCCGGAGAAAAATCTCCCTCCGGGCCGATCCACACGCAGGCGGTCGCGGGCAGGTGTTTGTGGGTCTCGCGAAACTGCTGGATGTAATCACGCGGCCGGCGGCCGTCAGTTTGCAGCGAGGCGATCAATGGCAGGTCAAATTTCTCCCGGCGAGCGAGATAATTCTTCAGCGTGACCGGTGGCTCAATCTTCGTCAGCCAGGGTGAGCCGCATTGCTTGATGGATTCGATGGCAATCTGTTGCCACTTGTCGGCTTTATCAGTGGCGTTGTCGCCGTCGAGATGAACGATCGTGCGTTCAGAGAGAATTGGCACGACGCGGGCCGCGCCGAGTTCGGTGGCTTTCTGGACGATGTAATCCATCGCCTTGGCCTTGGGCACAGCCTGCAAGAGCGTGATTTGACAGGGCAGCGGGGGCGACGAGTTTTTGCGCAGCACCGCGAGCGTGACGGTTCGTTTGGTTACGTCGCGCACCTCGCAAACCAGCTCTTGTCCCGCGCCGTCCAGCACCGTGACTGCTTCGCCGGTTTGAACGCGCAGCACCCGCAGCGCGTGATGCGCTTCATCGCCGGTCAACTCCAGTGTGGAGTCGCGGCATTGCTCGGGTGGCAGGTAGAAGCGGTGCATGATTGTTTAGACGCTCACCCTCACCCTGCCCCTCTCCCTCGGGGAGAGGGAACAGCAACAGGCAGTTTCAGATTTCTTGGAAGCCGGTTGCGCGAATCCAGCCGCTGGTTCACGGACGACGCGGCGAGCGATTCTCCCTCTCTCGGGGGAGAGGGCCGGGGTGAGGGCGGTTGAAAGCACCATCTCATTTCAGATAACTCCCGCATCCGCCGGGCCGGAGGCCGGCACTCCAATTCTATCGGAACAAACCCTTCGCCTTGTCGAGAAAACCCTTGCTGATCGGGTTCACACTCTCGTCGCAGGCTTCGGCGAATTCCTGCAGTTTGGCCTTTTGCGTGTGAGTCAGGCGCGTGGGCACTTCCACCGTGACGCGCACGTGCAAATCGCCATGACCATAGCCTTGCAGATTTTTCACGCCCTTGCCGCGCAACCGGAACATGGTGCCGGGTTGCGTGCCGGCGGGAATCTTGATCGTGGCCTTTTCGCCCAGGGTGGGCACCTGGATTTCCGTGCCGAGCGCCGCCTGCACAAAACTGACCGGGACCTCGCACAGCAGATCATCGCCGTCCCGTTGAAAAAATTCGTGCGGTTTGAGATGAAGCACCACGTAAAGATCACCCGCCGGGCCACCACGCAAGCCGGCCTCGCCATTGCCCGAGGAACGCAGGCGCGCTCCGGTGTCCACTCCGGCCGGGATGCGCAGGGTGATCTTCGACGTGTTATCGCGTCGCCCGGCGCCGCGACATTGCGGGCAGGGCTTCTCGATTACCCGGCCCGCGCCCTGACATTGCGGACAGGTCTGGGCGATGCTGAAAATGCCCCGCGAAGTAATGACCTGGCCACGCCCATTGCAGGTGGCGCAGGTACGCGTCTTGGAGCCGGGTTCACTGCCGGAACCGGCGCAGACATCGCAGCGATCGGGCTTGGTCACGGAGATTTGCTTCTCGCAGCCGAGCGCCGCTTCCTCGAACGAGATTTCCAGGTCGTAACGCAGGTCGTTGCCACGTTGCGGCTGCGACGGATCGGGTCGCGCACCGCCGCCGAAGAACTGATCGAAGATGCTGCCGCCATCTCCGCCGCCGCCAAAGACCTCGCGAAAGATGTCGAAGGGATCATGGAATCCGCCTCCGCCGCGTCCGGCGCGCATGCGGGGATCGAAGGCGTTGTGACCGTATTGATCATACGCGGCGCGCTTTTGCGGATCGCTCAACGCTTCGTAGGCTTCGCCCAGTTCCTTGAACTTTTCCTCGGCGGCCTTGTCGCCGGGATTCTTGTCCGGGTGATACTTGACGGCGAGCTTGCGGTAGGCCCGCTTGATGCCGTCCTGTTCGACGTCGCGGGCGATGCCAAGGACCTCGTAGTAATCGCGTTTGGCCATTATCGAAGAAAAATGCGGAGTGCGGAGGCCCGGTCAAACGGCCGGTTGCTTGGCGACGATCACGGTGGCCGGACGAAGGAGACGATCGCGCAACTTGTAGCCTTTGCGCAGTTGCTGGAGCACCTGCCCCTCGGCCACGTCGGCGGATTCCTGCTGGGACACGGCCTCGTGCAAGTTGGGGTCAAAGACCTGGCCGCCAGCGTTCACCTCTTCCAGCCCGGTTTCGGCCAGGGCATTTTTTAATTGGGAATGGATCATCACCACGCCGTCTTGCAGCGATTGGAGGCTGGCGGTGGACGGGTTTTGCGTAGCCGCCAGCGCCATCTCGAAGGTGTCGAGCACGGGAATGAGTTTTTGCATCAAGCTCTCGTTGGCGAACTTGATGGCTTCCTGTTTCTCGCGAGCGGCGCGCTTCTTGAAGTTCTCGAAGTCCGCCGTCACCCGGAGCAGGCGATCCCAATTTTCCGCGGCCTGACCGGCGAGAATCTTCAACTCCGCGAGCGCTTCGGGTGTCAGAGGGGCCGCCTCGGCGGCCACAGGCAACTCTTCCGGATTGAGCGGAACCGGTTCGCTGGCGTCCGGCAACGGCTCGAGCGAGGTCGCGACGGGGTCGGATTTTTTCATACGCGATAAATTGGCTTTAACAAAATCAATCAAGAGGAACCAGCGTAGCGAAACTTGGGCGTACCGGCAACTGGCGATTACAACCGGGCGAACGTCGCCTCCCGCCCTCGCCTGGCGCGCCCGGCAGCGTCAAGGCTCCTTGCGCCACACCACCCGCCGACCCTGGACGGAAACTTCGCCGCGCGCAATGGCCGCGACACATTTCGGATACAACTCGTGTTCCGCTGCGTGAATCCGCGCGTGCAACGTCGCCGCCGTGTCGTCGTCCCGCACGGGCACCGCTTGCTGGCCGATGATCGCCCCGGAGTCCACACCCGCGTCCACGAAATGCACCGTGCAGCCCGTCACTTTTACACCATAATCCAGCGCCTGTTTCCACGCTTCCAATCCAGGGAACGACGGCAACAACGACGGATGGATGTTCACAATGCGCCCCTCGAAGGCGCGCAGGAAGTCGCCCTTCAGCACGCGCATGAACCCGGCCAGCACGATCAAATCCACCTGCGCTTCCTGCAACGCCGTCACAAACGCGCGTTCCGAATCCTCATCCAGCTTGGTGCGAAATTTTCCGGGAGCGATGAACCGGGCCGGGAGCTTGCGTTGCCGCGCGTGCTCAAGGATGCCGGCCGATTCAACGTCGCTGACAACCAGTGCGATTTCAGCCGTGACTTGCCCCGCCGCTATGGCGTTCGCAATGGCGACAAAGTTCGAGCCTTGGCCCGAGCCGAGCACGCCCAGTCGGAATGGTTTGCCCGAGGTCACGCGGGACAGTTTTCAGCGGAAACGATGTTGCCGCAAGCTTTGCTGAGCGCCGGTTTTGCCGAGCGCACAAATTCAAAGTGTTCCTCGGCCACGATGTAGCCCACACAGGCGGGCGTGCCGCAACGGCAGGGATGCTCCTTGTAATCCTCGAGATCGTAGTTGTAGTTGAAGAACAATTCCTCGCCCTGTTTGATGTCCCGGAGGGCGTTGATGAAAATGCGGCTCTCATCCCATTCAGCTTCGCAGTTGGGTGCGCAACTGTGATTGATGAATCGCGCCGGATTCCAAGACACCTTGCCGTCAAGATCATGGGTGTCATCAATCGTGAAGATGTACTCGTTCTCCGCCTCGCAGCGGCGGTTGGATTCCTCCTTGGAAATGCGCTCGCCGACGTATTCGACGATCATCGTCCCGGCGGGGATGTCCTTGCGGGCGTAACCGCCGGTGCCGTGGATCGTGGATTGCCGGACTTCCAGGAACTCGTTTCCCGCTTCCGTCGGAATGGTGGAGGTCGTCAAACCGTGTGCCTTTGTTTCCATAAAGGCGCGCACTCTGCCTTAAATTTTCGGAATGTCGAATCCATATTCACGGCAGAACAGGTCGAGCGGGGCGCGAATTTCCACCCGCCGTCGCGTGAACGGGTCGGGATACGCCAGCCGCACGGCGCGCAAACCCAGCTCCACCCCGCGTTCGGGCCGGCCGTAAAGTTCATCACCAACACACGGCGTGCCCGACTCGGCGAGATGAATCCGAATCTGATGCGTGCGCCCCGTGAGCGGATACGCCGCCACCAGGCTTGTAGCCGCCGAGGTAACGAGGCGGTTCTTAGGCGGAGTTGAATCCGTCGAGTCCGCCTCCTCACGTCGGCGGCTACCCGTTGTGGCCAGCACTTTGAAATGCGTCTCCGCCTCCTTGCCATCGCGATTATCCACCCGCTGGCAACCAACGCGCTTTGCGTCCGGGCCAAGTTTCAAGCGGCAGGTCCACTCGCTCTGCTTTGGCGTTCCCGCGACAACGGCGAGATAGGTTTTCTCCACGCGCCGGCTTTCAAAGAGATCGCCGTAGGACTCCACTGCGCCCTGACTCTTAGCGAAGAGCAGAATGCCAGTCGTTTCCGCGTCGAGGCGATGCACGTAACGGAGAAACTTCAATCCACGCGAGCGTGCCCAAAAATCCCCGGCATTGATGGAGGAAACCAGCGCCGCTTGCAGATTACGATTCGTCCGTTGCCAGGAATACGGCACAAGCATCCAATGACGCGGCTTGTCAATCGCCAGCACCGCGCGATCCTCGTAAAGAATCGGAATCGGCGGCACGCCGGGCAGTTCGATGAAGTTTGGCTTAGCCATGAGTGTTTTCAGCGGACCTTCATTCGCGCCGTCATTTGATTTCGTCTGGCTCACGGAAAATTTGCCATTTCTCGACCGGCACATCACGAAAGGCTTTTTGGTAACGTGCTGCTTCGGCGGTCTCGCCGGTCACATCGCGGATCAAGATGCGAAGGATTTGATCCGGGAACTTCCGCGCCAGTGCGCCGTAGATTTCCGGGTCGCGTTCGCCTGAATCGCCCACCAGAATGAAGGACCGCTTCGGAAACTGCTTCAGCAGCGGTTCGATGACGCCCGGTTTGTATTTCTCTGGATTGGCAAACAGGCTCAAGAAACTGCGGTCCTTCCAGCGGAACTGTTTTAACTCAAACAAGCCGGCGGGAAAATGATTCGACCGGACAAATCCATCGAGCGGTTCGTAAAGCTGCCACGGGCTGGCCGAGATGTAGTGGAAGGTGATATTGGACGTGGAAATTCCGGAACCTGCCAAGCCACCCCTCACCCGGCCTTCGGCCACCCTCTCCGCATCCGATGGGGAGAGGGACGGGGTGAGGGGCCTTCGGGCGAGCGCCTGATAAAACTCCGCCATCCCCGGCACAGGCTGGAACTCGCGCAGAAACGTGTTCCGCACCGTCGCCTCCTTGTCGCGCACTTCGGTGATTTTGATGGTGTCGTCAATGTCCGAGATGATGCTGACGCCTTCGGCTTCAAGTGGGAAGAGGGTGCCGGAGAAAGTGCGTGTGTCGTCCGGTCGCAGTACCGCCGTGAACTTGAACGGAGCACCGGCCTCCGGCCCGGCGTGTTCCATTGGTTCGCCATCGCGCCGGATCGGAGACCGGCGCTCCAAATCTTCATCGTGGAACGTGATCTCTCCCGCAAACCGCCCATCGGCCCCGGACTTGCCGACAAAAAACTCATTCGTCCCCAGCCGGACGAAAACCTTTTTATCGCGCTCGTGGTCCACGAGGAACAACCGGGCTCGCCGGTCGAAGGTGGCTTCTTCCGCGCCAGTCATTTCCCTGGAGTTCAGCTCGACCGCCTCGCGAAAGACCGCCACGGTCAATCGCCGCCGCTCCGGCTCGAATACATTCCCACGGATCGTCGCCCGCCAGAGGTTGGTTTCGCCCTTCACTCGCTGCGCGATACTGGGATAGAAGATGATCTGCTCGTCCGGCTTGAGGTTAGTTTCCTCAGCGCACAAACCAATGGCAGACACCAACAAAATGAGGATGGGTCTGATCATGTCGTTTTCTCTCCGGCAGACCGGAGCGCCTTATGCGCCGCCTCAATCTCCGCAATCAAGTTCTGTCGCATGGTAATCAGTCGCCTGGCTGCAGTCGGGGCCCTCAGCAAAATCAGGCTGGTGCGGGCCGCGGACGCCAGTCGTTGGACTGACCGCCAATAGTAATGGGCAATCAAGCCGCTTACGGGCAACGACAATCCGAACCACAAGCTGACCGGCCAGCCAAAGACCCAGTGGCAGACTGCGATGTAAACTGCGTAGAAGCCGGAGAAGGCAATGATCCCGGCAACGATCATGGCTGTGGAAGCCTGCGCCTTGCGGAGGTTGGGATGCGCAAAGCGATGCACCGCCCAGGTGACCAGCAACACTGGCAGCAATCGAAAAACCCAGCCGTAAATCGCCACCGGCAACAACACGCATCCGGTCAACCCGAGCAAGACATTCCGCCGTAGCCGCGCTCCGTGATTGGGAAACCGGGCAAGTTCCTCGTCGGAAATCCGCAAACGCGCCAGCCAGGTTTCATAACGATTCAACCGGGCGGTAAAGCCCGCCGCCACCCCGGGCGCGGTGAGGTAAACCTGCCGCACGGCCGCGCTGATGCGTTGCGTGAGCGCGAGTTCTTCAGCGCGTGGCGTTATCGGGTCTTCCATCACCTGGTCGCCAACGCGGAGCCGGTCGAAATACAATCGCTTCACCGCCGCGACCACCCGGGCTTGCTCCAGTTCAGGGATATGGAGGATCAACGCCTGAATCCGTGACTCGATCTCAGCCGAGAGCTTGCGGATGCAATCCTTCCGTTGCGTCTCGTAGCCCGCCAGGAAATCCGCCGCCCGAATCGGGTCGCCAAAATTCACGAGCGCCTCGCTGCGATAAAGTTCCTTGGCAGAGAAGGTCAGTCCCACCGGCACGATTTGCAGGCCGAGCTTTCCGCCATGACGATGTTCAAGTTCCAGCGCCATGCGGGCAGCGCCGGTTTTGACCTCCTTCAACTGCGGATCGTCATGCGTGATGCCTTCGGGAAACAGCGCCACCGCTTCCCCGCGTTCCAACACCCGATACACCGCCTCGAACGAATCCTTCACCGAGCGCATCCCCTTGGGATCATCCTGCACGCGATTCACCGGGATGACGCCGCAGCGCGTGAGCAGCCACTTGAGCGGCGCAAACCGGAACAGTTGCACCGTGGCCATGAAGTTGACCTTGCGCGGCAGGGACGCGCCGATGACGAACGGGTCGGTGATGGAGTTGGGGTGATTGGCGGTCAACAAGAGCGGGCCGGCGTCCGGGACGCGTTCCGCGTGGAAGCGCTCGATGCGACGGAAATAAAATCCCAACGCCACCCCCAGCACCCAGCGCATCAATTGGTAGATTCTCGTGTCCATCGGAGCGTCAGTCTTGTTTGCTCACGTCAGTGCCGGATAACCGAAGGGCGATACCGGTAGGGCGCGCCAGCGTCTTGGACTGCGGCAGCCCTCTGCCGCTTTTTCGCCGCGCGACTGAGGTGTGAAAGGCGGTGGAGGACAACCGCACGCCAAGGCTTCGCGGAATTTGTTGCCGTCGTCATGCGCCTATTTGCACTTACCTTCCGCGCTCCCATTGACCCGAGCCAAAACCTCTTTGCACACGACCTCGGCGGATTTGAGTCGCCCCAGTGCCTTGGCGGCCCGCGCCATCTCGATCAACTTTTTCGACCCCAGCAATCGCTCGATGCGGAACGGCAAATCCTCCACCCGATTGACCTTGGCCGCCGCGCCGCGTTCGAGGAGGAAGTCGCTGTTGGCCGCCTCCTGCCCGGGAATCGGATCGAGGATGAACAGCGGTTTGCCCAGCGCCAGCGCCTCCGACGACGTCAGCCCGCCCGGCTTGGTGAGAATCAAATCCGCCACGCTCATCAGTTCGTGCATGTTCGACGCGAAGCCGCGCACCTGCGTCGGGTGCGCCCGATCCTGCGCGGCCAGTTCGGCGCGCAGTTCCTCGTTGCGCCCGCAAACCACGACGGTTTGAAACTCAGCCTTCACCTGGTCCAGCCCGGCCAGAATCCTGCCGACCGGCCCCAGGCCAAATCCACCGCTCAACACCAGGAGCGTGGGCAGGTCATCGCGCAATCCCATCGTCCGGCGCACGGCCCGCGCATCCACCGGGTTCGCGAATTTCGCGGCGATGGGAATTCCCGTGGCCACCACGTTGCCGGGCGCCGCGCCGCGCGCGACCAACCGGGCCTTGGTTTCCTCCGCCGCCACGCAATACAAATCCACGTCCGCATCCATCCACAACGCATGAGCCTCGAAATCGGTGACGACACTCACCACGAACGGCGGTTTGGACTTTCGCTGGCGTCGCAATTGTCCCAGGGCGTCCACCGGTTCGTAATGCGTGCAGAGCACAACCTCGGGCTGGAAGGCATCCAGACAGGCGGTGAACTTGCGGCGCGCTCCGCTGGGGAACAAGGCCCGGATGCGATTCAGTCGCCGCGCCACTTTCGGGTCGTCGGTCTTGGCGAAGATCATGCCCCAAAGTTCGGGGGCGCGGGTGACGAGTTTGAGATAGCCATCTGCATGGACCTTGCGATGCAGCGGGGAAAAGAATTTCACCAGGTCCACCCGCTCCACGGTGTCCTTGGGCCGCAACGCGCGCCAGGCTTCCTCCAAAGCCGCCGCCGCCGCCAGATGACCGCCGCCCGCGGTCTCCGTCGCAATCAGGATTCGCATGGGCACAAGTGACGCGACCGCAGCGCCTGGTGACAAGGAAAAACCGCGTCATCAATGAAGTGCGTCCCCATGCCGTAATTGATTTATCACAGGCATCGCATCGCGTCTTCAATAATGATGGAGCGATGCGATGCGGGCGACGTTTGAGCAACGCACGGCCCCGGTTTGGCGGCAGGACGGCGGTGCTTTGGGGTGCGAGGCCTGGGCATCGCTTTCGGCAGGCGACTGGTCGCCGTCAGACCACCAGAGCGCTTCGCTTACCGCGAGCCGCTGAACGCGGCTCTGCTTGGCCGGCAAGCCAGCCAAGCGGCCAAAGCGGTGACAAGTCACCGTACTCCAAAAACGGGGCCGGCCGCGTCAACCCAAAGCCCGGGCGGAATGACCTTCGCGCCCCGCGTCCGCCTTTCAGCAGCTACATGTTTTGGGGAAACGCTCTATCCGTGTCCATCCGTGTTCATCCCTGGTTGAACTCCCGTTTTTCAGGAGATGATTCTGCCCCCATCATTCTGCCAAACATTGCAGAGGAACGGCGGCGCTTTGGAGTGCGATGCCTGGGCATCGCTTTTGGCAGGCGACTAGTCGCCGTCAATCCACCCGTGCGCTTCGCTTACCGCGAGCCGCTGAACGCGGCTCTGCTTGGCCGGCAAGCCGGCCAAGCGGCCAAAGCGGTGACAAGTCC
>CAZLOH010000011.1:0-109103 GCA_964561105.1 uncultured Bifidobacterium sp. | reverse complement strand
CCCAATTTTATGCCGTGCCGCTCAATGACTTGTCTCCCGAAAACAAATTGCCCTGTGCACCCGACGGACGCCAGAGCGGCGGCTGGTTCCGCCTGGGGAAATTCACGCCAGAATTGCACGCACCGATTGGATCTAAACCCGCCTCACTAACAAGAAGGGGTTTGCCGTGGGAGCGCGGCTGTGTCGCAGACCAGCCGCAGGTTTGCAGAAAGTTGCTGCGACTGATGCTGCGCACACAGTCGCGCTCCGTGGTGGGGCGAGGCTCCTGACGAGCCGGCGTTGGAGTGGTCGAACGTAGCAGCGGAGGCTCGCGGGGACACTCGCCCCACCAGAGTGAGCTTACCTAGCGGCTCGCGAGTACGCTCGCCCCACCACCAGAGTTGCTACATGAAGTCTGTTCGGTTTTGTAGAAGAGGCTGGCAAGCGTTCGAGATTTGTGCCGCGCGGTGCGCATTAGTGATTTTCCAACAGCGTCAACCCGCCTAAGCTTGGCCTCGTCATGCCGCGCGAATCCGCCGAAGCCAAAGTTGCCCGCACGAAGAAAATCATAGCCGCGCTGCAACAGGCTTACCCGGATGCGCATTGCGAGCTGACCTTTTCCAATCCGCTCCAGTTGCTCATCGCCACGATTCTTTCCGCACAATGCACGGACAAGCGGGTGAACATTGTCACCGCCGAGTTGTTCCAGAAATACCCGCGCGCCGCGGATTACGCGAACGCGCCGCTGGGCAAACTGGAGGAAGCAATCAAGTCCACCGGTTTCTTTCGCAACAAGGCGAGGAACATCCGGGCGTGTTGCCGGGCGCTCGTGGAACAGCACGGCGGTGAAGTGCCACAGACGATGGAGGAACTGTACGCGCTCGACGGCGTGGGCCGCAAGACTGCTAATGTGGTCCTGGGAAACGCCTTTGGCATCAATGTGGGCGTGGTGGTGGATACGCACGTCACACGGCTGGCATATCGGCTGGGCCTGACGAAGCAGACGGACGCGGTGAAGATCGAGCGGGACTTGATGAAGCTCGTGCCGCGGGAGCAATGGACGTTGTTCAGTCACTGGCTCATCTGGCACGGGCGGCGGCGTTGTCCGGCGCGCCAGCCGTATTGCGCCGGATGTGAAATCGCCCCACTTTGTCCGCGGGTTGGGGTAAAACTGAAATCCGAATGACGAAGACCGAAGTCCGAAAGAAATCCGAAAACCAAAATCCGAAGCCGTGCGCCTCCCGGGTGAACGTCAGGTTTCACTCTTCGGTTGGTGGTCTTTAACCCTGGGGAGCAAGAACCGAACATGGAAACCTGGTTGCTGTTCAACTCCGGGCCTGGCGCGCCGGCGTTCAACATGGCGATGGACGAGGCGCTGCTGGAAGACGTGTCACGATTTGCCCGACCAGTGCTGCGGCTTTACGGCTGGACCGAGCCGGCGGCGACATTTGGATATTTTCAGAAGATTGCGGAGATTGAACAGACCACGCCATTGCGGCCATTGATCCGGCGTCCGACGGGCGGCGGACTGGTGCCGCATGACGCTGATTGGACGTACAGCCTGGCGTTTCCACCCGGGCACGAGTGGTATGAGTTGCGCGCGGAGGAAAGCTATCGGCGCGCGCATGAATGGATTCAATCGGCATTCAGCTGGTTGGGTGTGGAAACTGAACTGGCGCCGTGCTGCAAGAAGTCCGCGCCCGGCCAGTGTTTTGTCGGTCACGAGAAGCATGATTTGCTCTGGCGCGGGCGCAAGATTGCCGGTGCGGCACAACGCCGAAACAAGCTGGGGTTGCTCATCCAAGGCTCAGTGCAGCCCCCGCCCATCCCAGTGATGCGGCCCGATTGGGAGTCGGCGATGACGGACGCGGTTTCGCCCCGGTCAACCTGGGTCACCTTGACACTTGCGGCCGGGTCGTTGGCCCGGGCGACGGAACTTGAAACCACCAAATACGGCCAAGACGCCTACAATCGGAAGCGTTGACGTCGTCGGGTGACCAACGAATCGCCCAAAATCCGGGCTTGCGTCCGGGCGGGGCTGGCCTATCTTCCACGCTCCCTGATTCAGGAAAACGACAGCAACCGACGACAAATATATTTTATGGCAGTAACCGCAAACGACCTCCGCCGTGGACAGGCGATCAATTACAACGGTGACGTTGCCGTGGTGCTCGATGTGCAACATCGCACGCCGGGCAACTTGCGCGCCTTCGTGCAGGCGACCCTGCGCAGCATCCGCACCGGCAAGTCCGCGGACGTGCGTTTCAGTTCCACGGAAAAAGTCGAGACCGTGCCGATGATCACCAAGAAGATGGAATTCAGTTACAAGGACGGAAGCGACTTCGTCTTCACCGACCCGGAGAATTACGAAACGGTGACGCTGATTCCGGAACTGGTGGGCGACGCGAAGAATTACCTCGTGGAAAATGGCGGAGTGACCGTGACGTTCGTGGATGACAAGGCGGTGACGGTGGAAATCCCGCCGAGCGTGGTGCTCACTGTGACCGACGCGCCGGAAGGCATTCGCGGCGACTCGGCGAACAACGTGCAGAAGGCCGTCACGCTGGAAACCGGCATCTCCATTCAGGCGCCGCTCTTCATCAAGACCGGTGAGAAGATCAAGATTGATACCCGCACCGGCAAGTACATGGAGCGGGCGTAAGTCAGTTCCGGGATTGCAGTTCCAAGGCGAAAGCCCGCGTTGAGCGGGCTTTTTTTATCCCTTCTCGAGGTCCGGTTGGAATCCGAACTTCTTTGCCAGCGCGAGCGAGGTCTTGAGGGATTTGACGCCGGCTGTGCAGGTGGGGTGGGAAAGCGAGGCGGCGGCGAGACAGACGCCGGTCAGGAGCGAGCGTTGTAGTTCCCAGTCCTCGTGCAGACCCCACAGCACTCCGGCGCAAAAGGCGTCGCCCGCGCCCGCCGTGCCCGCGATGTATTTCGCCGGCAACTTGAGCGACGATTGCCACACATCCTGACCGCGCCGGTTGCGCGCCAGCGCACCTTCCGGAAAATGAATGACCACCAGCTCGCGCACGCCTTTTTGCAACAGCGCACCCGCGGCGTGGCGCAAGGCCACCGTGTCGAGCCGTCCCTCGGGCGTGCGGACTTTGAAGCCAGTCGTTTTACCGGCTTCAATTTCGTTCAAGATGCAGTAGTCCATATAGGGCAGGATCGGCGTGACGAGTGTGTCGAAACGATCGCTGTCCTCGCTCACCACGTCCACGCTGGTCTTGAGTCCGGCGGCCTGGGCGGCGGCGAGCAAACGTCCGGCGCGCGTGCCGAATTTGGCGTCCGGCACATCCAAGGCATCCAGCAGCAGCAGGTAGCCGAGGTGGAAAATGCGGGCCGGGGTTCGGTGGAAATCCAATCCCGCCCCGTCCCAAAGCGCGTTGGCCCCGCGGGCGTGGAAAAAGGTTCGCCGGCCGGTGGCCTGTTCGGTCATCACGTCGGTGTAGGAGGTGGAGGCCTTGGGCGACTGACCGAGGAAGCGGGTGTCAATTCTGTGGCGGCGACAGTCGGCGAGGATTTGGCGACCTTGTTCGTCCTGGCCCACCAGACCCGCCCCGGCCAACGGGAACGGCGCCCCGGATTTGGCGAGGTTCAGCAGCACATTGTAGGGGCCGCCGCCGGTGCCGGTCATTTGCGTGCTGATATTGGCGAGCTTTTCCGGCTGCGGATACACGTCCACTAGTTTGACCTGGTCAACGATCCAGTTGCCTCCGCCGAGGAGGCCGCGCCGGACGCGGGAGGAAATGGTTTTCATGACGGCGATTCAGTTGACAGAATGGCGGGAAAGTTACCAGCCCAAAAGCGCGCCGGGCAGCACATTTCAATTATTTTTCACGTTCGGTTAAGTAAGAATTGCTTTTCAAATTTGCGTCTGACCGCTATTTCTCCGGGGTGTCCGAGCGGTTGCATAAAGGCGAAAGGATTCTCCGGGGCATACCGGTGTCCGCCGGTGTTTGTCGCGGCAAAATTCTCGTGCTGGACAAATCCCGCAAACGAATCGAGCGCCGTGAAATCGCCGAGCCGGACCTCCCCGCCGAACTCAATCGTCTCCAGCAGGCCCTCGTCCGCACCCGCGAGCAATTGCAGGAGGTGCAGCGCAAAGTGGCCGCCAATCTCGGCGCGGAGCACGCCACCATTTTTGACGCCCACCTGATGGTGCTGGAGGACCCGGCGTTGATTGACGAGGCCGTGCGCGTCATCCGGCAGGACAAGGTCAACGCCGAGTTCGCCTTCAATGAACTCACCGAGCGTTATGCCGCCGCGCTGGCCAAGGTGGAGGATGATTACCTGCGCGAGCGCACCAGCGACATGCGGGACGTGAGCGCGCGGGTGTTGAACAATCTCGCGGGCCAGGAAGAGGTGGCCGTGGACCTGGCGCATCTGACCGAACCCTGCATCATCATTGCGCACGATTTGTCCCCCTCGAAGACCGCGCAACTGGACCGGAAAAACGTCCTCGGCTTCGCCACCGACATCGGCAGCAAAACCTCCCACACGGCCATCATGGCGCGGTCTTTGCGCATCCCGGCGGTGGTCGGGCTCAAGAATGCCACGGACGAGGTGGAGGCCGGCGAAGCGGTGCTGCTCGACGGATTCAACGGCGTCATCGTCATCAACCCGACCGATCAAACGCTCTTCGAGTACGGCCAGCTCATTCGCAAGCAGGTTTCGTTGGAGGAAAAACTCCGGGACGCGATCACCCAGCCGGCCATCACGCTCGACAATTTCCGCATTGCCATCTCCGCGAACATCGAACAGGCGGCGGATGCCGAATCTGTCCGCGCCAGCGGGGCGGACGGCATCGGGCTGTTTCGCACGGAGTACTTGTATCTCAATCGCACCGCGCCGCCGACCGAGGAGGAACAGTATCAGGCGTATCGCCAGGTTGCGGCGGCGCTCAAACCAAATCCGGTCGTCATTCGCACGCTGGACCTGGGTGGGGATAAATTACTGTCGTCGCTGGCCATGCCGGCGGAAATAAACCCGTTCCTTGGCTGGCGGGCGATCCGGTTCTGCCTGCAACACGAGGAATTTTTCCGCACCCAACTGCGCGCCATCCTGCGCGCCAGCGCCGAGGGCAACGTGAAGCTCATGTATCCCATGATTTCGGGTCTGGACGAATTGGTTCAGGCCAACGCCTTCCTCGGCCAGTTCAAGGAGGAGTTGCGCCGCGAGGGCCTGCCATTTGACGATGCCCTGGAAGTTGGCGCGATGATTGAGACGCCGTCCGCCGCGGTGATCGCCGATGCCCTGGCCAAGCGGGTGCAGTTCTTCAGCCTGGGCACGAACGATCTGATCCAGTACACGCTCGCCGTGGATCGGCTGAATGAAAAAATCGCGCACCTGTACGAACCCACGCATCCGGCCATACTGCGGCTCATCCAACAGACCGTGGCGGCGGCCCGCGCGCGAAAGGTCTGGGTCAGCGTGTGCGGCGAGATGGCCGGGGATCCCGCGCTCGCGCCCCTGCTCATCGGCCTGGGCGTGGATGAATTGAGCGCCGCGCCGGCGTTGCTGGCCCAATTGAAATATCTGGTGCGCCGGCTCAAAATGTCCGACGCCCGCGCGCTGGCGACCTTCGCGCTCGAGTGCGAGTCCGCCACGGAAATCCTGGCCCGCAGCCAGGCGCTGGCGCAGCGGGCCGCCCCGAGTTTATTCGACACCCAAAAATGAAAGTCATCATCCTGGCCGCTGGCTACGCCACGCGGTTGTATCCCCTCACTCTCACGCAACCCAAACCGCTCCTGCCGGTCGCCGGCCGGCCGATGGTCGAGCACGTCCTCGATAATCTCGCTCCGATGGGCGGCATTGACCGCATCTACGTGGTGACGAATGCGAAGTTCGCCGGGCACTTCGAGCAGTGGTCGGCCGGCTACGCCGCGAAGGCCAGGCTGAACTTCACCACCGTCAACGATGGTTCGACCGACGACACCAACAAGCTCGGCGCCATCGGTGACATCAACTACGTCCTCAAAACGCAGAACGTGGACGACGATCTGGTGGTGGTGGCGGGCGACAATCTCTTCGATCAGCCGTTGACGGACTTCGGCCGCTTCTGCCGCGAGAAGAACGCTCCCGTCCTGGCGGTGTACGATGTTGGCGATTTGGAACAGATCAAGAAATACAATTCCATTTCCGTGGATGCCGCCGGCAAGATCACATTCTTTGAGGAGAAACCCAAGCATCCGACCAGCACGCTCACTGGCATCGCGCTGTACTTTTATCCCCGGCACACCATTCCGTTGATCAAGCAGTACGTCGCCGACGGCAACAATCCCGACCAGCCGGGGCGGTTGATTCAGTGGCTTTATCCGCGCACGGCCGTTTACACCTGGCGCGTGCCGGGGCTGTGGTATGACATCGGCTCGAAGGAGACGCTGGAGGAGGCGAACCGCATCTTTGCGAAGAAGTAGCCGGAATTGGCTTGCCCCGGTGGAGGCAGTTTCGCATCGTAATCTCGCTGGATGCCCACGTGGCGGAATTGGCAGACGCGCTAGATTCAGGTTCTAGTGAGTAACATCGTACAGGTTCAAGTCCTGTCGTGGGCACCAATAACATTGAGGAAAACGCGGATTTCTTATCTCACCGCACAGATTCCGCACAAAAAACGGGGACCAAAGTGAAATTCCCGGTTCGCATCAAACACCGGAAGGCGGAGGCGATCATCTACGGAAAGACTGAATCGTACAGCCTTTACCGGGTCGCTCATTATTCCGACGGGAGACGGATACTGCGCTCGTTCGCCAGCTACCCGGCAGCGAAGGAGGCGGCAGAATCCACCGTTCGCGACCTGGCGAAAGGTTCAGCCGCTTCGGCCTTGAGCGCGGGGCAGAGCCGGGACGCCCTGGCCGCGTTTGATCGGCTCGGCGGCTATTTCATTCCGCCGCGCAAGCGCCCCAGTCTAAACGCCACTGTGGGTGAATACGTCGAAGCACTCCGCTTCCTGCCGGAGGGAGTTTCGCTTCTGGAAGCCGTTCGCAGTTTTCGCGAGCACACCGCCAGCGTGACGCGCAAGCTGCTGGCAGAAGCCGTCAAGGAATTCAACGAGGTCCGGGACGCCAAGACGGTGGCCGTGGAAGGAAAGCGGCCGCAACTAAACCCCGTCTATGTCGCGGACACCAGCCGCATGTTGCGCGGGTTCTCCGACGCAAACACAGCCATTGCTGTGTGCGAGGTCACCAAAGAGCATGTTGATCTGTATCTCTCGGCCCTGGGTGAATTGTCCGTGAAATCCCGCAATCACCATCGCGCCACGCTCTTGATGTTCTTCCGTTGGTGTCAGCGCCGCGACTACCTTGCCGGGAATTCGCGCTTGCTCGGGGCCGATGGTCTGCGCCGGGAGGAAGCGGACGCGGGCGACGTGGAGTTCTACTCCGCGGCGGAGCTTCGCCGGATGCTCGACAAGGCGGACACCGAATTGGCCCTCATCATCGCCTTGCAAGCGTTCGGTGGATTGCGCTTGCAGGAAGCCTTGCGGCTCGACTGGCGCGACGTGTGGAGCATCCCCGGCCACATCCAAGTCAGTGCCGCGAAAGCCAAGACCCGCAGCCGGCGGCTTTGTGAAATCAACCCCACGCTGGCGGTCTGGCTCAAACCGCACCGGGGCAAATCCGGCCCGGTGACCCGCCACACATTGCACGGGTTCACCTGGCAACTCATTCAACTGCGGAACCGGCTCAAGATTCCGAGCAAACGCAACGGATTGAGGCATGGCTTTCTCAGTGCCCACTTCGCCCTTCACCAAAACGAATCGGCCACCGCCGCGCAGAGCGGGACCAGCCCGCAAATGCTGTTCAAGCACTATCGCGGTCTGATGCCCAAACAGGAGGCGAAGCGCTGGTTCGCCGTGAAGCCTGCCAAAACTGCGGGCAGTGAAAAGATCATCACCCTGCCCGAAGTCGCCGGAGGTGCTGCGTGAAAGCGAAGATCGCACTCACGCTGGATGATTACGACGCTGCGGTACTGGACAATGCCGTTCGCATAGCCTGCAAGCTGCGCGGCGATGAGCCGCAAAACTCCCACCGGAGGTACCTGCTGTGCTGGATTATTGGCGCGGTTTGCTCCGCTATTATCCGCAAGGGCGCGATGCCTGAGCGGCTTGGCGTGGAACTGCGGCCCGAGACGGACGAGGAAATGCAGCAACGACTGGCCAAGGAGATTCCCTCAACAGCGAACTCGAAAGCCACACCGCGCGACGATGAAGCCATGATCTCGGTGGCGGAAAACATCCTCAAGAAATACTACAAACGCCGGTTGCCCGATGTGCAATGCGTGCTGCGGGATTTGCTGCGGTTCTCCACGGCGAACTGGGACCAACTCGAACCGCTTTGGGATGCTCAACTCAGTTACGCCGGCACCGAAGCATTGCACCCGCACGATCTGTGGGCGGCCAAAGCGCAAAAACACCGGACAAGGAAACGACGATGAACAAAACTAAAACCAAACTCCTTTGCTGCCTTCTGCTAATCCCGTTGGCGGCCTGTCACAGTCCCGCCAACAAAGTCAATACCCTGGCCACCGGCATGACCAAGGCCCAAGTCATCGAAATCCTCGGCGCACCGCGCAACACCACCGCCGTCGGTGAACGCGAAACCCTCCGCTTTGAACTGCTCCGCTATCGCCCGCCGATTCGCTGGCCGATTCACGAGGAGTATCTTGTCATCCTCGATGCCGGCCACGTCGCCGCCTTTGGCAAACCCCGCGATCTCGCCCGCGCTGCGAAGCAGGAGCAAACCATCAACCTGAATGTCAACAGCACCAACACGACTGCGCGCCCGTGAAAGCTGCCCGCATCCCACCTGCGCCGGCACTGCCGCCCGCCGGCACGAAGTTGAATCCCGTCAGCAAACAAGTGGACAAGAACGGCTGTTGGCGGCTGCTGTCAGATGAATGGGCGTTCGTGCTCAAGCCTGTCTGCGACCCGCTGGCGCGGCCAGTGACCGAGTTGTCGCCATGCGAGAAGTTCAACGTCGTGGCTTGTCGCTGGGGTTATCCTGATTTCGAGCAAACGCACCCCGCTGAATACAACGCACTTAAACACCGCTTTATGTCCGGTGAATTTCCGCCGATGCAAGGGACAATGCCGCCAACCGGCGAATTGGAGAAATTATGGCCTTCGTTCTTGGTTCAAAAGGGGAACCTTGAGCTTTGGCGAGAAGTGGCCGATGACGAAATGCGCGAGCATTGGCTTGTCCCGGATAGGGACCGCAGTCCCGCCGGCGCGCTTGCTCTACTCGCTCAGGAAACACCGGATAAACGCAAGACGGTGGAGGCCACTGTCACGCACGCGGCCTTAGAGAGCATCCGGTATGCGGCTATCTTCGTAGCGGGTGACAAGCGCACCATCGTCTATCTGCGCGAGTTTGTCCGGGATTCGCTGACTGTGGAGGAAATGCCGCACACGCCGGGACACGCAGAGCGCGAGAAGGCATCTCTCTCGCCAATAATGGCGGTTGTCCAGGCCACGGCGAGGGGGGTTGAGGAGTTGGTCGGAAAGAAGAAAAAAAAGGAGCGGAGTTGGTATGCGAAACGCGGCAAGGCTGCGGCAAAATGGCGTAAGTATCCGATGGAAGTAATTGCGATGTGCAAACACGCGAATAAATTCATCCGGCGCGATACGATGGGAAAGGCGCTTCGCGGCTGCCTTCAAACAGCCGTCACCGAAGCGCGCGGGTATTGGAAGCGCAATACGAGTGACCCCGCAACCAAGATCTGGATTGACAAGAACAACGTCTCCAATTCCACGCTTGAGCGGTGGATTCTGCGCGACTGGCGCAAAGAGCGGTAAGAGCGATTTTGGTTCAACACACCACGCGTTGAACTGAACTTTCCTCTGCGCTGAGGCCGAAAACTCCAGCCCGTCTTCATTGGCTGGAAACACACTGATACCGGATGGAACAGGCCGCCATCCGTGACTTGAACTGCACTCCGGAAAACATTCACCGGAGATGCAACTAGAAAGTAATTGCCAGCCAGTCGCCGCAGAGACGGCAAAAACGAGCGCGACCCCTTCACATGAGACCGCGCCACTTGTTCCGCCAAGTCCTTTTACAGATTTTGGGGGACTCACACGCCACTTGCCGATGTATAAGGCGCGTACGCTCCGCGATCTCATCAAGCGCGGCATCATTCCCTGCATCAGACCCCCAGGCACACGGAAACTGAATTTCCACATGCTATCTGTAGAGGCGGCTTTGCTCCGCTTCCAACGCGGCGGCATCGAATAAATCCCCTCGCCCATGTCAACAAACACATACGACCCGCGCGACTTGCCGTTGCCCCTCGACTACTACGGCCGCAAATACAACGTGAGCCGCACAACCCTTTGGCGCTATCGCAAGGCCGGACTGCCCGCCGTGGGTGTCGGCGCAAAATGTTTCATCCGCGAATCTGACTTTGTGGCGTTCCTCGAAAAGATGAACGGCCAGACCATCAGCGCCGCACCGAACAAGGAGGCTGCCACGTGAAGGATGTTCCCCTTTCAAAACATCTGCTTGCACGCCGCTTCTGGAGTCTGCTGGCGCGAAGCGTCTCGACCATTCAGCGTCCATTCCTTCAAAGCTACGACTGGCTTTTCACCAAGAGGAAGTTGGAAAACGCCTGCTTCAAGGTCCTCACCCCAACGATCCGCTTGCATAGCTGGCTTGCGCGAAAGGCCGGACAGCAACGGCCCGTGCAATTGTTCCGACCAAGTTCACTCGCCTACGACCTCGCAGCCATCAGCGCGGCCCTGCTCGCTCCCCTTGTCCGCTGGGAAAGTGCCTGCTGTGAGAAAATGAATCAGGAAACCGATCCTCGCCTTCGCCATGATCCATCACGAAACTGATTTGCTTGCGCAAGCCAAGCAACGCCTCCCCTTGCCCGCGCTCATGGCGCAGTGCGGCCACGGCGACCGCGCCAAAAAATCCGCGCGGTGTATGTTTCACGAGGATTCGCACAATTCCTTTTCCACCTATCAGCGCGACGATGGTAGCTGGGGCTGGAAATGTCACGCCGGCTGCGGCGGGGGCGATGAAGCCGACTGGCTCGCCAAACGTCGCGGCTTGAGCAACGCCGATGCCTGCCGGGAATTCATCAGGCTCGCTGGTGTCAACACGCCGCGCTCACAACCCTCAACTCGTGACTCTCAACCACCTTTCGACTGGCCGCAGTGCGTCCGCGACTTCACACCCGATCACGTCGCCAACTTCGCCAAGTGGCGCGCTCTGGGGCCGGAATTTGTCGCGTGGCTTCACTCGCGGCAACTCGTCGGGCTTTTCCGCAATCGTCTCGCGTTCCCGGTTCACGACGCCAGCGGTGCGGTCGTGCGCGCCCACGTCCGCGTCGTGAAACGACAGCCGGGCGGTAGTGAAAATGTTTTCTGGTTTTACACCCCCAAAGGCCCTGGCTTGCCGCTCGTCATTGGCGCCGCGCTCACGGCCTCGACGGTTTGGGCCTTTGAATCGCAATTCGACATGCTGGCCGCGCTCGATCTCGCGGGCTGGCACAATTCGACGGACGGCTTGCCAGGCATCGCAGCCATTGCCACGCGCGGCGCAGAAAACGGCAAGCGCCTCACGGGACTGTTCTCACCTGCCGCTACGCTCGTCTTATTCCCGCAGAACGATTCACCGCGCGCCGACCGTGCCGAAACTCCCGCGCAAAAATGGACGCGCGAAGCCGCCGCACATTGCGGTTGCAAAACCGTTCAACTCGTTACCACTCCCGGCGATTTCAAAGACCTCAACGACGCGCTCCGCGCCGGACTGACGCCAGAAGAATTCCAAGCCACGCGCGCCGCTGCGCAACCCTACACCCCGCCGCCCGATCTTCACGCCGCGCCGCCGCGAAATGTTTCAAAGCCTGTCGTCACGTTGCCGCCGGAAGATGAAGCAGACGCCGCCGACACGCTGCAACCGTTCCCCATTGAATCGCTCCCGCCTGCGATGGCGTGCTTCGTCGCCGCCGTGTCTCGCTGCGAACGCGTCCCGGTTGCACTGCCGGCGGTCTGCGCTTTGAGCGTGGCCAGCGCGGCCATCGGTGCAGGCTTGGAAGTCGCCAGCGGCCCGAATCGCACCACGCGGGGCAACATCTTCGCGCTCGCGTCCGCTGAATCAGGCAGCGGCAAGAGTGAAACCTTTCGGCTCATTGCCGCGCCGCTGACGGAACATCAAACCCAGTTGCTTGAAGTCTGGCGGCAAAAGACCTCGCCCCAACTGCAAAGCGAAATCCGCGTTCTCGACAAGGAAATTGGCACACTCGAAAAGAAAGCCGCCAAGTCCACCGACTTGGCGGAGCGCGACAAGATGCTCGGCGAACTGGAATTCAAGCTCGCTCGGAAAGACGAACTGGCCCGCCAAGCGGCCATGCCCTGCATCATCGCCCAGGACGTGACCACCGAACGGCTCGCAGTACTGTTGCGCGACAACCGCGAAGTGATTCTCAGCGCCAGCGCCGATGCGCGGAAACTCGTGGACAACCTGCTTGGCCGCTACAACCCCGGCAAAACCACCGATGAATCGCTTTACCTTTCCGCCTACTCCGGCGACATGGTGCGAGTTGACCGGCAAGGCCGGGACGCCGTCATTCTCAACCGGCCTTGCCTTTCGCTCTGCTGGTTTGTCCAACCCGATTTGCTGGCGACGATGCTCGACGAACAGAGTCTTTCCGTCAGCGGCTTTTTACCGCGCCTGCTGATCTGCCACACCCAGGCGACGCCTCGCAAAATTGAAGGTGAACCGCAATTCTTGTCTGAATCCACGCGGGGACAATGGGCGCAACTCATCACCGACTTGCTCGCGGCTTACCATGACGCGGCCAAGTCGCAACGCATTGGCGCAAGTCCTGAAGCGGTCGCGCTGCTAAACGGCTTTCACAACCGCATTGTGGACCGCCGCACCGCCGATCTCGCAGACGTGGGCGCGTTCGCGGCGCGCTACGCGGAGAACGCCTGGCGGCTCTCGGTCGTCCTTCACGCCGCTTTTCACGGGCCACAGGCTCACACTCACCTGCTTGATCAAGAAACGGCTGCCAGCGCCATCGGCATTGTGGAATGGTTCATGGCCTCTCAGCTCGACATTCTCGCCAAAGGTCGTCGCGCCGCTGCCGAAAAGTTGGAAACCGAAGTCCTCGAACTTCTGGAAACCCACCGCGAGCGCAAGGGCCAAGACTTCATCACGGCGCGCGATGTGCAACGCGCCCGCATCGTCCCCAGTGCCGACGCCGCCCGCGTGCTATTGGCCCGCATGGAGAGCGACGGCGTGCTCATCGGCGAGGATGTCAAGCCCGAGCACGGCGGCAAGGCCACAAGAATTTTCCGGCGCGTCCAAAACCCAGTGCCGGAGTAAAAAGGAAGGAGCGGAATTATGAACAAGACTATGCTCGAAGTAACGGTTTACACGACAAACGACGGCAACATTGGCATTCAATCAACCTGTGACGATGTATGTAATACCATTGTGATCTCTCCCGATCAGGCGGAGACATTGAACAAATGGCTTCTTGAAGCCAGAAGCGAGCTGACCCGCGAGAAGCGCGATTAAAAATGCGACTATCGCTCTTGCGTCTGTGACAACCGCCCGCACCGGTTGTCACGGTTGTCACGGTTGTCACGGGCAGGATTTGAGAAAACACACTTTTTGGAGAGAGATAGAAAGTTGAATTCTTCTTTACCTCCCGGTGACAACCGTGACGAACGTGACAACCGTTTTGGAAAAACTTTCTCGTCTGATCTCACCCATCTCCGACAGTCGCCCCCTTTCTTTTGGCAGGCTACTTTCTGCCCCGGTGCGTCTATCGCTTCGCCGTTCGGCCCTTGCTTCGCTTCTGGTTCAACGCACCGCCGCGAAATGACTTGAAACATCAACGCGGCGGCGCAGGGCGTGAAAGGTCTTGAAACGCAAACGGGCCGCGCGATGTTTCGTGCGTTCTAAGCCAGACTCAAGGTTTTTGGAGGCGAAAGAACTGCTGCGCGTTGGTTGCCGACAGATTAAGTCGCCAGTTGACGCCGTCGTTTATCGGAGGTTGCGCCACCTGTGTCCAAGACCCAGTGAGGTTAGCGGTTTGCTCAGGGACAAACCCGTTCCACCCGACCGGCCATGAAAGAACTACATTGGCTGTGCTGACGCGAACGAGGCTTACCGGTGGCGCGTCCCCAAACAGGCGAGCGAAGCACGCGCGCGCCACGGTGTTAATTGAAGTGAACCTTCCCCCGATGAGCACCCTCCCATCGCTTTGGGCAGCTACCGAAAGAACGCCGGAGTTTGGGGCTACTTTTGACCCAAAATCTGCATCGAGCGAGCCGTTTGGATTAAGTCGTGCGATGTTGGTTCGCGGTGTGCCATTCATGGTTGTGAACCATCCTGCGACTAGTACTTTGCCATCGTTTTGAACACACACATCCCATACAGTGTTGTTCGCTCCACTAAGGCCCGACGCAAACGCCGTGTCCGGCACCCCGTTCGTGTCGAACCGCGCGATCATGTTCCGCGCCACGCCATTGGCATAGCCAAACACGCCTCCAACGATTGCTTTTCCGTCAGGCTGGAGGGTCAGCGCGTATGCAATAGTTGTAGCGTAACCACCAGAGAGGCTTGCTCCGTAGCTGGTATCAAGTGAACCGTCTGTATTTAGCCGGGCGATCTGATTCCGCGCCGTGCCGTTGACGCTGCCGAACCAACCCCCAATCAGTACTTTTCCGTCGCTTTGAACCGCCAGCGCCTCAACCACAGGCGAACTGCCGCCGCTAGTTCCCGATAAACCATTCCCGAAACTGTCATCGAGCGAGCCGTCATCATTGAGTTGAGCAATCCGGTTCCGCGTTACGCCATTGACGCTTGTGAAACCTCCACCAATGACAACTTTCCCGTCATTCCCCACGGCGACGCAATTAACATAACTGTTGGCTCCCGATAAACCGTCACCAAAACGGGTATCGAGCGAGCCGTCCGCATTGAGCCGGGCAATTCCATTCCGCACGACGCCATTGACAGAGCCAAACAAACCTCCAATCAACACCTTCCCGTCTTTTTGTACAGCCACGGCATAAACGGTGTTACCGGCTCCAGAGAGGCCGTCACCAAAGCTCCTGTCGAGGGATCCGTCGGCGTTCAGGCGTGCGATCCTACCTCGCGAGACGCCATCTACCGTGGTGAAATTCCCGCCGATGAGGGCCTTTCCATCGGCTTGGGCAGCCATTGCGTTAACAGGCTCGTCAGCCCCGAGAAGATTCTCGCCAAAGCTCCTGTCCAGCGAGCCAGGCTGCGCCCAAACGTTCGTCACCAGAAACAAAGTACTGCCCAAAATTCTCAACGATGAGTGGAACAATTCTCTCATAATGACATCATTGGGATTGCCTCTACCGGCTCAGATACAACCCATCCAGACGTTCAGCGACATAACCAGACCGAGGCGCGATTGTCTAGGGTTCTTTCACAACATTGCCGGGGGCCGAGCAGTGAGGCTCTTTTACAGAAATTCCGCGTTCGTTGAAACCCATCTGCTTTCCGTCCTCCCAAGTAAAGCGCACACCCCCCCCACCTCCTGCGGCTGACACAAAACCGCACAGAATTTTGCCAAAATTTGATCACCGCACAGTTACCGCACACCACAACAGGTAGAACACAAAACCGCACAAGTTTTCCTGTAACTCTCTGCCACCAGATGCAACAAAAGGCTTGACAGTATTGGCTAAAGTCCTAGAGTCGGGTTGCAATGACTACACAACAAACTGCAACAAGCTGCAATGGCGCGACACCCGGATTTCGACCTGAAATAGGTTCAAGTCCTGTCGTGGGCACCATCATCCGGCTTTCACCGTCCAGCCTGTTTCCCCGTCATCGCGCCTGAATCGCTTTCGGGAAACCGGATTTGGGTCCGGGTTGAATGAGGCCAAGCACCCACAAAATCCGGATCCACCGCCTCGCCGCCCGTACTGCGGCCACTGGTCTCGCACAACTCGTCGAAGCCGACCGCCGCTGCCAATCCTCCATAACACCCGTCGTGCGAGCGTGTCCCCCATCTTCATGTCAGCTTTTACCTTGAACGGCCGGCGCTTTGAGCGAAAGTTCCTCACAACTTGAATCATGACGTTTAAGCTACGTTCGCCCGCCCGCCGCCCCCTGAACCGCCCAATTGTCGCCGCCGTGGCGAACGGACGGGCAGTTGTGCGAGGAATTTTCACCCGAAGTTGCGTCGCGCTGCTGTCCCTCCTGACGATGGGAACAATTCGCGTGACCGCCCAACGACCACTCGGCACGGACGTGTCAGGTTATCAACCTGTCGTCAGTTGGATGTTCGCGAAGAATCACGGGGTCGCGTTTGGCTGGGCCAAGGCCACTGAGGGCACTGGTTACATCAATCCCGAGTATGCCGAGCAAATCTCCGGAGCTAAGGCCGCTGGCATTTATATTGGCTCGTATCATTTTGCCCGGCCGAGCAGCCATCCGAACATCACCGGCGCGGACAGCGCCGAGTCCGAGGCGCAATACTTTTGGAGCGTGGCGGGCGACAACGTGAAGGCCGGCGGCCAGTACATGGTCCCGATGCTGGACTGGGAGGATGTCCGGATGAGCAATCAGCTCAGCGCCGCCACTTGTTCGGCCTGGGTCAATCAATGGTGTAATTCGGTCTCGAACTTTGCGTTTGCCAGCGGCGTGCCGGGAGTGAAACCGGTCGTTTATACGGGCACCTGGTATTCGAAGCCTTCGTCCGCTCACTCGGGACTGACGACGGCCGTGACCGGCTGGCCCGCGTGGATTGCCGCCTATCCGAGCAATCCCAATCCGCAAACGGGCGGACCAACTCCCGGCAGCGGCACTTATCCCTGGCCCACCTGGACCTTCTGGCAATACGCGGACACCAACTGGACCGGCGGCGACGCTGACGTTTTCAACGGCACGGCGGCGGGTTTGTCCGCGCATATCGTCGGCGGGCTTGGCCGGCCGTATTTCGCCTCGGAGCCGTCGAGCCGGCATGCCGACCAAGGCGGTTCCATCACGTTTCGCGCGCTGGCGGGCGGCGCAACGCCGCTCAAGTATCAATGGCGGTTCAATGACGCGAACATTCCGAACGCCACCAGTGCCACGTTCACGCTTGCCAATCTCGCGAGCAGCAATGCGGGCAGCTACACGGTCGTGGTCACCAACTCCTTTGGCAGCATCACCAGCGCCGTGGCCACGCTCACCGTCAACGGATTCTTCACGCCGGTGTTCGCCGACAACTTCGACGTGAACTCCTCGGCGAACTGGTTGCAAAACCAATCCTCCACGGACTCGAGCATCACCTTCGCCTACGACTATTCCAGCCTGGGCATCCCGGCGTCACCTCACTCCGGCGGCACCACCAAGGGCGTGCGGTTTGAGGCCAACGTATCGGCGGGCGCGGTGGCAGCGTGCAACATCTCGCCGAGTGGCCGGAGTTTCACCGGCAACTATCGCCTGCATTACGATCTCTGGCTGAATCAAAACGGACCCTTCCCGGCGGGCGGCACTGGCTCCACGCAACATCACACCTCCGGCCTGGGCACGGCCGGCGATCGCGTGCAATGGAATTCCGGCACCGCCGATGGCGTCTGGTTCGCCACGGATGGCGAGGGTCAAGCGGCTGACACTTCCGCCACGCTTCCCGATTGGCGCGCGTATATTGGAACGACACTCCAATCGGCCGGCAGCGGCGTTTATGTCGGCGGCACGGAAGCCGACGTGCGTGGCAACGGTCATCCGTACTACCAAAACGTATTTCCCGGTGGACAGACCGCGCCCGTTGCGCAAGGTCAAACCGGCGGACTCGAAGGCGGGACGATTGGATTTGGCTGGCACGATGTGGTCGTCAACAAAACCGGCAATGTCATTGAGTGGTTCATTGACGGTCTCAAGATTGCCCGGGTGACCAGCGCGTTGACCGCCAATAATGTTTTCCTCGGCTACTGGGATTCGTTTGCTTCGCTCTCGGCCAACACCAATCTCAGCTTCGGTCTCGTGGACAACGTGCGTGTGGAGATTCCGGCCGTCGCGCCGATCATCACCGGGCAACCGGTTGCCGTGGCGGTCAAAGTGACCAGCAACGCCAGTTTCAACGTCGTAGCGACCGGCACCCCAGCGCCAGGCTATCAGTGGCGTTTCAATGGGACGAACATCGTCGGCGCCACTTCAGCCAGTTTTACGCGAACCGGCGTGCAGTATTCGCAAGCGGGCAATTACTCGGTCGTAGTCAGCAACCTCGCCGGCACGATTGTCAGCGCCGATGCCTTGCTCACCATCCTGCCCGCTGCGCCGGCACTGTTCCAGATCGGCGCGCTTCAGTCCGACGGCTCGCTGGCGCTGTCGCTCAGTGGGGACGCAGGCGCAACCTACTTTGTGGAGACTTCGACGAATCTGGTGGACTGGCTGGTGTTGACGAACATTTCTCTGACCGGCCCGACCGCCCAGTTCAGCCTTCCAGCGACGCCATCCGAGCCGCAACGTTACTTCCGCGCCCGGAGTGCGCCTTGAACTGGAGTGATTCCGTAGGACGGACGTCGCGCCTGTCTCAAACTTAAAACTGCCCCCGCCTGAGCGGTTCGTTTCGAGTCCATGCCCAGACAGACATCGCCAACACTGTTCAGTGAGCCATCATGCACCGGCGCGACGCCGCTCCGGTGAACACGCTGTGAGCCGCAGTTGGGAAATTGCAATGTACCGGCCAAGTCACGGTGACTTGGGCCGGTGCTTGTATTTATCGTAAAGCCGCGTGTGCCGGCTTTCCAGGCTGACCTCCTTGCCGCCAATCCACATGCGTTTCACGTTGGATCGGATGTCGAGCACGTCACCATCCGTCACAAATAAAGTCGCGTCCTTGCCGACCTCGATCGAGCCCAACCGATCCGCGACGCCGGCAATTTGCGCGGGATAAAGGGTGATGGCTTTCACGGCCTCGTCCGCCGGCAACCCGAACGCGACCGCCTGCGCCGCTGTGTACGGAAGATTCTTCACCAGCGACCCGCCGCCGCCGCTGAAGGCTATCTTCACGCCTGCTTTGCTCAATACTCCGGCGGCGCGGGAGTTGACATCGTAACCTTCCGCATCGCGTTGCGGCAGCGTGTACACGTGGCTGAACACCACCGGCACATGGTTCGTCGCCAGCAAATCGGCCACGCGCCAGGCATCGAGTCCATCGGCGAGAACCATCTTCACCCCATTCGTGGCCGCCCAATCAACCGCCGCGCGAATCTGCCGTCCGTCGTCGGCGTGAATCGTTACGGGAGTTTCCCCATGCACGACCGGCAACATCGCTTCCCAAGCGGGCACGATCTGAAACTCCTTTGCACCTGCCTTCGCCTTCGCGTACGCGCGCGCCTCGGCGAAGAAATCTTCGAGTTGCCGCAACTTCTCCTTTCGCTCCTTGTCTTGATCTTCCAGTGATTTCCATTTCTTCGGATCGCGGGCGCGTTCCTTTGGAGTCGGGTCCAGGCGCGCGCCCGGCCAGTAAACATGCAGGGCCACGGATTTCTTGACCAACATTTGTTCGGTTGTCCAGCCGTCCAAAGCCAGCAAGCCCGATTGTCCCGCCACCACCGCCCCCGCCGGCGTCGGCTCGAAATACGCGATGCCATTCGCCCGCGCCACCGGCAGCAACTCGGAATCCGGATTCACCGCCAGCCAGGAATAAACATCCGGCGTGTAGTCGCCGACCTCATGTACATCGAGCGTGGAGCGCACGGCGTCAATTTCCACCAACCCGAGATCGGTGTTCAGCGCGATCATGCCGGGATAGAGATGCAGGCCATCGAGAGCGATCTGCTTCGCCGCGGTCGCGGGCGGAGCGCTCCACACGCCGGCGATCTTCCCGTCATTCACCAACACGAATCCGTTCGTGATGGTCTCACCGGAAACCGCGTGAACCGTTGCGCCGGTCAACAGGAATGAGTCGGCGAAAGCGGAGGCAAGCCCGCCCGTCAACAGTGCCAGCGCCACCAAAGCGGTGGAGGACCACCGCACTCCAAGACCTGACAGCACTCGGTAAACGTCTTGGACTGCGGAGGCAAGAGAAGCGCGACCCCGCTTGCCATGTACCCGCAGGCTGCTCCTGGCATCAATGTTCCCAGCACAGCCGAAAGCGCCGTCGTCGCTACGCTCTGCCGGCGCAGTCCAAAACGGCCACGCCCGCGCATCACACGCGGCGCCAAACGTAAATCCTAAATCGCAAATCATAAATCAGTGTCCCTCCTCCAGGCAGTGACGCTCGACACCATCAAATTGGTGCTCCAACGAAGCGCGAAAGAACGAGCCGTCGTCGTCTCCTCCACCATCACCACCGCCACCTCCGCCGGACAGTTTCGCGAGTTTCTTCGCCTTGGCGATCAAGTCGGCGCGTTCCTGCTGGAGTGCCGCCGCGCGTTTCGCCGATTCGTCGCGATCGAAGTATTTCTTCCCGTCAATCCACGTCTGCAACACCACGCTGCGCGAATCCAGTGGATGGCCCGACCAGACGACGAAATCCGCGTCCTTGCCCGGTTCGAGGGAGCCAACGCGCTGGTCAATGCCGAGTTGTTTCGCCGGATTGATCGTCACGAATTTCAGCGCCTCTTCCTCGGGTGTGCCGCCAAACTTAACTGCTTTGGCCGCTTCCGTGTTCAGCCGCCGCGCCAGATCGGACGAGTCCGAGTTGAACGACACCAACACGCCGCGGTCGCGCATCAAGCTGCCGTTGTAGGGAATCGCGTCATACACCTCGAACTTGTAGGCCCACCAGTCGGCGAAGCAGGACACGCCCACACCGGCCCGGGCGATTTCATCGGCAATCTTGTAGCCTTCGAGCGCGTGTTGCAGTGTGCCGACCCGAACGCCGAAACTTTCCATCGTGCGGAGGAGCGCAAGCATTTCATCCTGCCGATAGCTGTGGCAATGGATGAACCGCTTCCCCTCGATGATCTCGCCGAGGGCTTCGAGTTCGAGATCCCGGCGCGGTGCAACGCCGCCGCTCTTTTTGAACTCGCTCCACTCCTTCAAGTATTGCTGCGCGGCGGTGAAGCGATTCCGATAAAACGTGGGCACGCCCATGCGCGATTGCGGAAAGCGGGTCGTGAACTTTTCGCCCCAGTTGGATTGCTTCACGTTTTCGCCCAGGGCGAACTTGATGCCCGGCGGCGCGCCTTCGAACTTCATTTCCTCCGGGCTGGCGCCGTCGCGCAACTTGATGATCTGGTTTTGGCCACCAATCGGATTGGCCGAGCCGTGCAACAAATTTGCCGTGGTCAACCCGCCGGCCAGTTCGTCCTGGAGGTTGCGCGTCTCCGAATTCACCACATCGCCGATGCGCACCATCGCCGTCGAAGGCAGTGTGCTTTCGTTCACCGCGCCGAGAATCGCCGAGTGGCTGTGCGCGTCAATCAGGCCGGGGGTGATGTGGCGACCGCTTGGCGCACGCGCCGAACCTGCGGCCCCGGGTTTTGCGCTGACGCGGGAAATCTTCCCACTGGCAATCACCAGCTCCCCGTTTGTCAAAATCCCGGCCGTCGCGCAGGTCCAGATCGTCGCATCGTGCAGGAGGTCAGTGGACTGGTCGCTTAGCGGACCACGCCCCTCCAGCGGCAAGTGCGCCACGCGTTTGCTCTGAAGCTCCTTCAACTCCGCTTCTTTCTTCCCGTTATCCGCCTTGCCCTGCTCCGTTTTCTCTCCATTTTCGCCATCATCTTTCTTCGCAACTTCTTTGGCGGACTGCACGTGATAGTTGCGCCCATCCACCCAGACTTCACGCACGCGGGATTCAGGATCGAAATAACCTTTGCCGTCCACAATGGTCAGATTGGCAATCTTGCCGACCTCAATCGTGCCGAGTTGTTGGTCCACACCGCAGAGTTTGGCCGGAATGGTTGTCAGAGCGGCCAGGGCATCAATCTCCAACAGGCCGCGGTCCAGCGCGCGTCGCACGTTCTTGCGAAAGTCCTTCTTGTCCTTCAACGCATAAGTGGTCAGCGCGATGTCGAGTTTTTGCTGGCGCAACAACGCCGGGTTCTCCGCCGCCCAATCCCACGCGCGCAGTTGGTCCAAGGTCACTTGATCCCAATCGTCCTCGCTCGGCAGCTTGGGCAAGGTCGGAAAGTCCACCGGCACGATGAACGTCGCGCCGGTTTCCTTCGCCAGATCGGGCCGGCGCCATTCTTGGTCGCAGGAGACGATGGCAAAATCCAGTTTCAGTTCCCGCGCCACCCGTGCCGCCCGGTCCACCATCAGCGCACTGCCCGGCTCGAACAGCACGCGTTGTTTGCCTGTCGCTGCAGGAATCAACGCGCTCAGCGACGGGTTGTACTCCGGCCTGGCTTTGGTGGGGCGAGCGTCCTCGCGAGCCTGCTCGTCAGCAGCCTCGCCCCACCGGAATTGCGCATAGTACTGCGCGTCGAAAAAGCTCTGTCGCACCACGGCAATCGCACCCATGAGCGACCCCGGATACGCGCCCTCGTCCTCCGGTTGCGTCTCGAACGCGATGACTTGAAACACATCCGGTTTCACGATGACCTCGTTCGGGTCCTGGTCCGCCAATTCCACGAGCGCGCTCGTGCCGCGCACGATGCCCCGCGACGGCGCCACGACGGCGCTGGTGAAACCCAGTTCACGCAACGGGGTGATGATTTTCCGGTCCGGCGTGTAGTTCCGCACCGCGCGAACCTCGGGAGTGACTTTGGAAACTTCATAGCCCGGACCGCGCCGTCCGGAGTCGGTGCGCTGGCCCGGCGCGCCGAAGAAATTCACACCCCCCGCAGCCAGCGTGCGGGAATTGACCGGCTCCGAATCCGTGGTGGAAATGGGTTGGTTCGTCTGGCCCAGCGGCAGATACGGTTCAATGAACCCGGCGTAAATCGTCAGTCCGCTCATGTCCCACACCCGCGCGTCGGCGGGAGGGGAAACATTTTTCCCCACGGACTCGAAATAGCCATCCCGAATGACGATGGTTGCGCCCTCGAGAACCTCCCCGGGTTTGATAACAACCTTGCCTCCAACCAGCGCGTGAACGCCGACGGGTTTCGGTCGAAATCCCGGGGGCAGAATGTCGCTGGCGCCCGCAGTCGTCGCCATCGGCAACGACAGGAACAGCAACACGGAGCGGGCAAACACACGCCGGACGAAGGGGCCGAGGCTCATGCGCGGCGACGATAGGCATTGAATCGTGGAAAGACAAGCCGGGGTTGGTGAGCGACGCCGGAACTGGCCGGACGCACATTTGTCAGTGGTGGAGTCGAACTCCGTCCGCGTCTGGCAAGATTGCCAGTGCCGGGCCGGCTATCGCACCATGCCACTCTCGATGGAAGTCAGTTTGCCCGCGAGTAACCGCCGGGCCAGTTGATACCCGCACTGGTCCGCGTTGTAGTGGATGCCCGCAAAATGCCGGCCAATGCGCAACCGCGACATGCGGCAGAAACAGTTCACCAGCGCGATCAGATCCGACTTCTCCAGATTGTTCGCGTTGGACTTCAACATCCGTTCCGCCCGCAGGCAGGTCGCGGTGATGGCAAACAATTCCGTGGCGATGTCCACATAACGGCCGAGCAGCATTTGTCGCTTCTCCAGTTTCGGGCCGTGACGCAGCATCGCGTGAAAGAGGGCACGGGCCAGCCGGCGGCTCGTGCGCGCCACATAGCGCCGATGTTGGGCAAACGTCGCGCCGCCTTCGTTCGCCTGAAACCATTCCTGAAACGGCAGCCATTGCCGGGGATACCAGCGGGCATAGAACCAGCCGGCCTTGATCGCTGCGCCGAGGCGTTGCGACAACGGCCGGCGGGAGTCGAGCGCGACGCCGGCGACTTGCAGATGGGGATCGAGCGCCTCGCGCGCGATGAACAGGCGCATGATTTCGCTGGACCCTTCGAAGATGGTGTTGATGCGGCAATCGCGCAACATTCGTTCCAGCGGCACGCCCGCTTCGCCGCGCGCCCGGAGCGACAACGCCGTTTCGTAACCGCGCCCACCGCGGATTTGCATCGCCTCATTGACAATCTCCCACGCCATTTCCGAGCCCCACAGTTTGCACATGGCCGCCTCGAGCCGGATGTCGGCGTGTTTGTCGCGGTCCACGCGACTCGCGGCGAGGAGCGTCATGGCTTCCATCGCAAACGTGTTCGCCGCCATGCGCGCGAGTTTGTCGGCGATGGCCGCGTGGTGGCCGATGGCCGCGCCCCATTGCACCCGCGCGCCGGCCCACTGACGGGAGATTTCCACACAACGCTTGGCCAGGCCCGTGCAGCCCGCCGGCAGCGTGAGCCGGCCCGTGTTGAGGGTCGTGAGCGCGACCCGGAGGCCCTTGCCCTCGGCGAGCAAAATGTTTTCGCGCGGCACGCGGACGTTGGTGAAGCGGACGACGCCGTTGTAAAGCGCCTTCAATCCCATGAACCGGCAGCGGTGAATCACCTCGATGCCCGGCGTGTTCATCTCCACGATGAACGCGGTGATTTGGTCCTTCTTCCGGCCGTTCACTTCCTTCGGCGGAGTCTTGGCCATGACGACGATTACCCCGGCCTTCGTGACGTTGGTGCACCACAATTTTTCGCCGTTGAGGATGAAATGCTTTCCATCCGGGGTCGGTTCGGCGCGCGTGTTCATGGCGGCGGGGTCCGAGCCTACGCCCTGTTCGGTGAGGGCGAACGCCGAAATTTCGCCGCGCGCGACGCGGGGCAGGAATTGTTTCTTCTGCGACTCCGTGCCGAACAGAATCAACGGTTGCGGCACGCCGATGGATTGGTGCGCGGAGAGGAGCGCGGTGAGATTGCCACACCAACTGCCGAGCAGCATGGCCGCGCGACAGTAGTTGGTCTGGGACAAACCCAACCCGCCGTACTCGGGCGAAATCTTGATGCCAAACGCGCCGAGCCTTGCCAGCTCTTCCAGGACGGGCTCGGGGATTTCGCCGGTGGCATCAATCTCATCGGGGTTCGTTTTCGTTCGCAGGATTTGTTCGAGCCGCTCCAGAAAGGCATCGCCCTGGTCACGCGCTTCGTCGCTTTGCACGGGGAACGGGCTGAAGTCGCCCAGGTTCATTTCGCCCATGAACAAGCCGGCGGCGAAGGTGCGCGTCCGGGCGGTTTCGCGCGCGGCTTCGGTAAGCTCCAATGCGGCGCGCTGACCTTCGTTCATCTTCGACGTGTCAATGACCGGTTGCGCTTCGTCCATCGGCTTTGATCGCGTCTCGGGAGGTGCAGATTTCAGGTCGTTCATAGTGTCCTCACTTTCGGTGGTAAAACGTCTGGCCGCTGGCGGCCAGTCGCGCGAGCAGCGCGCACGGGGCAAAATGTTTTGCTCCCGCATCCGCCAATCGCCCCATGGCCGTCACCAGTTTTCCAATGCCAATCGCTTCCGCGTAACGGAGCGGACCGCCGTGGAAAGGCGCAAAGCCGGTGCCCATGATCATCGCAAAATCAATGTCATCGGGCGCGGCAACGATGGCTTCTTCGAGACAGCGCGCGGATTCATTCACCATCAACAGCACCATGCGTTCGCGAAGTTCGTCGCGCGACAACGATTGCGCCGAATCGCGCTTCACAAAAGTGGCCGTGTCAGGATTTGGTCGGGCGTCCCGTTTCGATTTGTCGTGCCGGTAGTAACCGCTTCCGGTCTTGCGCCCCAGCAAGCCGGCCTGGACCATCTCGCCGAGGTGCGCGGGAATTTTCAGCCGGTCACCGAACGCAGCGGCGAGCGTTTCGGCAACGTGCAATGAAACGTCCAGGCCAACTTCATCGAGCAAGCGCAGCGGCCCCATCGGCATTCCGAAATCAAGCATCGCCGTGTCGAGATCGTTGGTGGCGGCGCCGGCCGCGAACAGATTCCCCGCCTCAATGAGATACGGCATCAGGATGCGGTTCACGACGAAGCCGGGACTGTCCTGCACCACGACGGGCAGTTTGCCAATGCGCTGGACGAATTGCAGCGCGCGTTGGAGGACTTCCGGGGCGGTCTGCTTCGCGGCGACAACCTCGACGAGTTGCATCCGGTGAACCGGGTTGAAGAAGTGCAAACCCAGGACGCGCTCCGGTCGCCGCACCCCGGCGGCAATTTCGGTGACCGACAACGCGGAGGTGTTCGTCGCCAGGATGGTCTGGTCGGAAGCCAGTTCAGCCAGGCGGGCGAACAGTTTTTTCTTCAGCTCCAGTTTTTCCACGGCGGCCTCGACCACGAGATCAACATTGCGCAGGGGAACTTCGGACGGCGCGGGAGTGATTCGATCCAGGCCCTGCCGCGCTTCCAGCGGCGTGAAGACGTGGCGCTTGATGCCGTCGCGATAAAGTTTTCCGATGGCAGACATGCCGCGGACGACCTGTTCCGGGTTGATGTCGCGCAAGATGACGGGCGTCCGCCGGGCGCTGATCCATTGGGCGATGCCCGCGCCCATCACGCCCGCGCCGATGACGGCCGTGCGAGCGATGGCGTTCGCGTCAGAGGGCGACGCATTGGGAATCGTCAGCTTTTTAGCGCGCTCCTGAAGGAAGAAAATGCGAATCAAGTTGCGGGTGGTTTCGGTTTGCGCCAGTTCCAGAATGCCGGCGCGTTCCCGGGCCAGGGAATTTTCAATCGAACTGGAAATGCCGCGGGTGGCCACGTCGAGGGCTTTGGTCACGGCCGGATAATGGCCGCGAGTTTTCTGTCGGAGCTGTGGGCGGACGCGGGCGGCAATCACGCGCGCGACGAGCGCGTTGTTGGTCAAGCGATGGCTTTTCCGCTGCGGTTTCCCCCGGGAAATTTTCTTGATTGCAGCGTCCAGCAGGTATTCAACAGGCGCGAGCTCGTCCACCAGGCCGCACTTTAGCGCCGGTTTCGCCGCCAGGGTTTTCCCCGCGAGGATGATTGCGAGCGCCTTTGGCAAACCGATGAGCCGGGGCAGGCGCGTCGAGCCGCCCCAGGCGGGCAGCAGGCCGATCTGAGTTTCCGGCAGGCCGATCTTGGTGGCGCGGTCAAGCGAAGCCACGCGGTAATCGCACGCCAAGGCCATTTCGCAACCACCGCCAACGGCGGCGCCGTGAATCGCGGCCGCCGTTGGAATCCGCAGGGCGGCAAGGCGGTTAAACACGCGCTGGCCAAGTTCGATCAATTCACGAACCTCCTCGGGTGCGGCTTCGCTGAGGGATTTGAGATCGGCACCGGCAATGAAGATGGATGGTTTGGCGCTGAGGAGTACCACGCCCGTGAGCGGTTGGGCGCGTTCGATCAATTCGAGTTCCTCGTCGAGCTCCCGGAGGGTGCGTCGGTCAAAAATGTTCGCCGATGAGCCAGGCCGATCAAAGGTGAGCAGGCAGATGCCGTCCGGACGGACAGTGCGACGGATGTTTGGTCCGGCGGGTTGCGGCGTAACCGGATTCAGCGTTCGGGATGACGGCTTTGATTCCAATGCAATCATGGTTCACATCCTTTCCAGCCACAGAGCCGCGCCCTGGCCGCCCCCGACACAAACGGAGACGAGCGCGCGCTTCTGGTTGCGACGCCGCAGTTCTTTGAGCACGGTCAAGGGCAACCGCGCGCCGGTGGCGCCCACGGGATGGCCGAGGGCAATCGCGCCGCCGTTGACATTGAGGATTTCATCGGGTAGCTCCCCGAGCGCCCGATCGCGCCCCAAAAACTTGCGCGCAAATTCCTCCGACCGCGCGGCTTTTTTCACGGCGAGGATTTGGGCGGCGAAGGCTTCGTTGATCTCGATGAGATCGGCGTCGGCCAGTTTGAGGCCGCATTGGGCTTCGGCGCGGGCGATGGCGAACACCGGCCCCAGTCCCATGCGCTTCGGATCGCAACCGGTGTAGGCGTAACCGGCCAGCGCTCCGAGCGGCTGGCAGCCGAGTTCCTGCGCGCGGCGTTCGCTCATCACGAGCAGGGCCACCGCGCCGTCGGTGATCGGGGAGGCGTTGCCCGCGGTGACGGTGCCGTGTTTGCGATCGAAAAACGGTTTCAGCCTGGTGAGCGCCTCAAGATTCTGGTTGGCGCGCGGGCCATTGTCTTGCGTGATCGGGTGCGCGCCGTTGTTCGTGAGAAAGACGGGAGCAATTTCATCCGCGAGACGCGCGTGGGCGGCGGCGGCGCGTTGATGAGATTGCAAGGCGAACGCGTCCTGCTCCGCCCGACCAACGCTGAACTCGCGCGCGAGCACCTCGGCGGTTTCACCCATGTTCAGGCCGCAGGTGGGATCGGTCAGACCGAGCATCAAACCGACGCGCGGTGAAAAATCCGACGGCCGGAAGGCTGCCAGTCCGCGCAGGCGCTGGCCGAAAGTTTTGGCACGTTGGAGCCGGGCAAATTTTTCCGCTGTCGTCCGCTTAAACAACAGCGGGATGTTGGACATGCTTTCCGTGCCGCCCACGAGGAACACCGAGCCATGCCCGGCGCGCATCAATTCGTCGGCTTGCGTCAGGGCTTCGCAACCGGAGGCGCAATTGCGATGGACGGTGATGGCGGGAATGGATTCGGGCAGTCCGGCGCGCAACGCAATGACCCGCGCGACGTTGGCGGCCTCGGCCGGTTGCGCGACACAGCCGAAGACGACTTGATCCACGAGCGCGGGATCGAACGCGGTGCGGGCGAGCAAGGCGCTGACAGCCATGCGGCCCAGTTCCTCCGCCCCGAGCGTGGCGAGTTCCGTGCCCGCCTTGCAAAACGGCGTGCGGACGCCATCCACGATGACGAGGCGGCCGGGGTTCATGATGTCGTAACGAGATTGCGGTGGTCCTTCGCGTCGGTGGCATCACCGCTGGTTGTAGTTTGAGTCGGCGCCGACGAGCCGGGACCGTGGGCCGTCGGCCGATGATCCACGACTTTTTGCTCTTTCATCAGGACGCCCACGCCTTGAAGCCGGCGCATCTCGGCGATGTTGTGGAAAAGAATCCGGTTGGGGTGAACCTCGGTCTGGTTGAACATGCGTTCGGTCACGCTGCGGGCAATTTCATCGTCGTCCGTGCCGTCACTCTTCTGGACGTGCAGGATGATTTCATCCACTTCGTGGGGATCATCGTGGAATTTGCGCAACTCCAGTTGCCACGCGCCGATGTGCGGGGCGTCGTCGAGGACATGTTCAAGCTGATTGAAATCCACGAGCGTGCCTTTGAGCTTGTCGAGGTTCATCTCGCGGATTTCGGAGCCGCGGGAAATTTTCCCGATGAGCCGCGGTACGGAGCGACCGCAATGCGGGCAGGAGTCGTGGACCAGTCCGCCGTCAATGCAATCACCAGTGCGATAACGCAGCACCACCGAACCACGCGCATCGAGCGGCGTCATTACGATCTCGCCGGGACTGCCGGGCGGGAGCGGTTCACCCGTTTTCGGGTCCACGATTTCCACGATGGCGAGATCGGGATAAAGATGGTAGCCGCTGGTCGGCTGGCCGTGCGGGGTGGGACACTCGGCGAAGGCCATCTTCGCTTCGGTGAACCCGTAGGTGGCCAGCACGTCCACTTGCCGCGCCCCGAGTTCACACGCCAAGCCGTGAAGTTTCTGGCGCAGACCATCACTGACCTTTTCTCCGCCCAGCACAATCTTCTTCAGGTTTTCACAACGCAGTCCTTCGTCAGCCGCCTGATGCAGCAAATGATAAACGAACGTGGGCACGCCGATGATGACGTCGGGGCTGAGTTTGCGCATGAGGCGGAGATTCCCCTCCGTGCCCATGACTTTGCCGCCGCCGGTGCTGGTCATGAGCGCGCCGAACTCCGTGCCGGCATAATGTGTGAGCCAGAACGCCAGGTGCGGCGCAAACGGAAAGGCGTTGATGAGCCGGAAGTCGGGTTGCGCGCCGCACACCTCCATCACACGCCGTCCGGCCTCGGCAAGATGGCCGAGGTCGTGTTGCGTAAGGCAGAAGGGCAACGGTTCGGCAGCGCGGCCCGTCGTGAAAAGGAGCAGAATCGGCCGAAACTCGTCGCCCAGTTCGCGTTGCACCCGCTGGCGTCCGCGCAACAACGCCCGCAGGATGGTTTGCGGACGACGCGCGAGTTCGTGCGAATCGGGCGTGAGGATGAATTCCCGGTAGCGTGCCGGTTTTTCCGGAGTTGGCAGCAAATCGGATTTTGCGGTGAACGGAAGCCGGCGCAAGTCAGCCACCGAGCGGAAGTCGTCGGCGCTCAAGCCCAGCGAGCGGAACATTTCCCGATAGTGCGGCGAGAACGGCAGCACCACGTCGCGCAAGTAGCGACGGAGTTTTTCCGCCTGCATCGTGCGGGTGGCGGTCTCAGCCAACTGCGGCCAGCGTTTCGTTGTTGGATTTGGTTTCATGGGATACGTCCTGGTCCCGCATCAGCGCCTTGATTTCGTCGAGTTGTTGGAGTGCAACTTCGCGACCGGCGCGGATGTATTGTTCCGGATTGCGAAAATCCACCCAGCGGTTGTCGTCAATGTCCGGGCGCAACACCACATTGGCCCGGAGACAGGCGACCTCCGCCATGCGTGTCTGCGCGCCGAGGAAGCTGCGCATGAGGACTTCGAGAATGTTGCCGCGCGCGAAATAGTTCAGGTGCTGGTCGAAGGGCAGAATCTTGCTCGAGTTTTCCTTCGGGTGCGGACTGTTTTCCCGGGTGCGCGCGCGGCGGGCCTGGCGCGCGGCGCGCATTCGCTCGGGAGTGGGAATGGTGTTGACGGCGATGATGCGGTGAACGCCAGCCTCGCGCAACGCCTCCACCGGCAACGGGTCCACAATGCCGCCATCCGCGTAGGTGGCTTCGCCCACCACCACCGGCACGCAAATGCCCGGGACCGCAATGCTCGCGTGAACCGCCGCCGCCACGCCACCGTGGGCAAAAACCGTGCGGTCGAGCGTTTCCAGATTGGTGGCCACCACTCTGAGCGGCCGGAACAGGTCGCCAAAGCACGCCTCTCCGATGGTGCGCATGAGCCGGCGTTTCACCGCCAGGCCGCGCAGAAAGCCGCGCCGCGGTGGAAACACGGGATCAATCAAACTCCAGATCGCCCAACGACCTTCCATCTCCCGCGCGAGCGCCTCCATTTCCGGCCCGGTCTCGCCGTGCGCCCAGATGGAGCCGACGTAGGCGCCCATGCTCGAGCCGGCAATCATGTCCACCTCGATGCCATTTTCTTCCAGCACCTGGATGACGCCGATGTGCGCAAAACCTTTGGCGCCGCCTGACGCCAGCGCCAGGCCAATCTGACGGCCGCTGAACTGACGCGCCAACCGCCGCAGGTCCGCGTTGAACCTGTCGCCACCGTTGTCGCCATGCACATAACCGGCCACCGGAATCCCCACGCTCAGGAGCCGCTCATCGAAGTCACCCACGGTCTCTCCCTCGGGGAGGCAGAGCACGGCTTGGAACGGGTTTGGCGAGCGAGCATTTCCCTGCGGACGCAAGCTGTGGACCAATTGCTCGAGGAAGCTGAGGTTGTCGTTGGTGCAATCGGATAGGAGATAACCCGGGTGACTCTGGGAAAGCAACTCGTGCAAGACGGCGATTGGTAACTCGCGCGCCGGACCAGTGAACAAGACATACGGGAAACGCCGCCGCAGTTCCTCGGCCATTTCCACAAGCACTCCCGTCCGGCAAAAATCTTTCGGAACTCCGACGTGAACCACGTTCAGGCCATTCGGGTATTTGATCAATTCATTCGAGCAAGGTGGCTGATCGAGTACCAGGTCGAGGTCTGCGTGGTTTGAGGTGGGTCCGGTGGCGCCAGGCGAAAGGCAGATCAAGGCAACCGGTTCGCGGGAGATTTCGTGAAGCGCGCGCGCCAAGGACTGGGCGATGGCGTTCGCGGAGGACTGCGGCTGCGCCAAGGCAAACGTGAGCACGCGACCCAGGGTGGTTGCCACCGGGCGCGCGACGCACTCCGCCACCGGAATGATGGTTGAATCCGAACTGGCGGATTCGCCGTGCAAGTCGCATCTCAAGTCCGCCAGGTCCATGTGTCGGATGCGCAAGATGGTGCAATCTTCCGTCGCCACGATGGCCACCTGGTCCGACCCGGGCTGGCCGAGGACTCCGTTCTTGATGGGATCGCCGCGCTCGAAGGTCTTCAGAATTTGGGGAGCGGCATCGGCGGAGGAGCAAATCTCCTGGCACCGACCGCTCAGGACGAGGAAAGCGAATTCTTCAAGCTGCGGAACCGTGCAGATGCGTTCACCGGAAGCAAAGTGGTTGATTTCTGAGCGCGGGAAAATTTTTTCCAGAGTCCCGGTCGCCAGGTTGGCGATCGGCACGCCCGTGAACTGCATTCGCCCGTTGAACTTCATGGCCCGTCTCTCCGAGCGACGGCTCCCTGGAACTGAACCCCACCAGCTTCTTCGATGGACCGATCGTTTCGAGTGTCGTCGCCGTGTTGTAGCAGCCTCATCGCAAGCTACTGCAAAACTTTATTCCTACTGATGCACGCTAGGCCCGGGTTGGTGGATCGTCAATTCCCGGAGGGTACTTATTTTGCACTCGGGGCGATTACTACCCGGCCCGGCCTTCCGGCGTTGCGGATGGATCAATCCGCGTAGCTTTGTGAAAGGGAGCCATGCTCAAAAGGCATGGCGAGGGCAGCAACTAAGTATTGGGCGGATTCCCCTCGGCGCATTTATTCTTTAACTGTGAAATGAAAGTCGTTCAGAGGACGAGAACGAGGACGACGACGAGAAAGATGTTAAAGAGAAAGCGAACGAATATGATGACAATCCGAAAATCCGAAGAACGCGGCCACGCCAATCACGGCTGGCTCGACAGTCACTTTACCTTTTCCTTTGCGGAGTATCACGACCCGCGGCACATGGGCTTCCGCTCGTTGCGGGTGATCAATGACGACCGCATCGCGCCGGGCGGCGGGTTCGGGATGCATCCGCACCGCGACATGGAAATCATCAGCTATGTGCTCGAGGGCGCACTGGAGCACAAGGATTCCATGGGCAACGGCAGCGTCATTCGCCCGGGCGACTTCCAATACATGTCCGCCGGCACGGGCGTGCGGCACAGTGAATTCAATCCTTCGGAGCAGGATGAAACGCATCTGCTGCAAATCTGGATTTTGCCCGACCAACGCGGGGTAAAGCCGAACTATGGCGAGAAGGCCATGGCCAATGCGCCCACTGGCAAATTGCATCTGGTCGCGAGCAAAACGGGCCGGGAGGATTCCATCGTGATCAACCAGGACACGGATTTGCACTTGGCCCGGTTGAACCCCGACGACACGGTCGAACACAAACTGGGCGCGGGGCGTCATGCCTGGGTGCATGTGGCCACGGGCGAAGTCGCGGTGAATGGCCAGGTCTTGAAGGCCGGGGACGCGGCGGCGCTGTCCGAGGAAGCGCGGGTGAAGCTTGCGGCCCGACAGCCGTCCCAGGTACTTTTGTTTGACCTGAATTGAACACGAACATGAAACGCGTGCTCCAAATCGTCGCCTTGCTGGTCGCCCTGAGTGCCGTGGCACTTTGGGCGGCCCGTGGTGCCCATCGCGGCTGGACCAAGACCCACCAGCAGGTGAAAACCGTGGATGAAGTCACCGGACTGGAAGGTGTGAGCTACCAGGAACGCTTCACACCCGGAGTTGATTTTTTGGGCGGCGCACTGCTCGGGGCGGGAGTCCTGGCGGGCGCAACCCTGTTGATGCGCAGCAAACCAAAAACCCAAAACTGAAAACACATCCCTGCATGAAGACCCAAATAGTATCCCTGCTCGCCGTCGGTTATGCCAGCCTGGCACTGGCCGCCCCGCAATCCTTCGACTTCAAAGACCCGAAAGGTGTGAACACGGCGGTGTTCAAACTGGACGCCCTGCTCGAAGCCATCAGTGGTAGCGCCAACGGAGTTTCGGGCACGGTGACCTTCGACCCTGCCCATCCCGGCGCGACCACCGGCAGGATTGTGATCGCCGCCGAATCGCTGACGGTGCCGAATTCGATGATGAAGGAGCACCTGCACGGCAAGGATTGGCTGGACGTGGCGAAGCACAAGGAGATCACGTTCGAGGCGAAGTCCCTGAAGAATGTAAAGACCACCGGTGATAAAACGACCGCCGAGGTCGAGGGCACGCTGACCATCAAGGGAGTGGCCCGGGAGCTCACCGCCCCGGTATCCCTGACCTACTTGCCGGGCAAACTCGGCGAGCGTGTGCCCAACATGAAAGGCGACCTGCTGGTCATCCGCTCCAGCTTCACCATCAAGCGCAGCGATTATGGCATCAACCCGAAAGCGCCCGAAGACCATGTGGCCAACACCATTGATCTCACCCTGAGCATCGCGGGCGCCGCGCTGCAGAAATAAGTCTCGCCTGGATTCGGATTGATGGGATGGAGTCAACTCGGTCAGTGATCATCTGGCTGCCGACCGAGCTTTTTTAGAATCAAGTCTTCCGACGCTCCCACCAAGGCTGTTCTAAAGTCTGGCGGCGAGGGTGGTGACGAAGCGGACGGCGGCGGGGTCGCCGCGCACCCGCGCGAAGAAAGTTGGCTGGGTGCGGGCGCGGGCGCACGTCTGGCGGCGTGACCACGCGGCGTATTCCCCATGCACGAAGCGGCGCAGCCAGCCCAGCGCCGTGGCCGCCACCGGCTGGCGCACGCGGCAGCCGTCTTCAAACGCGCTGCCATCGAGCCGCCCGTGCCCGCCGTTCTCGATGCCCCAATACGCCCGCGCCAATTCGAGCAGTTTGCCTTCGTCCGCCGGCGCCGCGCCCAGGCGGGTGATGAGCCACACCACTTCGGGTTCGCTGTTCGGATCGTTCCGGTGGCGGGTGCGTTCGAGCCGGGCGATTGGGGCGGCGTGGGGAAAGTTCAGTTGCGCGGGGTCCACGCGGCGGCTCCGGTTGTCTTCAATCTCCACATGCCGAGGGGGAAAAGACGCCGGAAGGAGCGTCTGGGCCTGGCGTTGGAGTCCGGGTTGATTGCCTTTGAGGCACAGCACGTAGTCGCCCCCTTGTTCCTGGACGATGCCCCGCGCGGTTTGGGTCTGGGTGTGCAGGGCGTCGAGCACGGCGATCATTTCATCCAGTTCCAGCCGCGCGATGAGGGTCTGGGCGGTAGGGATTTCATTGGTCTTGTCGGGCACGCGCTCGACGTCGAGCCAGCGTTGGCTGCCGAGGTTCAACGCGCCGACCAGATGGGTGCTGTGGCTGCCTTTGAGAGCTTTGCCGTCGAGGGCGATGACCGGGCCGTCGTGCGCGCCGTGGCGGAGTTGCTGCCATTGCACGGGTGCCTGTGCCACTTCACCGTCAGCCACGGAGCGCAGGCTTCGGAAGCTGGCGGCGTGAGGAACAACGAAAAGTTCGTCCCCTCGGGCGGGCTTTTCTTTAGCTGTTGGGGGTCGGACTGCGCTGCTGTGGTTGCGCGCGGCATTAATTACCGAAGTGCCGCCACCTTTGGTTTTGGGACTGGCCTCGGCATCCAACAAGCGGTATGCGATCTGAATATGCCCCTTCTGAACGGCAAGCAGGAGTGCCGTATTTCCCCCTGGACAGTCTAACGGAAATCCTTTGTCTATGGCATTTTGGATATAGGACTCCGACCAGATTCCAGCCATCATAGACGAAGCGGTTGGTGTACTGTGCCACGTAACCGCTGCCATTGTTCGTGGACACCAGCTTCTGAATCCGCCGGCCTTTCGCGTCATAGGCAAATTCCAGTTTGTATTTGGACGGCGGCGGGGCGGCGCTGCTACTCTCCATCCGCACTAGCCGGTTCTCCGCGTCCCACGTATAAACCCAACGCCCGTCATTGGCCAGGTTGCCGTCCAGGTCGTAGTAGAACGCCTCGGGGGTCTGGGCCACGAAAGTCTGACCAATCGTGTTGGTCACAATATCGGGATTGCTGCCGTTTTGAAGCACGGCCAGATTGGTTAGGGTCAACCAGACTGCGCCGGTGCTGTTGTTCAAAGGCAGTTCTCCGTGGAAGTATTCGCCCTTGCGAGTCGTCGTGGCGTAAAGGCTCGTGCTGTTGGTGCTCCACAAACTCACCGTGGCATTGGTCTTGGAGGAACCCAGCACGCTCACGTAGCCCGGCACCTCGCGGCTGCTGTATTGGTTCAGGCTGTTGGCGGTGTAATTCGCGGAACGCAGGTTTGCCCCCAATTGATCTCCGCCTGCCGCAGTATTCTTGCGATTGCCAATGTCATCAAACGTGTACTCAAATTGCTGGCCCGCCACGGGCGTCCCGTCAGACCAATATTTTTTACCAGACACAACCTGGCCAAGCGCGTCGTATTGGTAGGCCCACCGCGAACTGTCCACATTGGTAATGGCCGTGCGTTGATTGGCCGGGTTGTTGCCGTAATTGAACACGACGACGTTCGAGCCGCCCGCGGCGCTGGAGATGCCAGTCAAACGGTTCAGAAAATCGTAACTCTTGGTCGTCGTCATGCTCCGCGTCGTGCCGATCGTGTCGATGTCCACCAGTTAGGGTTTCGACTGCTCTTCATTCCACTGCAGCTCGCGAGAGAAATTCTCCCCATTCGTTGCTCGTTTTAACAGGGTATTTCTTCTCAACTCTTCTTGCTGCTTCACAAACGCAGGCCAATCCTTGCTTGGAATTTGATTGAAGCTACCGTCGGTGAAACCAACGGCGTGGCCATCTGCACGATTGCCGGTGAGGAATATCCCTTCCTGGCGCTCCCAGATGATGCAGATATTTGGGTCGTCACTGCGAAATCCCGGGAAATAGACCCAACTTGACACCGTGCTATCAATAGGCAGTCCTTGCTTTAGCAGTCTCTCGACGGTCTTCTCGTCTCCAGACAATCCGGCCAACCCCGACCCCCATTTATCATACCGCGGATAAAGTTTCTGAAGCGACTGTAGAGGTGTTGCCTCACCCCTCGGGTACCAGCCATCGTGGTCACTGGCGTAACTGAGCAAGACGCCCATGTAAGTTGTTAGTTTTCCAGAACGAAGCGCTTGGTCGCGGTGCGTAAGCAACACCAATAGCAAAATGCCTGTGGCCGCAATCAGGCCAATCAGGACGATCACCATTCGCGCAGGCCTACTCATTTTTCCCATTCGAACATGTTTACCGTTCCGCCTTTTTCCATGTGCTTGTCCGCAAGGCCTTAGTAGTCCTCGACCTCCTCACAATGTACTGTCAGCGACTCCATGAAGAATGCTCCTGGTATTCCTCTCATGCCACCAATCCACGGATTTATGTTGTAGATTTCATAACGCACGAAAGGCCTCAAGATCAGAGTTTTAGTTCTAGTTTCGGTAGCTGTGAGAACCAGAATGCCGTTTTGCGTCAGCTTATTATACCGAGGGAGTTTTTCACCAAGCAAGCTGCTCTCGATCGGCACTCCACCAAGCGCAGCGCTAATTGTCGTAGGTGTGGTTGACACCGCCACGACCACGTAAACCACCGTGCATTTAATCGTGACCATCCATCCCGATAGGGGGCATGGAAGACGCGCCCAACCTTGGGCAAACGTTCCGATATGGCCTGGAAATCGTGTTCCTGTATTGCAGATTCCTCCGCGGTTACCCAATCCGATCACCGTTTGCCAGGTCCACGCATCCGACGAAGATCTTCGTCCTGAATCCCAAGAAAACCAGATAGAGAACCGTTCTGGATCTCTTTGAGACTCACCCTGCGAACTGAAGGTCAAAACGGTCAGGCCTTGCGCATCGAACCGCGCTACCGGATCATTTTGAACAAACGGATAATGGTTTGGCCCATCCCCGAGCATGTCCGGGTTTCCTCCCCGTAACAGTTCAAAGCCCAGTTCCCCGAGCGGATCGCGGTTCAACCATCTTCCGGTTGAGGGATTGTAGGAGCGATAGCCGTAATAGAGATAATCGCTTTCGTCATCCTGATACTTGGTGGAAAACCGGAACGGATTGGCTTTGGTGCTTGCGCCCGTCGTGCGCAGCACTTCGCCAAACGGGCCGTATTCGTATTGGGCCGTCACTGCACCGTTGGTGGCGTTCACAAATGCCGCCACGTTCCCATTGCCATCGAAGGCAACAAGATTTGTTGTGCTGCTTCCGGCATCGCGGCACAACAGTAGCCCACCCACGCCGCCTGCGCCTTGTTCGCTGCCACTGAGGTCCAAGCCCCAAGTGAAGGCTTGGAGGATGGAAGATTGCGGATTGAGGATGGCTACCAAGTTCCAGCCATCGTAAACGTACTTCTGCTCCAGCGCTGGACTGCCGCTGCCAGCCGTATTGTTCCACACCTTCTTGCCAATACGCCTGCCCTTCGAGTCGAACTCGAAATCCATCCGCTGCTGCGGCCCGGTGCTCGTGCTGGCGACCATGCGCACCAGCCGATTCTCGGCGTCCCATGTGTAAAACCACCGCCCATCATTCGTCAGGTTGCCGTCAAAATCGTAGTAGAAGTTCTCGGCTGTCCTCGGGACAAAGGTCTGACCCACAGTGTTCGTCACAATGTCAGGATTGCTGCCGTTTTGAAGCACCGCCAGATTTGTGATGGTAATCCAGACTGCGCCGGTGCTGTTGTTCAAAGGTAGTTCTCCGTGGAAGTATTCGCCCTTGCGAGTCGTCGTGGCGTACAGGCTCGTGCTGTTGGAGCTCCACAAACTCACCGTGGCATTGGTCTTGGCGGAACCCAGCACGCTCACGTAGCCCGGCACCTCGCGGCTGCTGTATTGGTTCAGGCTGTTGGCGGTGTAATTCGCGGAACGCAGGTTTGCCCCTAATTGATCTCCGCCCGCCGCCGTGCTCTTCCGATTCCCAATGTCATCAAACGTGTACTCAAATTGCTGGCCCGCGACGGGTGTGCCGTCACTCCAATACTTCTTGCCGGAAATCACCTGCCCGAGGTTGTCGTATTGATAGACCCAGCGCGAACTGTCCACGTTGGTGATGGCGGTGCGCTGATTGGCCAGGTTGTTGGCGTAGTTGAAGACCGCGACATTTGAACCACCAGCCGCGTTAGAAATTGTCGTCAACCGGTTCAGATAATCGTAACTCTTGGTCGTTGTCATCCGCAGCGTCGTGTTGTTCGTGAACCGAGAATTGAGCCGGTGGTGAATTTCATGGGGCATTCGTCGTCTTGGTTGGCGCGTCACCGTTAGTTTTTGAGTTCCTCGCAGAAATCGCTTCCTTTCGGAGTCGTTCTTGGTCCCTTACGAAAACGTCCCAACTGGCGTCCGGAATCTGCCGCATATAGCCGCCAACGAAACCAACTTCGCGCCCATGAGCGCGAGAACCGTTAAAACGGAGGCCTGATTTGCGTTCCCAGATGACTGCAATATCAGGGTTGTCATCAGCTCTAAGCCCAGGCCAATAAACCCAACTCGATGCCTCCTCCGTTAGAGGTGAGCCGGCGCTGATTTGCTTTCGCAGCAAGTTCTTATTACCGGACAAGCCAGCCAGCGGCTCCGGATTATAGAGGTAATCTGGATGCAAGACTCGCAATGCTTCAAGTGGCGTTGCTCCCGTATTGGGGAAAGCACCTCCGTTTGCATTCGCATAGGAATTAAGGGATCCAAGCATAACAGGTAAACATGCAGGTCGCGATCCATACGGATAATTGTACCGGTATGCAGCGTACAAGATGATCGCTAGCACTAATACGCTCACGAACAATCTCAATGTGGGCCGGGACATGTTCGTGTTCCCTAGCAGCCTGTCGGTTCACGGATACCAGACGATGGACGGATTGTCGGTCCGGCCTTTGTTCGCGGCGAAATCCCAGTACTCCTTGCTTTTGAAACGCGCCGCGTGGCCGTCCAGAAAAGTCATCTGCGCGCCGCCGGAATGGAGATTGGTATGCACGTAATTGGGCGTGCCCACGGCGGGAAGGTTCTTGCTGTCAAACAACCAGACCACCGCCACATGGTTCAGGAACGAGATGGTTTTGATCTGCTGCCCATTCTGGCCGGTGCCATTGACGTTCTCATTCAGACAATAGTGAAACAGATTCTTGCCGTTGCTGCGTCGGGGATTGGATGGGCAGATCCAGATGCTGTTGCCCAATGGCGCATTCGAGTCCTTGCGCCAGGCCATGTCGTGATAACGCGGCAGCTTGAGAATGGCCGGTAGCTGGATGTACCAACCGACGTTGGTAGCGTTATCGCCGGGATTGGGCGTGCCATCGCGGGGCAGGAAGTCGTGGTTGTCTGTGCAGTAGATCTGGGTGGCCAGTCCCCATTGTTTCAGGTTGTTCAGGCAGACGGTTGCCTTGGCCTTGGCCTTGGCCCGACCCAAAGCGGGGAGCAACATCGCCGCCAGAATCCCAATGATGGCAATGACGACCAGCAGTTCAATCAAGGTGAAGGCGCGCGGAAATTTATCGGTTTTCATGGTGTAACGCTCACGAAACACGGCACAGGATTTCTAGCACGAGGCCATCCTGATTGCAGCAAGATTTCTCGTGGAATTTCCATTCGCTGGCGGCATCCACTCCGGAGCGCCGGTCTCGGACCCGGCAAGCACTAATTTGGAAATTTCACCCTCGTAACACCGGGTTGGGGAACCCGGCCTTCAGGACTTGGCGAACGAGGCTTGTAGGCCGGGTGGCCGCACGCGGCGGGATGTCAACATTCCAAGCTGCGTGTGAAATCCGCAGGTTAAACGGCCCTCGAAACCTGCCGGATTGAAGATCGGCGCTCCGCCAAGTGTGCCGAGTCAGGCCGGTGTCAAGCTGTGCCGGTGTCCGGCCTTTTCAGACTGATGGCTTGCCAAGCAAACGGCGGCTGCGTGTACTGTGCTGATTGACGAGCATGGAGAAAAGCGAGACCACCGCGAACTGTTTCGGGGCGAGACAACTGCCGTGGCTGATTGGCGCGGGTGGGCTTCTGGTCTATCTCCTCACGCTCAACCATTGGCTCGCGCTGCTCAGTCTGGGGCCAGTGGCCCGGCTCTCCGGCTGGCTCTGGCAACCGGACGTCGGCCACCCGCTGACGCTGCTGGTTTTTTCACCCTTTCGTTTGCTGCCGGAATCGTGGCGGCCACTGGCGCTGAACATTTTCACCGCGATTTGCGCCAGCCTCGTGCTCGGGCTGCTCGCCCGGTCGGTGATGTTGTTGCGCCACGACGTTGCGCCCGCGGATCGGCTTCGCAAAATCAAACCGGGCTCGGATCTGCTGGCCCTGCCAGCGGCGTGGCTTCCGCCGGTGCTGGCGGCGATCGTGTGCGGTTTGCAACTGACTTTCTGGGAACACGCCACGTCAGCCACCGGTGAAATGCTCGGTCTGCTGTGCTTCGCCTATACGATCCGGTGCCTGCTCGAGTTCAGAATCAATCCAAACCCTGCCTGGTTGTGGCGCGCCGCGGGTGTTTATGCGGCGGGCATGACGGACAACTGGCTGCTCGTGGGTTATCTCCCCGTCTTCCTCGCGGCGCTCATCTGGTTGAAAGGTTTGAGTCCATGTCTGTCCCCGCACTTCCTGTGGCGACTGGCTGGGTGGGGGTTGCTCGGGTTGAGTTTGTATCTGCTGCTGCCCACATTGCTGAGTTGGTCGGCGCCCGACGCTCCGGGTTTCTGGGCTTTGTTAAAGGCCGAACTGCGCGCACAGAAGCAGGCGCTGACGGTGCTGCGCAGTCCGCCGTTTCGTTTGCTGGCTCTGCTGGGCCTGGCCCCGTTCCTGATTCTGGCCGTCCGGTGGAAATCCCATTCGATCCAGTTCGCCGACGACACACGGCTGGGAGTGTTCCTCGTCAAAGTCACGGGCCATTTCATTCACGGCCTGTTCTTTGTCCTCGCGCTGTGGATCGCGTTGAACCCGGTCTTCACTCCCAGAAATCTCGACGTGGGTGCGCCGCTGCTCCCCTACTATTATCTCTGGGCGTTAGTGGCCGGGTATGGCGCGGGTTATTTCCTGTTGTTTGGCGCCGGCAAGCGAACGGGCCGCTGGACACGTTTGCCCGCCACCACGCTGACGGTTCTGCTGGGGCTAATGTCGGCAGTGTTACTGTGGAAAAATCTCGACGAAATCCGCACGACCAACGGGCCGGCCGTTCACGATTTTGCGCGAGCTCTGTCCGACGACCTGCCGCCCGGCCAATCAGTCGTGCTGAGTGACGAACCTCAGCAACTCCGCTTGCTGTGTGCGGAACTGGCCGGTCACTCCGGCGACAAGAATCCGATGCTGGTGGAGACGCCGGCCTTGGTTTCCCGTTCCTATCAAAGATTCCTGGCCCGGCGTTACCCATCCCGATGGCCTGAGCCGGCGCTGACGAACCAATCCGGCGAGATCAGCCCGGACGTTTTTCGGAAGCAAGTGTCCGGACTGGCGGAGCGTGAGCCGGTGCTCTATCAGCATCCGAGCGCCGGGTTTTTCTTTGAATCGTTTGCCGACGTGCCAAATGGATCCATGCACCGGCTCGTGCCCTGGCCCGCAGGGAGAGATGAGCCGTCGCCACTGGCGGACGCGGTGCTGGCCACGAACGAACTGATCTGGCAAAGGCGTTGGGACAAAAATCTGAGCCAGTTGGCCAATCAAATCGCCAGCAACCGTCGGGCGGCGACCGCGCGCGCGAGTCCGGCGTGGCGGTGGTTGCGATTGTCCGATCGGTTGAACGTCACCGCGGCGGGCCTGGGCGGGGCATATTCCAAATCCCTGAACTATTGGGGCGTGCAACTGCAGCGGGCCGGCCGCCCGGCGGAGGCCAGGGAATGGTTCCGGCGCGCGCTCGAACTCAACCCGGACAACCTGTCCGCCCACATCAATCTGACATACGCCACGAGCCGGCAGCAGGGCAATCCGACGCGACTCACTCTGGCCGGGATACGGGAACAATTGCCCGAGCTTTTTGGCAAATACGAAAAATGGTGGACGGCGCTCAATGCGAATGGACCGGTGGATGAACCGACCTTTCTGCAACTCACCGGCCGGGTGCTGTTGGCCACGCGCAATCCCCGGCAGGCCGGCTGCGCCTTTGCCCGGTGCGCGGAGTTGTTGCCCGACTGGCTGCTCCCCCGGTTGTGGCTGACGCAAAGCCGGAACCTGCAGCAGGACTTCGCCGGCGCCCTGGAACTGACTGCGGAAATATCATCCGCGGATCCGCGGCTCACCGGTGCGGGTCGCGCGCAGTTGCTCCTGGGCCGGGTGACGGCCCTGCGCGGCTTGGGTCGAACCAACGAGGCGACACTCGCGCTCGAAAGTGGCGTGCGGGAAGCGGGGACGAATCGCGCCGTCCTGATGGTCGCGGCCAACCTCTACGCGGTCGGCGGCGAATTTGAACGGGCGTTGGAGCTGCGGGACACGCTGTTGCAAGGCGACCCCAACAATCCGCAGTTGCTCGTGCAAAAAGGTCTGACGGAATTGCGTTTGGCCCGAACGACGTCGGCGATTGCCACGCTCAACCGCGCCGTGGCCCTGGCTCCTGGTGACAATCAGGTGCGACTTTACCGCGCGGCCGCCTGCCTGACCGCTGGGCAGTTGGAGGTGGCCCGGGCGGATTTCAAAGAGTTGCTCAAACAGCCGGGCCGCGAGCAAAGCGCGTTGTTCGCGCTGGGGGGTATCGCCTGGCGCGAACACGACACCAACGCGGTGATTGAGTATTATCAACAATACCTGTCCAACAGCGCCGCGTGGTCGCCGCAGCACAACGTCGCCACGGAACGCTTGAAACAGGTGACCGAGGAGTAATGGTGATGGTCGCCCGGCGCTCCGCAAGCGTGTCAGGTTGCGGCGGAGTGAAAGTGTGCCCATTCAAGCGCCCATATTCGATCAGGACTTTACGCGACTGGTGGACGGAATAAACTCAGATTCATGAAATCGTCCGCAAAAATTTCACCGGCGTCCGTGAACGAACCGCCCGCCTCCGCTTCCGCAACCGTCACCCGCCGCTCCTTCCTTCACACCGTTGGCTTGGGGGCGGTGGCTTTCGGACTTTCGCCGGGCGTCCACGCGGCAGAGCCGGGCGCCACCAAACCGATCCAGGGCTTGGAAGCCGTTCCCACCACGGCTGACATGCACCAGGATTGGAAACCGGTGTCCGATCGCAAGCTGCGTGTGGGGCTGGTGGGCTATGGCCTCTGCCAGTTCTCCGCCGCCTTTGGTTTCCAAGACCATCCGAATGTCGAGGTGGTTGCCGTCAGTGATCTCATTCCTGATCGGTGCGCCGAACTGTCCAAGGTCACGCGCTGCGCCAGGACGTATCCTTCGCTCGAAGAACTGGTGAAGGACGACCGGATCGAGGCGGTGTTCGCCGCCACCGACGCGCCGAGCCACGCGAAACACTGCCGCGAAATCCTCAAACACGGCAAGCACGCGGCCTCGGCCGTGCCGGCGGTTTTTGGCTCGCTCGAGGACGCGCACCAGCTTTTTGAAGCCGTCCAAAAGAGCGGGCTCAAATACATGATGTTCGAGACATCCTGCTTTCGCGAGGACCTCTACGCCATGCGGCGGATTTATCATGCGGGCGGATTCGGCCAGCTCGCGTATGCGGAGGGTGAGTACTACCACTACATGGAGCAGCCGCTCGATTCCTACAAAGGCTGGCGCATTGGTCTGCCGCCGCAATGGTACCCCACCCACTCGAACGCCTACTCCGTCGGCGTCCACGGCGGCAGCTTCACCTCGGTTTCCTGCCTCGGCCTGCCCAGCCAGCTCGAACATCTGCAGCCGGCCAACAATGTTTACCGCAATCCCTTCGGCACCGAGATCGCGCTGTTTCGCACGAGCGATGGCGGCATGGCGCGCATGGCGGTGAGTTGGGACACCCCGGGTTTCAGCGGCGAGCTGGGTCGGATTCGCGGGCAACGCGGCACCTACTACGGCAAATACGAAGGGTTGGAGCAAAACCTGCCGTCCACCCGACGACCACCCTTGCCGCCGGGGGTCGCGGCCGGCGCCCATGGCGGCTCGCACGGCTATCTCATGGACGAATTCGTCACGGCCATTCTGCAGGACCGCAAGCCACTCGTGGATGTCGCCTGGGCGCTGAATCTGACTGTGGCTGGCATCGTGGCGCACCAATCCGCACTCAAGGATGGCGAGTGGCTGAAGATTCCGCAGTTCAAGCTGTGAGCTTGGCGGAAACTGGCGGTGGTTCCAGACCGGGGTGCGGGAGAGATGGGCGCAAAAATCTGTGCCAGCCTCCGGATGGTTTTCCGTTTGGGCAGCACTCCGAGAAAATGAGGTGCGCTACCGCCGAGTTGACGGGGCATTTGCCCTTGACACTTTTGTCCGGGAAAACAGAATGACCCACAGAGTTCAGCAAGCGGCACGTATGAAAACCAAATTGACCACGACTCCGGCTCCTCCCACCACCAGTTCGGCTGACTCGACCAAGCTGGTCTCGCTACTGGCCCTGGCGACGGGTGCCGTGGCCCTGCCGCAAACCGGCCAGGCCGACATCATTTACACGGACATGAATTCCAGTCCGGTGGTGGTGGGTTACGGTGGCGTCGCGTCGTTTGAATTCCTCCTGCCCGGCACCACGCAACTCGGCCTGCAACGCCAGTCGCACACGAGCAGTGTCCTGACCGCCACATTTCCCGTCACCTTCCGCACCGTTGTGGCCGGTGACTTCGGCGGGGGCGCAGCGGCCGGCGTGCGCGGCGCGGCCAATGGCTTTGCCGCAGTGGGTGCGCTCGGCGCCACCTGGAATCAGGGGGCGAACTCGTGGAACTTCGTCACCGTCGGACAAGCCCAGCAATACGGACATACGCCCGCCAGCGGTTATGATCATCAATATCTGGCCTGGATGTTTCACGACGCCAGCCAGGCCGGTTCGCCGGTGCGATATGGTTGGGCGGACGTGAGTCTAAGCATTGGCAACGTCAACACCGGACTGCCCGGCAGCGGACCGAACGTGACGATTTGGGGTTACGCCTACGACGACACCGGGGCCAAGCCCAACTTGGGAATCGTGCCGGAGCCGACTTCGTTGAGCTTGCTGGTTCTGGGCGCGATGGCCTTCGGAGCGCGCGGGTTGCGCGCCTGGCGTCGCGACCGGGATGTAGTGCGCGCTTCGTGAATGTCAGGCCGGATGGGATTCAGCAGACATTCAACGCCGCATTTCCAAATCATCTGACCCGAACTGGACGTTCGCGGCTCGATGTCGAGTGTCGGATGTTGAGTGCCCTGCCGATTTCTTTGATACCCGGAGTCGGGTCCTCCGTCAGGCTTCCGCCCGTTTATGGCTAAACCGCGCGTGTTGCTCGTTGGCTGGGATGCCGCCGACTGGAAGGTGATCCGGCCGCTGCTCGCCGCCGGGCAGATGCCGCACCTGGCGCGGCTCATGGCTGGTGGCGTTCACGGCAACATCGCGACGCTGCATCCCGTGCTCAGTCCGATGTTGTGGACCTCCATCGCCACGGGCAAGCGCGCCTACCGACATGGCATCCACGGTTTTTCCGAGCCACTGCCCGATGGCTCGGGCGTGCGCCCGATCAGTTCGCTTTCGCGCCAGACCAAAGCCGTCTGGAACATTCTCAACCAGACCGGCCATCGTTCCCTCGTCGTGGGCTGGTGGCCGTCGCATCCTGCCGAACCGCTCAACGGCGTGATGGTCTCGAATCATTTCTCTCAACCCGTCGGTCGTCCGGGTGAAAATCCACCGCTGCCGCCGGGCACGGTGCATCCGCCGGCTCTGGCGCAATCTCTCGACGAACTGCGCGTCAATCCCATGGAGTTGAGCGGTGAGTTCCTGCGACTGTTCGTGCCGGCTTACGAAAAAGTGGACCAAACCCGGGATAAGCGGCTGCATTCGCTCGGCAAAATCATCGCTGAAACCATGTCCATCCATGCCGTGGCCACGGAACTCCTCGCCACGCAGCCGTGGGATTTCGCGGCGATTTATTACTGCGGCCTGGATCACTTCGGGCACGGCTTCATGAGTTATCATCCGCCACGCCTGCCGCACGTTGCCGGGACGGACTTCGAGCTTTATCAGCACGTCATCGCCAACGCCTATTGCTATCACGACGCCATGCTGGGCGAATTGCTGAGACATACGGACGACCAGACCACGGTGATTTTGCTGAGCGACCACGGATTTCATCCGGACGAACTGCGGGCCGACTACATTCCCGCCGAACCCGCCGGCCCGGCCATTGAACACCGGCACTTCGGCATCCTGTGTCTGAAAGGTCCTGACCTCCGTGTCAATGAACGCGTGTTCGGCGCCAGCCTGCTCGATGTTTGTCCCACCATTCTCACGCTGTTTGGACTTCCGCCCGGCCAGGACATGGACGGCAAGGTGTTGGTGACCGCGTTCAACCAGCCGCCGCGCCTCGAACCGATTGAGAGCTGGGACAAAATTCCGGGCGACGCCGGGACGCATCCGCCGGAAACCTCGCTCGATCCGGTGACTTCGGCGGAAGCCTTCAAACAACTGGTGGATTTGGGCTACGTGTCGCCGCCGGGCACGGATGCGCGGGAGGCCGTCGCGGAATGTGTGCGCGAACTGAAATACAATCTGGCCCGTTCCTACCGGGACGGAAATTTTTGCGGCGAGGCGGCGGCGCTGGCGGAGGAGCTTTGGACGCGCTGGCCGCGGGAACATCGCTTCGGCCAGTTGTTGATTGATTGCCTCGGCTCACTGCGCCAGGTGACGTGTCGTCGCGCGATGATCGAGGAACTGGCTTTGCGGATGGCGCGCGCTCAAACCGAGGCGAAAGCGGAACTCGCGGAACGGCTGGCGCGCGGGGACGATGCCGACGAACCACCGGATGCGTCCCCCACCGACCAGCAGCGCCGCGCCCGTTTCGAGGTGCGCCGCCTCCGGGAATTGACGCTCGGCCGGCCGCTGTTGCTGGACTGGTTGTTGATCAGTCAAGCCCTCTTGGAAAACCAGCCCGCCGAAGCCCGCCGACGACTGAGGGAAATGGCCGATACTGATTTCGCCAATCCCGCCATGCGGGAACGGGTCGCGGGCGCACTGATCGAGTTGGGTGAATTTGATCAGGCGCAACAACTCTTGGAGCAAGCGTTGACTGCCGACCCGGAAAACCCGGCCGTTCACGGCCAGTTGGCGGAAGTTCATTTCCGGGTTGGGCGATTTGCTCCGGCCGTCGCCGCCGCCACCGAATCCCTCAGCCTGCTTTATTTCCAGCCCGGACTTCATGCGTTGCTCGGTCGCGCTTTGTTGGCGACAAACCAGTTTGCCGCGGCGGAGCAGGAGCTGTTGGTGGCCGCCGCGCAAAGTCCGCGCAATCTCTCCGCGCACGAAGCGCTCGGCCTGCTCTATCGCCAACATTTGAACCGACCCGGCGAAGCGTTCGCCCATGAAGGTCGGGCGTTGTCGTTGCGCCATGAACTTGCCACCCGGCAACAACCGAACCACGCGCCTCCAGCCAGGATGGAGTTTCCCCAGGCCAAAGTCGTTGTCGAACCTGCGTCACGCCCGGATGCCGCGGAGAATCTGCCCGCTCCGTTTGGCGCGGACGTGGACCCGCGCCGGATCATCACGGTGGTTTCCGGCCTGCCCCGCAGCGGCACATCGTTGATGATGCAACTCCTGGTGGCCGCCGGTCGGGAGGCCTTGACCGACGCCCGGCGCGCGGCGGACGAGGACAATCCGCTGGGTTATCTGGAATATGACAAAGCCCTGAGTCTGGCGGAGGACGTTTCCTGGCTTCCGAAAGCGCGCGGCAAGGTCGTCAAAATTGTCGCACAACTGCTGCCCCACCTGCCGCGCAACGAACATTATCAATTGATTTTCATGGAGCGGAACTTGGAGGAGGTCATCGCTTCCCAGCGCGCAATGCTCGCTCGCCAGGGTCGCCCCGGTGCGGAACTGGAGGATCGGGAATTGGCAGCCGTCTATCGCGCCCAGCTCGAACGCATACGCGGTCAGATTGCGCGTCGTCCGGAATTGCGCGTGCTGACAGTTCGCTATGCTGGGTTGCTTGCCGATCCGACCGCAGGCGTGAACCGCTTGGCGCGATTTCTCGGGGAGCCGTTTGATCAGCCCGCCGCCGCCGCCGCCGTTCGACCGGAGTTGCGAAGGCAGGTTTCGTAATGCGCAGCGGCGGGCGGCTCGTTCAATGTCCGAGGGATCGCACCGCCGTGTTGGCCAGATTCAAGAGCGCGGAGGGAAACATTCCCAGGTAAAAAATGCCGGCCACACACACGGCCACGGAAACCTTCATCGGCCCGGAGAGTTGGATGGGCGAACGATCCGCTGTTTCCTGCGGCCAGTAAATCGCGCGGATGACGCCGAAGTAGTAAGACAGTGAAATTACTACGCCCGCGAGCGCGATGAACGCGAGCCAATAGTAACCGTGATTGGCCGCGCCCCGCTCGAGCACGGCCTTGAACAGCAGGAATTTTCCGAAGAAACCGGCCAGCGGTGGAATCCCCGCCAGCGAGGCCATGGCCACAGTCATGGTGGCGGCAAGGAAGGGCGAGCGCTGATGCAGGCCCGCCAGCCCGGAGATATCTTCGTTGGCAAGCTGTCGCAGGACCAACGCGATGACGCTGAACGCCGCCAGGATCGTGAACAGATAGCCGCTCAAGTAGTAGAGCACTGCGGATTGCCCGGCGTCGTTCAAGGCCGCCACTCCCAGCAGCAGATAGCCCGCGTGCCCGATGCTCGAGTAGCCCAGCAGCCGCTTGAGGTTTCGTTGCGGAATGGCGCACAGGTTGCCGTAGAGAATCGTGATGCCGGAAATGATGATCAGTAAATTTTGCCAGTGCATGGTCACAGCGGGAATCGCCGAGAAGAGAAACCGCAACAACAGGACGAAACCCGCCGCCTTCGAGCCAACCGCGAGGAAGGTGGTCGTGGGCGTTGGCGCGCCTTGATAAACGTCCGGCGTCCAGATTTGAAAGGGAAAGGCGGAGATCTTGAATCCCAGCCCGGTCAAAATGAAGAGTCCGCCAAAAAGGAAGAGCTTGTTGTCGGCAAACTTCGCGGACACCGCCGCCAGTTCCGTAAAGTTGAATTTGCCCGTCGTGCCCCACACCAGTGCGATCCCATAAGCCATGAACGCCGAGGAGAGCGCGCTCAAGATGAGATACTTTACGCCTGCTTCCAATGCCATGACCTTGCCGCGCGTGAAGCTGTTCAACACATAAAACGTGACCGTGATCAGCTCAATGGAAACAAAGAGCATGACCAGGTCGTTCGCCGAAGCGGCGAACAACATTCCCGTCAGCGCGAAGATAATGAGCGAGTAATACTCCGAGATTCCCACCGCAATGCGATCGGAAAACTCCACCGCCAGCACCAGCACAAGCGCCGCCGCCAGAAGGAAGAAGCGCTTGAAGAAGACCGACAGCGCGTCCTGTACGAACATGCCGCCAAAGGCCGACTGCCCGATGGAGGCGCAACTGCAATGGCTGGTGAACGTGCCCACGAACAGGATGGTTAGCGCCGCTGCCGCCACGTAGCCCAAGCATTTCTTGCGCTCCACTGGCAACCACAAATCGGCCAGGAGCACCAGGATGCCCAGCGCCACCACCGCCATTTCCAATGATATCAAAGAAAGGTTCATTCTGATTTCGTAGCAGACGAGGCAAGGGGTTGACTCGCCTGAGAATAGAGTGGACGTCCGCCCTCACCCATCCCATCTCCCCCAAGGAGAGGGAACGGCGATTGTTCGCCTTCCGTTACTCCAACATTACCCTGCTGGTTGCCGCCTCCAGACTTGCCAAAAGACGGCAAGCGATTCTCCCTCTCCTGGGGGAGAGGGCCGGGGTGAGGGCGGTCCAAGCCACTATTTTCCGCCACAGTTTCACCAACCTTTCCGGTTGCCATGTTCACAATCCGCCCCGTCACCGGCTTGATTTTTTCCGTGAGCAGCCGGGGGAAAAATCCGAACACCAGCAAACTTGCAATCAACAGCGCGTACGGCAGTTTTCGCCACGCGTTCGCATCCATGAGATTCGTCGCATAAGTCCGGTTCTCCTCCAACGGCCCATGCATCACCGCTCGCACCATGCGCATCATGTAAACCGCCCCGATGATCAGTGAGCCCCAAACCGCCAGCACCGTCACCGTGCGCAACGCCGGCACATGCCACGCTCCGAAGAATACACTCACTTCACCCACAAAATTCAGGAAGCCCGGCAGTCCGCAGCCCGCCATCGCCGCCATGACAAACGCCACGCCGATGAACCGCAACTTCTTCGCCAGCCCGCCGAGTTCGCTCATCTCCAGCGTCCCGGTCTGGCTGTAAATGTAACCGTTCAGCCCGAAGAACAACGCCGCGAGAAAGCCGTGCGCCACCATGATGACCACCGCGCCCGTCACCCCGATGAGGTTCAAGCTCGCGATGCCGAGGAAAATCATCCCCATGTGCGCCACGCTCGAATTACCGATGAGCAGGTTCAGATTCTTCTGCCGCATCGCCACCCAGCCGACGTAGAGAATGTTCCCGAGACAGAGCCAGGCGAGGAACTGCATCCAGCTTTGCGCCGCGTGCGGCATGAACGGCAGCGCCACGCGAATCAAACCGTAAAGCCCGAACTTCTTCAACACGCCCGCGTGCAACATCGCCGTCGCGCTCGGCGCCGAACTGTAGCCCAGCGCCGCCCACGAATGAAACGGCCACAGTGAGACGAGGATTCCGAATCCAAACAGCAGCAGTGGGAAGATAAAATTTTGTGCGCCAACTGCCATCACGTTTGTTGGATCGGAAAAATACTTGGTCATCGCTGGGATGCTGAATCCAATTTTGTCCGCCGAGCGCAAATCCGCCGGCACTTGCAGATACAGCGCGATGAGGCCGATGAGCGCCAGCAACGCGCCGATGCTCAGGTAAAGCGTGATCTGGAACGTAGCGTAGTTCTTGGTTCGCGTGGCGGCGACGCCCCCGTCGCCCCCGCCGGGTTTCAGCGACGAGGGCGTCGCTGCTACATCGCGTCCCCACACACCAATCATGATGAACGTCGGCACGAGCGCGAGTTCGTGGAAGAAGTAGAAGAAAAACAAGTCGAGCGACATGAACGCGCCGAGGATGCCGCCGGTCATCGTGAGTAGCAGGATGTAAAACTCCTTCTCGCGCGACTTGATCTCGAACGAGCAGCACGCCGCCGCGAACGCGACGATCGCGCCCATCAACACCAGCCCCACGTTCAAGCCGTCCACGCCCAGCTTGCAGGTGATGCCGAGCGATTCCGCGCCAAGGCCCGGAATCGTGCTGACGAACTTGTAACCATTCGCATCCGCCGTCGCCCCGTTGAATCTCCAGAACATCAGCACGGCCAGCAGCATCGTGACGAACGTCACGCCCACGGCCACAACGCGCATGATGACGGCAAAGTTGCGCGGCACCAACGTCAGCGCGATGGCCGTGAGCAGCGGCAATAAAAGTATGAGTGTCAGGGTTGTCATTCTTCTTAACGCAAAGGCGCCAAGGCGCAAAGGCGCAGGGGAAAACCATTCCGCTCTTCGCGTCCTTGCGTCTTTGCGTCTTTGCGATTAACTGGGGCGATAGATTTCAATGATTCTCCAATCAGTCTTTGCGTTTCGGTTGCGACTTGAAATCCAAGTCTTCCGGCAAACCATTTACGACCCGATGAATTCCGTTCTTCACGAGTCTCTCGCCAAAATTGATTACCAGACCCAACTTGAGTCGGGTGAGCCGCAAGTAAGTTTGCATCTGCGCCTCAAAGATTGGATTCCATTCGGTCACAGCTTTGTTGTCCACCAAGACCAAAGCTTCAACTTTCATGTCGAGCCGAAGCGGTTTGCTCAACACCCGGCCTTTGTAAGTGATACGAACGGGAAGCTGGCGTTCCACCTTCAATCCACGCAGCCGAAGCTCTTCAGCCAGCGCTTCTTCGTAAGCGTCTTCAAGCAAGCCCGGGCCACCGAGTTCGCGGTGAACTTCAATTGCAGCGTCCACGATGATCTTGGCGATCTCGTTCTCGGTCATGCCAGGCCACCTTTCTCAAATCTTCTTAACGCAAAGGCGCTAAGACGCAAAGACGCCAAGGATAAGCATAGTCTTCCCTCTTTGCGCCTTTGCGCCTTCGCGTCTTTGCGTTGAAAATTGGTGTTCATTTCCCAAGCACGAACCACAGCACCACGGCCACGCCGAGCACGAACAGGAAAGCGTAGGTCTGGAGGTTGCCGGTCTGGACGAGGCGCAACGCGCGACCCGTCAAATCTGTTCCGCCGCGCACGAGGCCGATGCAAAAGCCCTCGATAATCCAGCGGTCGATCCAGTCGGCCACTGCCGCGATCGCGTCATGCGCGCGGATGACGGTGGCTTCGTACAGCTCATCGAAGTAAAAGCGATTCGCCATGGCGCGGGAAAGCCAGCCGAGCTTGGCGGGCAACGGGTCTTCCTTCGCGTTCGCGTAAAGCTTCCACGCGGCGAACAAACCGATGGCGAACACCGCGAGTCCGCTGCACGCCGCGACGGGCGCGTGTTGAAACGGATAAATCAATTGCGCGATCAAGCCGTGCGGATGTTCACCCTCGGGCTGGAACATTCCGCCGAACAGGACTTCGATGCCGATGACACCACCCACGATGCTCAGGAGGGCTAGAATTCGCAGCGGCCAGACCATGACGCCAGGCGATTCGTGTGGTTCGTGGGACAGGCTTCCAGCCTGTCTCAAACTTCCATGATCCGCTTGAGCGGTTTCTTTATGATCAGAGACAGGCGCGACGCCCGTCCTACGCTCACCATAGAACGCTACGAACACGAGCCGGAACATGTAGAACGTGGTCAGGAACGCCACGCCCACGCCAAGGATGAATAACGGCAGACTATGATGTTGCGCGGCGGCGAGGATGGCGTCCTTGCTGAAGAAGCCACTCAACGGCCACACACCCGACAGCGCCAGCGTGCCGACCATGAACGTCCAGAACGTCACGGGCATCTTTTTGCGGAGTGGCTGCGACGCCCTCGTCGCATCGCTTCCGGGCTTGGCGACGTGGGCGTCGCCGCCACCTAACTTCCAGATGTCCTGCTCGTGGTGCATCGCGTGGATGACCGAGCCGGCGCCGAGGAACAGCAGCGCCTTGAAAAACGCGTGCGTGGTCAGGTGAAACATGCCGGCTTCCGGCGCGGTGAGGCCGACGGCCATGACCATGTAGCCGAGTTGTGAAAGCGTCGAGTAGGCGAGGATGCGCTTGATGTCGTTTTGTTGGACGGCGATGAGCGCGGCGAGCAACGCAGTGAATCCGCCTATCCATGCGATGACGGTGAGCGCGTCGGGCGTGAAGATGAAGAACACGCGGCAAAGCATGTAAACACCGGCAGCGACCATTGTCGCGGCGTGGATGAGCGCGCTGACGGGTGTCGGGCCTTCCATCGCGTCGGGCAACCAGACGTGTAGCGGAAATTGGGCGGATTTGCCGACTGCGCCGCAGAAGATCAGAAGGCCAGCAAACGTAAGACCCGAGTAAACGATAATTGGGTCTTTTGTGCCAAAACTAATTCCTTTGTCCATGAAGGCTTTGATCGAGTCGAATCCAAGTGATCCCGCCAGTGCCCAGAAAGTTAGAATTCCAAGAATGAACCCAAAGTCACCCAGCCGGTTTGTGATGAACGCCTTCTTCGCCGCGTCCGCCGCGCTGGCTTTTCCAAACCAGAAGCCGATGAGCAGGTAGGAAGAGAGGCCGACCAATTCCCAGAAGATGAACATCTGGATGAAATTGTTCGCGAGCACGATGCCGAGCATCGAAAACGTGAACAGGCTCAGACACGCGAAGAAGCGCGAGAAGCCAGGGTCGTGCTGCATGTAACCGTAGGAGTAGATATGGATCGCGCCGCCAACGCCGGTGACGATGAGCAGCATCATCAAACTGAGCGCGTCGAGCTTGAGGCCGAAGTCCACATTGAAGCTGCCGAGGGAGAGCCAGTTGACGGAAAGTTCGCGCGCGTCCCAACCCCCGAACTTGATGAGCGCCAGCGTCAGCACAAAGCTCGTGCAAATCGCGGTGATGGACAGCGTGGCGCTGACCGCCTGGTTGCGCAGGGTGAACAGCGTGATGAGGCCCGTCGCCAGCAGCGGCAGGAACAAGATCAGCCAGGGTAACGCGTTCAAATTCATTCGATGTTTTTAACGCAAAGGCACAACGCGGCAGAGCCGCAACCAAGGCGGAGGACGGACGCATGGAGGTGCTTCCGCACTTGTAGTCGGAAGTTCCCGGGTCTGCCGACTGCAAGTCGGCAGCACTTTGAAGCGTATCGGCTCTGTAAAAATCTTCGCAGCGCGCGGCGAAGTGAGGAGATAGCACTGCAAAGGCGCGGAGACGCAAAGGGGAAAAATCTTGTTAACACCCGGCTTCAGCCGGGTGTTTGCAATGGCCCGACGCGCAAACCGTTTTAACGGTTTGTCATCCGCGCAGGGAAACCGTTGAAACAGTTTCTCAATCTCGCCCATCCCAGACACCTGGCTAAAGCCAGGTGAGAATGGGGAGCACCGTCGGCGTAGCGAGCGTGCATCATGTTCTCCGCGCCTTTGCGTCTTTGCGTCTTTGCGTTGAATTCTTTGGCTTTTCATCGTCACAGTTTCATGCTCGTCAGATCCTCGACGTGCGCGGACTGGCGCTTGCGATAGAGCGCGACGATGAGCGCGAGGCCGACCGCCACTTCCGCCGCCGCCACGGTGATGATGAAGAATACCATCACCTGGCCGTTGAGGTTGTCGTTGAACCGCGAAAAGGCGACAAGCGCGAGGTTCGCCGAGTTCAGCATCAACTCCAGCGACATATACATCACGAGCAAATTGCGCCGCGCGATGACGCCCAGCAGGCCCAGCGCGAACAGCAGCGCGCTGACCACGAGAAAATGTTCCAGTCCTACGTTCATGGTTCTTAACGCAAAGGCGCAAAGGCGCAAAGGCGCAAAGCTGCGGGGCGCGACTGTGTGCAAAGCACCAGTCGCAGCATTCCCGGAGCGCCGACGCGCTGCGGCTGGGTCTGCGACCACAGCCGCGCTCCATCCCTTTGCAAGTTGCTTTTCATTTCTTTGCGTCTCTGCGCCTTTGCGCCTTTGCGTTTATTTCAAATCTTTCTTACTGAGCAATATCACACCCACCATCGCCACGAGGAGCAGGATGGAAACGATTTCAAACGGCAACAGGTAGCCCGTTTCGACCGAGAACAGCATTTTGCCGAGCGTGGCGGTGTCGCCGACTGCGGTGGGGTTCGTGAGGCCCTTGCCGGGATGCGTTGCCAGCAGTGAACGGACAAAGATGGCGATGATGGCGCCGACGGAAATCACGCCCGCGACCAGACCGGTCTTCTTGATCTTGCGGCGTTCTTCTTCCTTCAAATCGAGCAGCATGATGACGAACAGGAACAGCACCATGACCGCGCCCGCATAAACGATCACCTGCACCGCCGCGAGGAAGAACGCGTGCAGCAACACGAACAATCCCGCCATCGAGATGATGGTGAGCACGAGGAACATCGCGCTCGTCACCGGGTTACGGCTGAACGGATTTGCGACGACGAGGGCGCCGAAAACCAGCGTCAATGCCGCGAGGACGTAGAACAAGATGTTTGGAATTTGGTCTGCCATTTTTCTTAACGCAATGGCGCAAAGGCGCAGCGACGCAAAGCAAAAAACCCTTTGCGCCTTGGCGTCTTTGCGTCTTCGCGTTGATTCAGCTTCATTGCCCTAAACCTTCACCGGGAAATCTTCCTGCGCCCTGGCTTCCTCCAGTTTGTGTTTCCACTTCTGTACGCCGGCATGAACGCCGCCGAGGGCGAGGAGTTTTTCCTTGTTGTAAATCATCTCCGCGCGGCTCGTGCCGGTAAGTGAATAATCCTTCTGCAGGAAAATTGCTTCCTCGGGGCAGACTTCCTGGCAGTAGCCACAAAAGATGCAGCGAAGCATGTTGATCTCGAAATCCTTTGGCATTTTCTCCGCGTTCGGGCGATCCGCGATCTGGCCCGCGGGGCCGGGCGGCGTGATCTTGATGGCCTTGGGCGGGCAGACGAATTCGCAGAGCTGGCAGGAGACGCACTTGGTGTTGCCATCCTGGTCGCGCACGAGGTACGGCGCGCCGCGATAACCCGCGGGCACGACCCATTTCTCCTCGGGATACTGCATCGTCACCTTCTTCTTGAAGAAGTGGCGCAGCGTGACTTTGAACCCGCCGATGATGGCCGGCAGGTAAAGCCGTTCCGCGAGACTGAGGGGTTTGCGTTTGACGATCATTTCAAATGTTCAATCCCAACGAGCACTCGGCTTGCACAAATCCAACTCTCATTAGCACCCGGCTTTAGCCGGGTGTTGACGTGACGGAGAATGGAAAACCGTTTCAACGGTTTTCCTCCTCGTGCCAAGTCAATCCATAGCGCTCGACAAATTGTCTTAACTCTTCGGCGAAAGTTTTCTTCCGGTGATGCCCTTCCTGATTTGCAATGTAGGCGCTCACCTCGTCCACTCCCGAATGTGAAACGGAAAATGCACCGTAGCCACGTTGCCAGCCAAACTTGCCGCGAATCAGATTGTTCTCATTCACCCAGTGGGACGACTCACCTTTGAACAATTGAACCACCTCATTAATAGCCTTGCTCACGGGCAAATCTATCAAGACGTGCGTGTGGTCGGCATTGACGAAGTTAATCTTCAGGTAGATGCCTTTCTCCTTCGCGTAATCGTGGAGGTGCGCCGACAACTTCGCCGCTGCAGGTTTCGGCAGCAAAGGGCGACGCTCGATAGTCGCCCAGACAATGTGCAACCAGCAGCGCGTGTATGAATGGAGTGGCATGGATTCGTCATGAGTTACGCGTCGGTTCGTGATACATACGGGAAACCGTTGAAACGGTTTTCATTAAATCAAATACCGTGAACACCCGGCTGAAGCCGGGTGCTAATGAGAGGGAAATCAAGCCGCCAGCCTGAGTTTGGCTAAAGCCAAACTCCGAACCGGTCGTGTCGCCTAGAAATGTTGACTTCTCGTTCATTTCACCCTCCACCAGAGCCAAACGGCCGTTATGAGAATGTTCCCCAGCGCGACGGGGATGAACCGCCGCCAGCCCAGGTCCATCAACTGATCATACCGGAAACGCGGCCACATCCAGCGAATCCAGACGAACAGCACGAGAAACAGGAAAACCTTCCCCAGGAAAATGACGATGTGCAGTACGCCATGCGCCAGGTCGGCCGCGGGTTGATCGAGGCCGAACCACGGCAACGTCCAGCCGCCAAAGAATAGCGTCACCATCATCGCCGACGCGAGAATCATGTTCGCATATTCGCCCATGAAGAACATCGCGAACTTGATCGAGCTGTATTCGACGTTGTAACCGCCGGCGAGTTCCTGTTCGGCTTCCGGCAGGTCGAACGGCGTGCGGTTCGTCTCCGCGAACGAGGAGATCAGGAAAATGCAAAACGCGAGGAAGGTCATCGGGCTTTGCAGCACGAACCAGTTTGGCAGGAAACCGAGTTGTGTTCCGGCTTGCGCCTTGATGACTTCGCTCAAATTCAGGCTGCCGACGCAGAGAAAAATCGGGATCACGCTCATGCCCATCGCGATTTCGTAGGAGATCATTTGCGCGCTGGAGCGGATGCCGCCGAGGAACGGGAACTTGGAATTGCTCGCGTACCCCGCCAGCACGATGCTATAGACCCCGAGCGACACGATGCCGAACGTGTAGAGGATGCCGATGTTCAAATCGGCCAGCACCATCTTGTTCTGCGGATTGCCCAGCGTCGAACCGAACGGAATCACGGCAAGATTGAGAATCGCCGGGATGAGGGCGAGCATCGGCGCGAGGGTGAATAGCACTTTGCGCACGTGTGCCGGGGTCATTTCCTCCTTGAAGAACGCCTTGATACCGTCGGCGGCGGGTTGCAAAAGGCCGAACGGTCCAACGCGATTCGGCCCGATGCGATCCTGAACCCATGCGCACAACCGGCGCTCTAGCAGAACGGTGTACGCCACCATGCTCATCAAGATGGCGAACCCAACGACGGCTTTCAGCGCGGTGAAGATCACCGCCTGCGTCGTCGCATCCAGATTGTTGAACCAAGCAAACATCGTAAATTCTCTACTGCTGTAGCAGCGGACGTGAGTCCGCTCATTCTTTAACTCTCGTCGAGTTTGAGCCGACTCACGTCGGCTGCTACAAAATCAAATCTTCACCGTCACTCCCGCATCACCCAGGCTCGCCCACGTGACTCCGTTGAAGGCCGGCACATCCTTAGCCATCTCGTTAAACAAACCTTCGATGGTCAGAAAACCGTCTTTGCCGGTGACGTTGTAAACCAGGTCGTGCAGGAAATCCCACTCGGCACGCGCGTCGCCCGGCGGCTGGATCGCCTGCATGAATCTTTGCACCCGACCTTTCGTATTCGTGAACGAGCCGCGCTTTTCGACGTGCGCGCAACCGGGCAAAACGTAATGCGCCAGCTTGGTCGTCTCGTTCGGCAGAATGTCACTCACCACAAGCATTTCCAGCTTGCGCAGCAAGTCTGCGCTGATGCCGTGCTTCGTCACATCCTCGCCGAAGACGATGAGTGTCCTAATCGTGCCCTGAGCGATGCGGTCGGCGATCGTGGCCAGGTTGATTCCCATTTCGCTGAAACAAATGCCGGTGATCCGCGCGCCGTTCGTGTTGGGATTCCGGTCCGCGCTGACGAGCAGCTTGTCCGCATCACCCGTGCGTTCGATGGAATCGCTGATCGCGCCGAGCTTCGCCTTGAGCTTGCTCAACAACCAGAGTTCCTCGTTCGTCTGCCGCGCCGAAGCGACGATGGCCACCGAACCCGCCGGCGCTTGCTTGAGTTTGTCGGCAATTTCGCTGAGCGCTACTGTCCACGACGATTTTTCGCCGCGCACCAGCACCTCCTGCAAACGGTCCGCGCGATGAACCCATTTGTAATTCAACCGACCGGCATCACACATCCACGGACCGTTGACGGCATCATTGTCGCGGGGAGTGTAGCGATAAATCTTTTCTTCCCGCGAACCAATGATGATGTTGCAACCCGTCGCGCAGCTCGTGCAGATGCTCTTGGTTTCCTTGAGAAACCACGCGCGCATCTCGAATCGAAAATCCTTCGACGTCAGCGCGCCCACGGGGCAAATGTCCACGGTGTTGAGCGTGTAATTGTTGTCGAACGGCTTGCCCGGGTAGTTTGTCAGCGTGCTGTAGCTGCCGCGATTGATAAAGCCAAGAGCGTCATCACCGGCCACATCCCGCGTGAAACGGATGCAACGCGAACACAAAATGCAACGCTCGTCGTCGAGCACAATGCGCGGCCCGAGATCAACGACCTTGGGCTTGTGAACCTTGGGCTCGACGAAGCGGCTCGCACTGGTGCCGTAATCCAGTGAGTATTCCTGCAACCGACATTCGCCGGCCTTGTCACAGATCGGACAATCGAGCGGATGGTTGATGAGCAGGAATTCCAGCACCCCCTCGCGCATCTGTTTCACGCCCGGCGTTTTCGTGTAAATCTCCATGCCCGGCGAAATCGGCGTGGCGCAGGCAATGGCCGGGCGCGGCGACTTTCTGACCAGCGGTGTGCCATCGGGATTCAGCATCGGCTTGCGATCCGGGCCGAGCGCCGGCGTGCCGAACTCGACGAGGCACATGCGGCAGTTGCCGGCGATGGGCAGCTTCGGATGATAGCAATAATGCGGCACGTCGGCTTTCGCCAGCGCGCACGCCTGCAACATCGTGGTGGGCGCCGGTTTGCCCTGCCAATCCGGCGAGAGCTTCGGCACTTCGATTTCGCGCCCGTCCACCTTCACCTTGATCTTTTCGATCACGGGCGGTGCGGGCTTGGTTTCAGGTGCGGCTGCGGTTGACATTTTATTGAACGCAAAGGCGCAAAGGCGCGAAGGCGCAAAGCGGAAAAATCTCAATAGCACCCGGCTGCAGCCGGGTATTTGCAACGGCCCTACGCACAAACCGTTTCAGCGGTTTGTCACCGGCACGGAGAAACCGTTGAAGCGGCTCCTTAATCTCGCCCACACCAAGCACCTGGCCAAAGCCAGGCGCTGATGATAGGCGAGACGCTTTGCGTCTTTGCGTCTTTGCGTCTTTGCGTTGAAAAGGATTCATTTCAATGTGCAGCAACCAATTCTTTCTGTGTTGTTGCCGAAGTTCTCAGCTTGCTATTTTCTTTCGCACGCTTGGCTTCATCGGCTACGCCTTTCGCCACAAAATCATCCTTAAACTTCGCCACGAAACTTTGCACCGGCCACGAGCAGGCTTCACCAAACGCGCAGATCGTTCGGCCACCGGGGATATTGTCGGCAATCTTCACCAGATAATCCGCATCCTGTTTGCGACCGTGGCCGTGCGTGAGACGATGCAACGCCTTGCTCATCCAGAGCGAGCCTTCGCGGCAGGGGGTGCATTGACCGCAGCTTTCGTGCGCGTAAAATTCGCTGAGATTTGCCAGCGCCTCGACGATGTCCACGGTGTCGTCCATGACGATGATGGCACTCGAACCGCTCATAGTGCCAGCTTGCAGCAGCGAGTCGAAATCGTAAGGCAGATCCAACATGTCCACTTCCTGCTCGACGTCCTTGCCGTCCACCTTGCGCTTGAGTTTGAACTTTTCGCCCGCCTTCAAAACTTTCGATGACGAGCCGCCCGGGATGACGGCTTTCAATTTCCTGCCATCCAACAGACCGCCGCCGAACACGGGATCATTGATGAGTTGGCCGATCGTTGCCTTGCCGACTTCGATTTCGTAATAGCCGGGGCGTTTCACCTGACCGCTCAGACTCACGATGCGCGTGCCGGTGTTGTTCGGCGTGCCGAGCTTGGCGAATTCCGCACCGCCCATCGCGACGATGTGCTTCACGTTGCAGAGCGTCTCGACGTTGTTGACGATGGTCGGGCACATGTAAAGCCCGAGCACCGCCGGAAAATACGGCGGCTTGATGCGCGGATACGCTCGCTTGCCTTCGAGCGATTCGATGAGGCCCGTTTCTTCACCGCAGATGTAAGCACCCGCGCCGCGATGAACGTGAATCTCCAGATCGTAGCCGCTGCCAAGAATATTCTTGCCGAGGAAATTTTTCGCGCGCGCTTCTTTCAACGCCGCGTTCAGAAGCTTCGCGCCCTGCGGCATCTCACCGCGGATGTAGATGTAGGCGAGCTTCACGTCGTTCGCGAAGCACGAGATGATCATGCCCTCAATGAGTTGATGCGGGTCTTTGTGGATAATCTGGCGATCCTTGAACGTGCCCGGCTCGGATTCATCGGCGTTGCAGATGAGATAAATCGGCTTGCCGCTGCGACGATCCACGAAACTCCATTTGAGTCCGCACGAGAAGCCCGCCCCGCCGCGACCGCGCAAGCCGGAGAGCTTCACGTCATCGCGGATCTGTTCCTGCGGCGACATTTTTTTGCCATCCGGCAAATCCTTCGGCGTGATGGCGAGCGACTTCTTGAGCGCGTCGTAGCCGCCGTGCCGCAAATAGCATTCGATGTCGGGCGTGTAACCCGGTTGATCGGCGTGCTTGAGGATGAGTTTGAACTCTTGCGGCATATCAGTTTCTTGACTCTGAGAGGGAAATATCTAGCCTATGCAACACGTCGGTTTGCCCGATGGTGTAACGGTAGCACAGCAGACTCTGAATCTGTTTGTCATGGTTCAAATCCATGTCGGGCAACCAATTCATTTCTTTCCCTCCAGTTTCTTTTGGGCTCTCAACGCCCGTTCAATGTGGGGGATGTGCGCAATATCTTTATCGCGCATGATCGTTTTCTTGCTTTTCAGCACACGGGCCAATGGCAGCACTTTTACCTTCAACCCTTCCATTTTCAGTGTCAGAGCATTCCGATATTCGGCGACAAAACTTTTCAGCCCTGTGACCTCGAATAGGAAATTGACAACCTTTCCGTCTGCGAGCACGTAGAGGGTTTGCGACAATGCGCTGCCGCCCTGGCTTCGAATGATATTCCAAAGCCGGATGTATTGCCTCTGTGGCAGGTCAACCCAAATGCCCGTGTCCATCGTGTTCAACATGACGCCTTGATAAACGGCAGCGGTCATCCCTACCACTTGAAACCGGATTTTTTCCTGTCCCAATGACTGTATAAGCCGAGAGAGCGGAGATGGTTGTCGTGCATCCGCATCCGTTCTTCGGGCGTGGCGGCCAGCCCTTGGGCGAGCAACAGCCTTTCCTTTGGCGTGACGCCGCGCATTTGACCGAGCTTTCGATAAACCTTTGGCCAGTCTTTGAAGCTTGTTTTCATATTTGTGTTTGCTAGCCATGCTGCGTCTTCATTTGCATTGAGCAACTATCTCATCCGCCTTGGTGTTCGTGACACCTTCGTAAAAATCCTCGTTGCACATCATCACCGGCGCGCTGCCGCAACCGGCGAGACATTCCACGAACTCGACCGAAAACTTGCCGTCCTTCGACGTCTGCAAACCGTGCGCGTGCGGATTAAGTCCGAGCTTGGTGCAGAAATGTTCGTGCAACTTGTGCGAGCCGCCGAGTGCGCAGCTCAACGTGCGGCAGACCTTGATCTGATATTTACCCACCGCTTGCTGGCGGAACATCGGATAGAACGTCACGAGTTCGTGGACGTTGATGGGTTGCAGGCCGAGCTTCTTCGCGACCCATTCCGTGGCCTCGGGCGTGATGTGGCCGAAGTGCTCTTGCAATGCGTGCAGCAACATGAGCGACGCGCTGCGCTTCACGGGATAATGCGTGATCAGCTCATCAATCTCGGCTTCTAGGTTTGTTGGAACGGTGAAACTCATCGGACAATTAAAAATTCAAAATTGAAAAAGCAAAATTGGAAACAATGCGAACTGGACGCCGCATTCCATTTTTAATTTTGAATTGTTCATTTTTCATTGTTAGCGGTCACATTCTCCCATCACGAAATCGAACGAGCCCAGGATCGAAACCGTGTCGCTCATCATGTGGCCGGGCAACAGATGCGACAGGATGCTCAGATTCACAAAGCTGGGGCTGCGAATCTTCATGCGATACGGCGTGCCGCCGCCCCGGCTGTTGATGTAAAAACCCAGTTCGCCCTTCGGATTTTCGTGTCCGAAATAAACTTCGCCGGGCGGACAATTCACGCCCTGCGTCACGAGCATGAATTGATGGATCAATTCCTCCATGCTCGACATCACCTTGCTCTTCGGCGGCAAAATGATCTTGCCATCGGCCACGTTCACTGGTTCTTTCGATGCGTTGTCAAAGCCGCCGGGAATTTTGTCGAGGCACTGATGGATGAGGCGCACGCTCTGGCGCATTTCTTCCATGCGGACGAGGTAGCGATCGTAACAATCGCCGACCTCGCCGAGCGGCACGTCGAATTGCAGATCTTTGTAGCAAAGATACGGCTGGTCCTTGCGCAAATCGTAATTCACGCCGCAACCGCGCAGGTTCGGGCCGCTCAAACCGAAATCAATCGCTTCTTCCTTCGAGATGACGCCGACGTCCTTGGTGCGGTCCACCCAGATTTTGTTGCGCGTGAGCAGCGTCTCGACTTCGTTGATGTTCACGACGACTTCGTTGATGAACTTGCGCACCGCCGCGCACCAACCGGGCGGCGTGTCGCGCGAAACACCACCGATGCGCGTGTAACTCGTCGTGAACCGCGCGCCGCTGAGTGCTTCAGCAAGATTGTAAATTTTTTCGCGCTCGGTGAACGTGAGGAGGAAAACCGTCATCGCGCCCACGTCCATCGCGAAACAACCGACGCCGAGCAGGTGCGACGAAATGCGCGCCAGTTCGCAGCAAATCACGCGGATGTATTGGCAGCGCGGCGGCAGTTTGTCGTGAATGCCGAGAAGTTTTTCCACCGCGAGCGCGTAAGCGACGTTGTTCGCCAGCGGCGCGAGATAATCCAGCCGATCCGTGTAAGGGATGAACTGGGTGTAGGTCATGTTCTCGGCGATTTTTTCGTCACCGCGATGCAGGTAACCCACCTCCGGCACCGCCTTGGTGATGATCTCGCCGTCGAGTTCGAGCACGATGCGGAGCACGCCGTGCGTGGACGGATGCGACGGCCCCATGTTGAGGACCATCTTTTCGCCCTGCATGTCTTGCAAATCCTCGGCGGGCGCCAGCGATTGCGCCGCCGTCTGCGCCTGCGCAGCGGTGTCGCGAATCGTGATTTCTTGAACTTCGGGCATCGTTATTTTCCTAAACCTTGAATCTGGCTGCGATTCTTCATCACAAAATCGTACAACAATTCTGTGAGATTGTTTGGGTATCCAAAAAACTCTGTGTCGAGCTTGTTCCAAACTTCCTTCTGTTCTTGAGAAAGTGCTTCGATGGCTTCTTGTCTCTTGGCCTGATCGGCAGGTGGTCCGCCCGGCCCAAACACATCAATCGCTTGTTTCACGATCTTGGCCGTGAGATTCGCACCGATGCTTTGCAAGGCTGCGATGATTCTATGAGAGTTATCGCCAGCGCTGTTATGAAAGTATTTCTCAAAGCCTCCATTGTTGACTTCAGCTTCCAACTCCCACACACAAACAAAGACCCGTTCCGCGTCAGCCAGTTCTGAAAAATCAACTTTCCAAAATCGAGCAGCCGGATTCTCGCTCAATGCGATTAGTTCTTTGTTTTTGTCGCCCATGAAATCAGTTCTCCGGCGTCCGTACGCGCGGCTCGCGCTCAATCGAATCTTTGCCGCCGGGCGCAGTGGCGAACAGGCCGCTTCGATGGCCGAGGGTTTGCTGAACTCGGCGGTTGGCGTTGGCCTTTTGCCTCATAATACTCACGCCAATTCCGCCACGTTGTCGTCCTCGTACTTTTCAATGAGCACGCCGAGAACTTCCATCAGCGAAGCGAGCGGATGGTCTTCGTCTTCACCCACTTCATCCACGAGGCGGTCGAGCAGCTTGACGAGTTGGCGGTATTCGCGTTCGTTGTGCGGCACGCGCAAGGTCGGCTCGACTTTCGGCCAAGCCTCGAACGCTTTTTCAATTTGTGCGGTTGACATAACTATCTCTCTTTTTCATTTGCCGGCGTCATACTCGGCGTGCGTGAGCACGGCACGAATATACATCTTGCGCCGATTGTAATGAATCGCGGCCACCAAGCGAGCCTTGTTGCCACCGATGTTGAACACCGTCAGCCCGCCGACTTGATCCGCGTGCGAAAACACGCGCCGGAGTTCAGCAAAGTTCGCCGGGTTGTTTTTCTTCAACGCGCGATACCAGTGCGTCAGCCCGCTTGTTGCCGTCGGATGCTTTTCAGCAAATTCGTTCAACCGCTTTCGCGTGATGATGTGCATGACGCATCACAATCAGTTCTCTGGCGTCCGTACGCGCGGCTCGCGTGCAATTGAATCCTTGCCGCCGGGCGTAGTGACGAACGGTCCGCCTTCGATCGGGGCGGTCTTCGAAAAAGCCACCTCCGGCACTTCGGTGGGTTTGCCGGTTACCGGAAAATCTTTGCGCAACGGAAAATAGGGATAACCCTCCCACATCAGGATGCGGCGCAGGTCGGGATGCCCGCGAAAGCGGACGCCCATCATGTCGTAAATCTCGCGCTCGTGCCAATCCGCCGTCCGCCACACGCCCGTGACCGTCGGCAACTCGGACTTCTCTTCGCTCACGCCCGTGCGGAGTCGGAGATATTGTTTGTGCGCGATGCCGTAGAGGTGATAAACGACCGTCCAACGCGGGTCTTCGCCGTAATTATCTATGCTCGAAACGTCAACGAGGTAATCGAAGCCGAGTTCCTGCTTCGCGAACGCGCAAACCTCCACGATGCGTTCGGCATCGGAGATTTCCAAGGAAACCTCGCCACGAAACTCGGTTGACGCGGAAATCAAATCTCCGAACCTGGCTTTGAGTTGTTTGGCAAGATCGAGCGCAGTCACCTTGAAAAGAAGTTGCAACCACGGATGGACACCGATGGACACGGATAAAATGTAGCGGCCAACGTGAGGAGGCTCTGATTTCCGTTCGATTTGAGCCTCGTTACCCCGGCTGCTACAAAAATTTCTCGGAATCCGTGTTTATCCGTGTTCATCCGTGGTTAAAAAATCAGGTCTTGGCCAGCGCCGGGCCGGGTTTCTTCAACGTGGCCAGCAGCGGTTCGCGTTGAACCTTGTTTTGCAGTTTCATCAGCGCGTCAAGCAGCGCTTCCGGCCGGGGCGGACAGCCCGCCACATAAACGTCCACCGGCAAAATGTGGTCCACGCCCTGCAACACGGAATAGCTGCGATACATGCCGCCGGTCGAGGCGCAGGCGCCCATCGCGATGACCCATTTCGGCTCGGCCATCTGGTCGTAAATGCGCTTCACCGACATGGCCATCTTGTAAGTGACCGTTCCGGCCACGACCATGCAATCGGATTGCCGGGGTGAAAACCGCATGACCTCCATGCCGAACCGGGAAATATCGAAGCGACTTGCACCCGTGGCCATCAATTCGATGGCGCAGCATGCCAAGCCCATGGGCATGGGCCAGATGGAATTCTTGCGAAACCAATTGATGGCGGCATCCACGCGGGTGTGAATGACGTCGCCTTCAATGTTCCGGTCGTAGCCGATTTCGGTGGTTTGACTCATGGGAACCACGCCGTGGTCTGGCGTCGCAAAGTAGCGTAACCGGTGGTGATGGGGCGGGCAAGCCGGTTTCGTGATTTTTTTCACAAAGTCACCCCGGTGGTGCCGATGAGCGCAGACTTGTGAGAGCTGCGGTGGAGGGAGTTTTCCCTCGGCAGCGAAGAAAAAAGTTTTACCGGAAGCCGCTCACATGGTGAGCACGTGGCTGGAATGTGTGAAGCCGAACTTGATGAAGAACTCCTCGGCATTTTGCGTGCCCAGCCCTTTGGAGGTGTCCGCCAGGTCCGGATGTTCGAGGAGGCAGCCCATCAGCCAACTGCCGAGTTCCTGTCCGCGATGATTTTCCTCAATGATGAAATCCGTGATCCAGGCAAACGTAACCTTGTCCGTGACCACCCGCGTGAAGCCCAGCAACTGGCTTTCGCCGTACAGTCCGAGGCAGACTGAGTTTGCGATCATTTTCTGCACCTTTTCGGCCGAGTGATCCCGGGCCCAGTAGGATTGCTTGAGCAACGCCATCACGGCCGGAACTGTCAGCCGGCGCTTGTCGTCGCTTACCACGTAGTTGCTGCGAATCCAATCCATGAAACAATCGTTGCCCGATGGCGTTGCCACCTTAGCCGAACGAGCGGCGGGTTGTCACTTTCTGTTGTGCGCAAAATTCCGCCTCCCCCAGGTCCGCCAGAGGTAATTCGCCGAAGCGTGGCTCATTTGGGTCGGCGCCGGGAAACGCGTGTGATGATAGGCGTGACGTTACCGTAACCTGGGATTCACCGCGCCAGGGCAGAGGACTGTTTGACAAATTCTTCCCCGGTCCATTCGCCATCGGCCGGCACCGCTTTTCCGGGTGCGACGGCCTTCTGGGCGGCCTTGCGCTCGGCCTGACGTCTGACGAGTTCGGAATGTGTGGTAAAATAGCCGAGACTTTTGCCCTTGAAATCAGCCAGCGTCTCGAACCGGTGTTGCGCCATGAAGGCCAGCAGTTGTTCACACATCGGCTGGACGTGTCCGTAACCGAACTTCATCACGCCGGTGCAGGCCTGCACGGTGTCGGCCCCCAACAAAATGTATTCCGCGGCGTCCTGGCCGGACTCGACTCCGCCGATGGCCGAGAGCGAGCGACCGGGAAATTCCTGACGGATGAGCTGGGCGATTTCCATCACCATGCGCAACGCGATTGGCTTGATCGCTTTTGAGGAGTAGCCGCCCGGCGTCGAGTAACCTTCCACAGTCGGTTCGGGGCGCAGCGTGTCGAGGTTCACGCCGACGACGCAGCGAATGGTGTTGATGGCGCTGATGCCGCCCACGCCGGATTGGAGGGCGGCGCGGCTGGGGTCTTCGATGCGCGTGACGTTCGGCGTCAGCTTGGCCCATACGGGTTTTTTCGCCACTCGCATCACCCAGCCGACGACTTCCCGGAGCATATCGGGGTCCTCGCCCATGGCCGCGCCCATCCGGCGTTCGGGCAGACCGTGCGGGCAGGAGAGGTTGAGTTCAAATGCGTCCACGCCGCAGGCCTGGCAGCGCTCGATGATTTCAATCCAGGCGTCCTGCCGGTATTCCTCCATGACCGAAGCGATGAGCACCCGGTCCGGAAATTGATCTTTGCATTTTTTGAATTCGTCCTCCCAGATCTCGAACGGACGATCGCTGATTAACTCGATGTTCTCCCACCCGATGACTTCCCGGCCGTCGGCGGAATGTAACTTCCCGTAACGCGGCGAGACGTTGACGATCTTGGAGGCATCGAGGCTCACGGTTTTAGCGATGACCGCGCCCCAGCCTTCCGTGAAGGCTTTGTTGATGACGTTCAAGTTGGTGCCGGGCGGGCCGGAAGCGATCACAAAGGGATTGGGAAGCTTGAGGCCGTCAACCGTGGTGGCGAGGGTGGGCATGATGAATCTTTGGTTTAACGCTCGGCAAATCGCAGCGCATCGGGTTGCGCTTTCTGAACCGGAAGCAACGTCCCGGCTCGAACCGTTCTAAGTTGTAGCCTAGTTCGCACCTCGTTAATATGGAAGCAGGAAAGGTGAATGGCGAGCGCCCGCAAAAATGTTTCGACGTGTTGGCTATCCAGATCAGCCCGGAGAACCCCTCCCGGGTCGTCCGTTGCTTCTCCGACAGGACGCACATTTTGGCAAAATGCTTGAGCAGAGTGGCGCGCAAAATGGTCAACCACGCACTACTCAATCGAGGTGGTTCCCGGTTTAGGTCAAGGGCCGGGGAGAACCATTGGACGCAATAAATGTCACGGCTCAAACGATTCGCCCATTCGCTGGTCTCCGGCTACGCGCTGCTGGCGGCGAACATTCTGTACACCCTGGTCTCGGTGCCGCTGGCGTTGCATTATTTGTCCACGGAAGAGTTTGGCTTGTGGATGCTCGTCACGCAGGTATGCAACTTCAATCAGATTGTGATTGATCTGGGCATGTCCGGTGCCGTGGCGCGTATCCTGATTGACCACAAGGACGATGCCGACTCCACAGCCTATGGCGCCGTCATCCAGACCGGCTTCTTGGTGCTGTTGGTGCAGGGTGCATTGATGGCGGTGGTTGGCGGCTTAATCAGTTACTGGCTGCCGCTGTGGATGGATGTGCCGGTGGCTCACTGGCACGACTTCCGGCTGCTAATCATCTGGCAATGTGTCTTGGTGGCGGTGGCCTTTGTCACGCGCATCTTCGCCTTCATCCTTCAAGCCCATCAACGCTATGACCTCTGCAATTATGCCAACCTCGGCGGTTTGCTGGTGGGTTTGGCGGCGCTCTGGGCTGGATTCGAATCCGGGCTGAAATTGTACAGTTTGCTGGTGGGGGCGGGAGCGGGCATCGTGTTCGGCGGCGGCTTCACTTTTTGGCAAACCGCCCGGCGACGGCTGTTTCCCACCCGGGGCCGTTGGGGTCGGCCCAATCGCACCACGTTCAAAACCCTGTTCTTCTATGGCGCTGACATGTTCCTGGTTTCAATTGGCCAGCAATTAATCTCCGCCAGCCAGGCGCCGGTGATTTCGCGAACCCTCGGACTCGAAGCGGTTGCAATCTGGGGCGTGGCCACCAAATTATTCATGCTGGCGCAGCAACTGGTCTATCGGTTGCTCGATTTCTCCACGGCCGCGTTTTCGGAGATGATGGTACGCGGCGAGAAAGCACGGTTGCAGTCCCGGTTTCGGGATTTGATTGTCCTCAGCGGTTCGGCCGGCGCGGCCATTGGGGTGACCATGGCGCTGTGCAATCGCGCTTTTCTGCACCTCTGGACGCAAGGCAAACTTTCCTGGCCGATTGAAGATGACATCCTGATGGCCTGCTCCCTGGTCGTCTATACCAGCACGCGCTGCCATATTGGCCTGGCGGTCATGACCAAACAGGTGGGCGCGATGAAATACATCTATTTCGCCGAAGGCGTGGCCTTTGTCGCGCTGGGCCTGATCCTGGCGCCGCAGCTCGGGCTGATGGGCGTCATCCTGGGTGGCATTCTGACCAACCTGTTGTTCAGCGGAGTCTATGGCACCCGGCGGAGCGCAAAATACTTCGGCATCACCGTTCGCGAGATTCTTTTACATTGGCTGCGCCCGCCGGCGCTTGTATTCCTTTGCGTCATCGGCGTGGCCAGCGGTATCTGGTTTTTGACTCATGCCCTGGCCGCCGTGCCGCAGTTGCTGGTCGGCGGGATTGTCATGGGAACCATCGCGGCGGGATGTCTCTGGACGATTGGGTTGCCGGCCCACCTCCGACAGGAGGGGCTGGTGAAGCTCGGGCAGGTCAAGGCGCGATGGTTCGCGCGGTGAGGGATGCCGATTTTTTTGGAACAACTGAATGTTGCAGAAACTCTGGTCAAATTTCGTAATGCTCATCGCGCGCACGGCCGGCTTCGTGACCGTGCGAGGACATCACTTTTATCCGGGGTCGCTCGGCCCCAACTCCTGGGTGGTTGACCTCGGGGCGCACCGGGGAGAGTTTTCGCAGTTAATGACCACTCGATTCAGCTGCTCCGTTTTGGGGCTGGAGGCCAATCCGGATCTGTATGCGACCCTGCCCGACTTGCCTCGCGTGACGTTTTTGAACCTGGCGATTCATCGGGAAAATGCGCCGGTGATTTTCCATCTCTCGGACAATCCAGAATCCAGTTCGGTGTTTGAAGCCGTTGCGCCCTCGACGGGTGGACTGAAGCCCGTGGCCGTGACCGGCGTCACGCTGGATTCGCTGCTCACGCAACACAAGCTCACAACGGTGGATTTGTTGAAGGTGGATATTGAAAGCGCGGAATTTCAAATGTTGGAGCTGGCAACCGACGCCACGCTCGCCCGCATCAACCAGATAACCGTCGAGTTCCACGTCAGCGCGGCGCTTCCGACGCACTCAGTCGCCAGTGTCCGGGCCATCAGTGGGCGGTTGGAGCGGCTCGGCTTCCGAACATTTGTCATGGACCGGCTTTGCACGGATGTGCTGTTCTTGAAGCCCAACCGACTCCCGTGGAAATTGACGGAGCGACTGGCAATGCTCACGTACCGGCACTTCATCATGCCCGCGCGCGGGCTGATGGATCGGTCGTCACCGACGCAGCCATGACAACTCTTCCCCCAGAAATTCTCGTGCGACTGCCGGCCTGCCGTCTGTGCAACGGGATGCGCGTCGCCCTCACATTCTTGCCCAGGCCGTGCTGCTCCTGCGGACTCAGGTTGGTTGTGGCCGGGTTGATGGACCGACCAGATTTTTGAGTCATGCAAGTTCTGCTCACGGCCACGCGCGTTTGGTATCTGGACAACACCGCCAAGGCGTTTTCCAATCGCCGGGCGCTGGCCGGACTTTGGATGGCCGACCGGAATTCCTCCCAACTGCCCGCGAACGAATTCGTGCGCTGCTGGCCCTATCATCTGTTGATGAAACCGTTCTATCACCTGGCGTCCCAGCGTTGGTGCGAGCGGGCTACGTACTCATTTCAGTGGGTGTATGAACGCTGGGTGCGGTCGCGCTTGCGGTCGCCTCACTGTCCCAAGTATGACGTCATTCAGGGCATCACGGGTTTATGCACCGAAGCCTTCAATCGCGCCGATGCTGTCGGCGCTTTGAAGGTGGCCGATTGCGCCAATTCCCATCCGACCACGCTTTACGGCTACTGGCAGCGGGAATGTGATCTTTGGTGTCCGGGTGAAAACGTCCCGTTGCCACGCCACATTTTCCGCCGGATGAATCAGGAACTGGAGCGCGCCGACGTGGTACTGTGTCCGTCCAATTTTGTCCGGGACACGATGGTGCAGAACGGCATTCCGGAGTCGAAGTGCTTTGTCAGCCCGTTCGGAGTCAACACCGCGATCTTCCAGAAGCGGGAGCGTCTCCCGGCGCAACCGCGATTTGTCTGCGTGGGCACCATCTGCCTGCGCAAGGGTCATCAATACCTGTTCCGCGCCTTTGAAAAGGTCAAGGCGCGGTTGCCCGCTGCGGAATTGATTTGCGTGGGTGACGTGAAATGTGATTTCCGCCGGGAGTGGCCCCGGTGGCGGGGAAAATTTCAGCACATCGAAAATCTGTCGCATCCGAAACTGGCCGAGCTCTTGCCGACCGCTACAGCGTTCGTGCTGGCCTCGGTCGAAGAAGGTTTTGCCCGCGTGCTCTCCGAGGCCATGGGCGCGGGTCTGCCGATAATCGCCACACCCGAAAGCGGCGCCAGCACGCTCGTCCAAGATGGTCGGGAAGGATTCCTGGTGCCGGCGCGCCAGATTGATGCGCTCGCCGACGCGATGTTCAAAGTCGCCACGACGCCGGAATTGAATCAACGCATGGGTGAAGCCGCCTTTGAAACCGGCGCCCGCCGCAACACCTGGCAGGATTACGGCGACCGGCTGCTGGCGGAATACGAACGCCGACTCCCAAAAGCAAGCTTATGAGCATCCGCCATCTGCCCTACGAGATTGATGAAAAATCGGATCGTTTTCATTTTTACGAAACCTTGTGGAAGCATCGCGGTCTCGAACTGTTGTTGAAACACTGCGATCCCAAAGGGAAGTCCCTGCTGGATTATGGCTGTGGTCGCGGCGAGTGTCTCAATTTCGCCGCCCAGGCCGGCTTCATGGTCAAAGGCACGGACCTGGATCCAAAATGCGTCGCCCTGGCCGCTCGCTTTGGTGAAAGCTGCGTTCTGGATGTGGCCGATCCGCTGGCCCAGTTCGGTCCGAAGAGTTTTGATGTGATCACTTGCTTTCATGTCTTGGAACATGTGGATAGTCCCAAAGCCGTGCTCGGTGCGCTGGCTCGGATGGCGCGGTCGTACGTCGTGATCGCCGTCCCCAACCTGCGTTACTTGCACCGGACCTTTACCCGCACCTTCGACCTGCGCGGCGTGAACGAAGGCCATCTCCAATCCTGGGATCACTGGCATCTGCTGAATCTGGCGGAAAATCATTGCGGCCTCAAATTGGTGGAATGGGGCACGGACGCAACCCAGCTTCCGCTCTTGAGCAACGTCTCCCAGAGATTGCTGGGCACCAAAGCCACAATCTGGTTGGAGACCGGAATCTTCCGAAAGCTTTTCCCCTATCACGGCATCTCTGTGCTGGGCTTGTTCAAACCGGTCGGGCGACCATGAACTCACCGCGATATGTTTCTCCCGGCCATGCGTGAACGAATCCATTTCCTCCTGCTGCTCGGCAGCCTCTTTTCGGTGTCGGCACCGCGCGTGGCGGCGGAATCGCCGGCGCCAGTCCATTACTCGGCCACCAATCGGTGGAACTTCTATCTCGGGCCGGGCAACCAGTCGTCGCCGGCGCTGGGGCGCGATGGCACGATTTACGTCGGCACCTGGGCGGGACACCTGATCGCGCTCCATCCGGATGGAACGCAACGCTGGCGGTTCAAGACCGGTTTCGAGATCGCGTCCTCACCGGCTGTTGGCCCGGACGATACCGTCTATGTGGGTTGTCGCAACCGCCGGCTCTACGCCTTGGATCCCTCCGGTCACCTGCGCTGGTCGTTCAAAACGGGCGGCTGGGTGGACGCCTCGCCCGCGCTCGGCGCCGACGGGACGATTTATTTCGGCTCCTGGGACAAATCCTTTTACGCACTGAATCCCGATGGCTCCCAGAAATGGGCCTTTACCACCGGTGGTCCGATCAATTCCTCCGCCGCCATTGCCACCAATGGCGTCATCCATTTCGGTTCGCACGATCGCAAGTTCTACGCACTGAATCCCGACGGCTCGTTGCGCTGGGCGTTTGCCACCGAAGGCGAAATCTCCTCCTCGCCCGCCGTCGGCGCCGCGGGTGAACTTTACTTCGCCTCGACCGATGGCTTGTTTTACGCGCTGAATCCGGACGGCACGCTGCGCTGGAAGTTGCAAACCGGCGGCATCACCCGCTCGTCGCCGGTGCTTGGGGTGGACGGGACAATCTACGTTTCGGTGAACCAGACGCACTGCGCCATCACGCCGGACGGCAAATTCAAGTGGCAGCGCGCCTTCTGGAATGCGCAGCCCGGTTGCTTCGGCGAATCGGCCGCCGCCGTGCTGGCCAACGGAAACGTCGTCTTCACCGGTGGCGATGGCCTGGTCATGACCGTGCCCGGTGCCGACGCGAGTTTGGAATGGATCTGGAACTACTGGTTGTTTGGCCCGAGCTATTCCTCACCGCTCGTCGCCAGTGACGGCACGATCTACGTCCTGGGGACCTGGACGGAAATGTCCGCGCTTGATCGGAAGGTGCCGCTGGCCAAAAGCCCGTGGCCGATGTTTCGCGCCGATCCCCAGCACACGGGGCGCGCCGCCGGCAATCCCTGACCCGCTGGCTCTGCCCGCACTAATCTGCTTCGCTGGAACGAGCGGCCTGAATCTGTTGTTGCACGGCTGCGGCGCTGGCCCGGAACGCGCACGCCTCCGCCGCGTTCAATTGCGGGTGCAGGATGCGTTCGATTCCCGCGCGTCCCACCACGGTGGGCAGGCTCAAGCAGACATCCCGGACGCCGAGAAATCCATCCACCGCCACGCTCACCGGCAAGGTGTGTTTGGTGTCCAACGCAATCGCTTCCAGAATCGCGGTGACCGAAAGCGCGATCCCGTAATTCGTGTGGCCTTTGTTCCGAAAAATCTCCAACCCGGCGCGCGTAACGTGCGCGATCAGTTTCCGCCGCTGCGGGGTGTCGTCAATCTGCTCGCCACCGGCGGTCGCGCAACTCATTGCCGCGAACTGTGACCCTCCGTGCTCACCCAGAATGTAAGCCCGCAGATCGTTGGCGTGGATTCCCACCTCCAGCGACAATTCGTGTCGCAACCGCGCCGAGTCAATCAAGGTGCCACTGCCCAACACACGCTGCGCCGGGAAGCCTGTGAACTGGATGGCAAAGTGCGTCAGGACATCCACCGGATTCGAAACCATGACGAGAATGGCCTGGGGCGAAAGCGTGGCCAACGACGGCAACAGCTCGCGCATCAGGCGAACATTGCCCGGCCCCAAAGCCGCTCGGTCCGCCATCTTTTGCGGCGTGGGCACGGAAGCGCAGATTGCGAGAATGTCGGAGCCGGCGGTGTCGGCCACCGTACCCGCGCGAATTTGGGTTGGCACTTCCACGAACGACTGGGCGTGCGCAATGTCCAGCGCATGCCCCAGGGTCACTTCCCGATCCCGGCCGACGAGCACCAGCTCCCGGACAAAGCTTCGTTCCGACAGCGCAAAGGCCAGAGTCGCGCCAACTTTTCCCACGCCCACCACGGAGATTTTCATGCCGGGAGATTTCTCACCAGGCCCGTGAACGGCAAGCGCAAAAGCCCGGGCTCGAACCGCCGCTCAAACCAGACCGCAGAATCCGGCCCAAATGGCCTCGGGCCATTTACTGACCCCTGCGGACGCTGCTAATCCTTGACCTGGCGGAACTGGGCAAGGTATAAACTGTGGCGTCAGCCAGTAGAAGCCGGTTTGTATTCAGAGTCGTATGAAAAACAACGTCGTTCCATTCGTAGCCTTCGTGGGTTGCTTCCTTTCTCCCGTTCTTGGCCGAGCGCAAGTGCTGCTCCATGACAGCTTTGACAGCTATGCCGATCAGGCGGCTTTCGCCTCCGCCTGGACACCGGTCGGCCAGGCGGCCAGCGGCGCGCTCCAAAGCTCGAATTGGGTCAGCGCGTCGCAGGGAGTTTATTACGGCACCACCGCGCAACGCAATGAACGCAGCTTCACCGAGTCCGGCACGGCGACCGCGTTTGACTCGATTACTTTCAGCTTCAATTATTTCGACTACGATGCGCAGGCATCGCCGTATCGCCAGTACGCCAACCTGCAGGATGGCACCAGCCCGAGTTCCGGCGGCCAGCTCATTTCCCTGGGCTTGAACAACAACCTGACGGCCTCGGCCGATGGCGGCAATTTCTACATGGCGCGCATTCTCGGCTACAATGGGAATGCTTACTTCAAACTCAACGACAACTCGACGCTCCTGCGCACCACCGGCTGGCACAACCTCGCCGTCACGATCTCGGACGTGGACTTCCAGTTCTTCGTGGACGGGATGCTGGCGGAGACCGTGCCGCAGACCGGCCTGACGTTGCGGAGTTACGATGTCGTCCGGCTCGGCTCCGGGCTTTCCTCCACCAACCCCACGTTTTTCGACGATGTGCAAGTCCTGATCAGCCAGGTCCCCGAGCCGACTATCGCCGCCTTCCTCGGTCTTGGTCTCTGCACGTTGATTGGATTCCGTCGCTTCCGAAAATAATCGCCGCAGTGTTTCTCTCGGCGGACGCCCGGCCCGGTTCACGGAAATGGCGGTCTTGCTTTCGGTCGTTCTGACGCTGAGTTCATCCGTGACCGAGCGAGCCAGACTTGTTTTGAATCCACCGCATCGTCTTTTCCGCCAGTTTGTCGAATGCGGTCACGGCAAGCTCCAGATGTTCTTCCTTGGTGTCCTCGATCCGGTTGTGGCTGATGCCGTGCAGACTTTGGGCGAACATCATCACCGTCGGCACACCAGCGGCCGCGACTTCGGCGGCATCGTGTAACGGGCCGCTCGGCAGTTGGTGGGATTTGCCACACGTCTCGCGGATGGATTCGTCGCATAGCGCGATCAGGTCCTCGTTGAATGGGTGAGGCGCGATCTGCCAGAGCCGTTCCCAGGTGACCGCCACATTGCCTTCCCGGGCGAATCGTTCGCTGGCGGCTTGGGCTTCGGCGAGCATCGTCGCCAGTTTTGCGGCGTCGAGGTGGCGCTGATCCAGTGTGATGCGACATTCTTCCACCACGCTGGTCACAATGCCGGGCTTGGTGGTGCAAGAGCCAATGGTGCAAACTCCGTTGCCGCTGCGTTCGGCGATTTTGTAAATCTCCGGACTCATTTTTGCCGCGGCGAGCAAGGCGTCCCGGCGGCGGTTCATCGGGGTGCTGCCGGAATGAGCCGCCTGTCCGTGAAACGTGATGGTGTGCCGTTCAAGGCCAAATGTTCCCAGCACCACACCCAGTGGCCGATCGAGATCAAGCAACACCGGCCCCTGCTCGACGTGCAATTCCAGATAGGCCGCGGCGTTCTGGAGTTCCCGACCGCTTTCCTTCACCCGCTCGAAATCAATTCCCACCGTGCGCAGCGCTTCGGGCAGTTTGATACCCTGTTTGTCCGTCAGGCCGCGGGCCTCGTTCACGTCAAGATTGCCCGAACACGCGGACGAACCGAACAAACTCCTGCCAAAGCGCGCCCCTTCTTCGTCCGCCCAATCCACGAGCCGCACCGTGAGGGGCGGCCGGCCGTTGAATTGCGCGTTGAGACGACGGAGGATTTCCACGCCGGCCAGCAGATTGAGGCAACCATCGAGCCAGCCGCCATTCGGCACGGAATCGCTATGGCCGCCGATGAGCAGGCATCGCTCCGATTCCCCGCGCAAGGTGAACCAGGTGTTGCCCGCTGCGTCATTGTGGATCTCAACCGGCAGCGTGGTGATTTTGGAGCGCAACCATGCGCGAGCCTGGAGCCAGCCGGGAGTGAAGGCTACTCGTTGAGCGCCGTTTTCGTCGCCGGTCAGCGCGCGGAGTTCCTTGAGTTCAGCGACCGTGCGTTTCGGATTCAAAGCGCTCATGCGCTGTCATCATGGCCGACAGCCCACAAAACTCAACCACGCCGTGCCATCAGGCAGGTTGGTGACTGCGCCAACGGGCCCGGATGGTTGGCGGGCTGGTTGACAGTCCGATAAATCGTGTTGGTGGCGAACAGCACGATCATGATCACGCACAGGGCAAATTTACCCACGGCCCCCAGCAGCAACCCCACCACCGCGCCGGCGCCGGCCTTGGCGGCTGGCTTGAACTCCTGGCGGCCGAGCAGCTCGCACAGCGTCGCGCCGATGAAGGGTCCGAGAATGATTCCCGGCAGGGCGAAGAAGAGTCCGATCAATCCGCCCAGCACCGCGCCCACCGCGCCGCGCCAGGTCGCGCCGAATTTTTTAGCGCCGATGATGCTGGCGGCGTAGTCCAGCACCAACGACGCCACCGCGAGGAGGATCAACACGAACAGCACCAGGTTGTTGACACTGGCGGCGCCAAAGTAAAGCCGGTGGCCAATCGCCGCCAGCGCGGCCAGCGGGGTTCCCGGCACACCGGGCACCAGGTTGCCCACCAGCGCCACCAACATGATCACCAGCGCCAGACTCAACCCAATGATTTGCTCCCACGACATGCTCAGACTTTAACATATTCGCCGGCCCGGCCAATCAGTGAATCTCCCGGCGCGGCGCGGCGGCTGAAACCAGGCCAACTGGAACGCTTCGGCGAGTTTCCGCTTATTTGCCCTCGCGATTGTAAGCCATGAAGTATAGCACCGGCACCGCCATGCGACTGATCAGCAAAGATGCGATCTCTCCGGCCATGAGCGAAATCGCCAGGCCCTGAAAAATTGGGTCGGCCAGAATGACGCTCGCTCCCACCACCACCGCCATCGCTGTCAGCAGCATGGGCCGGAAGCGCACCGCGCCGGCGTCCACCACGGCCTCCGCCAACGGCAGGCCTTCGCGCCGGCGCAGCTCGATGAAGTCCACGAGGATGATCGAGTTGCGCACCACGATCCCGGCACCGGCCATGAATCCGATCATCGAAGTGGCCGTGAAGAACGCGCCCAGGGCACCGTGCGCCGGCATGATGCCGACGAGCGAGAACGGAATTGCCAGCATCACAATCAACGGCGTGAAGAAAGATCGAAACCAGCCGACCATGAGCACATAGATCAACACCAGGCACGCCGCGAAGGCGGTGCCGAGGTCGCGGAACACTTCAATCGTGATCTGCCATTCGCCGTCCCATTTGATCGCCGGCGCGATGTCGGTGAACGGCTGGACCGCGTTGTAGATTTTGATGGGAAGCGACCGCGCCCCGTCGGGCGTGGAATTCCCACCCGCTACAAACTCGCGCGCATCCAGTTTGGCGATTGCTTGGTTCATCTTCTGAATCGCATACACCGGACTTTCGATAACTCCGGCCACGTCACCGATGACGTAGGTCACGGGCATCAGATTTTTATGATAGATGCTCTTGTCCGTGATGGTCCGCTCGATGGTCACCAATTCACGCAAGGGAATCAGCGGCGACAACCCGCCACTGCCAGGTTCGGGCAGCGCGTTGGCGTCGCCCGACCGGACGCGCAAGGCGAGCAACTCCTCCGGGCTGGTCCGGCTGGCCAACGGCAGTTGCAGCACGAGATTCACGTCCTCCTTCTCGCGCGGCACATGAAGCAGATCAACCGATTCGCCGCCGACCGCGAGGGCGAGGGTTTGCGAAATGGTCTCCGCGCTGATGCCATGGAGCGCGGCTTTCTCCTTATCAATCACGAAAAGCACCTTGGGCTGGTCCGCCTCAATGTACCAATCCGTGTCCACAACGCCGGGTGTGCTTTTGAAAATCTCGATGACCTGGCGTGCGAGCGAGTGCCGGCTCGCTTCGTCCGGCCCGTAAATTTCCGCCACCAGCGTTTGCAATACCGGCGGGCCGGGCGGCACTTCGGCCACGGCCACGCGCGCGCCGAATTTAGCCGCGATCTTCGCCACGGCGGGGCGCACGCGCTTGGCGATGTCGTGGCTTTGCGCTCGGCGCTCCCCTTTCGGCACGAGATTGACCTGCAGGTCCGCCACGTTTGCGCCCCGACGCATGAAGTAGTGGCGCACGAGGCCATTGAAGTTAAACGGCGACGCCACCCCGGCGTAAATCTGATAATCCGTCACCTCCGGTTCGGTGCGGATGGCGGCGGCGATTTCCCGCGCCGCCTGGGCGGTGCGTTCGAGCGCGCTGCCCTCCGGCATGTTGAGAATGATCTGGAACTCGCTCTTGTTGTCGAAGGGCAGCATCTTCACCTTCACCCAACCGATGCCGACCAGCGCCAGCGCGGCGAACAACAGGCCCACGATGCCGGCCAGGAAGCCCCACCGCCACTTCGCGCGATGAAGCAACGGATTCATCAGGCGACGATACAGTTTCGTAAAGAAATCTTCCGGATGCTCGGAGTGGAGATGTGGCGGGCTGGCCGCAGCGCCGCCGGCCACGCCTTCGGTCAGCCGGGAATACTTCCGTCCCCAGCGTAGCATCCGCACGCTGGCCCAGGGCGTGACAATGAACGCGATGAGCAGCGACCAGAACATCGCCGCGCTCGAACCAATCGGGATCGGTCGCATGTAGGGTCCCATCAATCCGCCCACGAACGCCATGGGCAACACCGCCGCAATCACGGCAAACGTGGCCAGGATGGTGGGATTGCCCACCTCACTCACTGCTTCCACGGCGATGTCGCTCCATTGGCGGCCCCGGTTGCAAGGCAGATGAAAGTGGCGGACGATGTTTTCCACCACGACGATCGCGTCGTCCACCAGAATTCCGATGCTGAAGATCAACGCGAAGAGGGTGATGCGATTCAACGTGAAACCGTGGAGATAAAACACCAGCAGCGTCAGCGCGAGCGTGGCCGGGATGGCCACCCCGACGATGCCGGATTCACGCCAGCCCAGCGTGAGCCAGATGAGCGCCATCACGCCCACCACGGCGATGCCCATGTGCCACAGCAGTTCGTTGGACTTTTCGGCGGCCGTTTCGCCGTAGTTGCGGGTGATGGACACCGCCACGTCGGCGGGAATGAGGCGGCCCCGGAGCGTATCCACTTTGCGCAAGACCTCGTGCGCGACCGTGATGGCATTGGCGCCCGGCCGCTTGGCGATGGCGAGCGTGACCGCAGGCTCTTCACCGGTGAGTTTCCGGGTGGCGTGCGCGGCGCCGCTCCCGAACAGGACATACTGGCTGGGCTCTTCCGCTCCGTCCACGATCTCAGCGACCTCGCGCAGATAAACCGGCTTGCCGCCAAAGACGCCGACCACCACGTTGCCCACGTCCTCGGCGTCATGCAGAAATGCCCCGGTTTCAATGACGACTTCCCGGTTCTCACTGGTCAGCCCACCGGCGCGAAACTGCTTGTTGGCCTGTTGCAACATGGGAATCAGCCCCGCCGGTGAGAGATTGCGCGAGGCGAGCCTGGCCGGGTCCAGCAGCACGCGCAGTTGGCGATGCGCGCCGCCAATGAGCGTGGTTTCCGCCACCTGCGGCACTTGTTTCACCGCGTCGTCCACCTGCGCCACGAGGCGACGCAACGTCAGGTGATCGTAACGCGCGCTGTGAAACGTAAGCGCGAGGATCGGCACATCGTCAATGGACTTGGCCTTGATGAGCGGCGACGAGACGCCGTGCGGGATGCGGTCGAAGTTCTGTTGCAGCTTCTGATTCAACTTCACGATGCTGCGCTCCATGTCCTCACCCACCCGAAAGCGCACAATGACGAGACTCTCCCCCGGTTTTGACGTGGAGTAGATGTATTCGACTCCGGGAATTTCCCACAGCAGCTTCTCCATCGGCCGCGTGGCGCGTTCCTCGACCTCTTGGGCGCTGAAACCGGGCATCGCGACCAGCACGTCCACCATCGGCACTTTGATCTGCGGCTCTTCCTCGCGAGGCAACATGATCACCGCAAACACACCCAGCAGGATGGAAGCGATGACCAGGAGCGGCGTGAGTTTGGAATCAATAAATGCGCGGGCGATCCGGCCGGCGAGGCCGAGTGCGGCGGGAGAATTAATGGTCGGCTCCGGCTTCACTGCGCAGCTCGATTTACTGGGTGGCTGAAAGTCTGACTCCGCCTGGCCGTGCCGTGAACTTCGCGCGTGCGGTGGAGGCCCCGCGGCGGACGGGCCTGACTGGCTGGGATTGCCGCTCGGTTACCTCGGCGGCTAACAACGGAAGATTCATCCGGAGGCCGGCCGTTCACTTGACCTCCACCGGTTGCCCATCCACCAGGTCCGCCGCACCGGTCGTCACAATCTTCTCTCCCGCATCCACGCCCGACACCAACTCGACTTCGTCACCGATGCGTTTGCCGGTTTTGACCAGGCGCAGCCCGGCCCTGCCTTCGCGGACGACGAAGACAATCTCCATCTGCCCGCGCTGCACCACGGCGGAGCTCGGCACTCGCAGCGCGGAGGTTTCGCCCACGGGTATCGCGACCCGGCCGAACTGTCCAGCGCGCAGCCCCGGCACATTGGGTAAATCCAGTTTCACCAAAAAGGTACGACTGTTGGGGTCAGCGGCGGGAGCGATTTCGCTTACCCGCCCCGTGAACTCATGTTCCAAAGCCGAAATGCGGACGGGGAGCCGGTCGTCCAGTTTGAGTTTGCCGACGACCGCTTCGGGGACATCGGCTTCCAGGCGCAGCGTGGTGGAATCTTCCATTTCCAGCAGCGGTTTGCCGGGCGTGGCCAGGTCGCCCACGTCGGCGTACTTGCGCGTGATGACGCCGCTGAATGGGGCGGTGACTTTGGCGTAACCGAGCAACGTCTCCGCTTCCGCCACGCTGGCCACGGCGATGCGGGCGCGGGCCTGCGCGCTGTCGAATTCAGCCGGCGAGAGGATTTTCTGCTCGAAAAGCGAGGTCAGGCGCTGAAGATCGGCTTCGGCCTGCTGGCGCACGGCCACGGCCTGATCGTAGCGCGCCTGCGCTTCCCGCGCATCAATCACCACCAGCAGTTCCCCCGCTTTCACCAACTGGCCGGGCACGACGAGCAATTGCTCGATCTTGCCGGTGATCTTGCCTTCGATGACCGCGCGCAACCGGGCGCGTACCGTGCCGACGACTTCCTCGGTGGCGATGCGCGGCCGGCTCGCCACCACCTGGGCGCGCACGCTCGCGGACGGCAGGTCCGGAGCTTGGGGCGGTGCCGACTTGGGCCCGCAACCGGTGAGTGCCACCGACACGCCAACGGCGATGAGGATTTTACCTTTCATGATTTCCCTCGCTGACCCGAACCGTCGCGCGATGGTCAGGCAGTTGGTTGTTTCGCTGCGCAGCAACTGCCGGCGTCCCGGCCCACGCCACACTTCTTGAGCATGATTTCCAGCGGACAAAAGTTGGTGACGGAGGATTGCAGCAGGTTGAACCCGACGAAGGCGGTGAACCACAACCAATATGGACTGTGATAGTGCGCCAGCAGGAGGCTCAGGAGGATAAACGCGCCGGCAAACCGGCGGATGATCATGTGCATTTTCATGGCTCGATTTTTTGTGGCGGTGAAATCACACCACCGTCTTCCTGTCCTGAGCCGCGAGCCGGAGAAAAGTTACACGCTACTTGGTCACGGGCAGACCGGCCTTCTCCCAGCTCTGGATGCCACCATCGAGATGATAAAGGTGCGGGAATTCGAGCTTCTGGAACACCGGCAGGGATTGCGTGCTGCGACCGCCCGAGGCGCAATGGACCAGATAGGTCCGGTTGGTATCAAGGGCGGCGATGGCCCGGGCAAAATCCGGCGCGCGGAAATTGATGTTGGTCGCGCCCGCAATGTGGCCGCTGGCAAATTCCTTCGGCGTGCGGATGTCGAGCACCACGACTTTCTTGTGCGCCAGCAATTGTTGCGCTTGTTGCGCGTTCACATGGATGACGTTGGTGCCGGCGGCCGACGCGTTCGTCAGCCCGCCCAGGGCGAGGAGCAGTGGCAGGAGCATTTTTCCCCGGGAGATCAGGTTTTTCATAATCGGTTCGAGTGTCAATCAGCCGGGCGGATGCGTTTGCTTCCATTTCGCGCGCCACGAAGCGCGGAGTCGCCGGCGAAACTCCCGCGGCAGCGCGTACGGCCGGCCGTTCTGGTAGAGCGTAATGGTTTGCCGGATGTTGTCCACCACCACTTGACACGGATTGCAGCCGGCCATGTGTTGTTCAAACTCCGCGCAAATGGCCGGGTCCACCGTGCCATCCACGTATTCGTTCAACTGGGCCAATAACTCGGCGCACTTCATGATCGTCTGTCTTTCATAGCCTGAGCCGCATCCGTCTCAAAAGTTACACCGCAAATCCGGGTGTGGCCGCCGGCGGGGGAAGAATCGCGGCACGCGGCGCGCGTAGTCGGCATATTCGGGAAATCGTTCGTGCAACCAGCGCTCCTCGCGTCGAACCTTGGCGTGGAAGAACGGGATGAGCGCCAGCGCGACCAGCAGCGCCGGCCAGCTTCGCCAAAAAAGCGCCCAGCCCAGCGCCATGAGAATGACGCTGGTATAAAGCGGATGGCGCACGCGGGCGTAAATGCCACGGCGTACCAATTTCCCTTCGGGGCGCGGTTGGGGCAGGGGCGTCAGATTCCGACCCAGTGCCACCAGACCGGCCACGAAGCTCAGCGCGCTGACGGCGAACAAGACCAGTCCGCCCACCTGGGCCGTACGCCCTGGCCAATCACCGCGAACCCCCAATCCCAATCCGATGTTCGCGCCCATGAGCAGGAATTGTCCGGCGGCCCAAAGTCCGCCGCGGCTGAGGAATGAGTTTGGCGGGTTATTCATGGAGCTGAGCTGCGCGGGTGATCCGTTTCGCCGGATCGCCGAGGACGCGGGTGAGTTGTTCGCGTAACTGAAGCCGCGCGCGGAGGAGGCGCACTTTCACGTTGGCCTCGCTCACGTTCAGCGCGGCGGCGGTTTCCTTGACGGAGAATCCTTCCACGTCGCGCAACACGAACACGAGCCGGAGCTTCTCGTCGAGCTGCGCGAGCGCGTCGTCCAACAGTCGTCTTGTCTCGTTTTGCGCGACCAACTGTTCCGGCGATTGCCGCCAATCGGCGATGTATTCGGGATGGGGGATGGCGTCATGGTCTGCGCGCGGCTCGGTGGCCGCTTCGAGCGAAACGGTGTCGAGACCGCGCCGTTTGCGGAGGACTTTGAGCGCGGCAAAGGTGGCGATGCGCCCGAGCCAGGTGCCGAAGCTGGCCTCCCCGCGAAAGCCGGCGAGGTGTTCCACGGCGCTGAGGAAGGTCTGCTGTGCCACATCCTCGGCATCCTGCGGGTTTTGCAGAATCCGCAAGGCCAGCGCATAAATGCGCCGCTCATGGCGGGTTACGAGCTCCTCGAAGGCCGCCAGCTCGCCCGCTTGGGCGGCGCGCACCAGGTCGGTATCGAGGTCGGCGGGTTTCATCCGTTGCTCACAAGATGCGCCGGGCGCGGCCTGCTGGGGAGAGAATTCCTCGAACAAAAGTTCGCGCCTGGAACCGTGGCGCCGGGGCGTGGAGGCCGGGAGCGTTGGTTCTCTCCCGGGTTCACGGAAGTCTTTTTTAGCGGTGCGGAAAAACATTGTGTTGAAACCGCGCCGGACTAGCTTTGATTCCGCGACATGAAAACCTTTGCCGAGCTGGGGTTTCCCGGACGATTGATCGCGGTCGAAGGACTCGACGGCTCGGGGAAGTCCACGCAGATCTATCTGCTCAAGCGCTGGCTCGAAGCCGAGGGCGTAAAGGTTTATTTCAGCGAATGGAATTCCTCCGAGCTGGTCAAATCCGCCACCAGCAAGGGCAAGAAGCGCGAACTGCTCACCCCCACCACCTTCAGCCTGATTCACGCCACCGACTTTGCCGACCGTTACGAACGGCACCTGTTGCCGCTCTTGCGCTCGGGGTACGTCGTGCTCTGCGACCGCTACATTTTCACCGCCTTCGCGCGCGATACCGTGCGCGGCTGCCGGCCCGCCTGGGTGCGCGGCGTGTACGGTTTTGCCGCGCGACCGGACCTGACGTTTTTCTTCAAGGCGGACCTGGAGGTCTCGTTGAACCGGATTCTCGATGGCCGGCCCAAGTTGAAATTCTTCGAGGCGGGCATGGATTTGCGCCTGTCCGCCGATCCCTACGAAAGCTTCCGAATCTTTCAAGGGCGCGTCCTGGATCAGTATCTGGCCATGAGCACGGAGTTTCATTTCGTCACCATTGACGCGAACCAGCACGTCGAGGCCCAGCAGGCCGCCGTGCGCCAGCTCGTGAATCATCGGATTGATCTCGACCTATTCCGCCGCCGGAGTCCGCTGCCGCTGCCGCCGCCCATCCATCGTCACTTCGGCGCGGCGGACGAGATCGAGGAGGATTCGGTCGCATGAAAAAGCCGCGCGCCCGGCTCGTGGTGCCGTCCGCCAGCAGCCGGAGTTTTTACGGGGACGGCATTCCCGGCGTGAAGCCGGAGGATCTGGCGGGCAAACTCATTGCCGTGGAAGGCGCGGACGGCTCGGGCCGCTCGACGCAGATTGCGCTGCTGGTGGAGTGGTTGGAAACGCGCGGCCACGCCACGGTGCAGGTGGGGCTCAAGCGCTCCACGCTGGTGAGCGACGAACTCGATGACGCGCAAAACGGAAACATCCTGAGCCGCACGACGCTGAGTTTGTTTTACGCGACGGACTTTGCCGACCAGTTGGAGAACGTGATCCTGCCCGCGCTCAAGGCCGGGTTCATCGTGCTGGCCGACCGTTACATCTACACCTTGATGGCGCGCGACATGGTGCGCGGCATGGACGAGGCGTGGTTGAAAAATCTCTACGGCGTGGCGCTCAAGCCGGATGCGGTATTCTATCTCGCTCTCGATCCGGCCGAACTGGTGCAGCGCAACCTGGCCAAGACCGCCACGCTCGATTATTGGGAAAGCGGCATGGACCTCGGCCTCTCCCGGGATTTGTTCGACAGCTTCCTCAAGTATCAAACCCTGATGGAAACGGAATTTCGGCGGCTGCAAAAAACCTACGGCTTCACCATCGTCAACGGCAGTCGCGCCGCGGGCGAGATCAACGCGGAGTTGCGCAAGAAAATCGAGGTGCTGCTGCTGGGGGAATGATTTTTTGCCTTGATTGCTTGCGATTGCCAGGCCAAAAAGCGAACCCGCCTCCGCAAATCAACAATACCAGCGACGACGGTTCGGGCACAATGATGCCTTCCCGAAACCAGAGGTCGTTGGCGGTAAATGGCTGCAAGCCACCGTAGATTATTCCACCGGAATAGCTATCGCCAATCACGGTGATACCCCAATTGTCCCCTGACTGAACAACGGCCTCTAAGAAATACGTGGTGTTGGGAACGACCGGTACGGCCGTGGCAAAGGAAAAATTTGTGGCGCCAGTAAATCCATCGCCCAACGCCACCGGCGTTGTGGTACCCAAAAGCGGTCCGTTGATCGCGGTTGATCGCAGGTTGACAGCCAGGGTTGCACCAGTCCCGCTCCCGGGATTGAGATCAAACAGCCAAAGCCGCACGAAACCAACCGTGGACAAACTCGGTGTGAACGATTGGCCCACAGTACCGTAGAACTGAATTCGAACCCCTCCAATCGGAGGGTTTTCATCGGTTGAAGACTCCTGGTCATAGATCAGTGTGCCCTGGGCGTGGCCAGTGGCCGACAGCAACGCCAGCATCAAACAGGCAAGGAATGATTTCATAGGTTTCATGGGAGGGGTGGCAGGTCCAGCGGCGCAAAGGTGACGTGTTCAATCTCCACACCCTGGCCATTGGGGTGCCGGACGGGAAAGCTGCGGGTGATGAAATTCGTTGTCGCGGCATCCCAGTGTAAAATGAAAAGTTGTGCCGTGTCGCCGCTGAATTCACCCGCATCTGTGATAACCAAATCTCCCACGTAGTTGGTTAAATAATGATGGTCTAGTTTATAGACCCGACCGGCATACGGCCCGCAGAGGTACAGATCCTGGTTGGGCGGAATGACATCGAAATCCTCTGGCCGGATACCGCCGGGAATCAGGGCGGTGGGATCGAACTGCGTGACGACGCCATCGCCGCCAACCGTGTAAATCAAGTTTTCGTTCTCGTCGCCAGTGACAATCTTCCCCGCCCACGGCCCCCACTTGCTCGCGTCATTGGCGAGGCTGATCACTCCCTCCAGATGCTTGGTGACAAAATTGGTCAGGAGCGTGGGGTGGCCGGTTGAATCCACCCGCCAGACGCCCTTTTTGTCCTCGGGCCGGTCAGGCGGGCTGGTCACCACGATCAACTGATTGCTGAAAACACCGGTGACATCCATGCTCAAGCTGCCGCCCACCGGCAGGGCGTTGGGTTCAATCGAATTGGTCAGGACACACCAAGTGAGGTTGGAGCGCGTGCCGTCCGCCGAGAGCCAGCCAATGGCGTTCCCACTGCCGAAATACACGTCGCCATTGGTGAAGCCGTTTGCCGTAGTCTTCACCGTCATCAACTTCACTTCAATGGGCAGCCCGGTTACGCCCGACCAGTTGGAAACCACACTTAGGATGTTACTCGAAACTACATTCGTGAAAATGCGTACAAAACTGGCTGTTGGATTTCCGACCGAGACGATCAGTGAGTTGGAAGGTTGGTAATAATCTATCCCAACCGGCCAGTTGAGGTTGGCCACCACTGGCTGAAAGGTGTTGGTTGCTAAATTGTCATAAATCGCGAGTGTAGCCGACGCGGAAGCCGGATTGATCAGATAACCATCTCCAACATGGGTGATCGTCAGAACCACCGTTTCATCGGCTTCGAGTTGATCGTCAAATATGGGCTCAATGAAGACATTAGTGAATGTCTGATCGGCGAGAAATGTTACCATTCCAGTCACATTGGTGTAATCTACACCGTCCGCCGCGGTGCCGCTCAACTGATAGGAAACCGTCAGCGCAGGCGATTCAGATCGGTCGTCTCGGCGGCTTATTGAAAAGATACCGGTCTGTTTTGGCGTCGTGCTAGCAGGGTGAGGTTCGACCGCGTTACTGAAAGCACTGACTTCAACCGTTGTTGAACTATCAGCAACCCAGACCGTGTCTGAATCCGACTCTGACGGGACTACGTAATTGGTGGTCGGCAACAGCGTCAAGGTCGCCGCCTCCGCCCCCTCGACCAAATTGTCGGCGATGGGATCAATCGTGATGTTTTTGATTTGCTCATCCTGAGAACAGTTCAGAGTCCCGGTCAGATTCGCATAGTCAAGCCCGTTGCCTGCTTGGCCAGATAACGTGTAGAACACCGTCAGCGGCGGAAGCTGACTGGCGTAGTCTGAGCGGGTAATTTGGAAAGTTCCGCTTGCCGCAGGGCTGCCGGGCGGCCCGTTCGGCTCAACGGCTGTGGCCGGAACAACCGCCTGCACTTGAACCTGAGTGGTGGAGTCCTTGATCTGATTCGTGGCCGCCTGATAGTTGCCATCAATCAAATAACTGTTCGTCTGCACTATCGTCAATATGACGGTTTCAGTTCCTTCGACCAAATTATCTGCGATGGGTTGAAGGATGAGGTCGGTAAATCCTGAATTGGCCGGAATAACGACCGCACCGGGCAGGTTCGTGTAATCCACGCCAGTGGAAGCTGTCCCGCTCACCTGGTAATAGACCGTCAAATCTTCACTCAACGGAGAGGCACTGAAACTAAAGGGCGTGCTTAGCCCGGGCGAGTAGATGGTGGACGGCTCGAACGCATCCGGACCATACCCCACCGTGACAATGGCGTTGGCATGATGAGCCCGAAAGAAACGGTTCGTAATGTCACCTGTGTACACCGGCGAGAAAATGGTTTGATTCGCGCCAAAGTCACCTTGCTTGATCTCGCCCAATATCCAGTCACCGGGCTGAGCCAGATTCGTTTTGCTCTCGAGTTGATACCAGTCGGTGTCCACCGTCCCATGCAGAGTCAGGTAGGCGTAGTCATTCGTCACGCCCGTGATTTCCAACCACAGGTCCTCGAGTCCATAGCTCTCAGCCATTGGCCCCGGGCCACCGCCCTCGCCGGCCCAATACTCGACGTCACTTAATATCCCGGACTCCCACTCCAACCGACGCAAGGCCCGATCCAGTTCATGTTGGTTGTCAACAGCAGTCCAGTCCACAGACGAATCATCCACCAGAAAGGAGTTTCCGTAACCGAGGTAATAAACGGGCAAGTCGGGAAACCGATTGATGGGCAGTGGCGCCGACTTGCGGTTCAGCAACCAGAACGTCCCGAAGTGCGGCACCTTCTCCGGCGGCACGCGTCGCAGGGTTGAAATCTTTGTCGCAGCACTGCGCGACACCGTTTGTGCGTGAAGCGGGTCCGACGCGAGAACGATACCGACGGCCAGAGTCAAGCCAACCACCCACGACCTTCTGAACGGATTGCTCATAGAAATCCTTTTCCTTCTGTTTCCGACCTGTGGGCGATTACGCCATGTCATGCCGTTCTTGTCAACAGACAATTCTTGCTGAATGCCAGAGTGTCCAGAACCAACAAAGAGAATGTTCGCCTCGCGGAATTTGGAGCGAACGTCCGGCGTGAACGCATAGCTCGGGAACTTACCCAGGAGGCACTGGCGGAGTTGGTTGACCTCAATCTTCGGACCCTCCAGAAGATCGAGGCCGGTGAGACCAACCTTCTCCTTACCACTGTGGTCAGGTTTCACCGCGCCCTGGCCTGCCCTTGGGAAAGGCTGATGCCGCGCAAATAATCAGGATGCGGCTCCAGCGTGATTGGTCGCCTCAATCGGTCAAACCATCGCGGCCAGGTGTTTGGGCATGAGCAGCCAGGCCAGGGTGGCGCATTGACCGGAACGCAGCGACGGTTCGACCTCGAGTTTGGCCAGACCGCCTTTCTTCAAATCAATCGCCACCGTCACATTGCCGGAAATCAACTGCGACATGAACTGGCTCAACCAGGGTTCGTGCCCCACCAGCAATACGTTCTCCGCCGCCGGCTCGAGCTTGCCCATGTGGCGCACCAACGCCTTGGGATCGCCGTCGGGCGTGAGTTCGTCCCGGTATTCCACCACCTGCTTCAACCCCAACGCGGTCGCGACCAGTTCGGCCGTCTGACTCGCGCGCAAATAGGGGCTGGCGAAAATGTGATCGAACGACAACGCCAGCGCTTTCATCGCGTTGCCGATCAACTTGACGCGGTCTTCGCCCTTCAACGAGAGCGGGCGGCGGGAATCGTCGGGGAAACATTGCGGATCGCGGTCAACGGCGATTCCGTGGCGCAGGAGGTACAGGTTCATGGTGGTTGGGATGGGGTGAAGGCCGGCCGGCCGGGCGTATTCGACCCCGGGCGGAATTGGCTGAGTGGGTCGCCGGCGTGGAGGCAGGCGAGGATCAACTGCTCGCGGCGGCGGACAAATTCCGCGCGCAGGTGCAACAACTCGCGGTCGTTTTCCTCCTCCGCGATGAACTCGTCCAATGCCGCCAGCAATGTTTCCAGGTCCTGAATGTCGCCCAGCGAAGCTTGGTAAGCGCGCATTGCCCGGCGGGGTTCGTCGCTCCGGGTGGGTCGCAGCGGTGACAGAGCCTCCACCATGTAGCGAAAGCGTTTGAACGCAACGCGCGTCCGATGAATCGTCCGGGGATGGGCCGCCTGCACCCGGTCGCGCAGTTCCACCACACGATCGAAGGCGCGGCGAACCGCCTGTTGCGACTGGAGCAACGCGCGCCCGGATGGCGTTTTCTTCCGGCAGCGACGTAACTCTTTTTCAAACTTGCCCAGGCGCTTTCCGAGCCGGCGAGTCTTGATTTTCCGCACGGCCTTGTGCGTCTGGCGGATGGCGCGCGTCTCGCGTTTGCGCAGCCATCGCCGAAACTTTCGCGCCGCCGGAAACGCCCGCACCAGATGCCTGACGTAGCGCAGTTGCACCTGGGTGTCACGCAACTGATCGAAGGAATCCAAGTGAGCCTTCAAGTCGGCCCGGGCTTGGGCGATTCTTCGTTCCGAAATGAACTCCTCAAGCAGTTCAATGATGGCCAGCAATCGCCGGGCGGCAATGCGGGCACGGTGGACGGCCGGCTCGGAGAAATGCTCCCGGCAGCGTTTGAGGCGCTGGCGATATTGCCGCCATTGCCGGGGCAGTGAACGACCGAGCTGACGCAACACGTCCGGCGGTTTCGGTTGGGCGCGCCGCGTCCGCGACTTGTTGGGCGCGCCGCTCATGGTTTGAACGGCGACGGCGCAAGTTGAACACGCGGATACTTGGCTCGCTTTTTCGCCACCGGATTTTTTTGCACCCGGCCCGTCGTCGCCAGCGCGATAAACTCGGCCTGACTCCGGCGCGGAGCATCACTTGCGGTGCGCGGGGCGCGATGATACGTGCCGTCGGCGAAAAGCAGCCGCGCCTTGCGGTTGTCCGCCAGCGTGGTCGCAAGAATTTCGCTGATGACGCGTTCCCGGAGCAGACCGTCCACGATGGGAAAAACCGTCTCGATGCGCCGAAACAGATTGCGCGGCAGCCAGTCGGCGCTGCCGAGAAACACCTCCGGCTCGCAGGCGTTCTCGAAATAATAAATCCGGGCGTGTTCGAGAAAACGGTCCACGATGCTGCGCACCACGATATTTTCGCTCACGCCACGCACGCCGGGGCGCAGGCAGCAGACGCCGCGCACAATCAGTTCGATCTTCACACCGGCTTGGGAGGCGCGATAGAGGGCCTCGATGAGGTGCGGTTCGGCCAGCGAGTTGAGCTTGGCGATGATGCGCGCGGGCAGGCCGCGCCGGGCGTTGGCGGCTTCGCGCTCGATCAATTCCAACAGGCGCTGGTGCAGATCGAACGGGGCGACCACCAGTTTTTTCATCCCGGGAAACTGGCAGATGCCGGTGAGCAGGTTGAACAGGTTCGTGACGTCCTCGCCGAATTCCGGATGGCAAGTGAGCAACCCGAGATCGGTGTAGAGCCGGGCGGTGGTGGGATTGTAATTGCCGGTGGCCAGATGCACGTACCGGCGGATCTGCTCGCGCTCGCGCCGCACGACCAGGGTAGCCTTGGCGTGAATCTTGTAACCCACCAGCCCGTAAACCACATGCACGCCGTTTTCCGCAAGTCGCCGCGCCCATTGGATGTTGTTCGCCTCGTCAAAGCGCGCGCGCAATTCCACCACGGCGGTCACCTGTTTGCCGTTGCGCACCGCGCTCATCAACGCGCCAACGATGCGCTCGTCGCCACCGGTGCGATAGAGCGTCATCTTGATGGCGAGCACGTCGCGGTCCTGCGCCGCCCGTTCCAGAAACTCCACCACGCCATCGAAGTGTTCATACGGATGGTGCAAAAGAATGTCGCGTTCGCGAATGGCGGCGAAGAGGTCCGGCTGGTCGCGCATCACGAGCGGGAGCGGCGCGACGAAGGGCGCATCCCGCAGTTCGGGCGAGTGGTCGCCGTGATACAGCATCAGCAACCGCGTGGGATTCACCGGTCCGTCAATCAGGTATAGGTCGTCCTCCGTCAACCGGAAGGTCTTCAGCAGCGCCTCTCGAATCTGCCGGGGACAGCGGTGGTTGATCTCCAGTCGCACCGCATCCCCCCGGCGGCGGTTGTGCAGCTCGGTTTCAACGGCCTTGAGCAGATTACCCTCCTCCTCCTCGTCAATGTACAACTCGCTGTTGCGCGTCACCCGAAGTTGCCACCAGCCGAGGATGGTGGTGCCCGGAAAAATGTCGGCGAGAAAATGACCGATCAACTCGCCCAGATAGACGTAGTCGCGCCGGCCGTCCTTGCGCGGCAACTGCACCAGGCGCGGCAGGATGGCGGGCAGTTGCACCACGGCCATGTGCTTGAGAGTTTCGCCGTTCTTGCGCATCTCCAGGCGCACGATCAGATTGAGCGACTTGTTGAGCAGTTGCGGAAAAGGGTGGGCGGGGTCAATCGCCAGCGGCGTCAGCACCGGTCTTACTTGCTGCGAATAGAAGGTCTCGAGCCAGGCCAGATCGGACCGGCCCACTTCCGGGAGACTGAGGATGCGGATGCGATGACCGGCGAGCGCCGGCTTCAGCTCCTCGCGCCAGCACGCGTACTGGTCGGCGATCATCCGGCGCACCCGGCGGATGACGGCGCGCAAGGTTTCGGTCGGTGTCAGGCCGTCCAGGCTGCGCTCCGCCTGGCCGCCTTCAATTTCCTGCTTCAGCCGCGCGACGCGCACTTCGAAGAATTCATCCAGGTTGGAGCTGACGATGGTGAAAAACTTGAGCCGTTCGAGCAGTGGATTGGCGGCATCCATCGCTTCCTCAAGCACGCGCTGGTTGAATTCCAGCCAGCTCAACTCGCGGTTGAGAAAGTGTTGCGGCTGAAAATCCGGTGGCTTCACCTCGTTTGGAACGGCGGTAAACATAGTGTGGCAATCGGTGCGGCGGGCCGGGTCACGATGCCATGACGAACCTTTCCCAAAACGCGGGCGCCGGTCAAGTCTGCGCGCCCCGCGTCACCCAAACCCAGGTGCAAATCAGCGCTGGCGCTGTATCGCGCCGCCACGCATAAGCCGCCGTCGGGGTGTGAGCAAACTGTGAATAGAAGTGGGTTTGCATTTCTCTCCGGAGGTGGCGTTCAGTGGCAATTTGGCCGAGTTGCTCAACAAGAAGCATCGGTGATAACCTGCGAATAGATTGTGAACAAGTTTTGCAAGTGATTTATTGCCAAGGACCGAACGGTGGACAGAATCGTCGTTGCGCGGCGCTGAGTCGTTGCCAATCTCAGTCAACCCTGAACTTTGTCTCTGTTAATAAACTGTTGGTAACCGCGCAACGAGCCGCAACTGAGATTTGCCGGACGCAGAAGCAGAATTATCCGAATCGTTAACACCCGGTCGCCTAGGAGAGACATTGTCTCTTACGATTGTGCCGAAGCGAAAGCAGCCCATTCGAACCACCAACCCCCAAACGAAACCAATGTTATGAAAATGACCCTTGATCGAACTTCGCTTGTGTCATCGCCCTGCCTCAGTTTGTTGTCGGGTGTATTGCTGTGGTTGAGTCTGGCTTTGATTCAGCCGGCCTCGGCCGCGCCGGCCTTGATCGTGATCAGCCAGGTGTACGGCGGCGGCGGGAATTCCGGAGCCACTTACAAAAATGACTTCATCGAGCTGCACAACATCGGTGAAGTGGCCGTCAGCGTCGAGGGTTGGTCCGTGCAGTATGCTTCCGGCACTGGAACGACCTGGAGCAAAACCGATCTCACCGGCAGTGTTCCCGCCGGTGGCTATTATTTGATTCAAGAGGATGCCGGTTCGGGTGGAACGGTGGATCTGCCAACACCCGATGCGTTCGGCAGCATTGGAATGAGTGCCACCGCCGGAAAAATTGCCTTGGTGAACAACGGCACCGTGATCACTGCCGGAACGGCCTGCCCGTCCGACCCGAGCATCATTGACTTCGTGGGTTACGGCACGTCGGCCACCTGCTCGGAAACGGCCCCAGCGCCGGCGACGAGTGCGACGGTTGCCATCATTCGCGGACCCGGCGGTGCGGCCGGCACGGGCTGCCAGGACACCAGTAACAACTCGGTTGATTTCGTTACGGGCGCGCCTAATCCTCGTAATGCTGCGACCGCACCCTTTGTGTGCGGCAGCGGTTGCACCTCGCCAACGGCCAGCGTGAGCGGCGATGCCACGATTTGCAACGGCAGTTCGACCACGATTCAAGCCGTGCTTGCCGGCACCGGCCCCTGGAATGTCACCTGGTCGGACAGCGTCACGCAAACCGGAGTCACGGTCAGTCCTGCCACCCGCGACGTCAGTCCCACCACGACGACCGCTTATACGGTCACTTCCGTTTCCGATGCCTCCGGTTGCCCGCCCAGCGCCGGCCTCGGTAGCGCCACGGTGACGGTCACTGAACCGGTCACTCCCGCAGTTTCGCTGGTGGCAAATCCCGGCACCACCACCTGCGCGAACAATGAAGTGGTCTTCACGGCCACTCCCGTTAATGGCGGCCCGTCCCCCACCTATGTCTGGCGCACGAATGGAATCGTGGACACTTCCGTGCCGGGCAACAGCGCCACATACACCAGCAGCACCCTGAGCAACGGCGAGACAATTGACTGCCAGTTGACCTCGAGCCTCAGTTGCGTCACCTCGGCCACGGCGGACGCGCCCCAACTCACCATGACGATCACCGCCTCGGTCACGCCGTCGGTGAGCATCGCGGCCAATCCGGGCACGACCATCTGCGGAGGAACAACCGTCACCTTCACCGCGACACCCGTCAACGGTGGCGCGCTGCCGAACTACGTGTGGAAAACCAACGGCGTGGTGGATGCTTCGGTGCCCGCCAACAGCACCACCTACGCCAACGGCTCGTTGGGCAATGGTGACACGGTGGATTGTCAGTTGATCTCGAGCGACATCTGCGCCTCGCCGACGACGGCGGATGCACCGCAGATTGTCATGACGGTGAATCTCGCCGTCGCGCCTTCCGTGACCATCGTTGCGGACGTCGGTTCAATCATCTGCTCGGGGGCCACCGTGCTGTTCACCGCCACACCCGTCAATGGCGGAGTAGCTCCGGCGTATCAATGGAACACAAATGGCGTGGCTGTGCCCGGTCAGACGGCTGCCACCTTCTCCACCTCCAACTTGAAGAATCTGGATGCGGTGACGGTCACGCTGGCTCCGTCCGCGGAAATTTGCGTGTCACCCACCACCGCAACGTCCGATCCCGTGGTGATGACAGTCAATCCGCTCCCGGATTCGACCATCACCACCGCCAGCGAACTGCTCCCGAACGCCACCGGCAACCCGGCCTCCGTGCCGGATGCGGGTGTGGGGGCAACCTATGTCTGGACGATAACCGGGGGCACGATCACTGCCGGACAAGGCACAGCGTCCCTGACCTACACCGCCGGGGCTATTGGCACGTTGAGCCTGGGTTGCACGATCACCTCCAGCGCCGGCTGCGACTCGGTGGGCACTGCGGACGTGGCTGTCCATGCGCCGATCCTCGCCAGTTGGGACGTGAGCGCTCTGCCGGGAGGGACCGGCAACTACGGGCCGTCACCCCTGGTCCCCACCACCACCGACGCCAACCTGACCGTCGGCGGTTTGACTCGCGGCGCGGGCGTGGTCACCAGCGGCAACGCCACCCCGCGGGCTTGGGGCGGAACGGCCTGGCAATCGGTGGACGCGGCCACCGCCATCACCGCGGAGAAATTTGCCACGTTCACCATCACCGCCAACGCCGGAGCGTCGGTGTCGTTCAATTCCATCAGCACGTTCAACTATCGGCGCTCGGGCACCGGGCCGGCGCAGGGCACGATTCAGTATCAGGTGGGCGGCACGGATACGTTTCATGATCTTACGACCGTGGCGTACCCGATTACGGCCAGTACCGGCGGGTCGCTCGGTCCAATTGACCTTTCTGGGGTCGCGTCGTTGCAAAACGTGGCCGGCGGCACCGTTGTCACGTTTCGCATTGTGAATTTTGGCGGATCGAGCAGCGCGGGCACTTGGTATATTTACGATGTCGGCAATTCCGCCGCCGCCGATTTTGAAGTCGCGGGCTATGTCTCCACCTGCACCGCTCCCACGGCGACTCTCGCCGGGGACGCAACGGTCTGCGCGGGGGGTGCGGCGAACCTGGTCACGACCTTGACGGGCACCCAGCCCTGGAGCGTCACCTGGTCGGACGGAGTCACGTCGAACAACATCACCAGCAGTCCGGTGATCCGTACGGTCAATCCCAGCGCCACAACGGTCTATACCGTGACCAGCGTCTCGGATGCGTTGAACTGCGCGGCGGGAACCTTCTCCGGCAGCGCCACAGTGACGGTGAATCCGTTGCCCAGCGTGGCCGTGAACTCGGCGACCGTGTGCGCTGGTGGTTCCGCCGTGCTGACGGCCGCCACGAGTGCGAGTAATCCGAGTTATCTCTGGAGTCCGGGCGGTGAAACGACTGCCTCGATCACAGTTTCGCCAACGGCGACCACGGTTTACTCCGTCACGGTCACGGATGGAACGACCGGCTGCGCGAACAGTGGTTCCGGCACGGTGACAGTGAATCCGTTGCCGAGCGTGGCCGTGAACTCGGCGACCGTGTGTGCCGGCGGTTCCGCTTTGCTCACGGCCACCACGAGCGCGAGCAATCCGGGCTACCTCTGGAGTCCGGGCGGTGAAACGACTGCCTCGATTACAGTTTCACCAACGACGACCACGGTTTACTCCGTGACGGTCACTGATGGAGCGACTGGCTGTGCGAACAGTGGTTCCGGCACGGTGACAGTGAGCGACACCCCGGTTGTCACCACCGACACGACCAACCAAACCACTTGCGCCGGCTCCGTGGTGACCTGGTCGGTCGCGGCCAGTGGCAGCGGGCTGACCTATCAATGGCAGCGAGACGGCACGAACCTGGTGGAAGGCGTGGATAACTTCACCGGCGTCACCACGGCCAGCTTGACCAACTCGGGTGCGACGGATGCCGATGCAGTGGATGAAGTGCATGGTTATGCGTGCATCGTCATGGCCGGCACTTGCACCACCAGTTCGACACTCGTGTCGCTATCGGTCAATCCATTGCCCAGTGTGGCCGTTAACTCCGACACGGTTTGCGCCGGCGGCTCGGCTCTGCTGACGGCCACCACGAGCGCGAGCAATCCGAGTTACTTGTGGAGTCCGGGTGGTGAAACGACCGCTTCGATCACAGTTTCGCCATCGGCGACTACGGCTTACTCCGTTACGGTGACGGATGGAACGACCGGCTGTGCGAACAACGGTTCCGGCACAGTGACGATAAATCCGCTGCCGAGTGTGGCGGTGAATTCGGCGACCGTATGTGCTAGTGGCTCCGCCGTGCTGACGGCCACCACGAGCGCGAGCAATCCTAGTTATCTCTGGAGTCCGGGCGGTGAGACGACCGCCTCGATTACAGTTTCGCCAGCAGCGACCACGGTTTACTCCGTCACGGTCACGGATGGAACGACCGGCTGTGCGAACACCGGTTCGGGCACAGTGACGGTGAATCCGTTGCCAACCGTGGCGGTGAATTCGGCGACCGTATGTGCTGGTGGCTCCGCCGTGCTGACGGCCACCACGAGCGCGAGCAATCCTAGTTATCTCTGGAGTCCGGGCGGTGAGACGACCGCCTCGATTACAGTTTCGCCAGCAGCGACCACGGTTTACTCCGTCACGGTCACGGATGGAACGACCGGCTGTGCGAACACCGGTTCGGGCACGGTGACGGTGAATCCGTTGCCCAGCGTGGCGGTGAACTCGGCGACCGTATGTGCTGGTGGTTCCGCCGTGCTGACGGCTACCACGAGTGCGAGCAATCCAAGTTACTTGTGGAGTCCGGGTGGTGAAATGACCGCCTCGATCACAGTTTCACCAACGACGACCATAGTTTACTCCGTCACGGTCACGGACGGAACGACCGGCTGTGCGAACAGCGGTTCGGGCACGGTGACAGTGAGCGACACCCCGGTTGTCACCACCGACACGACCAACCAGACCACTTGCGCCGGCTCCGTGGTGACCTGGTCGGTCGCGGCCAGCGGCAGCGGGCTGACCTACCAATGGCAGCGAGACGGCACGAATCTGGTGGAGGGCGTGGATAACTTCACCGGCGTCACCACGGCCAGCTTGACCAACTCGAGTGCGACGGATGCCGATGCAGTGGATGAAGTGCATGGTTATGCGTGCATCGTCATGGCCGGCACTTGCACCACCAGTTCGACACTCGTGTCGCTATCGGTCAATCCATTGCCCAGTGTGGCCGTTAACTCCGACACGGTTTGCGCCGGCGGCTCGGCTCTGCTGACGGCCACCACGAGCGCGAGCAATCCGAGTTACTTGTGGAGTCCGGGCGGTGAGACGACCGCCTCGATCACAGTCTCGCCAACGGCGACCACGGTTTATTCCGTCACGGTCACTGATGGAGCAACTGGCTGTGCGAACAGTGGTTCCGGCACGGTGACGGTGAGCGACACCCCGGTTGTCACCACGGACACGACCAACCAGACCGCTTGCGCCGGCTCCGTGGTGACCTGGTCGGTCGCGGCCAGTGGCAGCGGGCTGACCTACCAATGGCAGCGGGATGGCACAAACCTGGTGGAGGGCGTGGATAACTTCACGGGTGTCACCACGGCCAGTCTGACCAACTCGGGAACGACGGATGCCGACGCGGTGGACGAAGCGCATGGTTATGCGTGCATCGTCATGGCCGGCACTTGCACCACCAGTTCGACACTCGTGTCGCTATCGGTCAATCCATTGCCCACGGTCAGCGTGAACTCAGCGGCAGTGTGCGCCGGTGGTTCAGCTCTGCTGACGGCTCTCACGAGTGCGAGCAATCCGAGTTACTTGTGGAGTCCGGGCGGTGAGACGACCGCATCAATTACAGTTTCGCCAACGGCGACCACGGTTTATTCCGTCACGGTGACGGATGGAACGACCGGCTGCGCGAACAGCGGGTCGAGCACGGTGATCGTGAATCCGTTGCCCAGCGTGTTCGTGGACAGCGACACGATTTGCGCCGGCGGCTCTGCGGTGCTGACGGCTACCACGAGCGCGAGCAATCCGAGTTATCTCTGGAGTCCAGGCGGTGAAACCACGGCTTCAATCACCGTCTCACCGGTAACAACCACGATATACACCGTCACGGTTACCGATGGGACCACCGGCTGTCAAAACAGCGACCAGGCCCCGGTCGTCGTCAATCCGTTGCCCTACGTGTTCGTGGACACCGACACAATTTGTGAGGGCGAATCCGGCACTCTCACCGTCACCACGAGCGCGAGCAATCCGAGCTATCTCTGGAGTCCGGGCGGTGAGACGACTGCCTCGATCACCGTTTCACCGACGACGACCACGATTTACACCGTCGTGGTCACGGACGGAACGACCGGCTGCGAGAACGGTGATTGGGGCGCCATCACCGTGAACCCGCGTCCGACTGTTGCGGTGTCCCCAACGACCACCAACATTACCTGCGGCGGAGCGGTCACCTTCACGGCCGAACCGTCGGGCGAAGAGCCGTTCACGTATCAATGGTATGACAATCGGACCAATGCCATCGCGGGTGCGACGAATCTCACCCTGACTGTGTCCAATGTTGACTCGGCGGCCGCCGGCAATTACACGATCATCGTCACCGGCCCGCACTGCAGCGCCGCGGGAGTGGCAAGCCTGACGGTGGAGGACACAACGCCACCGGTCATCGCCATCAACGGTGAAAATCCGGTCACGAACGAATGTCACATGGCCTACACCGATGCCGGAGTGACGGTGAGTGACGCATGCGCCGGCAGCGTGAATGTTTCGACGAACAGTTCGGTGAACGCGAATGTGCCCGGCGTTTACACCGTGGTTTACACGGCGGACGATGGGAATGGAAATACCAACACCGCCACGCGCACCGTTTATGTCGTGGATACGACCCCACCCATCATCACGATTCTGGGGGCAAATCCGTACACGAATTTCGCCTTTGTGACTTTCGTGGATCCCGGCGCGACCGCGACGGACGCGTGCGCGGGGCCGTTGCCGGTGACCGTTAATGGCACAGTGGATGTGACCGTTCCGGGCGCTTACACGCTCGAGTATGTCAGCACGGACGCGAGTGGAAATGCGGTGACCAATTCCCGCGTCGTCCAGGTGATTCCGCTTGAATCGCCGGCGATCACCAGCGGTCAGAAGCTGGCCGATGGCTCCTTCACCGTGACGTTCAGCGGGCCGCGCGGTCAACCGTATCAATTGCTCAGCAGCGATGACGCCACGCGCGACATGTCCGAATGGACGGTGTTGCTCACGGGCACGTTCGGCACGGGTCCGTTGACCTACACCGACACCACCGCCGCGAGTTCTCCGGCGCGTTACTACCGTGTTGTATCGCCGTAACGCGACCCCACCGGAGCGACAGCCCGAAGGTTTTTGACCTCGCCTGCGGCTCAAGCAGGCGGGGAAGCCGGCTCACCACACCTCCACCGGCCCTTTGGGCACCGGGAGATGTTCGCGGGTCGTGGACGCCGGGTCGCGCATGAAGGAGGCGACCATGTCCGGCATTTGGAAACGGGGCAGCAATTCGCCGCGATCATCGAGGAATTGCCGCCGCCATTGCTGATAGTTCTCGAGCACGGTTTGAAACTCGGCCCGCGTGGAGACCCGCACCACGCGCTTGTTGAACTCATTCGCCGGCCCGAACCGTTTCGCGTACCACGGCGCGACCTTGCGGAACATGCGGCAACCGAGTTCTTCGCCAAAAATTTCCACCATCAAATCCAGGTGCCGGCACATTACGCGCACGCGCTCGACAAAGGAGGTTTCGGGCAGCAACTCGCCCGTTGCGAGGAAATGATTGGTATGCTGAAAAATCCACGGATTGTAAAACGCCCCGCGCCCGATGCTCACGCCGGCACAACCGGTTTCGTCAAACATTTTCCGGGCGGCCGGTGGGGTGATGATGTCGCCGTTGCCGATGACCGGGATCGTTTTCACCGCTTCCACCACTTTGCGGATGCCCGCCAGATTTACCGTGCCGCCAAAACCCTGCTCCCGCGTCCGTCCATGCACGAAGATCGCCGCGACCCCGGCATCCTCCAAAGCGCGGGCCAGATCGGGTGCGGTCAAATTCTCGTCGTCCCAGCCGAGCCGCATCTTGGCCGTCACGGGAATTTTCACGGCCTGGACCATCCCGCGCACAAGCGCCGCCGTCTTGTCCAGTTCGGTCATCATCGCCGAACCGCCGCCCACCTTGCAGACCTTTCTTACCGGGCAACCCATGTTGATGTCCACGGACGCCACGCCGACCGATTCGAGAAACGCGGTCGCGTCGCGCATCTCCTCCGGCACGCTGCCAAACAGTTGCACGGCCAGGGGTGAATCCGCCGGCCGCGTCTCAATGAGCTTGAGCGCCTTGTCGCGTTTTTCCAGCAGCGAACGTGCGTTGACCAGATCGGTGGTGCAGAGGCCGACACCGCCGATCTCGCGCAGCACGAGTCGGAACGGCAGGTTGGTGTAGCCCGCCAGCGGCGAGAGAAACAGGTTGGAGGATAATGTCAGCGGCCCGAGTTGCATCGGTGGGATCAAGGTAGCGGGTTGTCCGCCGGATGCCAGCGGGGAAAAGTCTCACCGGTTGCGAATGAAAAGTTTCCCCGGCAACTGCTTGATGACGCGCTTCATCTCCAGGCTCAACAATGCCACGCTCACCGCCGAACTCGGCAGTCCGCTCTTGCGGATGACCTCGTCAATGCTCGTTTCGTCATCCGTCCGCAAGGTATCGAGCGCCTTCTGCTCATTCTCCGAGAGTTCGAGCGCGGGCAACACGCCGGTGGCGCCCGGCGACGGCGGCTGGTTGGATGCCGGAAACAGATACTCGAACTCGCTCAGAATGTCCTCGGCGGCTTCACACAACTTGGCGCCCTTCTTGATGAGATCGTGACAACCTTTGCTGCGGGGCGAATCAATCCGTCCCGGCACCGCGAACACCTGCCGGCCGTATTCAGTCGCAAAGTTCGCCGTGATCAACGCGCCGCTGTGCAAATCGGCCTCGACCACCACCGTGCCCAACGTCATGCCGGCCACGATGCGATTGCGAATGGCGAAGGATTGTTTGTCGCCGTTCCGATTGAACGGAAACTGGGTCAGCACCGCGCCCTGGGCCGCAATCCGGTCGAACAACTCCTTGTTCTCCGGCGGGAAGACGATGTTGATGCCGGTGCCCAGCACGCAGACCGTGCGTCCCTTCGCCGCCAGCGCGCCTTGATGCGCCGCCGTGTCAATTCCGCGCGCGCCACCGCTGACGACCGTGACGCCGACATAAGCGAGTTGATACGCCAGCTTGCGGGCCGTCTCGATGCCGTAATGCGTCGTCTGGCGCGAACCCACCATCGCCACGGCGTTCTTGTCTTTCGCGCCCAGGCAGCCTTTGACATAAAGCACAATCGGCGGGTCGTAGATTTCGCGCAGCGAGGCGGGGTATTCGTCGTCCGACTGAATGACGATCTGGCAACCGAAGTCCGCGATGCGTTTCATTTCGCCGGCCAGATCAACGGTCTTTTCCCAACCGGCAATGGCGGTCGCGGTGTCATCTCCAATGCCGCGGACCTGGCGCAATTGCGTCGCGGAGGCGGACAGCACGGCCGGAGCTTCGCCAAAATGTTCGAGCAACTGGCGCCCGCGCACCGGGCCGACGCCTTCGATGAGATTGAGGGCCACATGCGCTTCGCGGGAATCCATGCCGCGAGTCTAGCGGCGGTCGTGGGCCAGCGCCAGCGCCGAGCGAACCTCGGAATTGACTTGGCCTCACCGGGCCGTTCAGGTTCTTTGAAGTCATGAAGCAATTTTGCCTGACCGGTCTTTGCCTGGCGCTTAGCCTGAGTTCCATGAGCGCGGAGGAATTTCACGTTTACTTCGGCACCTACACCGGGGCAAAGAGCCGGGGAATTTTCGTTGCTCGTTTTAATTCCGCCACGGGCAAACTCTCGGCGCCCGAACTCGCCGCCGAAATGACGAACCCCAGCTTCCTTGCGGTCAGCCCCGACAAAAGACACCTCTACGCCGTCAGCGAGGTGGATCGCGCTCAGGGCAAACCGGCCGGCGCGGTGAAGGCCTTTGGCTTGAATGCCCGGACCGGGAAGTTGACCGCGCTCAACCAACAGACTTCCGGCGGCACCGGCCCGTGTCACCTGGCGGTGGATGCCACCGGGGAATGTGCGTTGGTCGCCAATTATGGCTCGGGCAGCATCGCCGCGTTTCCGATCCGCGCGGATGGCAGCCTGAGCGAAGCCGCCAGTGTCATACAGCACTCCGGTTCAAGTGTGAATCGCGACCGTCAGGCCGGCCCGCACGCGCACTGCGTCGTCCCGACGCCGGACAATCGCTTCGTGCTCGCCTGCGATCTGGGTCTTGATCAAGTTCTCGCCTATCGTCTCGACGCGGCGGAAGCAAAACTCGCCCCAAACAATCCACCGTTCGCCACCGTCGCGCCCGGTTCGGGTCCGCGGCATCTGACCTTTTCGCCCGATGGTAAGTTCGTTTATGTCATCAACGAGATGGCGTTGACCGTGACTGGGTTCACTTTCGATGCGAGCACGGCCGCCCTGCACGAGGTGCAAACCATCTCCACCCTGCCTGCCGGTTACGCGGCGACCCCCGGGGATTCCGGCGGCGAAATCGCCCTGTCCGCCAACGGCAAATTCCTCTACGCCTCGAATCGCGGCCACGACAGCATCACGCTTTTCAGTGTGGATGCGAAGTCCGGTGCGCTTACCTTCGCGCAAAATGTGTCCACCGAGGGCAAAGTCCCCCGGCATTTCGCGATTGATCCCACCGGCCACTGGTTGCTCGCGGAAAATCAAAGCTCGGATTCGGTCGTCGTCTTCGCGATTGCGGCGGCGACCGGCCAACTGAAACCCACCGGCAACATCATCAGCATCGGCTCGCCCATTTGCGCGATGTTTGTGGCCGTGAAGTAATATCCATCACTGCGGTCCACTCGCTGTGCGACGGAGCGCCGGTTTCTCACCTGTCCTCGGATGGAACAAGCGCTTTTCGTCGCATTTACGTCGGCCGCATCTCAGTTTCTTGCAGGTGGTGCTCGTCGCGCTGCGACCAGCCCGTCCGCGCAGAGCGGACGGAATCGGGCGCGCGGGACGTTCCGGCGCGCCGCTCCTCGCAGCGCGAGGAGTTCCACTGCTCGAAGTTCGCGCACTTTGCAATAAACTGAGAGTCGCGCAATTGCGTCCCATCGCGGGCTTTGAGATTGCCTCTCTTTCCTCGTTCCCTACGATGCCTGCCATTCGCCGTCCGTTGGGGATGAGGCACTGATGACACCTGAGGAAACAGCCCGGCAGGAGATTGACGCGCAACTCGCCGCGTCCGGCTGGATTGTGCAGGACTACACGGCCGCTGATTTCTCCACCGGTCGCGGCATCGCGCTCCGCGAAGTGCCGCTGGCCACCGGGCCGTGCGACTACCTCCTCCTCGTGGACCGCCAGGCCGTCGGCGTGGTTGAAGCCAAAAAGCAAGGCACGACGCTTTCCACTGTCGCCGAGCAGTCCGGTCGCTACGCCGCCAGCCTGCCGCCGCTCCTCGCTGCCGGGCTGACGGGCAACCTCCCGTTCCTTTACGAATCCACCGGCGTCGAGACGTTCTTCCGCGACGAACGCGATCCTGCGCCCCGTTCGCGCTGGCAATCATCAAACTGGTCACCGGCCTGCCGCGAAATCGCGTCGCCGACGTGCTCGGCAACCAACTGCTGCGTTCCGCCACATCCGTCGGCGCAAATTACCGGGAAGCCAGCCGCGCGCGATCAAAGGCTGAGTTCATCGCCGAAGTCGGCGACTCCCTCCGGGAAGCCGATGAGTCGGAGTATTGGCTCGAACTCCTCACCGAATCTGGCACGATTACGTCGGAGGTCGTCCGGCCACACTTGCAGGAGACGCGCGAACTCCTGGCGATCCTTACGACAATCCTCAAGAACGCCAAAGGCAATGACGACCGTGGTTGATTTATCCGTTTGGCTTCAACATTTTGCCTTTTGCCTTCTCCCTTTTTCCTTTCCTTCGGTCGCCGTCACGGTGGACATGATCGCCACCGGCACGGACATCAAGCCGCTCGAAGTCCTCCTCTTCCTCCGCGACGTCCGCAGCCGCGTCTATTTCGAGCAGATGAAAGGGCGTGGCACACGCGTGCTCTCGCCTACGGACCTGCAATCCGTCTCTGGCGAAGATGCCCGCGCCAAGACCCGCTTCGTCATCGTGGACGCTGTGGGCGTATGCGAAACCGACAAGACGGAATCCCACCCCCTCGCATGAGCGACGATCCGCCAAAGAAATTTTACGTCAGCGCCGAGACGGTTGTGGCGACTTTGGTCGAGTTGTTCCGAGCCCAAGGCAATCGTGTGGCTTGTGAGGTTCTTGAAGACTCCAAGGCTCGAATTGAAGAGACCGGCTATGACAACTGGGATGGCGGGCAGTATTATTACACACTCGTCTTGGAACTGCCCATGAAGGTGTTTGCGCATGTTGAGTCCGACGTGCCGAAGATGGAGAAGCTTATATCGGGTAAATTCGACAAAGTGCTTCGCCCCACAGGCGACCAGTTCCTTCGAGACGTGGCAATCCGGCCTGTTTTGGAAGACCCGGCGAAGGCACTTGGACGCACGGCTGCGCCCGCTGATGTTGAGCATTTGTGGCAGCCCAGAATGCTCCGACTCTTCCTCAGTCACGTTTCGAAGCACAAGGTTGCCGTGTCCAAGTTGAAGTTTCAGTTGGGCAAATTCGGTATCGATTCCTTTGTCGCGCACGAAGACATCGAACCGAGTCTCGAATGGCAACACGAAATCGAGTTGGCTCTTCGCTCAATGCATGTGCTGGTGGCACTGTTGACACCAGATTTTCATCATAGCAAATGGACGGACCAGGAAGTAGGCGTTGCCCTTGGCAAGGGAACGTTGGTAATCCCCGTCAGACTCGGCCTCGACCCATATGGATTCATCGGCAAGTTCCAGGGCCTGCCCGGTGACTTGGATTTTCCGGCAGGGATCGCTTCTTCCCTTGTGGACTTGTTGCTGAAACACAAGAGCACGGCTGACCGAATGCAGGAGGCGCTGATTGTCGGCTTGGAGGAAGCAGCGTCCTTCGATGCTGCCAAGGTAGTAACAAAAAAAATTGCTGGCTTGCGCCACATCCCCACTGCGCAACTCAGCCGGATGGAGATTGCGGTTAAGAAGAACTCGCAAGTGAGGAACTCATTCGACGTGCCAGAACGAATCCAACAAATCGTCCAACGGTTCAAGCCTCCGGTGACCGACGACACGCCATTTTAGTGATGAACACCCCGACCAAACACCCAACCCTCCTGCTGCCGCATCTGCTTTCGGGGCAACTTGCAATTTGAATTATGCCACACGCTGCAATCACTCAAGTCCAGAAGCGGATCGAATCTGCAAAGCAAGATTCCGACTTCACCTACTTCTACGCACTGCTTCTTGAGGGTGAAGCATTGCTCAAGACGACTGTGCTCGGATTCCTTGGTTGTCTGGCCAATGACCCCGACCGACACCGATACAGACTGGAATACAAGATTCTGCGCGCAGACGGTTTCGGGCCGTGGTCGGTTGCGTTGGAAGATGCTCTGATTGGCCCGGCTTCACAGTTCTTGCTCACGGATTTGAGCATTGAAAAGAACGAGCTGACAAAATTGTGCGGGCTAGGGACTTGGCAATTTGAGGCAGTTACTTCGCTGAAACAGTGCTTGGCTGCTCTCGGCATCGAAGCTCAGGAAGTTCCGACACAGACTTATATGAAGCTGTGGTTTAGCCTCTTCGCCACTCTGCGGAACAAAACCCGTGGGCATGGCGCAACCATGCCTGGGAAGGTCGCAAATGCGGCGGTTTGTCTAAAGAAGAGTATTGAGAGCTTCCACAGCAATCATGCGCTGTTCAAGAGGCAGTGGGCCTACCTCTACCGCAACCTCTCCGGGAAATTTAAGGTCATGCCCATCGCTGGCAAGGCTGACGCATTTGACGAACTCAAAAAGGCCGCGGACAAATCCTACCCTAACGGTAATGCCTTTCGGGATTGATAGTTCACCGCGTCAGCAGAGTTGGAAGTGGAGGGGGCCTTCGATGGATTGGTTGTGCAGCAGGCGCGGTCAGCTGCTCACCGGCTGGCGCACCGCCCGCGGGCAACTGCGCGAGCGCCGGGGCGCCGTCACGCAGCAGCGCATCTGCTCGTAAAATCGCCGCACCAACTGGTCCTTTTGGCGCTCCGTCAAGAGGTCCTCGCCCAGCGCCAGCGTCAGCCACAACGGTCGCAACATCTCCAGCACCTTGACGAAACTCACCCGCAACACCGGCACCTGGCCCGCCGCCGCGCGCGCCCGCTCCGCCGCCAGGAGCGCGCTGCCCAGCACCAGCGCCGCCACCTCCTGCGCCGCCGTTTGCCGCGCTGGCGCACCGGCAGACGCACCAACCGGCTGCCATCCTTGTAGCGTTTGACCACGGTCGCTTTGACGTTAC
>CAZLOH010000010.1:0-111320 GCA_964561105.1 uncultured Bifidobacterium sp. | reverse complement strand
ATGCCCGGCTCGACCCGACCAAGCTTCGGTGCTTTTTCTCCGCGCTCCAATGAAGGCGACTCCGAAGGATTGGAAAGGATTGAAGCGCGGAGCGGGCGTCGATTAGGCGTGAGAGTGTAATTGCGCCGTCTTGCCCGCCCATAGCTCGCGACAGCGGGAACTTTTTTTCGTCCGACGTGGCCTGTGAGAAAGATAGGGCGGCCATAATAATCTGCCGGCTACTGCTATTGCTTACAGTCGCCCCTGCCATGGCGACCGATTTTCCCACGAGTTGAGTTGAAACCGCCCCGTAAAAGCCGTCCGGCTCACGGGGAAGGCCCAACATCGTTCCACCGCAGCCTTTGGCAGAATGATTAGGGCAGCGGCATGGAAGGGATTTCATAATTCGTAGCCGCCGAGGTAACGAGGCGGAAGGTTTTGCACCTTCGCGGTTTTCCGCCTCCTCACGTCGGCGGCTACTGGGAGAGAGAAATTTTGCAATCACTTCGAGCCGCATCATTCTGACCCCATGATTCTGGTGACGGAGTTGTTCCGACTCGCGAGGGTGCCCGCCCCGCCGGATGAGGAGTTACTGGCGCAACCCCGTAAGGGACTCCATCCAAACGCCGCATTAGGAAAAACTTAAGCGTAAATGAGCAACTGGTACTCTATTGTCTGAGCTACCAACCTTAGATACGTCTGCCCCGGTTTACGACGAGGTCCCGGTTGACAGCCGGAAGCGATTCTGACTGAATAGTCGCGCGTTCAGGACGCCGCCGGGTCCGCGGAAAAGGCCGAGCCTACCTGTCAATGTCGGTGTAACCGCAACCTTGATGCTGCCTGCCCGCGGACTCCAGGCGATAGCAGAAAGGTTCCATGTCCAAATCACTGCCCGCGCGGCCGAATCTCGAGCAACTCAAGATCCAGGCCAAAGACCTCCTCAAATCCCTCAAGTCTGGCGACGTCACGGCGTACCGACGCTTTCAAGAAAATCATCCGCAGCCGACGAAGCTCGGGACGGTTGAATCCCGAGCCGGGGCGATGACGTTGAGCGACGCACAACTCGTGATCGCCCGGGAATACGGATTCACCAGTTGGCCCAAACTCAAGGCTCACGTTGAATCCCTCCGGGGCGAAACCGGCGAGCCACTGGACTTGCTCAAGCAAGCCTTTCACGAGGACGACGCACCCCGGTTGCGCCAACTGCTGGATCGCTTCCCGCAGTTCAAAGCGATCCTCAACGAGCCGATCGGCCCTTTCGATTCGCCGGCCATCGTCAACGTCCGCAGCCGGGAAATGTTGGAGGTATTGCTCGACGCCGGCGCCGACCTCAACGCCAAAAGCCGCTGGTGGGCCGGGGGATTCGGACTCCTGCACAGCGCCGAGCCTGCCCTCGCCGCGTACGCAATCCAGCGCGGCGCGACGGTGGACGTTCACGCCGCCGCCCGCCTGGGCTTGATTGAAAAACTCCGCGAACTCATCGCCGGCAGGCCCGCCCTGGTTCACGTGCGGGGTGGCGATGGCCAGACTCCGTTGCATTTTGCCGGCACGATTGAAATTGCGAAGCTGCTGCTGGAACATGGCGCGGATATTGACGCGCGGGACGTGGATCATGAATCCACACCCGCGCAATGGATGATTCGTGAGCGCCAGGAGATCGCGCGGTTTCTCGTGCAGCGGGGCTGTCAGACCGACCTCCTCCTGGCCACCGCGCTGGGCGACGCGAATCTGGTTCGCCGCCACCTGGCCGCTGATCCCGCGTGCATTCATCGGCGCGTGAGTGACGAATATTTTCCGATGGTCAATCCCAAGTCCGGGGGAACCATTTACCAATGGACCCTCGGCTGGTATGTGTCAGCGCATGAGGTGGCCAGACAATTTGGTCACGAAGCTGTTTTCCAGTTACTGATGGAACACAGTCCTGCCGACGTGCAACTGATCGTTGCTTGCGAAGCGACGGATCAACCGGCCGTGAATGCCCTGCTCACGACCAACCCCAATCTCGCGGCCACTCTCCCGCCGGCCTCCCAGCGACTGGTGGCGCATGCCGCGCGGAACAATCAGCCCGGCGTTGTGCGCGTCATGCTGGCGGCGGGCTTCCCCGTGGATGCGCGCGGACAACACCAGGGTACGCCGTTGCACTGGGCGGCGTTCCATGGCAACGCCGCAATGACGCGCGAAATTCTCGGCCACCACCCGCCGTTGGAACTGACCGATGCCGATTTTCACGCCACCCCCTTGGGCTGGGCCATTCACGGTTCCGAAAATGGCTGGAATTGCCGGACCGGTGACTATGCTGCGACCGTGCAACTGTTGTTGAGCGCGGGGGCAAAAATCCCCGAGAATTCCACCGGCGGCACGGAGGCGGTCAAAGCGGAATTGCGCCGGCACACTTCTGCGGGAGAAGTTTGACGCGGCGAATTCCATGAAATCAAACCTCGCGCCGGGCCACACCCGGAGTAACAATCCGCACGCTGTGAGCAGCGCCGCGCGTCAAACGGACAACCATCTCTCGGAACCGCACCCAGCATCAGCCATGAATCAAGCCTGTCGTCTCCTTGCGTTGCTGCTGTTGTTTGCCGGTGGCTACACTGGCTTCGCGGCCCAGCCGATGAACATTCTCGTGCTCTACGCCGATGACTGGCGTTATGACACGTTGAGCGTGGCCGGCGATCCGGTGGTGAAAACTCCCAACCTGGACCGGCTCGCCGCCCAGGGCGTGCGTTTCACCCACGCCTGCGTCACCACGGCCATTTGCGGTGTCAGCCGGGCGTCATTTTTCACCGGGCAATGGATGTCGCGTCATGGGAATCCGGCTTTCGCGATGTTTAAGACGCCCTGGGCGCAAACCTTCCCCGGGTTGCTGCGCGCCCACGGCTACTGGGTTGGTCACGTGGGCAAATGGCACAACGGAAAATTTCCGGCCGCTAACTTTGATTTTGGCCGATCCTATTTCGGCACGCATTGGATCACCAACGCCAACGGCTCCCGGATTCACGTCACGCAAAAGAACGAGAACGACGCGCTGGACTTCTTGCGCACCCGCCCCACCGATCGGCCGTTTTATCTCACGGTCGCCTTCTTCGCCACCCATGCCGAGGATGAAAACCCGCTCCAGTTCCTCCCCCAGCCGCAAAGCCTGGCGCTCTATCAGGACGTGTCCGTGCCCGTGCCCGTCAATGCCACGGAGGAATCGTTTCACCGGTTGCCGGAGTTTATCGCCAACGAACGCAACGAAGGCCGCGTGCGCTGGCATTGGCGGTTCGACACGCCGGCAAAATATCAGGCCATGATGAAGAACTACTATCGCCTCGCGACCGAGGTGGATGCGGCGTGCGGTCGCGTGCTGGCGGAGCTTGAAGGGCAGGGCGTCCTGACGAATACACTCGTCATTTTTGCCGGCGACAATGGCTACTATCACGGCGAACACGGGCTGGCCGACAAATGGTATCCGCATGAGGAAAGCATCCGCGTGCCGCTCATTGTGCGCGACCCGCGCCTGCCCGCCGCCCGCCGCGGTGAGACCAACGACGCGTTCGCGCTCAACGTGGACCTGGCCCCGACGATTCTCGCCGCAGCCGGGATCGCGCCGCCGCCCCGGATGCAGGGGCACGATCTGGCCCCGCTCTATCTCACCACGCCGCCGCCGGCCTGGCGCACGGAGTTTTTCTATGAGCACGCCACCCTCCGCAACACCAACTTCATTCCGGCTTCCGAGGCGCTCGTGCGCAAGGACTGGAAATATTTCTACTGGCCGGATTTCCACCGCGAACAACTCTTCAACCTGCGCGCCGATCCCCACGAGGAAAATGACCTCGCCCACGACCCGGCCCAGCAAGCGCGGCTCGCCGAAATGCGGACGCGCTTCGCCGAATTGAAAGCCGCCGCCCATTGAGCCGTACGGTCGCTGATGGTTCGATCCCTTGCAGCCCGTCCGGAACGGCCCGGGTGAGCGGCTGCTCAATCCGCCCGAGATTATTTTGCTTTCAGCGCGTAGGGCAGGAACATTTCAATCCGGCGCAATGTCACCGGAGATTTGAGGATTTCCATGTGACTCAAATGCAGGCCGAAGACGGTGGCGGCGCGCTCTTGCACCGGAAGGAAAAGTTCGCTTGCTACGCCCACCACGCTGTCGTTGTCGGGTGGCAGGCCCACGCCGTCGGTGGATTGGTAGCTGAACATCAGATCGTGGCGCGTGCCGGGCGGCAGTGGTTGCGCCGTGATCTCCCGCAAATAGTCGCTGCCCGGGGCCATGTCCCGCCAGGACGGCACGGGATAATCCAGATGCTCGACCGCCAGCTTGGCCGAGGGTTGTCCGTCCCACGGAGTCGAGACGGTGAAAAACTCCGGGATGAAATTCGTGCCGGCCAGTTTCACCGCCCGCTGAATCGCTCCGCGCGATACCAGGCCGCCCATGCTGTGCGCCACGACCGCCATCCGGTTGAACCCGTGGCGCTTTTTCAAGAGCAGCAGCGCGGTCGCCAGGCCGTTGGCCGTCTTGTCCAGCCGGATGCCACTGGGATAATAGACAAACCAGACTTGGTATTTTTTGCGATCGAGCCTTTCCATCACCGGCCGCCAATCCTGGGGCGAACCGGAAATGCCATTGATGAAGAGCACCGGCAATTTGCGAGGATCGTACGGTTCGAGAAAATAAATTCCGAACCCGTATTGCGAGATGAAGTCGTACGGCTTCCACATTCCCAGCTCGCCGACTTCGGCGGAGAATTTGGGATCATCGAGATGGGCGACTTCGCCCAGCACCACCGGCAAGGCGTCGCCCAGGTTCGGGTTCTCGCGCGGCAACTCGGCGCGCTGCCCGGGCGGCAGGCCGTTGGTCGGCGACAATTCCAGTGGCACGGGTTGGTTTCGCGGACCGTCCGTGGTCAACGGTGTGGGCCGGAGATTTTTTACGTACGCCACCGGTTCGCCTCCGTCGTAAGCGCCATTGCCATTGCGGTCGGTGAAGGCGGCGAGGCCGTAAGTCCGATTTTGCCGTAGCAAAAAAACCGCGAAGCCGTTCGTGCCGACCCGCTGAAAGCCGATCATTTCGTTCGTGCCGCTGGCGGCTCGAATCCAGGCGAGGGCGTAAGTGGGAGCGGACTCGACCACTGGTGTCACCTGCACGGTGATGATCCCGTGCGCGGAGAGATTCTTCACCTCCTGTTTGACGCCCAGGAGGCTGCACGAAGAAACCAGGGCTGCGATGGCCAGCGCCAGCGGAACCCGCCACCAGATCGTCGGCAACTCAGATTCAGAACGTGGTCGGCAGGAGGTTGAGTTGGATGAAGGTTTGATGATCGGCATGCGCAGACTTTGCAACGTGCCGAAATGCAGCGGCAAGTTTATTTCAGGCAAACCGGCTGGCAGGGGCGCATCGTGACATTGCCTTGAACTGGAATGGGCGCGAAGCGCGGTGTGTCGTCCTCCAGTAACCGCAGTGGGTTCGATTCAGGATTGAATTCGTCCGGGAATTTGCTTCGATGAAGCCATGAAACAGAACCATGCCGGTCCCTTTGCCACGTTCAAATCAGTGGTCACGCTGCTGCTGGTCGCCGCGAGTCTCGTGTGGGTGACGGGTTGCACCACCGTGCCAGTCACCGGACGGTCGCAATTCAATCTGATGTCGCCGAGTTCCGAGGCGCAGTTGGGGCTGGCGAGTTTTGACACTTTGAAGAAGGAGGTGCCAATCAGTCAGGATGTGTACGCGAAGGCGCTGGTGCAGAAGGTCGGGCAGAAACTGGCTGCCGTTGCGGCCAAGGACATGCCCAATGCGCAGTGGGAATTCGTGGTGTTCGAGAGCAAGGAGGCGAACGCCTTTTGTCTGCCGGGCGGCAAGGTGGGTGTTTATACCGGCATCCTGCCGATCACCAAGGACGAGGCCGGACTCGCCACGGTGCTCGGGCATGAGATTGCGCACGCGGTGGCGCGGCATGGCGGCGAACGGATGAGCGAGGCGATGGTCATTCAAACGGGTGGAAGTTTGCTCAGCACCGGTCTTGGGCTGGCGAGCACCGACCCGCGATTGCAATCCGCCGCCATGCTGGCTTATGGGATCGGCTCACAGGTCGGGGCCGAATTGCCGCACAGTCGCGCGCAGGAATCCGAGGCCGACCACATCGGGCTGATCTACATGGCGGAAGCGGGCTACGATCCCGAGCAGGCGGTGAAATTCTGGGAGCGGTTTGCTGCGTTCAACAAAGAAAAGGGCGGCCAGGGCGTCTGGTTTTTGAGTACGCATCCGCTGGATGAAGACCGCATCAAGCAACTCGAACAGTGGATGCCCGAAGCCAAGGCGAAGGCGGCGGCAGCCGGGGTGAAGTGAGCCGCGAGAGAGACCTGAAATCCTGCGGCCACGGACTAACATTCCTGCGCGAACGGATTTTTTGAAGCGATGCTTGCTCCGCAGCCACCGGAGTAAGATTTCTCCCAACTGGAATTTCGCGCTTTGAATTCCAGAACCGTGGCCGCCGGCGTGAGGAGGCGGAGCGGACGGCAATCCAGGAAAGTCCGCCTCGTTACCTCGGCGGCTACCAATGGAAGATTCACGGAGAGGTGCGGAAAGATTGGCCGAAGCGGGCAGAGTCTGCCTGCGTTCTCGCAATGCGTCCGTTCAACTCCGTGGCTGCGGTGAACCTTTTCTCGTGTTTTGCTGCTACTCCGGCTTCCCGTTTCCGCGTGCCTTGCGCGCCGCTGCTTCGGCATGGAGCAAATTGAGCCGGCGTTGGGCGGCGAAGGCTTGCGGCGAATTGGGAAACTCCTGGATGAGGCGCGTCAGGGTTTTGCGCGCGGCCGGTTCATCCGCCAACAGGCGCAATTGCCAGGCCGCGATCAACCCCAGCCATTCGGCGCGCTTGGCGTCCGGTTGATCGGTGAGCGCGAGCAGGAGTTCCAACTGCTCGATGGCCAGACTGGCCCGGCCCAGCGGTTCCGCCAGCAACCGCGCGAGTTGGTCGCGATCGGCTACCTGGTTGGGATCGCGTGTGAGGTTTTCCGTGAGTTGCCGGACCAACGCGCCGGCTTGTTCGGGCGTGGGGAGCTGGTGTGCGGCGACCTCGGGGGCTTCTGTCAAGGCGGGCAGGGGAATGTGTCGGGGTTGACGTTGCGCCTCCAGTTCGCGGCGGCTGTGGGGAAGTTGCGAGCGACGCAGTTCCGCCATGCGCGCCAGGTGCGAGGCCGGCAGCCGGGTCTGGACCATTTGCAACGCGCGGTCAGCCGCCTCCGGGTCGTTGGCCACGGCGAGCTGCCAATCCGCCAGCTTGTGCAGCGCCACCGAGATTTGTGACGGCGTCACTTTGGGCTGATCGCAAATCTCCAGGATGATTTGTTCGGCCTCGGTCAGTTCCTTGAATTGCAGGGCGTACAGTTCGGCCAGCATCAGCCAGCCGTCGAAATCATTCTCCGAACCTTCCAACTGGCGGATGATTTCCATTTCCGCCTCTGAGTATTTGCCGAACTTCATCCGGGCGATGGCGCGGGCGTACATCGGCCGCGCCTTGGGCCGGCGCACAATGGATTTGCCGAAACCAGCGATGGGCAGTCCGAGGAGCAGGGCCGCAAAACCGAGCGTGTGCCAGCCACCCACCCACAGCAACCAGAGCAGAGGCAGGGCCGTCCCGACGAGACAGGTCAGGCACAGCGAGCGAAAATCCGCGCGCGCTTCCGCCGGCAGGCCGTGACCGACGCGAACCAGCAGCCAGCCCACCGTCACCGCCGACCAATACGAAGCGATGAGGATAATCCCGACGCCCACCACGCCGAGAAAAACGGGCCACCAGGTCGCACCGGAGTTTTTCGCCATCTGCACCGAGGGCATGAACGGTTGTAACTGAAACGAAAGTCCAAAATTCATCAGCGTCCAGAGCGCGGCAGGCACGACGAAGCCTTTGACGAACCACGGCCACTCCGCAACCACCGCGCGCCGGGCCTGGGCTTCGGGCGACCAGCGATAAATCATGAAACCCGCGAGCCCGATGAGTGCGAGCGCTGCTGCGCTGGTGAAGAGGAAGAACATCATACCCGTGGCTCAGTGGGCATGTACCGGCCGAGCGAGTGATTCTGGAAGGCGGATTGTCGGGGCCGCGCCCACACAGGCCGGCGGGAGAAGCGTTTCGGCCTCCGCAAATTCAGTCGTCGTGATACGTGGGGCACAGGTGACTTTGACCATTCGACGGGTGAGCGTCAAGGGTTCGCGTCATGGTGGAACTAGCTGGTGATGCGAACTCGATTGCGTTCCTGGTCGCCTGATTTACACCGTGGCTTTAGCCTGGTGGGTGAGTGTCGAAAGAAATGATAACAACGAGGCAGCCGGTGAGCGCCGCCAAAATCGTCGTTCCCAAAAACCGTTGGGAGAGGCCGGCGGGCGGCCTCTCCCAGTTGCAACCACAACCACGGTTTCTCACGGCGTTGTTCCATCAATCGCGGCCGCGCACTTGAAACGCGGAAGCGCGACGGAACAACGGGAGATCATCGCTCCCCGGCGGCGAGAACCGCGCGACTCGCCTGGAGCACGTCTCGACCGGCCTTGGACGAGGCTTTGCCGTTACCATTGCCGTTGCCATTGCCATTCCCATTTTTCCAACCGGAGAGGAATGACGACGCCTCGGCAAACTTCTTTTCCATCGCTTCCACCCGGTTGGCGTTCTCGAGGGCGGATTCCCGGGCCTCGTCGCGCTCCTGCTCGGTGCGGGCCACCAGGTCGTTGAGCGGTTCGAGGTTGCGGCGCATGACGTCCAGCTCCGTCTCCCATTGCTGTTGAGCCTGTTTGTGCGATTCGGCTTGCGCATTGAGCTGCGCCTGCAATTCCTGCTCCCGTTGCCGGGCCTTGAACTGAGTGGCCTCCTCCTTCAACTGCATCTCCTGGCGCAACTGGACTTCCAGTTCGCGCAGCGCGCGTTGGCCGGCATCGGCGGACTCTTCCTCCCGGCGGCGATGGAAGTGCTGGGTCTGCGTCTCGAGTTCGGCCTGCTGAGCTTCAAACTCGGCCCGAAGCTGCTGCTCGCGCTGGCGGAGTTTGACTTCAAACAGTTCGTCCTTCTGCCGCGCCTCCTGGCCCAGCCGCGCTTCCGCAGCGCGGACGCGGGCTTCGGTCTGGCGTTCCCATTCCTCTTCGCGGAGGCGGGTGTCAGCGGCCCACTGGTTTTGCAATTCTGTTTCGCGCGCGACGGCCTTGGCAGCCAATTCCTGTTCGCGTTGTTTGAGCCGGGCTTGCAAGGTCAGCTCTTTCGCTTGCAACTCCTGTTTCAAACGCGATTCCGCCTCACGTTGCTGGGCTTCGAGCTGGCGTTCCAGCTCGGACTCGCGGCGTCGCAACTCCTGTGCGGCCTTGGTGGTCAATTCCTGATCGCGCTGCTTGAGGCGGATCATGACGGTCTCCTCCTGTTGTTGCGCGTCCTGCGCCCAGCGCGCTTCGACTTCGCGTCCCCGGGCTTCCAACTGACGCTCGAATTCCTCTTCGCGATGGTGCAGTTCCTGTTCGAACCGGGCCTGTTCCTTCGCCTGCCGGGCTTCAAAGGCGAGGGTCAACTCTTGTTCGCGTTGTTTGACCTGGCGATCAAACTCCTCGTTGCGTTGCCGCAAAGTCTTGCCGGCCTCCATCTGCAGGCGCTCCAGCCGATGCCGTTCCTGCCGCAGAGCCTTGTCCATTTCCCGCGCGGTTTCTTCCCGCGCCTGGGTGAGTTTGAGCGTGAGCGATTCCGACTGCCGTTCCAGTTGCGTCCGCGCGGCTTCGCTGGCGTCCCGGGCTTCCGTCAATTCGTACGACATCCGGGCCGTGGCTTCCTGCGCGGCCAGTTCGGCGTCCGCCGCCTGACGACGGGCCTGCACGATCTGGGTCTGGCAATCTTCCGAAACCGCCGTCAGTTTCTGGCGATGTTCCTCGATCAGCGCCGCGCGCTCTTTTTCATGCGAGGTGCGCTGGGCGTCCAGGTCATGGCGCAACTGCGTGATGCGATCCGACCAGGCGTTCTGGCGGAGTTGCACCTGGCGTTCAATTTCGGTCTGCTGGAAGTCGCGTAACGCGTCTTTCTCGGACACCGACCGGTTGAGCGAATCCGCCAGGCCGGCGAACTTGGCGACCCACTCGCCTTCCTTCTGCTTGACTTGCTCCTCGTGCTCGGCTTGCTGCCACTTCAATTGTTCTTCGTGCGCGGTGGCGGCGGCCACGGCGTCAGTCTGCGCGGCTTGCAACGCGGCGTCTTTCTCCGCCAACGCCTTTTCCGCGCCGGCCTTGGTTTCCGTCAGGGCGCGATCGCGGGCGGCGATCTGGCCGGAGACTTCGCGGGCAAGGCGTTCGGCGCGCAGAATCTTGTGCCGGCCGGCGCGAATGTAGAGTTGATGCAAGCCGCGGCCGAAGAGTCCGAGCCGGTGGGGCGGGCGCTGGCCGGGCACGGGCTCCCGTTCAAACACGGTGGAGAAACCGATTTCCACCATCAACGTCGGGAGGAAGGCGACAATGAAGGCCAGCACCGGATAAACCGAGATGCGCACCATGCTGATCTGGTCGGTGAGGATGTCACCGCGTTCCTTGGCGGTGGACTTGATGGAAGCGGGGCGTTCGCCCATGAGCAGGCCGCGCACGATTTCAACCGTGGTCGCGATCCGATGCACCTGGGTTTTGCGGATGTCAGCCTCCCGTTCCTCGTAATAGGCATCGGCTTTCTTCTGGGCCGCATCAATTTCCGCCCGCAGCCCGTCCACCTTCTGGACGGCCGTCGCCACGTCTTGATCCACCTGCTTCTCCTCGGCTTTCCATTCGGCTTCCAGCTTGGTCTGGGCGGCCAGCAGGTCATCGCGTTTGCGGTCGGCTTCCTCGCGCTTGGCGCGGGAGCGGGTGTCGAAATCCTTGCGGAGCTGCTGGGCGCTGTCGCCCACCTGGGCAATCCGGTCGCGGCGCTTGTTATTGACGGAGAGCAGCTCGGCTTCCTTGGTTTTGATCTGTTCGTCAATCTCCGTCAGCATCGTGGGCTTGAGGATGGTGTTGACGATGCGCTCCGGCGGCACGCCCGGGTCAACCGGTTCGCGCATCACCTGGCGCATCAAGAAGCTGGCGTGATCGTACTCGAGCTTGTCCTTTTCGTACTGCTTCTTCTTGTTCGTGTAATCCGCCAGCTTGGCCTTGTAGATGTTTTCGATGCGGGCCTCCTCGGCGTTCCACTTGGTGGCGCGCGGCAATTCGGCTTCGCGCCGGGCGCGCAGCTCGGCGATTTCCTTGGTGAGCTTGTCGGCGTCCTCGTTAAACTGCTTGGTGATGTTGGCCTGCCGGGTGGTTTCCTCGGACAATTCCTTCTTCTGGTATTCGGTCAGGCTGATGGCGTCCTGGCGCGATTCGTCATTGCGTTTGAGCGCTTCCGCCAGATCGGCCTTGGCCTTGGTTTTCTTCGCGGCCAGCTCGGCGAGTTTGCTTTCGCGATCCGTCTTTTTCTGTTCGATGGCCGCCAGCTCACCTTTGAGTTGGGCGATCTTGAGGTCCTCGGCGGCGGCTTTTTCGAGCATCTCCGTGGCGGGCGCCATGGCCACGCCCATTTCATAGACGGCCATGTCCTTGACCAACTGGAAGGTCAGCACGCAGATGAGCGGCAGGCCGACGAGCAGCATGAAGCTCTTTTGCCAGCCGTGCCGTGAGGCGGTCCAGATGGCCAGTGGCAGCTTGAGTAACTCCACCGCCAGGATCGTCGCACCGATCGGCCCGATGCCAAGAAACGTGACGCCCATCCCCTTGGGCAGACAGACCACCTGCTGGTATTTCCAGCCGGTCGCCAGAATCACGAACTCGGTCACGGTCGCCATGCAGAGCAACGGCAGCGTCAGGTACGAGATGCGTTTGCGTTTCAGCCGTTGCCACGGAGAAAAGCCGCCATCCGCTGCGATGGCCGCGGCGGGGGTGGGAGAGGAATTGTTTGGGATGGGATTATTCATATTTGAGTCAGGTGAAATCAGGTGATTAACGCAGGGCCAGTGGAGGATTGTGATTGAACATCCGGTAACGGTTGGACGTGGGGTTCAGCGTGTGCCGACAGTACTCGCGGAAACGGTAACCACGGAATTCCGCAGCGGACGAGTCACTGATTTTGACCACACCGTTCGACATTTCAACATAGGGCCTCCTTTTAGCCACGGGGCGAGTTTCGCAGCTTGCGTGCCGCCGGGACGCGCCCGGCCAAATCTGTGCGCCGCGCGAGTTTTGCCTCGGGAGAAAACGGGTTCGCACGGAGGCCGAAACCCGCTGGGAGCCTTAAAGCATGTCAGCGTTGTGACACGTCGGCGGGATAACGGGTCAAACTCGGGCTGGGGTGGTTCGGGAGGGCGGCGCCAATGAATGAGTTGGTGCCAGCGGAGGGGGTCGAACCCACACACTCTTCCGAGTACCAGATTTTGAGTCTAGCGCGTCTGCCAATTCCGCCACGCTGGCCACCGCCGCCCACTATATTTTCCCCGGCCGCGAAGTAAACAAGATTTCCCGCTCGACGCTTGCCCATGGTCGTTGTTCGCCTAGAGTTGCGCCGTGATCGTACTGATTGTGGGCACGAATCGCCCGGGTAGCAACGCGCGCAAGGTGGCCACCCAGGTGGGGGAAATTTACCAGGAACTCCAGACGCCGTTGCGCGTGCTGGACCTGGCGCAATTGCCGCCGGAAATTTTTTCTCCGACCAGCTATGCCGAGAAGCCCCGGTCCTTCCAGCCATTTGCCGACGCGGTGTTGCACTCGGCGGGTTTGCACGTCGTGACGCCCGAATACAACGGCAGCGTGCCCGGTGTGCTCAAGTATTTCATAGACATGCTCAAGTTCCCGGAGAGTTTTGAGCGACGACCGGTTTGTTTCACGGGCGTGGCGGCCGGTGTCTGGGGCGCGTTGCGGCCGGTCGAGCAGTTGCAGGCCATCTTTGGCTATCGCAATGCCTACCTCTATCCCGAGCGCGTGTTTTTGCCGCAGATCAACAACCTCCTGGACGACCAAGGCCGCCTGCGGGACGCGGAACTGGTCGGGCGTTTGAAGAAACAAGCGGACGGATTCGTCACCTTCACCGAGAAACTGCGGGGCGTGAAGTTGCGCGGTTGAACCAATCAAATCCAATCCCATGAACATAGATTCCAAAACTTCCGTGGCCGCTGAGATGACGAGGCGGATGACCCCCAGCGTCCCGCCTCGTTACGTCGGGTACTACCAGATAGTCCTGAAAATCTTGACGGTCGGTGTGCTCGTGCTCGGGATGAGCACACTGGGTGTCTTCGGGCAGGCGACCACAAAACCTGCGGTGGGCAGCTCGGCGCCCCTGTTCGCCGGCCAGACCCAGGACGGCAAGACCTGGAAGCTCGCCGACGCGCGCGGCAAGAAGCTGGTGCTGCTCTATTTCTATCCCAAGGATGAAACCCCGGGCTGCACCAAGGAAGCCTGCGGCTTGCGCGATCGCATGTCCGGCCTGAAGCACGCGAACGTGGAAGTGGTGGGTGTGAGTTTCGACAGCGCCGCGAGCCACCAGCAGTTCGTGGCCAGGCATAATCTCAACTTCACGCTGCTGACGGATCCGGCCGGCCAGATTGCGGATGCCTACGGCGTGCGGATGAGCGGCAAAAACATGGCCCGTCGCGTGAGCTTTCTGATTGGCAGGGATGGCAAAATCCTGCATGTGACCGATTCTCCCAACGCCGACACGCATCTGACTGAAATTTCCAGGTTCGTGGGGAAGTTGAAACCTGAGTAAGCAGCGGCTCGCGGGTACGCCCGACCCACCTCGAATCGGAGCGCCGATCTCTGATCCGGCGCGAACATGGCCGGCAGCCGCACCGCGCCGGGTCGGAGACCGGCGCTCCGCTCGCGGTTCCAACGCGCGGCCAGTGTTGCAAGTTGCAACGCCTCCCAAACCTGCAACGGCAGGTGAGGGGAATTCAATTGCCGTCGGCCACATTCTGATTAGGCTGTCGGCTCAGGCTGTGGCGGAAAACCAGCCTGCAAATAAAAACCGCGATGTCATCCGAGCTTTCAATCTTCGCCGCGCGCCTGCGGGCGTTTATGGACTTCTCCATTGAGGAGCTGGTCGCGCTCGACGCTGCTTCCGCTCAAGCCCTGGCCGCGCACGCCGACGTGGAGTTTAACGGAATGGCACTGGTGTTGTTTGCGCTCCAGTTCACCGCCAATGAGCCGTATCGGAGATTTTGCGAGGCGCGCGGGGTGACGCCGAATGCGGTGACGCATTGGACGGAGATTCCCGCGGTGCCAACTACGGCGTTCAAGGAGCTGGAACTCAGTTGCCTCCCGAACGCTCAACGCACAGCCGTCTTCCATTCCAGCGGCACGACGGCGCAGCGACCAAGCCGACATTTTCACAGTGCGGAGTCACTGGAGATTTACGAGGCGTCGCTGTGGGCGTGGTTTGAAGCAAGCGTGGCAGCCGACTTAAGGAGGCTCACTTTAGCTCAGCCAACAAGTCAGGGCCTCGTTACGTCGGCCGCTACGCCAAGGCTGTTGAGCCTCACGCCGCCGCCGGAGCAAGCGCCACATTCATCGTTGGTTCACATGTTTGAAGTGATACGACGAAAGCTCGGTGCAGATGGAAACGTGTTCGCTGGCCGCGTGGAGGCGGATGGGGCGTGGACTTTGGATTTTGATGCGGCGTTCGCAGCGCTAAGTGGTAGCCACCGACGTAAGGAGGTGGAAACGGCGCGCAGGGCCAACCCGTCTCCCGACACCGGCGGCTGCGAACGGCCACTTCTGATTTTGGGAACGGCGTTTTCGTTCGTGCATCTGCTGGATGAGCTCAAGGCGCGTAATCTTCGCCTGCAATTGCCCGCCGGCTCGCGAGTGATGGAGACGGGCGGTTACAAGGGTCGCTCACGCGAAATGTCGAAGTCGGACTTGCACGCGCTCATCACGGAGCGGTTGGGAGTGTCGCGCGCGAACATCGTTTGTGAATACGGAATGAGTGAGCTGAGCTCGCAGGCGTATGATCGGGTTTCAGGTTCCGAGTTCCAAGTCCCGGGTTCGGAGCGCCGCTTCCGTTTTCCGCCCTGGGCACGGACGCGGGTGATTTCGCCGGAGACGGGGCGGGAGGTGGCTGAAGGCGAAACGGGTTTGCTGCGGGTGTTCGATCTGGCCAATGTATTTTCGGCGCTGGCGCTTAAAACGGAGGATCTGGCCGTGCGGCGCGGCGACGGGTTTGAACTGATGGGCCGGGCGAAACTGGCCGAGCCGCGCGGATGTTCGTTGCTGGCAACTTGAACTTTCCCTGCGTCATGAACCTGCCAAACTATTTCCTCGCGGATTTGCCGTCCGAAGCGGCGCTCACACCGCAGATGGTCGCGGAGGCGTGCGCGACGTTGAAGCACAATCGCGAACAATACCTCGCCGCGCGTTCGACGCACGCGCTGGTTGGGTTGATCTCCGAGGTGGCGGGCAACTGGCTGAACGAGGCGTATCCGTTTCGCAAACTGGCGCTCAACCAAAGACCGCAGGTGACGGGTTTTGCGCGCCACACGCTCGCGGTCGGGCTGGATCATTTCTTCCGTCAACTCACGCGGGAAAATTTGCACGCGCTGCTCACCCAGGACCTCGGACACGCGAAACGGCTGGATGAACTGGTGGCCGCCGGCGTGGAAGAACGCGGGCAGCGCGCGGCGTTCGCGGCGGGACCGGAGTTTCTCGTTCACATTGCGGCCGGGAATATTCCAAATCCAACCCTGATGAGCATGGTGCTGGGGTTGTTGACACGGTCGGCGCAGTTTGTGAAATGCGCGCGGGGCACGTCGTTTCTGCCGCGATTGTTTGCACATTCGATTTACGACGCGGACCACAAACTGGGGGCGTGTCTGGAACTGGCCGAGTGGCGCGGCGGAGAAGCCGCTCTGGAACAGGCGCTGTTGGCCGAGGCGGATTGCGTGACGGCCACCGGTGACAACCAAACGCTGGCGGCGGTCCGTGCGAAGTTGCCTTCCAAGGTTCGATTCCTTGGCTACGGACATCGGGTGAGTTTTGGGTTTGTGGCGAGCGGGGCGTTGTCGGGATTCCGAGATCGGCGAGTGGTCCAGCAGGCGGCCACGGACGTGGTGGCGTGGAATCAACTCGGTTGTCTCTCGCCGCACGTCATCTATGTCGAGCATGGGGGCGGCGTGTCGGCCGAACAATTCGCCGCGCTGCTGGCGGAGGAACTCGAACGGCGCGAAGCGGAGGAGCCGCGCGGAGCGTTGCCCGTGGAACTCGCCTCGACCATCGCATCCCGACGCGCATTTTACGAGGTGCGCGCCGCCCACTCGCCCGACACGCGGATGTGGTGCAGCGAGCATTCGACGGCGTGGACCGTGGTCTATGAAGCGGACCCAAAATTCCAGGCGTCGTGCCTGCATCGCTTCGTTTACGTGAAAGGAACGCCGGATTTGGCGAGCGCCCTGCGGGGGGCGGACGAGCTGCGCGGAATGGTTTCGACGGTTGGACTGGCGGCGCCCGAGGACCAGGCGGCAGCGTTGGCGCAGCAACTGGCGCGCTGGGGGGTGGCGCGAGTGTGTCCGCTGGGGCAGATGCAAAATCCGCCGTTGACCTGGCGGCACGATGCCCGGCCGGCGTTGGGAGACTTGGTGACGTGGATGGATTGGGAACAGTGAAAAAGTATGAGAATCGAATTGCGGAAATCATTTCAATTTGAAGCGGCGCATTGGTTGCCGCGGTTGCCGAAGACACACAAATGCCGGCGGTTGCATGGTCACAGTTTCAAGGTGGAAATCGTGGTGGCCGGCGAGTGCGATCCGAAACTGGGCTGGCTCATGGATTACGCCGACATCTCCAAGGCATTTCGTCTGATCTGGGAAAAGCTCGATCACCGGCATTTGAACGAGATTCGCGGATTGGAGAATCCGACCAGCGAAGTCATCGCGGCTTGGATTTGGCGGAAGCTCAAGCCCAGGCTGCCGCTGCTGACCGAAGTGGTGGTGGCGGAGACTTGCACGGCGAAGGCCATTTACCGCGGCGACCAGGCCGGATAAGCGAGTGAGACAGATGAAGAACGCGACGATGATTTCAATCAAGCGTGAGCCAACAGAGAATCGAACTGGCTCGGCGGCTGAACCCCGGCGTCGGGTGCGAAATGTCAGCGGATACTTCCGTTGGGAAATTCTGGCGCTGACTCTTCTGGCGGGTTGGTTGACGGGCTGCCATTCGCCGCACGCCACCGGGCAGCTTCACCGCTTTGAATTTCAACGGCCGGAAATGGGGACGCTGTTCACCATCACGCTGTATGCGCGGGACGCGGCGCAAGCGCGCGCGGCCAGCGACGCGGCGTTTGCCCGAATTGCGGCGCTGGAGCAGGTGATGACGGATTATGATCCGGAGAGCGAACTCATGCAGCTTTGCCAGAAACCAGCCGGTCAACCGGTGCCGGTGAGCGCGGACCTGTTTGATATTCTCCAGGAATCCCAGCGGATCGCGGAACTCTCCGGGGGCGCATTTGATGTCACCGTTGGGCCATTGGTGCGACAATGGCGTCGGGCGCGTCGGCTGGAGAAGCTGCCGTCGGCGGAGCAAATCGCGCGCGCCCAGGCGAGTGTGGGCTGGCGAAAATTGAAGCTCGATCCCCGGCAACGAACGGTCACGTTGACCGTACCTCACATGCAGTTGGACCTGGGTGGCATTGCCAAGGGATATGCGGCGGACAACGCCTTGCGGGTTTTGCGGGAACACGATTGCCCGCGCGCGCTGGTCGCGGCGAGCGGCGACATTGCGGTGGGCGAAGCACCGCCCGGACGGAAGACCTGGCGGGTGGCAATCGGCGCGCCGCAAGAACGCACCAACCTGTCCGCCCATTCGCTCCAGCTCCGGAATGCGGCGGTGTCCACTTCGGGTGACGCGGAGCAGTTTGTGGCGATCAACGGGCAGCGCTATTCGCACATTGTGGATCCGCGCACCGGAATCGGTTTGATGAATCAGGACCAGGTGACCGTGGTGGGCCGGCGGGCGACGGATACCGATGCGCTGGCAACCGCGGCCAGCGTGCTGGGCGAATCACGGGGATTGCCGATGATTGAATCGCAACCGGGCCTTGAGGCACTGTTCCAGTCTTCGAGCAATGGTTTGACGCGCACGGTCACCACGCGAGGGTATCGTCAATTGGTGGAGTGACCTGCGCGGCCGATGGCGCGAGGGTCAACTGGCGGGCGCGGCGTCGAGGCGGTGGAGCAGTTGTTGCAAGAACACCGCGTTGTCGCATTGGATGTAATTCATGGTCGCGCCCATGCGGGCGAAGCTTTTGCAGAAGCGCAGGTAGTAGGCGGGATTGTCCTTGGGCGGCTCGCCGTGCGACCAGTCCCACTTGCCGCCGTCCTGAATATCCACAACGTAGATGGTGTGGCCGGTGACAATGTTTCGTCCGGCCTGCCGGCGCAGGTTGTTGACACAGCTCAAACTTTTCTCGAACACCTGCGGGGCCATGATGGCCGATCCCACGCTCAAGACCACCCCGCCATCCAGCCCTTCGACCGCGCGCCCAAACTGGGCGAAATCCATTTGCGCCGCGCGTCCCAGGGCGGCGCCGTTGAACATTGGATGATTGGAAATGATGTCGTAGCCGATGCCCGGATGGACGGTCAGCGGAAGGTTGTGGCGAAAGGCTTGCGCGAGAATGGAGGTCGCTTGATGCGGGTGCTTCACTTCGATTCGACCCGCGGGCAGTTGGTGAACCACCATCACTTGCAACAATTCGGCGCGCGCCGGGGCCAGCGGATGGACGGGTTCGCGGCGGAGCGATTCCGTCAATTGTTCCACCGTCGGCAACGTGACCCCGTTCTCGACGATGAAGCGTCCGAGGCTGCGGCCGTAGCCTTCGGCGCGCAACGCCCCGGCGAGCAGGGCCAGATGAATGTTGCGCCCCGTTTCATCCCAGGTGCCGAAGGTTCCGGTGGCGACGTTGTCACGCACGCTTTCCTCGGTGCGCCCCTGGAAGGCGAGTTCCCAATCGTGAATCGTCCCCGCGCCGTTGGTGGCCAGATGGGTGAGCCAACCGCGTTCGATGAGCGCGTTCGTCACTCCCAGCAACCCATTCTTTACCAGATGCGCGCCGTAGAGCAGCATGACACTCGCGCCCCGGGCACGGGCGGCGGCGACTTTTCCCACGCAGTCGCGAAGCGCGAGCTGGACTTCCGGCGGGCGGGGCGGTGCGGGTTGGCGGGGATCCACCAGCAGCGTTTCCAACGCGCTCCGGCTTTTTCGCTGCGCCAGCGGATAGACTTTGATTTTGTGCAACTCCAGCGGAGACGGAAATTCTTTCATTGTCGTGCCGGGATTAAATCACGAAGCGTCCGGCTTGCCACGCGGAAATGTGATCCGGCCACGGGCGGGCGCGCCGCTTACGGGTTTGGTCGCGGCAATACCAGAATCTGGCCGCGCATCGGAGTCGGGTGCATCGCGCAAACGAAGTTGAACAGCCCGGCCTCGTGGAAGGTGAAAACATATTCGGTTTTCGTCAGCGGCGGCAGCGACAGGTTCAGGACGACCTGTGAGTGTGGGTCAATCAGCATGAACGTGTGGTGGTCGTCCGGCTGCAGATTCCAGAAGCGGATGCGCGTCAGCTCGTCCTGCCGGACCGCGAAGAAATTCGGCGAGAACGCATAGACCTCGCCGAAATAGTCCACGGTTTCCTTCGGGCCGGTTTCCTTGACGGCGACGCGCTGGGTTTGGATCAGCACGGTAGCCGTGGCGACGCCGTTGGTGGCGACGCTGACCAGCCGGGCTGCTTGCGCGTCGGGCAGGTAAAATGATTGCGGGTCCTCCGTCGAACCCATGTTGCCCATCGTTTCCGGCGCGGTTGTTCGACAGCCGGTGAGCGCCGCCACCGCGAGCAGGATTGAAAGCACGTGCCGGAGTTTCATGGAGTCAGCTCTCCCGAAGCGCGATCAAATGTCGCAAATCCCCACGCCCTGTTTGAGTGACGCCAGCGCGTCCGGGCGTTTGGGGATGAACTCCTGCGCGACGAAACCCTGGTAGCCGGTTTCAAGAATCGCCTGCATCACGCGCGGGTAATGGAGTTCCTGCGTTCCGTCAATTTCGTGCCGGCCCGGCACGCCGCCGGTGTGGTAGTGCGCGATGGATGGATGGTTGGCCTTGATGGTGTCGCAAACGTCACCCTCCATGATCTGCATGTGATAAATGTCATAGAGCAGTTTGAATCGGTCTGAGCCGACGCGCTTGACCAGTTCCACGCCCCAGACCGTGTGATCACACATGTAATCGGGATGGTTCACCTTGCTGTTGAGCAATTCCATGCACACGGTCACCTTGTGTTTCTCCGCGATTGGCGCGATCCGTTTCAAGCCGGTTGCGCAATTTGCCAGACCCTGTTCGTCATCCATGCCTTTGCGATTGCCGGAAAAACAAATCAGGTTGGGCGCGCCGAACGCGGCGCACGCCGGCAGCGCCGTCTCCATGAACGCCACAATCTGGTCGTGATGTTCAAGGCGATTGAGGCCGCTGGTGATGCCGCCGGGCACGCCGCTGACCATCGCGCAAGTGAGGCCGTGGCGCTTGAGCGTGGGGAAATCCTTCGCTTCGAGCAGTTCGACAGATTGCAAGCCCATGGCTTTGGCGGCGGAACAAAACTCTTCGAGCGCGATTTTGTCGTAGCACCATTTGCAGACGGAGTGGTTGACGCGGCCCTTGAGCTTCGCGTCCAGGGTTTGTTCCGCGGCGGTCAGCCGGTGCGAGAGGCTGGCGGCCACGGCGACCGCAGCGGTGCTCTGGGACAGTTTCTGAATGGCCGTGCGACGGGACATGCGTGTTTTCATGCGCATCATTTACCACGAATGAACGGGGATGAACACGGATTTTTGGTGACGATTTTAACGTCGCCCCGGCGCGCTCCGTCGTTTGGGTTTCGGGGTTGGCCGAGTCGCGGCGGTTGTGTTGAGATTAGCGACGCAGGTCTTGTAATGGCGTCGCGGCGAAGCACGATTGTCTCGCCGTCAACGTGTGGTGCAAGCGCACGTTCTTTGGATGGCTTGGCGTCTGGTCGCCTTCTCGGCAGACCTCTGATTTTGGATTGCGCGATGCCGCCTTCATCGGTGCGCGTGGGTTTCCAATCACTTTCCGTGGAGCTCGCCGTAAACTTTCAAGATGCCTTTTTCCAACGCCTCCCAATCGGCGGCGGTGGTTTCCCAGCCGCTGCTGAAGCGCAGGACTTGCGTGACCTGCCCGGCCTTGTAGCCCATTGCGCTCAAGACGTGCGACGGTTCTTCCTTGCCGGTGGTGCAGGCGGAGCCGGTGCTGACGGCAAAGCCGGCCTTGTCGAGGCGCGTGACCCAGCGTTGCTGACCCCCTTCGGGCATCAATGCGGAGGTGGTGTTCCACAAGCGCGGGGTGTGCAGGCCGACGACAGTTGTGCCGGGCACCTGGCGGAGCAGGAGTTTTTCAAACTTCTCCTTCCACTCGGCGCGGGTCTGATGGTGATTTTCAGCGAGTTGTTTTTCGCGAATCTCCAACGCAGTCAGCATGGAAAGAATGATCGGCAGATTTTCGGTCCCGGCGCGCTGACCGCGTTCCTGTTTGCCACCGAACAACAGTGAGTGAACTTTACTCTTGGGCGGCGTTTTGAGAAAGCCGACGCCGCGCGGACCGCCGAACTTGTGCGCCGCCCCGGTGACGAAATCACATTCGCCGAGGCCTTTGGCGGGCATCTTGCCAAGCCACTGGACGGCGTCGGTGAAGAACGGCACTTCATAGGCCTGACAGATGGCGCGGATTTCGCGCCACGGTTGGATGACGCCGGTCTCGTTGTTGGCGCACATGACGCTGACGACGCCGGGGCGTTTGTCGGCGATCTCCTGGGTGAACCAATCCACGTCCGCCACGCCGTCGCGCGTGACGGGGATGAACCGGGCGCGCCTGCCGAAATAGTGGCGCGCGGAATTATCAATGCACGGATGCTCAATGGCGCTGACCCAGACCTCGGCGTCGGCGGGGAGGGTTTGCGCGAAATGGTGCATGGCCAGGTTGTTGGCCTCGGTGGCGCCGCTGGTCCAGATGAGGTCGTTCGGATGACAACCCAGGAAGTGCGCGAGTTTTTCGCGGGCGTCGGCCATGGCCTTGTTCGCCGCCAGACCGAACGCATGCGGGCTGGAAGGATTGCCGTGGAGCTTCTCCGTGGCTTCGAGCCAGGCTTCGCGAGCCTCACGCATGACCGGCGTGGTGGCGTTGTAATCGAAGTAAAACATCGGCAAGAAGGATATAAAGGAACGGGAGACTGGCGAGAATTTTTGAGTTGGAACTCACGAACGCCGGAAAGGATTAGCCTAAACTCAAAAACTCAAAAACTGAGGCAAAGCCCAAAAAACTAGCTCTTTTTGAGTTTGTGAGTTTTGGCTTCGGTGATGGCTTGGAGGATTTTCTTGTGCGCGCTGGTGAAGGCCAGTTGGTGCAGTTGGCTGAGGGTGCGCCATTGGCCGTGGAGCGTCGGCCTCCGGTCCGGCGTGTTCTTGACAGAACATCTGCGCCGAGCCGGGTCGGAGACCGGCGCTCCAGAGGCAGCGGCGAGTTCCGCGCGCCAGGCTTCGAGCGTGATGCGATAGCGGGTGATGGAATGTTTGATGACGCAAAGTGGTCTGTCGGCGGTGAACCGGAACTGATTTGCCGGGAGCGCCAGCGTCTCGCTGGCGTGTTGCTTGACGGTGGCTGCGGAGACTCGCCGCCGGGACGACGGCGCTCCCAGGGCTTCCATGTTCGGAAACTCCCAAAGGTGGGCGTTCACAACTCCAGCAGGGCGCTGGCGGACGAGGAACTTGCCGTCGTGCTCGACGATGAAGGCGATGAAGCGTCGTTCGGTGGCGGCGGCGCGCTTGCCGAGATTGGGGAGTTGCTCCTGAAGGTTTTCTTTCCGCGCCACGCAACGATTTCGCACTGGGCAAATGAGGCATTGCGGTGAACGTGGCGTGCAGATAAGCGCGCCGAGTTCCATGAGGGATTGATTAAGGTGCGAGCAGGAGTTTGGGAGTGCGGTGGCAGAGCGGAGCGGCGACACCGCTTTCGATGCGTCACTGACGTTACGAAAGCGGCGTGGCGCTTCGTTTCCCGCCGCAGTCCATGACATTCCAGTGGGATTCTCAAAGCGCTTTGCAGTCGTAACGAGTTGTTCCGCCAAACTCCAGAGCTGGGCATTGGTTTGTTTCTCGCGTGGGTCGGTCTTGATGCCGTAAATGCGGGTCAGCACACGGATGACGTTGCCGTCGAGAATGGGCGTGGGTTGATTGAAGGCGATGCTGCAAATCGCGCCGGCGGTGTAACGACCGATGCCCGGCAGCGCGAGAACGGTGTTGAAGTTTTTAGGAAAACCCCTCACCCCGGCCCTCTCCCCATCCGATGGGGAGAGGGTGGCCGCTAGGCCGGGTGAGGGGATGGCGGAAGATGCTTGACCACTCGTTGCCACCGTAGATTCATCTGCCGCTACGATTTGCCGTGCGGCCTTCTGCAGGTTGCGGACGCGGGTGTAGTAGCCGAGGCCTTCCCAGAGTTTGTGGATTTTAGCGGTGCTCGCGCGAGCGAGACTTTCAATGGTGGGCAACTCGCGCATCCAGCGGTCCCAATACGGAATCACCGTTTTCACCTGCGTCTGCTGAAGCATGATCTCGGAGACCCAGATGGCGTAGGGATCGCGCGTGCGCCGCCACGGGAGGTCGCGGGCGTTGGCGGCAAACCAGTCGAGCAGCAGCGTGACGAGTTTTGATTTTTTACTTTTCGGGTTCAGAAATGGCGAACCACGAAATACACGAAGCTCACGAAAAGTGAACGGAGAAAAATGCGGACAAATCCGTTGGCGGGACGGCTATCTTAACCGCGACAGCTTGGCCTTGATTTGCCGTTCCTTTGCTACGCGGAATTCGCGGTAACGCTCGGCGAGCGCCGCGATCATTTCCTGGCGCGAAATGCTGGAATCCGTCCGGGCCGCATCCAGCAAATCATGGAATGTTTGGCGATAACTCCCTTTTTCCGAAGCCCGGCACGATTCGAGATCGAACCATGCCTGGAGGATGCGCTCCAGTTCAGCGTGACGCGACATCGAACAACTCCTTGAGAATTTGTTCGCGACGGCGCGGCGTCATGTCGTTCTCCCATTGGAGTTGCGTGTGGCGCAATTCCTCAACCATCGCCTCCAGGTCGTTGGTCTTCACACCGTCCAGGTTTTTGGGCAGTCCGCGCGTGCGATGGATGCGCCCGAGCAACCGCTCGCCTTCGCCGATGAGGGTGGCCAGCAGCGCCTTGTGTTGGCGGCGGTCCTCGCGGGTCGGTTCGTTGAGGTAATGCGTTTGCGTTTCCGTTTCGCGGAACAAAGCCACCGACGCTACCCACGCCAGGGTTTCGGTGAGCAGCCCCAGCCGCTTCTCGCGCGAGTGAAAATCCACCATGAAATCCAACGCGCGCCACGGGGACGCTCCGGTCAGGGTTGCGCTCATGCCGGGGAAGCTACCGTGCTTTACATCGAACGACAAGTCTGCAACAAAACGAGATTCAGTACTGGCGAACCACGAAATACACGAAGCCCGCGAAAAGTGAACGGAGAAAATGGCGGGCGGCGGTTATGTGATCAATTTTGGGGAGTGACTCGGTCGAACTTCGTGAGAAATTCATCCGGGGTGAGAACCGGCAGTTCGCTGGCAGAATAATCGGACTTGTTGCGGGTGACAATGGCGCTGACGCCGCCTTCTGCCTTCGCGGCAAAATGCTGAATCGCATCCTCGAAATCTTTGAAGCCCGCCGCCAGCGCGGATTGAATTTCCGCTTCGCCCACGGTGGAGACGCGAACGAGCAACTTGAACTTGGCAAGCAACGCCAGTGTGTCGGCGTGCCCTTTTGGTTTTCTGAGGATGTAATAGAGGTTGCTGAACGATAACGACGAAACACAAATAGTGAGTTTGCCGAGCTCGGCCAAGGCCAGAATCCGGTGTGCGTATTCGGCGAAGGGTTGGCGGTCGGCGAGGTGGTCCAGCGCGACATCGGTGTCCAGGAAGATTTTATCCCTGGCCGCCATGCTGCTTTCGCAATTCGTCCGTCAGGCTGGCACGCGCATCGAAATCCGCCGGCAGGTTGACGGCGCCGCGCAGCGCATCCGTAACCGGCGTTTTGCCCGCGCGGCTCTCCTGCCAATTGCGGGCCATCACGCGCAATTGCTGCGCGACGATTTCGGGCAGCGTAGTGTGCCGCGCCTTGGCCTCTTGCTCCGCGTTTTGCAGGACGTCGGAATCCAATTGAATCGTTAGTGTCGCGCTCATGGCGGGGAAGTTACCGCGCATTACACCGAACGACAAGCCTGCAACAAGCACGATTCAGAATTTTCGAACCGGGAAATTGTGCGCCGGTGCGCGGATGCATTGCCGTCGTGAATGGGTGTGGGTTGGTTGAAGGCGATGCTGCAAATCCCGCCGGCGGATCCCGGGCAGCGCGAGGACGGCGTCGAAGGTTTGCGGAAATCCCGCACGGTGTAGCCGCCGAGGTAACGAGGCGGACGACTTCGTGTTGTCCAAGTCTTCCGCCTCCTCATGTCGGCGGCTACGGGCGAGATCGCGGGCGTCGGCGGCAAACCAGTCGAGCAGCAGCGTGACGAGTTTTGAAGTTTGCTGACCGCGAGTCATGGACGATAGACTATTATGGCTGCAAAAGAACGCAAAGATCGCAAAGAATTCTTTTGTGTCCTTTGCGTTCTCTTGTGGCTATTAAGTTGGCGGAGTGAGTGCGAAACCACTGACGAGTTATACTTGCAAGCTTACCGATGAACAGGCGGCGACGTTGAAGTCGTGTCTGGACGCACGACATTTCGCGCCGCGCGAGGTGCCATACGCGCGGTTTGCGGGCGAGAAGGACAAGACGAACGTGGTGTTCTACGAGAGCGGCAAGCTCGTTGTGCAAGGGAAGGGGACGCAGGAGTTCGTCGAGTTCGTGCTTGAACCCGAAGTGTTGAAGCAGGCGAAACTGGGCTACGAGGCGGTGTTGAATCCGGAGTTGTTGCTGCCACGCATCGGCGTGGACGAAAGCGGCAAGGGCGATTTTTTTGGACCGATGTGCGTGGCGGGTGTGTATGTGAATGAAGCGGTGTTGACCGCGTGGAAGGATGCGGGGGTGCGGGATTCCAAAAACATTTCCAGCGACAAAAGGATTTCTGACCTGGCGAAGTTGATCAAAGATACGCCCGGTTGTGTGACGACGGTCGTGCCGATTGGCAACGAGGCGTACAATCGGCTCTACGCAAAGATGCGGAGTGTGAACAACGTGCTGGCCTGGGGGCACGCGCGGGTGATTGAGAATTTGATGGGCCAGCGGCATCGGATGAATCCACCGCCAGTGCGGGCGATCAGTGACCAGTTTGCGTCGAGCAAGAGCGTGGTGGAGCAGGCGCTGATGAGCATGGGGCGGGAGTTGGAATTGGTGCAGCGGCACAAGGCGGAAGAGGATATGGCGGTGGCGGCGGCTTCGATTCTGGCGCGGGATGAATTTGTGAAGCGGCTGGCGGCGGCGGGGAAAGAATTTGAGGTGGAGTTACCCAAAGGAGCGGGGACGAATGTGGATGCGGTGGCGAAGGAATTCGTGATCAAGTATGGTGCCGATGAACTCGCCAAAGTGGCCAAAATGCACTTCCGCACGGCGTTGCGGGCGCAGGGATTGCCCGAACCACCCCGGACGGAGTGGCGTGGACGCGGCCCGACCAAAAAATCTTAAATCCTCTGTTGACACCCGGTGGACGACTTTCTAATTTGTCCGCCGTCTTTGGGCCGCAAAAACAAGACAAGAAGACCAATCCTTCAGGCTTTTCGATGAGCGAGAAGATGTGGGGGTGGTTTCTTGTCGTTTGGGCGCATCAGGATGGGAACGGGATTTGGTTGCCCATGTAGCTCAGTTGGTAGAGCACGTCCTTGGTAAGGACGAGGTCATCAGTTCAATCCTGATCATGGGCTCCATGACGATTTGGGTGACGCATTAACAAGATCGCTAACGACAACAACGCAACGCAGGAGACAAAATGGCAAAAGAGCAATTTCAACGAACCAAACCGCACGTGAACGTTGGCACCATCGGCCACGTTGACCACGGCAAGTCCACGCTGACGGCCGCGATCGTGCATGTGCAAGCCAAGAAGGGAATGGCCACGCCCATCTCCTATGCCGCCATCACCAAGGGCGGCACGGTGCGTGACGATACCAAAACGGTGACGATTGCGGTGTCGCACGTCGAATACGAGAGTGCGAAGCGTCACTATGCCCACGTGGATTGTCCCGGCCACGCGGACTACATCAAGAACATGATCACCGGCGCGGCGCAGATGGACGGCGCGGTGTTGGTGGTGAGCGCGGCGGACGGTCCGATGCCGCAGACGCGCGAGCATATTCTATTGGCCCGCCAGGTCGGGGTGCCGAGCATTGTGGTGTTCCTGAACAAGGTGGATCTGGCGGACGCGGACCTGCTCGAGTTGATCGAGATGGAAATTCGCGATCTGCTGACCAAGTACGGTTTCCCGGGAGACAAAACGCCGATCGTGCGCGGTTCGGCCACGGCGGCCATGGCGGGCACGCCCGAAGGGGAAAAGGCCATTCAAGATTTGCTGGACGCGCTGGACAGCTTTGTGCCGGATCCGGTGCGCGAAGTGGACAAGCCCTTCCTGATGTGCGTGGAAGACGTGTTCAACATTGAAGGTCGCGGTACGGTCGTGACCGGTCGGGTGGAGCGTGGGGTCCTCAAGAAGATGGACGAAGTCGAAATCGTCGGTCTGCGCGACACGCGCAAGACGGTGGCGACGGACATCGAAATGTTCCGCAAGCTGCTGGACAGCGCGACGGCCGGCGACAACGTCGGGGTGTTGCTGCGCGGCACGAAGAAGGAAGAAGTGGAGCGCGGCATGGTTTTGGCCAAGCCGGGCACGATCAAGCCGCACACCAAGTTCAAAGCGGAAGTTTACGTCCTCTCGAAGGATGAAGGTGGCCGTCACACGCCGTTCTTCACCAATTACCGCCCGCAGTTCTATTTCCGCACGTCCGACGTGACGGGAACATTGAACCTGCCGCAGGGTGTGGAAATGGTGATGCCGGGTGACAACGTTTCCGTGGACGTCGAATTGCAGAAGCCCGTCGCCATGGAAAAAGGTCAACGCTTCGCCATTCGCGAAGGCGGTCGCACGATCGGTGCGGGCCGGATCAGCGAAGTGGTGGAGTAAGCCGGTTTTTGCGGTCGGGCGGAGGTGGTGGGCCAGCCCGCGCCTCCGTGCGCGTCCAGTTGAGGCCGCCGGTAATTTGCGCGTAGGGCGTTAGCTCAATTGGTAGAGTAGCGGTCTCCAAAACCGTTGGTTGAAGGTTCAAGTCCTTCACGCCCTGCCAATCCCGCCGGGTGGGCGGGAAACAATGCGCCGAGTCTCGGCTCGGCAGCCAGTCTGCGAAACGGGGAGAGGTGGCAGAGTGGTCTATCGCGGCGGTCTTGAAAACCGCTTTCCACGCAAGTGGAACGGGGGTTCGAATCCCTCCCTCTCCGCCAGCTCGGCGCCTGGCAACTGAGAAAAGAGCGCGAACCAGTCGCTGACAGGCGCGGGCGAGAGTGGTGGTCAGGGCTTCGGCTCTGGCGGGCCGGAACGACGATTAAACATGACAAAGTCCTTGATTTTGGCCGCAGTAATCGCGGCGATCTTCGGAGTCCTCTGGTGGCAGGGGCACCTGAAGCGATTCGCCGCGTACTGGGAGGCCACGCGCGAAGAGTTGCGAAAATGCACCTGGCCGACCTGGGCGGAGTTGAAGGGTTCGACCGTGGTGGTCATGATTGCCGTGGCCCTGTTGGGTGGATTGACATTTGTCGTGGACCACATCCTGTTCGCGCTGTTCATCAAACTCTAGCGCGCATGAAGCCCCAATGGTTTGTCATTCACACTCTCTCCGGTCAGGAGCAGAAGGTCAAAGAGAGCATTGAGAAACGCATCAAGACCGAGGAGATGCAGGACTACATTCAGGAAGTCCTCGTCCCGATGGAAAAGGTGGTTGAGGTGCGCAACCAGAAGAAGACGGTGTCCACGCGCAAGCTGCATCCCGGCTACGTTTATATCCAGATGGCGTTGCTGGACGAAAACAAGCGCGTGATTCCGAAGCCGTTTTACTTCATCAAGGAAACGCAAGGTGCGATTGGTTTCGTCGGCGGTGAACATCCGCACACGGCCACCGACGAGGAAATGGCGACGATCAAGGCGGCGGTGGAGGCGTCGGAGGAAACCGAGCGGCCGAAGGTTGCCTTCAATGTGGGCGAAACGGTGAAGATCAACAACGGGCCGTTCCTGAATTTTAGCGGCGTGATTGAAGAGATTGACCCAGAGCGGGGCAAGCTCAAGGTCACGGTGAATATTTTTGGTCGCAACACGCCGGTGGAATTGGAATACTGGCAGGTGGAGAAGGGTTGATCCGCTTGAACTCCTGCTGCCGTCGAAAGGTGAGCAGTGGCGGTCGCGATCATGCGGAAGACATAGAATTAAGAACGAAGATTTTGTATGGCGAAGAAAGTTACCGGCATCATTAAGTTGCAGATTCCCGCGGGCCAGGCGAATCCCGCCCCGCCCGTCGGCCCCGCGCTCGGTCAGCACGGCGTCAACATCATGGGCTTCTGCAAGGAGTTTAACGCCGCCACCAAGGGCGATGCGGGGCTGGTCATTCCCGTGGTCATCACGGTTTACCAGGATAAATCTTTTACCTTCATCACGAAGTCGCCGCCGGCATCGGTGCTGTTGAAAAAGGCGGCCGGCATCACCGCCGGCTCCAAGGTGCCGAACAAGGAAAAGGTCGGCAAGGTGACGCGCAAACAGGTGATGGACATCGTCAAGATGAAGAAGAACGACATGAACGCCACGACGGACGAAGCCGCGTTTCGGGTCGTCTCTGGCACGGCCCGCAGCATGGGCATTGAAGTTCTCGATTAACCACCACGCGGGAGAGTCCAACCGGCTCGCATGCACCGCTCCTAAAACATGCCCAGCAAACGATACAAGAAAGCGCTCGAACAAGTGGACGCCACCAAGGCGTACGTGCTCAAGGATGCCGTGGGCATCCTGGTCAAGTTCCCGAAAGCGAAATTTAACGAAACCGTGGACCTGGCGTTCCGCCTCGGCGTGGACCCCAAACAGTCCGACCAAATGGTGCGCGGCACCGTGCCGTTGCCGCACGGCAGCGGCAAGAACGTCCGGGTGCTGGTCTTCGCCAAGAGCGGCGCGGCGGCTGAAGCGGCGAAAGCGGCGGGGGCCGAGTTCGTTGGGTTTGAAGACATGATCGCCAAGTGCAACAGCGGCTGGAGCGACTTTGACGTGGCGGTGGCCACGCCGGAAGCGATGGTCGAAGTGCGCAAACTGGGCAAGGTGCTCGGACCGCGCGGTTTGATGCCCAACCCGAAAACGGGCACAGTGACCGAGGACACGGCCAAGGCGGTGAAGGAAGTCAAAGCCGGTCGCGTCGAATTCAAGGTGGACAAAGCCGGAAACATTCACGTGCCCGTGGGCAAGACGTCGTTTGCGCCCGTCCAGATCGAGGAGAATGCCCGGTCGGTGATTGACGCAGTGGCCAAGGCCAAGCCGGGCAGCCTGAAAGGCGCGTATATCCAGAGTTGCACGATTTCGGCGACGATGAGTCCCGGGGTGCGAGTGGATACCCGCGAATTCGCGACTCATTAAAAAATTCAACTGATTTGATCCATGCGCGCAGAAAAGCAAATTCTCACCCAGGAATATCTCGTCCGGCTGAATGCCTCGCCATTCTTCATCGTGGTCGGCTATCAGGGACTGAAGGTCGAACAACTGACCAAACTCCGCAAGGGCCTGGGCAAATCAGGCGCGGAGTTTCACGTCGTCAAGAACTCCGTTTTCCGCATTGCCGCCAAGGAAGCCGGCGTGGCGGATTTGAATGGCGCGCTGGCCGGCCAGATGGCGGTCGTAACGGGCCAGAAGGACGTGTCCGCCGCCGCCAAGGCGTTGAAGACCTTCGGGGCGGAGAATGAAAAACTGAAGATCAAGTTCGGCTATTTGAACAGCAAGCGGATGGAGGAATCGGAGATCCTGACGCTGGCGGATTTGCCGAGCATCGAAGTGCTGCGCGGCAAGTTGCTGGGCGTCATTGGAGCGCCGGCCACCAAGCTGGTCGTCCTGCTGAACACGCCCGGTTCGCAACTGGCCCGCGTCATCAAGGCCAGGTCCGAGCAGGCGGCCTGAACAATTTCCCGCCGGTTAGCCATCGGCGGGAGCAAACAGAAACAACAACGTAAATCGTCGGTTCGCAGGCAGTGAACTCAAAACCTCCGTGGCCACGGAAGACGACGATACGAACTGAAAGGTAAAAGATAACCGTATGGCAGATACCGCAAACCTCGTTGAGGAACTAAGCAAGTTGACGGTCATGGAAGCCGCCGACCTGGTCAAGAAATTGGAAGAGAAGTGGGGCGTCACCGCCGCCGCGCCGGTCGCCGTGGCCGCCGCCGGTGCCGCGGGTGGAGCGGCCGCGCCCGCCGCCGAAGCCAAGACCACGTTCGATGTGATCCTCGTCTCCGCCCCGGCGGACAAGAAGATTGCCGTGATCAAGGTCGTCCGCGAAGTCAAGCCCGGCCTCGGACTGGCCGAAGCCAAGGGCCTCGTGGAAGGCGCGCCCAAGCCGATTTTGGAAGGCGCGAACAAGGCCGACAGCGATGCCGCCAAAAAGAAATTGGAAGAGGCAGGCGCGAAGGTCGAAGTCAAGTAATCACGGGCTGAGAGCCAGGGGCGGCGTCCGGGAAGGGCGTCGCCCTGCTTTGGCCCCGAGTCGGATAACGTTTTAATTAACATTCGTAAGACAACGAAACTTCGCAAAACTGACGGAGTTCGGGTGTTGGCAAGTTCGCGATTGAACGCCGCGTGCTTGCCTTGTGTCGTTGTGTAGGTTAACCGCCCGGTCGCATGACCGGTCACGCAAAAAGGTCCAAATGCCATCGCGAATCACTGAACGAATCAACTTCGGAAAGATCAAGGAGATCATCGCTCCCCCGAACTTGATCGAATTGCAAACCAGCTCCTACAAGGAATTTCTCCAGGCGGATCTGTCGCCGTCCAAACGCAAGAACCTGGGCATGCAGGCGGTCTTTACCGAGGTCTTTCCGATCGAAAGCTACGACGGCAAGGTGGTGTTGGATTTTCACTCCTATGAAATCGGACCGCCCAAGGTGGACTGGCTGGAATGTTTGCGCGAGGGGCTTACCTACGGCGCGCCGTTGTACGTGACGTTCCTGCTCAAGGATGAAAAGGGCAGCAAGGAGGAACGGGTGTTCATGGGCGAACTGCCCCTGATGACGCCGCAGGGCACGTTCGTCATCAACGGCGCGGAGCGCGTCATCGTCAGCCAGTTGCATCGTTCGCCCGGCATCGCGTTCGAGGCCGCGCAACATCCCAACGGGAAATTGCTGCATAGTTTCCGCGTCATTCCCGACCGCGGCTCCTGGTATGAAGCGCAGTTCGACACGAGCGATCTGCTTTACGTTTATCTGGACCGCAAAAAACGCCGCCGGAAATTTCTCACGACGACGTTGTTTCGCGCGCTGGCCTTCCTGGATGGGGAACCCGAGAAGGGGCGGAAGAGCGAGGACAAGCAGCGCGGCACGGACGAGGAGATCCTCAAGTTGTTCTACGAGATTGAAGACCTCACGGTGAAAGAGGCCGAGAAGCGCGACGATTTGCAGAACAAGGTTCTGATTCAGGACGCCGTGGACGAGGACAAGGGGTTGGTCGTCGCGCGGGCGTTTGAGCCGTTGTCCAAGGCCGTGGTCAAACAGATCGCCGAACTGGGCGTCAAGCACATCAAGGTCGTGGATACCACGGCGGACGAAGGCATCGTCATCAAGTGCATGAAGAAGGACCCGGCGAAGAATGAGGAGGAAGCCCTCAAGGACATCTATCGCCGCCTGCGGCCTGGAGATCCGCCGACCGCCGCCAACGCCAAGGCGCTGATCAAGCGTTTGTTCTTTGATCCGAAGCGATACGACCTCGGGCGGGTGGGGCGTTACAAGATCAACCAGAAACTCGGCCTCAGTAACAAGAACGAGTCGCGCATCCTGACCAAGGAGGATTTGGTAGAGGCGACGAAGTATCTGCTGCGACTCAAGAAGGGCGAGGGTTCGCTGGACGACATTGATCACCTGGGCAGCCGCCGCATCCGGACGGTGGGTGAGTTGCTGGCCAACCAATGCCGGGTGGGTCTGGCCCGCACCGAACGCCTGGTGAAGGAACGCATGACCTTGTTTGATCAGAGCGTCGAGCAGATGACGCCGCAAAAGCTCATCAACCCCAAGGCGCTCTCGGCGGTCATCCGCGATTTCTTCGGCCGTTCGCAGTTGAGCCAGTTCATGGATCAGATCAATCCGCTGGCGGAGCTGACCCACAAACGGCGGTTGTCCGCGCTCGGACCGGGGGGCTTGTCCCGCGATCGCGCGGGCTTTGAAGTCCGCGACGTTCACCCGTCGCACTACGGCCGCATCTGTCCGGTGGAAACGCCGGAAGGCCCGAACATCGGTTTGATCGCGTCGCTGGCGACGTTTGCGCGCATCAACGATTTCGGCTTCCTCGAAACGCCGTATCGCAAGGTGGAGAACGGTCGCGTGACCGGTCATCTCGACTACCTCACGGCGGATCGGGAGGAACAATTCATCGTCGCGCAGGCCAATGCGCCGATTGATGACAAAGGTCATTTCACCATTGACCGCGTGCCGTGCCGTTGCCGGGGCGACTTTGTGGACGTCGAGCCGGCGCGCGTGGATTACATGGACGTGTCGCCGAAGCAGCTCGTGTCCGTGGCGGCGTCGCTGATTCCCTTCCTGGAGCACGACGATGCGAACCGCGCCCTGATGGGCTCGAACATGCAGCGGCAGGCGGTGCCGTTGCTCGTGACCGAAGCGCCCTTTGTGGCCACCGGTCTCGAAGACCGGGTGGCGCGGGACTCGCGCGCTGTGGTTGTGGCCGAGGAGGCGGGCAAAGTCGCGTCCATCACCGGCAGTCACGTCATCATCACGGAGGACGGCAAATTGCCGGAAACCAAGAAAAAGATTCGTCACGAACCGGAGAAGGGCATCTGGGTTTACGAGATTCGCAAATTCATGCGCTCGAACGCGGCCACGTGCATCAATCAGAAGATTCTCGTTCACAAAGGCGAGCACGTGAAGAAGGGCCAGGTCCTGGCCGATGGTCCCTGCACCCAACACGGCGAACTCGCCCTCGGTCGCAATGTGCTCGTCGCGTTCATGCCGTGGAACGGTTACAACTTCGAGGACGCGATCCTGATCAGCGAAAAGATCGTCAAGGACGACATCTTTACGAGCATCCACATTGACGAGTTCGAGGTTGCCGCGCGCGATACGAAGCTCGGGCCGGAGGAAATCACCCGCGACATTCCGAACCTCGGTGATGAAGCGTTGAAGAACCTCGGATCGGACGGCGTCATCCGGGTGGGGGCGGAAGTGAAGCCCGGCGACATTCTCGTGGGGAAGATCACGCCCAAGTCTGAAACCGAACTCGCGCCGGAAGAGCGTTTGCTCCGCGCCATCTTCGGGGAAAAAGCCGCGGACGTGAAAGACACGTCGCTCAAAGTTCCCTCGGGCACCTACGGCATTGTCATGGATGTCAAGGTGTCCGCGAAGAAGGACAGCGAACGCAAGGCCTCGTCCACCGAGGAGAAGCGCGCGGCCAAGCAGATCGAGGAAGAGCACAAGAAAAAGACCGACGAACTGCGCGACCAGTTGACGGAAGCGTTGAGCAACATCCTGCTCGGCGAAAAAATCCCGCTCGACGTGGTGAACAGCGAGACCGGTGAGATCATCATCCCGGCCAATCGCAAGATCACCAAGACGCTGTTGCGCAAACTGGCGGAGGTCTATGACCGGATCGAGATTGATCCGTCGCCGATCCGCAACAAGATCAACGAAATCATCGGGAGCTTCAAAAAGAAGTTCGACGACCTCCAGATGCAATACGACGAGGAAATCGAGCGGGCCGAGGCGGGCGAGGGCGTGGACAGCGGCATCGTCAAGTCGGTCAAGGTTTACATCGCCTCCAAGCGCAAGCTCTCGGTTGGCGACAAGATGGCGGGCCGGCACGGCAACAAGGGCGTCGTCGCCAAGATCGTCGCCGAGGAAGACATGCCGCATCTGGCGGATGGAACGCCGGTGGAAATCGTGTTGAATCCGCTGGGCGTGCCGTCGCGCATGAACGTGGGGCAGGTGCTGGAAACGCACCTGGGCTGGGCGGCCAAGATCCTGGGGATGAAATTCGCCACGCCGGTGTTTGACGGCATCAAGGAAAAACAGATCCGCAAGTATCTCGAACAGGCCGGCGCCACCCAGACCGAGGCGGCGGAAGTCGTGCTCGTCGGCGAGAATGGCAAGACGCGTCTCTATGACGGCCGCACCGGGGACCAGTTCGATCAGGAGATCGTCGTCGGCTACATCTACATGATGAAGCTGGGGCATCTGGTTGCGGACAAGATTCACGCGCGCGCGGTCGGGCCGTATTCGCTCGTCACCCAGCAACCATTGGGCGGCAAGGCTCAGTACGGCGGCCAGCGCTTCGGCGAAATGGAAGTGTGGGCGATGGAAGCCTACGGCGCGGCGTACACGTTGCAGGAACTCCTGACCGTGAAGTCCGACGACGTGCAGGGCCGCACGCGCATCTACGAGAGCATCGTCAAAGGCGACAACGCGCTGGAGGCGGGCATCCCGGAATCGTTCAACGTCCTGGTGAAGGAAATGCAGTCCCTCGGCTTGGACGTCAAAGTCGGCTATACCAACCCGGTGGAGGCTCCGCCGGAAAACGCGACCGCTGTGCTGGCGGCCGTGTAAGCAAACCATTTAGCGAAAGCAACGCGTATGACCAGTTCCAAAGAAAACGCCCGCGAATTACTCGGCCTCGACAAGGTCAACCAGGTGGACTACGTCGGGATCACCGTCGCCTCCCCTGAAGCCATCCGTTCGTGGTCCAAGGGCGAAGTCAAGAATCCCGAGACGATCAACTACCGCACGTTCAAGCCGGAAAAGGGCGGCCTGTTCTGCGAGCGCATTTTCGGTCCCGTGAAGGACTGGGAATGTTCCTGCGGCAAATACAAGCGCATCAAGCATCGCGGCGTGGTCTGTGATCGGTGCGGCGTCGAGGTCACGCTGGCCCGGGTGCGTCGCGAACGCATGGGCCACATTGAACTGGCCGTGCCCACGTGCCACATCTGGTTCTTCAAGTGCATGCCGTCGCGCATCGGTCTGGCGCTCGACATGACCGCGCGGCATTTGGAGCGCGTCATCTATTACGAGGATTACCTCGTGATTGATCCCGGCAACACGCCGCTCAAACAGAACCAGTTGTTGAGCGAGCACGAGTATCGCGAAGCCCGCGAGACGTATGGCGCGGAAGCGTTCGTCGCCAAGATGGGCGCGGAAGCGGTGCGGGAGGCGTTGTCGCTGGTGGACCTCGCGGCGCAGGTCGAGCAGTTGCAGCAGGGCATGACCGAGACCAAGAGCAAGCAGATTCGCAAGAAGATCGCCAAGCGCATCAAGCTGCTCCAGGGTTTGCAGGCGTCGAAGAGCCGCCCGGAATGGATGATTCTCACGGTGTTGCCGGTGATTCCGCCGGACTTGCGCCCGCTCGTCCCGCTCGAAGGCGGTCGCTTTGCGACGTCCGATCTGAATGATCTCTATCGTCGCGTCATCAACCGGAACAACCGGTTGAAGAACCTGCTCTCGCTCAAGACGCCCGAAGTCATCATCCGCAACGAGAAGCGCATGTTGCAGGAGGCGGTGGATGCGTTGTTCGACAACGGTCGTCATGGCCGCGCCGTCACCGGCGCCGGCAATCGCGCGTTGAAATCTTTGAGCGACATGCTCAAGGGCAAGTCGGGTCGCTTCCGGCAAAACCTGCTCGGCAAGCGCGTGGATTACTCGGGCCGTTCCGTCATCGTCATCGGGCCGGAACTCAAGCTCAACCAATGCGGTCTGCCTAAGAAGATGGCGCTCGTTTTGTTCGAGCCGTTCATCATCCGCCGCCTGAAGGAACTGGGTTACGTGCATACCGTGCGCTCGGCCAAGAAGATGATTGAACGCCAGACCACCGAGGTGTGGGACATTCTGGAGGAAGTCACCAAGGGTCATCCCGTGTTGCTCAACCGCGCGCCGACGCTGCACCGTTTGTCCGTCCAGGCGTTTGAGCCGCAGCTCATCGAAGGTGAAGCCATCCGCATTCACCCGCTGGTTTGCACCGCCTACAACGCGGATTTCGACGGCGACCAGATGGCCGTTCACGTGCCGTTGTCCGTCGAGGCGCAGATGGAAGCGCGCCTGTTGATGATGGCGACGAACAACATCTTCTCGCCTTCGTCCGGCAAGCCCATCATCACGCCCACGCAGGACATCACGCTGGGCTGCTATTACCTCACCGCCGAACCGCGCAAGCCCGTCCCGGCGGACATCAAGGAACTTCCGTTGTTCGGTTCGCGCGATGAAGTCAACTTCGCGTTCGACGACGGCGCGGTGAAAACCCACGACCGGATCCGCTTCGCGAACCCTGACTTCGGCAAGAAGACGGTCTATGGCGACGAGAAGAGCAAGGTCATCGTCACCACGGTTGGCCGCGTGAAGTTCAGTGAAATCTGGCCGCCGGCGCTGGGGCTTTACAACAAAGCCGCCGGCAAGAGCCAGCTCGGCGATCTGATCTGGCGTTGTTACAAGAACTGCGGCCACGAGCAGACGGTCATCATGCTGGACAAACTCAAGGAACTGGGCTTCCGCGAAGCGACCAAGTCCGGCTGTTCCATCGGCATTGACGACATGATCATTCCGAAGGAGAAGAATCACGAGATCGAAGGCGCGCAGGCGCAGATCAAGGAGGTCGAAAAGCAGCACCGCAAGGGCATCATCACCTCCGGCGAACGCTACAACAAGATTGTGGACATCTGGACCCACGCCACGGACCAGATTGCGAACGTCATGTTCAAGACCCTCGAGTCGAACCAGGGCAAGAAGGAGTTCAATCCCGTTTATCTGATGGTGGACTCCGGCGCGCGCGGCAATCGCCAGCAGGTGCGCCAGTTGGCCGGCGTCCGCGGCCTCATGGCCAAGCCCAGCGGCGACATCATCGAGAAGCCGATTCTCGCCAACTTCCGCGAGGGTTTGACCGTGCTCGAATACTTCATCTCCACCCACGGCGCCCGCAAGGGTCTGGCCGATACCGCGCTCAAGACCGCCGACTCCGGCTACATGACGCGCAAACTGGTTGATGTGGCGCAGGACGTGATCATCCGCGAAGAGGATTGCGGCACCACCAACGGCATCTGGGTGCAGGCGATCTACGAGGGCGAGGACGAAGTCGTCAAAATCAGCGATCGCATCAATGGTCGTTGCTCGTGCGAGGACATCCCGAATCCGGCCAACCCCAAGGAATTCCTTATCCGGGCGAACGAAGAGTTCGATGAGTTGAAAGCCCGGGCCATTGACGCAGCGGGCTTGGAAAAGGTGAAAATTCGCTCGGTGTTGACTTGCGAAAGCAAGCAGGGCGTGTGCATGAATTGCTACGGGCGCAACTTGGCCACCCAGGCGAAGGTCAAGCTGGGCGAGGCCACGGGCATCATCGCCGCGCAATCCATCGGTGAACCCGGAACGCAGCTCACGATGCGCACGTTCCACATCGGCGGCACCGCGGCCGCCCAGTTCAAGATTCCGCAGATCAAGGCCAAGTTCGACGGCGTGATCCGCTACAACGAGCTTCGCCTCGTGAAGCTGGAGGACGGCAGCAACATCGTGCTCAATAAGAACGGCTCGGTGTCCATCCTGGCCGATGATGGCCGGGAATTGGAAAACCACACCGTGGTCATCGGCGCGGTCATCACCGTGGCCGACAGCGGACGGGTCAAGAAGGGTGAAACCTTCATCCAGTGGGATCCCTACAACGTGCCGATTCTCTCCGAGAAGGCGGGTCACGTGAAGTTCCTCGACATCATCGAGGGCGTGACCATGAAACACGAAGTGGACGAGACGACCCAGCAGGAAGCGATGGTCGTGATCGAGCACAAGGAGGACCTGCACCCGCAGATCATCATCGCCGACGACAAGGGCGAAGCCCTGGCGAGTTACCCGATTCCCTCGGGCGCGCACATCGTCGTCAACGAAGGCGACAAGATCGTCGCCGGCACGCTCATGGCCAAGACGCCGCGTAAACAGGCCAAGACCAAGGACATCACCGGCGGTCTGCCGCGGGTGGCGGAATTGTTTGAAGCCCGCCGGCCCAAGGACGCCTCGGAAATTTCCAAGATTGACGGCATCGTTGATTTTGGCGCGAGTGTCCGCGGCAAGCGCTGCATTCTCATCAAGGATCCGGCGACGGGTCTGGAGGAGGAACACCTCATTGCCATCGGCAAGCACGTCATCGTCTTCAAGGGCGATTTCGTGAAGAAAGGCCAGCAGTTGACTGAAGGCCCGATGGACCCGCACGAAATCCTGGATGTCTGCGGACCGCAGGAATTGCAGGAACACCTGGTGAACGAGGTGCAGGAGGTCTATCGCCTCCAGGGCGTGACGATCAACGACAAGCACATCGAGATCATCGTCCGTCAGATGCTCCGGAAGGTGCGCATTACCGAACCGGGCGACACGACGTTCCTGTGGGGCGAGCAAATTGACAAGCAGGAGTTCGAGGGCGAAAACGAGCGCGTCGAGAAGATGGGCGGCAAACCGGCCGAGGCTTCGCCCGTGTTGCTCGGCATCACGAAAGCCTCGTTGGAAACCGAGAGTTTCCTGAGCGCCGCCAGCTTCCAGGACACGACCCGCGTGCTGACCGAGGCGGCCACGCGCTCGCGCATTGATTATCTGCGCGGCTTCAAGGAGAACGTTATCATGGGCCACATCATCCCGGCCGGCAGCGGCTTTGATTATCACCGCAAGGTGAAGTTGAAGGCGCTGGTCGAGATTGACGAGGAAGAACCTCCAGTGGAAGAGCCGTTGGCGGACGTTAATCCGCTGGCGATTTAGTCCGGCGGCGGAACAATCACTCACGAGGCGCTTCGAGCAATCGAAGCGCCTCGTTTCAATTTGGGGGCTTCCGTGCCGAATTTGAGGCTGTCGGACTTCAGCATCACCTCCTTCAGCGCCAGGATCACCAACGAGCGGTAGCCGCCAAGGTAACGAGGCGGAGTTGATGGCGGAGCAGGTCCGCCTCCTCACGTCGGAGGTTACGGCTCCTCATCGGCGGCAGGGACATGGAAGCGGGCAACGTCTCCGTGCGCCTGCATCACGGCGGCCCGCAAGGCGCAAAGCCCAAGTCGGAAATTGGGGCACGTTCTCTGGCGAAGATTCGGAAGCTGAGGATGTGAAGCGGTGACTATGAGCGGCCGGTTACTGAACCCACGTCTGGCGAAGCTGGCGATCATTACTCGGTGAAAATCGTTTGCAGCAGCCAAACCAAAAATGAGAATTTACGAAAGTGAACACGCCCGACCGCAGCAGCGCCGCCGCCTTTGACCAATACCTGACCGGCGAAACGGTGGCTGACAGCGCGGCGCTCCGGTGGCCGGGATTGTATGCGCGGCGCAGGCGGCTTCCGCGCGTGGTGGATCGCCTTTTGATTCCCGCCACTCCAGAACCGCATATCGCGTGCGTGCTGAGCGGCGTGGCGGAATTTCAGGAGCGGGATGTCGGCGGTGCATGGGTCAAGCGGCAGATTCACGCAGGCGAACTGTTTGTGACACGTTCGCGCACGCCGTATGAAGTGCGCTTCCAATCGCCGCCCGGCCAGGAATTGGAGAATCTTTCGCTCCACATCGCCGTCGAGCCGTTCCTGGCCGCACTCGAGGCGCGTTATCCCGGTAAAGCCGACCGTGTGGAGGTGGCGGATTTTTTTGGCCGCGATGAAATCCTGTGGCCGATCTGCCTGACATGCGCGGAGCTTTTGACCGCGCGCGTGCCGGGCAAGTCGCCCCGCGTCGTCGCGCTCACTCAACTCTTCGCGGCGCACCTCGTCGAGAAATACACCAGCTCACCATCCCGGACGCCGGTCCATCGCGGCGGGATGCCCATTCATCTGCTCCGCAAGGTCGAAGATCATGTGACGGCGAATCTCGCAGACGAAATCTCTATCGAAGCACTCGCTGAACTGGTGGAACTAAGTTCCTCACACTTTGCCCATGTGTTCAAAGAGACGACCGGCATGGCTCCATTGCAGTTCGTCACCCGCCAACGGATTACCCGCGCCCAGCAGTTGATTCGCGAAACTTCGCGCAGCCTGATTGATGTGGGACTCGAAGTGGGCTACTCCAGCCCGAGCCATTTCGCACAAGTCTTCCGCCGAGTCGCCGGCGTCACGCCAACCGAGTTCCGTAACTCGCTTTGATTTCCCGCAGGATTGCGACAGAGGGCGCAGGATCTCGGGAGCAGGATGCTGGCAGGTGATGCAATATGCGGGTGCGGATTGAGTCAAAATGAAAAAGCGCGAACTGGGCAACAGCAACTTGGAAGTGTCAGCCCTCGGCCTCGGCTGCATGGGTATCAACCACAGTTACGGCACGCCGTTGTCGCAAACGGACGGCATCAAGCTGATTCGAGCGGCGGTAGATCGCGGCGTCACTTTTTTCGACACCGCCGAAGTCTATGGTCCCTTCATCAACGAGGAAGTGGTGGGCGAGGCGCTGGCGCCGGTGCGCGACCGGGTGGTGATCGCCACCAAGTTCGGCTTCGACATTGATTTCGCCACGCGCGAAAACCGCGGCGTCACCAGCCAACCGGAACGCATCCGCCAGGCCGTCGAGGGTTCGCTCAAACGCCTGCGCGTCGAAGCGATTGACTTGCTCTACCAGCATCGCGTTGACCCGAACGTGCCGATCGAAGACGTCGCCGGCACCGTCAAGGAACTGATCGCCGCAGGCAAGGTGAAACACTTCGGCATGTCCGAGCCGGGAGTCGAAACGCTGCGCCGCGCCCACGCCGTGCAGCCGGTCGCGGCATTGCAGAACGAGTATTCGTTGTGGACGCGCAATGTCGAAACGAACGGCATCCTGGCCGCGTGCGACGAGCTGGGCATTGGTTTGGTGCCCTACAGCCCGCTTGGCATGGGCTTCCTGACCGGCGCGATGAGCAAGGACACCAAACTGGTCGAAGGCGATTTCCGCAACACGGTGCCGCGTTTCGCCCCCGAGGCAATGGAGAAGAACCAGGCGCTCGTGGACTTGTTGCGCCGCGTTGGCGAAGCCAAGGGCGCCACGCCCGCGCAGATCGCGCTGGCCTGGCTGCTGGCGCAGCGGCCGTACATCGTGCCGATCCCTGGCACAACCAAGTTGCACCGGTTGGAAGAAAACATCGCTGCGGCCGATGTCGAGTTGACCGACGCCGACCTGCGCGAGATCGAATCGGCAGCTGCACAAATTCACATTGAGGGCGAACGCTACGCGCCTCGACAACTGGCGATGGTCGGGCGCGAAGCGGCGCCAAGAAGCCGCTGAGGCGGACAGGAGCACTCCGTGAACGCAATCACCATTCCGCATTTTACCCTCAACCACAGGCTGGACATTCCCGTCATCGGCTTCGGCGTCTTCCAGACACCGCCAACTGAAACCACTCACGCCATGAAGACCGCAGTTCCTCGATTGCCCGATCCCCGGGGCATGAAATCACAATCATTCGCAACAGGAGAAAACACATGAAAGCAACCGTCATGCATGGAGCCCGAGACGTTCGATTTGAGGACGTTTCGGATCCCAAAATCCTTCACCCCACGGACGCCATCATCAAACTATCCGCCACCTGCATCTGCGGCTCGGACTTGTGGCCTTATCGCGGCTTCAATAACATTGAAAAGCCGATGCACATGGGCCATGAGTATTGCGGCGTGGTGGTCGAGGTGGGGACCGAGGTGAAGACGATCAAGCCGGGCCAGTTCGTGGTCGGCTCGTTCTGCCTGTCCGACAACACCTGCCCGCATTGCCGATTCGGCTTCCAATCGTCCTGTCAGCAACTCGAATTCATGACCGGCGCGCAGGCGCCCTATGCGCGCGTGCCGCTGGCCGACGGCACGCTGGTCGCGACTGCCGACATGCCGGACGCCGGGATGATCCCGCACCTGCTGGCGACGTCCGACGTGCTCGGCACCGGTTGGTATGCGGCCGTTGCCGCCCAGGTGCGCGCCGGCGGGACCGTGGTGGTGGTGGGCGACGGCGCCGTCGGGCTGATGGGCGTGCTCGCCGCCAGCCAACTGGGGGCGGGGCGCATCATCGCGATGAGCCGCCACGCGTCGCGCCAGCAACTGGCGCGTGAATTCGGAGCCACCGACATCGTGGCCGAGCGGGGCGATGAAGGCATCGCCCGGATCAAGGAGCTGACCGGCGGCGTTGGCGCCGAGTCGGTGCTCGAATGTGTCGGCACGGCGGGTTCGATGGACCAGGCCATGGGTGTGTGCCGCCCGGGCGGCACCATCGGCTACGTCGGCGTGCCGCATGGCGTGAGCTTTGACGGCCAGAAACTGTTTTTCTCGCAGCGCCGCATGTTGGGTGGCCCCGCGCCGGTGCGCCGCTTCTTGCCGGACCTGATGGATCGCGTGCTCAAGGGTGCGATTCAACCGGGCAAGGTATTCGACCTGACCCTGCCCATCGCCGAAGTGGCCGAGGGTTACAAAGCCATGGACGAACGCCGCGCCATCAAGACCCTGCTGCGTGTGGATGAATGATCAACTCATGGACACGAAAGGCAGATTGAAATGAAAGACGTAACCGTAGTCGTCGGCGCCGGCGGCATCGGTCTGGCCATCGCTCGCCGCATCAGCAGCGGCCGCCATGTCCTGTTGGCCGATCACCGTCAGGAATCAGCCGACGCGGCTGCGAAGCTGCTGGAACTCGCCGGCTTCGAAACCACCTCCATGCAGGCCGATGTCTCGGATCGCAGCGCGATCCAGGCGGTTGTCGGCAAAGCACAGTCGCTCGGCCCAATCAAGGCGCTGGTGCAGGCGGCGGGCGTCTCGCCGTCGCAAGCCCCTATCGAGGCGATCCTCAAGGTGGACCTCTATGGCACGGCGCTGTTGCTCGAAGAGTTCGGCAAGGTGATGGCCGAGGGCGGTGCGGGTGTGGCGATCTCCTCGCAGTCCGGCTACCGCATGCCGGCGCTGACCGCCGAGCAGGACGCGCTGCTGGCCACCGCGCCAGCGGAAGAGTTGCTGGCGCTTGATTTCGTCAGGGGCGTCAAAGACACGCTGCACGCCTATCAGATGTCGAAGCGCTGCAACTCGCTGCGGGTGCGCGGCGAGGCGGTGCAATGGGCCAAGCGGGGCGCGCGGATCAACTCGATCAGCCCCGGCATCATCGTCACGCCGCTGGCCCACGACGAGTTGCACGGAGAGCGCGCGGATTTTTACCAGGCGATGTTGAAGAAAATGCCCGCCGGCCGCGCCGGCACGCCTGATGAAATCGCAGCGTTGGCCGCACACATCATGGGGCCGGAGGGCAGCTTTATCACCGGCAGTGATTTCCTGATTGATGGCGGCGCGACCGCCAACTTCTTCTACGGGCCCGAGGCGGCGAAGCCATGAATGCCACGTTTCCGCTTGTGATGTCCGCCACGCTGATTGCCGGTTCGACATTCGCGTCGAAGCAACCAGCCGCCCGAACCATCAATAACATCGAGACAACGAAAATTATGAATGCTTTGAACCCCAAAGAAGAAAGCATCGCACGCCTCTCGGCCTACACCGCCAAAGGCGATCTGCCGAACCTGAAACTCGCGCTCGCAGCCGGACTCGACGCGGTCCATCACGGCGCGACTCCACAAATACACGGCGTGATTTCCGTTGAGAGCCGACCACACGGCCATCTGACCTTCGTCGTTCAAACCGGTGGTTCCGCCATGGTTTGGCCAAAAATCGTTGCAAGCGCGGCTTGACCTTTGGCGGCAAATTCGCATCCTGTCCGGCCCGGCAGAACCCGTCGTAGCGCAGCCGCTGGCTTTCCGCCAGCCGTTTCCCGGTCGCATCCGTCTGATGCGACGGCTATCTTGGCGACGTGAGCGAACCGGTCTTTTACGATATGCAGCACATCCGAAACATCGCGATCATCGCCCACGTTGATCATGGCAAGACCACGCTCGTGGATTGCCTCTTGAAACAGTCCGGCACCTTCCGCGCCAACCAGCACGAGTCGCAGGAGGAGCGGCTGATGGACTCGATGGATCTCGAGAAGGAAAAGGGCATCACCATCCGGGCCAAGAACGCCGCCTTCAAATACAAGAATTATCACATCAACATCGTGGACACGCCGGGTCACGCGGATTTCGGCGGCGAGGTGGAACGCATCATGAACATGATTGACGGCGTGCTGCTGGTGGTGGATTCGGCGGAAGGACCGCAGGCGCAGACGCGGTTCGTCTTGCGCAAGGCCCTCGAGGCCGGCGCGAAGCCCATTGTGGTGATCAACAAGATTGACCGGGAGAATGCCAACCCGAAGAAGGTGCTGGACCAGGTGTTTGAATTGTTCATGTCGCTCAACGCCACGGATGAGCAACTGGACTTCCCGTTCATTTATTGTTCGGCCAAGGAAGGCTACGCTAAGACGGAGTTGGAGCACGTCACCGGCACGATGGAGCCGCTCTTCGATGCCATCGTCAAACATATTCCGCCGCCGCGCGCGCGGGCGGGCGACGGCTTCCAAGTGCTCGTCGCCAATCTGGACTACAGCGATTATCTCGGCCGGATTGCGTTCGGTAAAATTTACGAAGGCAAGGTCAAGGTGGGCGATCCCGCGATCTGCCGCCATGGGGATGGGCGCATTTCCAAAAGCAAGATCACGGCGATTTATCACTTCGAGGGAATGAAACGCATCGAAGTGCCGGAGGCGCACGCGGGTGACATTGTCGGCCTGACGGGATTTGAGGACGTGTTCATCGGCGAGACGCTGTGCGATTCCGATTTGCGCGCGGCCCTGCCGTACATTCCGATTGACCCGCCGACGATTCAGATGGAATTCGCCGTGAACGACGGCCCGCTCGCCGGCAAGGATGGCAAACTGGTCACCGCGCGGCACATCTGGGACCGGCTCGTGAAGGAAATTCGCACCAATGTCGCGCTGCGCATCGCGCAGACGAGCGATCCAAAGATCTTTGCGGTCAGTGGACGTGGGGAGATGCAGATTGCCATTCTGGTCGAGCAGATGCGCCGGGAAGGGTATGAAGTGCTCGTGTCGCGCCCGGAAGTGCTCTGGAAAAAGGATGCGGCCGGCAACGCGCTGGAACCGATTGAAAAGTTGTTCGTGGAAGTGCCCAACGAGAATCTGGGCGCGATCATGGAAAACCTCTCCAATCGCAAGGCGCAGATCGTGAACATGAATCACGTGGGTGATGTCGTATCGGTGGAGGCGCTGGTGCCGATGCGGGGATTGATTGGCTTTGAGACCGATCTGGTCAACTCCACCAAGGGGATGGGCGTGATGAGCCACCTGTTCCACGAGTACGGACCGGATCGCGGTGAGATCGCCGCGCGCAAGAACGGGTCGCTGGTTTCCATGGACAATGGAGAGGCCACTTCCTACGCGCTGAACATGGTGCAGGAGCGCGGGCGGTTGATGATCGAGCCGGGCGATCAGATTTACGTGGGCATGATCGTGGGCGAAAACGCGCGGGAGAACGACATCCCGGTCAATCCGGTGAAGGAGAAGCGCCTGACCAACATGCGGTCGCAGGGCGATGGCAAGGGCATCCAACTCAACTCACCGCTCCGCCTCTCGCTCGAACGCGCGCTCGAGTACATTGATGTGGACGAATACGTGGAAGCAACGCCAAAGAATCTGCGACTGCGCAAAAAGGTGCTGGATGAAAACCAACGGAAGCGCGCGGAGAAAACGCGGGTGCTCAAGTACGTCGAACAATAGGCGATCGAGAACTATCGCGTCGGGCGGATGGCGGCGAACCGCTATAAATCGCGGGCTGAGCTTGTAATTGAGCCGGTCGCGGGCGCTTGCCAATATGTCCCTGCTATGAACGCAGCGACGAATACACACAGCAAGGTCATCGGCTATCTGCTCTGGATTTTCGGATTCACGGGCTCGCACCGTTTTTATTTTGGGCGGCCGATCAGCGGGACGATCTGGTTCTTTACCGGTGGATTGCTTCTGATTGGCTGGATCGTGGATGTGTTCCTGATTCCGGGGATGAATCGCGCCGCCACCCGACGGTTCGTAGCCGGGCCGATTGACTATTCAGTCGCGTGGATCTTGCTGACGTTTCTGGGCTGGTTGGGGCTGCATCGCTTCTACCTGGGCAAATGGGGCACGGGGATAATTTATCTGTTCAGCTTCGGGTTGTTCGGCTTCGGCGTGCTCTACGACTTTCTCACGCTGAACTCCCAGATCAGCGAACGCAATCACGCCGCGCGCTGACGGATGTCATGGCGGCGTGGTGCCGGGCGTAACGTCCTGCCGATTAGCCGGCCACCAGTTTTCCCGTGAGCGGCGCGTGGGTGATCAGGTGATAGATGTAATCTTTCAGCTTCGCCCGGCGCATCTTACGTTCCTCAATCTCCTGGTCGGTGGCGAAGTCTATCTCCTCTTCGATGCGATAGATTTCGTCGTCGAGTCGGTGATACTCGTCGTAAAGGTGGCGGAAGTGGGTGTCACCTTGCAGGCGCTTGATGGCGTCGCGGTGTTCCGGGAACTCGTGTAGGATGGGATGATGCAGGTCCATGGGAGGTTCTCCTGGTTGAAGGTTTGCTTGAGCAAAGTCATATCGCTCCGGTTCGCGGTCAATAAACTACCGCTCCCGTCCGGATGCCAGTTTTTTTTTCAAAATCTCAGCCGGCGGCGACGTTGGGCGGGCGGGTGTATTCCATGCCGACCAGGCAGACATCGTCCTCGAATTGTCCTTCCGCCGCGAAGGTCCGGACTTCATCCAGCACGGCATCAAACAAGGGCGAAGCCGGCAGTTGAAGCTGTTTGGCGACGATGGCAGTGAGGCGCTCCTGGGTGAACAATTCCTCCTGTTCGGAGTGAACCTCAAACAGTCCATCGGTGAAGAGCATGACCAAATCGCCCGGGGTCAGCTTGAGTTCGGAGGTCTCATACGTCGGCGTTTCAAACAGTCCGAGCGCGGGCTGGCGGTTTTTTGACTTCGTTGGCAATGGTTGAACCAGCCCCTCCGAGCGCCGGAGCAGGAGCGGTTTGGGGTGGCCGGCATTGGAATACTGCATCTCGGCCGTCGCCGAATTGGCGACCAGGTAAAAGGCCGTGGTGATCACGGGCGAACCCGCATGCTTCAGCAGGGCGAACAATTCCGCGTTGAGCTTGGTCATGAACAGGCCCGGGTTATGGGCTTGCGGGCGCAATTCTTCGACCAGCGCCCGGATCATGGCGGTGATCAAAGCGGAGCGAACGCCGTGCCCGGCCACGTCGCAGATGAACACGGCCACCTCGAGATCAGAGATCGGTGTGACACTGAAAAAATCTCCGCCCACGGTGCCGCTCGGTAGATAGCGATGGGTGAACTGGAATGCGCTCGCTTCGGCGGGGGCGCCCCGGGGCACCGCCGGATATTGTTGCGGCAGCAGGGCTACTTGGATCTCCCGCGCCATCTTCAAGTCGTCTTCCAGTTGGCGATTCTTGCGACTCAACTCTTCCCGGCTGGTTGCCAGGGCGATGTTGGCTTGTTTGATCTGCTCCTCGGCGCGCTTCTGCGCCGTGATGTCCCAGAAGATTCCTTGCAAGCCATTGATGGTGCCGTCGGGCGCGTACAGGGGAGATTTCACCACTTGCACCACCAGCTTGTCCTGGCCGCGCGGCTGATGTTCCTCCACCGTCTCGCAGACCTGACCGGTAGCCATCACGCGTTGGTCGTCGGCTTGATATTTCTCAGCCAGTTCCTTGGGGAACAAATCAAAATCAGTCTTACCCAATATGTCCTCCAGCTTGCAGTGGTTGTGCCGGCAATACTGCTGGTTGGCAAAGGTGAACCGGCCGGCCAGATCCTTGCGGAAGACGTTTTGAGCCATGGTCTCCACGAGCGAATGATAGAGCGATTCCGAATTCCGCAATTCCTGCTCGGCAACGCGCCGCTGGGTGATGTCGTCCACCGTCCCCTCATAATGCAACAGATGGCCGCCGGCATCCCGGTGCGCGCGGCAATTCTCCGAAATCCAGATGATGCTGCCGTCTTTCCGAAATATCTGCGACTCGAAGCCGGTAACCGTGTCGCGTTCCTCCATCAACCGCTTGAACTCATCGCGTCGCCCGGGAATGACGTAGAGCCGCTCGCCAATGTTCGTCACCGAGGTCATCAATTCGTCCGGTGAAGCGTAACCATAAATTCGCGCCAGGGCGGCGTTGGCCATCAGGTAGTGCCCTTCGGGGCTGGTCACAAAAATCCCCTCGATCAAATGATCGAAAATCCCATGATACTTCTCCTCGGCCCGCACCAGCGCCAGGTCCGCCTCGTGCCGTTCGATCGTGTAGCGGATGGAACGCAACAACCAGTTGGAGTTGATCTGGCTTTTGACCAGGTAATCCTGCGCGCCGGCATGCACCGCCTCCACCGCAATCGCCTCATCATCCGCCGAACCCAGCACAATCACCGGAATGTGCGGCGCCGCTTCCTGGAGCACGGCGATGTTGGCCAGGCCGGCGCCGTCCGGGAGAAAGAACTCGAGCAGGATCACGCCAAAGTTCTCGTGGGCCATTCTCACCACGGCCTCCGCCAGCGAGTTGACCACCACGACCCCGCCTACCGTCTCGCGGGCATGATCCAACATGCCACTGATGGCGCGCGCATAAGCTTCATCATGCTCGATGAGCAAAATGGGCTGCGCTTGCCGCCGGGAGATGAGTTCCGTGTCACGACCAAACATAGGCAGAGTTGGGTTGATATCACCGCCGCGAGTCGAACATGACAGGCACGCGCCCGGGCTGCAAGTCGTTTGCTGACGGCAGCGGACCTCGGGATCATGGTTGGACTTGTTTTATGCCCGGCTTCCGGTTAAACGAAGATATGAATCGCCGCCAATTTCTCCAGCGCAGCGCCGCCGCCGCCCTCGCTTTCGCCGCCCTCCCCAGTTATGCCGCCGAGTTGGCGGATACGAAGAAGCGCGTCGGGCTGATCGGTTGCGGCTGGTACGGCAAGATTGATCTGCTGCGCTTGATTCAGGTGGCGCCCGTCGAGGTGGTGTCGCTGTGCGATGTGGACCGAAATATGTTGAGTGACGCAGCGGAGATCGTCGCCAGTCGCCAGCTCTCGAAGAAAAAGCCACGCACCTTTTCCGACTACCGCGAGATGCTGCGGGAGAAGGACCTGGACATCGTGTTGATCGGCACCCCGGATCACTGGCACGCGTTGCCGATGATCGAAGCGTGCCGGGCCGGGGCGGACATTTATTGCCAAAAGCCAGTCGGCGTGGACGTGGTGGAATGTCAGGCCATGCTGGCGGCTGCACGGAAATACGGGCGCGTGGTGCAGATCGGAACGCAACGCCGCAGCACCCCGCATTTGATCGAAGCGCGCGATCGCGTGATCAAGGAAGGCCGGCTGGGCACGATCGGGCGGGTGGAAATTTGCTGCTATTATCACATGCGCGCCTCGGGCAATCCGCCGGACACCGCGCCGCCGCCGAATCTCGATTACGAGATGTGGACCGGGCCGGCGCCGATGCGACCGTACAACAAATGGGTTCACCCACGCGGCTGGCGGGCGTTCATGGAATACGGCAATGGCATTGTGGGCGACATGTGCGTACACATGCTCGACATGGTGCGCTGGATGTTGGAACTGGGCTGGCCCAAGACCATCTACTCCGCCGGCGGCATCCTGGTGGACAAGGCGAGCAAGGCCAACATTTCGGACACGCAGAATGCGACGTTCGATTTTGGCGATTTGCAGGTCAACTGGAGTCATCGCACCTGGGGCGACGCGCCGGATCCGAAATACCCGTGGGCGGCGATTTTTTACGGCGACAAGGGCACGCTCAAAGCCGGCGTCAATGCTTACGATTTTTATCCGGTCGGCCAATCGGAATCCACGTTGAAGGGCGAACCCTTGGTCGAGTATGAGAAATATCCCGAGGACAAAACCGAGAAAGACCTGGAGCGGCCCGTCGCTTCGGCGGTGCGCGGCCACATGCGCGACTTGCTGGCGAACATCGGCACGCGTGGCCGGCCGGTGGCGGACATCGAGCAGGGCTACATTTCGAGCGCGTCCTGCATTCTCGCCAACCTGTCCATGAAACTCGGCCGCAGTTTGAAATGGGACGCCGCGCAAGGTCGGGTGATGGATGACGAGGAGGCCAACCGGCTGTTGCAACGGCCGTATCGCGCGCCTTGGGTGCATCCGGAGCCGGGCCAGGTTTGAATCCGATCCCGCGCATTCTCCTCATGCCAATTCGTAACGCAGTAATCAAACTGGCCCTGGGCGTCTGCGTGTCGGGGCTGGGCCTGGTTGCGCCAGCCGTGCCGCCCTCGGTCGTGAACGTCAACCTGGCGCCGTGTCTTTTGATCGGCAGCGCGACCGGCGTCACCAATGAAATCCAGATTACGCCGGGTCTGGAACAGCCTGATTGGTCATCGTTGGAGCGCCTCGTGGTGACGGAAAGCCCGTACTCGTTTGTGGATGCCACGACCCCTCTCCCCGGAGACCGGTACTATCGGGTGGCAGCGGAGAGTCCAAACCGTCCCGAGCTTAACCGCATCACGTTGGTGCCGCGCCTCAAGATCGAGAGTGGCGTGGGCATCACCAATCAAATCCAGTTCACGACCAACCTCGTGCAAACGCCGTGGACCGCGCTGACAAACCTGCTGGTGGAGCAAAGCCCCTATTGGTTCGCGGACGTGGCGGCACCTCCGGGAATCCAGCGTTACTACCGGGTGCAGGTTTATCCGCCGCCCAGCCCGCCGCCGGGCACGAACCTGGCGTTGATTCCCGCCGGCGCATTTTCCATGGGCGACAACCTGGATGGCCTGAGCAACGCCATGCCGGTGCATCCGGTCACGGTCGGCGCGTTTTACATGGATCGGACTGAAGTGACCAAAGCCATGTGGGATGCGGTGGCGCAGTGGGCGGGCACGAACGGGTATGCGTTCGATTCGACTGCGTCCGGAAGCCCGTTCGGTGTGCCGGCGTACGCCATCACCTGGTACGATGCGGTCAAATGGTGCAATGCGCGGAGCGAAATGGAAGGCCGGTTGCCGGCCTATTTCACCAGCGCGTCGCACACAACGGTGTATCGGATCGGACAAATCAACCCGGCGGTGGATGCGGTGCAGTGGGATGCGGGCTATCGGCTGCCGACGGAGGCGGAGTGGGAGAAGGCGGCGCGCGGCGGAACCAACGGGAATCGTTTTCCGTGGTCGGGCGGGAACACGATCGCGCACACGCAAGCGAACTACTTCAGCTACTGGCAGAATGGCCAGCCGTTTTACGCCTACGATGTGAGCGCCACGAGTGGTTACCATCCGGCCTTCGCGTCCGGCAGCGCGCCGCATGTCAGTCCGGCCGGGTATTTCGCCGCGAATGGGTACGGATTGTATGATCTGACGGGGAATGTCTGGGAATGGTGTTGGGATTGGTGGTCGGCCGGTTACTCCACCAACTCTCCAGGAACGGATCCGCGAGGCGAGGCATCTGGCTCGTATCGGGTTCTGCGTGGAGGAAGCTGGGCGAGCCACGCTGATGGTTGTCGCGTGGCCAACCGGGGCAATGGCGCGCCTGATTCCGTCCTGAACTCGGTCGGTTTCCGCTGCGTGCTCCCGGCGACACAACCTTGACCTCAATCGCGACGCCCGAACCTGGTCGAGCCAACGTCACGACGTGGAGGACGCGAAGCATCACGAAGCGCAACCGGTCGTTGCGCCAACCGTCGGCGCATCGGGCACAGTTGGCCCGTATCAACCCAGAAACCGCTGGCGCACCGCCGGTGAGAGAGTTTCCACATCCAGCAACGTCAGGAAATCTATCGTCTTGAATTGCCGGTCCAGCGCCGGCGGGCCGCAGATGTTGGCGCCGAGCGTCAGATAGGCGCGCAGGAGTTTCGGCAACTTGACTGGTTCGGCGGCCAGTTGGGACAGATCGCAAACGTAGCCCGGCAACGGATGCGTCTGCCAGGTTGGCGGGGCGAGATGCCTGCGACAAATGTCGGCGTAGGCGGACGCGCCGATTCTCGGGTCCTGGGACGTGATGGAGCTGCAACCGAGCACGTAACGGCCGCCATGCGCCTTCGTGTAATCCGCAATGCCCTTCCACAACAACCCCAGCACGACGAGATTGCGGTGTTGCCGATGCACACAGGCGCGGCCCACCTCGATGATTTCGCGTCGAGCCGGCTCGAAGACGTGGAACTCAAATTCTTGCGCGCAATAATAACCAAGCCGGGCTGCGGCGCTTTCCCCCGTTTGCATGCGGTAGGTGCCGACAATCTGCCGGGTGGGTAGATGCTCAACCACCAGATGATCGCATACGGCGTCGAACCGGTCCGCGTCCAGTCTGGTGGCGTGGGAGGAATCGAGCCCTTCGTTAAGCTCAAGATTGAAGACCTCGTATCGCAAGGCGAGCGCGGCCTGGACCTCCGCCGGATCGCGGGCGAGCCGGGTGGCATAGTGAGTTGGCGAACTCACCAGGAACCGAACCGATTCCAGCGCTGTGTTTGGGGTGCTCATGCTGCCACGCTCAAGTGTCAACGCGGTGACGCTGGAGTGGATTCTGGCCATCGAGCCGCAACCGTGTCAAACGGGAATCGGCCGGCGGTGCGACACTGAATCCAACAGCCCGGCCAACCGCTATCGGTGGTTCATTGAGCGGTTCCAGGCCCGTTGCGCGAATCCGGAAGCGCTTCGGAAAGCTTGAGTTGCGGAACGGTTACAATCTGGATTTGGGAGGGGTTGCTCACCCCCAGTTCGAGCAGCGAGGCGTTTCGATACAACTCCAGGTTCGAGCGCTCGTTCGCCGCGTGGGCGATGCGGCGCTGGCGGTCCAGTTCCTTGATCGAGAGCACATCCAGCGCAACCGGATCGCGGCTGAAGCGCAGTTGATTCAGCATCACCGAATAGTGCAAGAGACCGCGCTGGCCGCCTTCATACTGGCAGATGAGCGCATCGGTGATGTTCAACACCACGCGATCGCCCAGCACGGGCAGGGCGTAAATCTCGGGCACGGCCTGCGCGAGCCGTTCCGGCGAGCCGTCGAAGCGGAGCGTGTTGTCCACACTGCCCATTGCGAGGCCGTAGAGATTGCCACAGACGCCGGCGTCGTTGTCGTTGAGCAGGGGAGTGAGGTTGATGATTTTGGTCATCTGTTCCGTGACGAGCTTCGAGACGAAGGATTTTTGCCCGACGCCATCACCTTGCTTTTCAAATTCGAAGTCGCCGTACACCAGATTTCCGATCAGCGGCGTGAAATAGAAATTGGTGCGCTCCCAGCCGGCTTGAGTGCTGGCGGCCACCCGCACCTGCAGCTCCCGGCCCAGTTGAAAGAATCCCGCGCTCCGCAGGTCGGCCTCTTCGCGATCCCAGATGATGATCTGGCGCGGTGGCAACCCAGCCTCGATGAGATCGCGGGCGACCGCCGCCACGACGGCAGGCCGGGTGCCGCTGTTCGGGCCGGGCTTGGAAAACACTTTGAGTCCGACGGTGTCCTGGGTGGAAACCAGACTCAGCCAGGCCGCGCGCAGTCCGCTTTTGCCGGTCAGTTTCAGGATGCCGCGCTCCACCATGAGCCGGACCGGATCGGTCTGAGCGTCGTAGGCCTTGGTGGCATTTGGGTCTTCGACGATCACAACTTTGGCGGCCGGCCCGTCGCTGTGTCCGGTGGTGAATGGCGGGGTCGCCACAGCCGTGGCGAGCATGGCGGCCAGCGCAACCACCGCGAAAGTCAGCGGCAAAAGTCTCCACAGCTTCGACGGGGCACAGTTCACACTATTGCAACCGTACCGGATTGGGGAGCGCACGCGCCACGCGTGCGAACCGGCTGCGCCTCGCAGCCGGGCCAATGCGTGCCATCGCGCATTGAGCCTCGCGCGATGGCGCGCTCGGGTGCGGCGGACGAGGGCGTCCACCGCCGCACGCGAAGGCGCGTGCGCTCCCGGCTGCAATAAGCTGGGACGCGCCCGTTTCGGCGTTGGTGCTGGTGCGTTTCTTGACACGTTTGGACGTGGATGGTACCACGGAAGCGGATGCTCGTCACAAAAAAACCGGCCAAGGCCATTGTCGTCTGGCTCTGCGGCGTTGCCGTGGTCGTGGCCGCGTGCAGCCCGCCCGGACCCCGCGCGCTGTTGAAGGGGAAGCGGTTGTTGGACGACGGGAAGACCGCCGAGGCCGTTCCCGTGTTGACCCTGGCGGTTTCGCTGCTGCCGACCAATGCGGTCGCGTGGAATTATCTTGGTTTGGCGTATCATCGCGCTGGCCAATGGACGAATGCGGCCGAGGCATATTCGCGCGCGCTCAAACTGGACCGGGACCGGTTGGACGTGCGCTACAACCTGGGCTGTTTGTGGTTGGATGCCGATCAGTTGGAGCCGGCCAAGTCCGAGTTCATCGCCTACACGATGCGGCGCGGCAATACGGTGGAAGGCTGGTTGAAGCTGGGCGCGGTACAGTCGCGGTTGCGCGAAGCCGCCGATGCGGAGAAAAGTTTTCAAGAAGCCCTCCGCGTGGAGCCAAAAAATCTCGAAGCGCTGAACGGACTGGGAATGGCGCAACTGCAGCGTAAACGCCCGCGCGAAGCCGCTGAATCGTTTGCCGCCGCGCTGGAGATCCAGGCTGATTACCGCCCGGCGTTGTTGAATCTCGCAATCGTTACCCAGCAGCATTTGCACAACCGGTCCGAGGCGTTGCGGCTTTATCGCCAGTACCTCGCATTGACCCCGCGCGCCTCCGACTGGGAGGAAGTGAACGCGGTAGCGCAAACGCTGGAGCCAGCCCCGGAACAAAACCCGATTCCAGCCGTGACTCCGGTTGCCTCGCCGCCGGCGGCTGCGAACAAGACGAAGCCGCCGATCGCGGCGACAACCAATCCGGAGCCAGCCAGGAAGTCGGAGCCGGCCCATGCTGCTAAAACTCCCTCGAATCACACATCAGCCGTTGCCGCCACTGCGTCTCCCGTACCGGCGCCACGCAAAGAAATCGTGAAGTCACATTCGCAGCCGGTCAGCACGGTGGCGGCGGCGGAGTCGCGAACACAAGTCGCGCGCACTGAGTTGCCAACTCCCGCCACAAATGCAACTGCGGGAGCCGCCGGTGAAGCCGCCTCACCGGTTACAGCGCCAAACACGGGCAATCGGCGCGAGGCGATGCTCGTGTTGGCGCAGGGCCGGAAAGCGCTGCGCGCCGACCGGTTGGCGGAGGCGATCCAACTTTTTACTCGTGCGACGCATTTGGACCCCAGCTATTTCGAGGCGCACTACCGTTTGGGATTGGCCGCATTCAGTGCCCGCAGCTTTACGGTCGCACTGGCGGCGTGGCGAAGCGCTTTGGCTCTCCAGCCGGACAATGCCGATGCGCGCTACAATCTGGCCCTGACCTTGAAAGCTGCGAACCAGCCGGTGGATGCGGCGCGCGAGCTTGAGCGCCTGCTGGCGGTGCACCCAGATGAGGCACGCGCCTACCTGACTTTGGGCAATCTCTACGCCGGGCAACTCCACGACCTCCCCCTGGCCCGCAAATACTACCATCAGGTCTTACGGTTGGACCCGCATAATCCGCAAGCTCCCGCCATTCGCTCCTGGCTGGTGGCCAATCCGGTTGACCGCGTAAAGCAGTGATGGCGGTGTGGTTCTGGCGCGGCGGTGTTGGGGCGTCTCCGTTTACCGGAAAACCCGGATGCTTCCGTCGGTTCGGCTGCTGGCACGGATTTGGCTTGTTTTTGGGCAGGGCGTGTCGCCACTCCGGCGCCGGCCTCACGCATTATGAAAACAAACAGTCCATTGCCGATCAACTGGTTCGACGTGCTGGTGGTGATCGTGCTGTTCGTGGGTTATCTCCGCGGAAAAAAGCACGGGATGTCGAAGGAACTCCTCCTGGTCATCAAGTGGGTGACGATGGTGCTGCTCTGCGCCATTGCCTATGAGCCGCTCGGACTGTGGTTGGACAGCATGCTGCACATCGGCAGCCTGACCTGTTTCGTGCTCGCCTATGCGCTCATTGCCGGCGTGATTGTGGCGGTGTTTGCGGGCTTGAAAAACACCGTGGGCCACAAGCTCGCGGGCAGTGATTCATTCGGCAAAGGGGAATTCTATCTCGCGATGCCGGCGGGAGTGTTGCGGTTCGCCTGCATCCTCATTATGCTGCTGGCGCTCCTCAATGCCCGGCTCTATCGCACGGCGGAAATCAAAGCGATGTACAAGTTCCAGGATGAAAACTATGGCAGCCAGTTCTTCCCCACGCTTTCGTCCGTGCAGGATGATGTCTTCCAGAAATCCTTCACCGGACCGCAGATCAAGAAGTACATGAGCTTCCTTCTGATCAAGCCCACCACACCCGGGGCGGCTGGGACAAGCGACACCACGGCCAAACGTAAAGAATTTACTTTGCCCTGACGCCTCGTTCCGTCTTTGATGGCGTGTGGCCGGGATTTTTTCCGACAGCACTCTCGAACAGGTTCGCGCCGCCAGCGACATTGTGGATGTCATCGGCGGCTATCTGCCGTTGAAACGCGCGGGCGCGAACTTCGTTGCGCTCTGCCCCTTTCACAAGGAGAAGTCGCCCAGCTTCAACGTCAATCCGCACAAGCAAATCTTCCATTGCTTCGGCTGTCACAAGGGCGGGGACGTGTTCAGCTTCGTCCGGGAATACGAGAACATCGGTTTTGTGGACGCCGTGCGGCGGCTGGCCGAGCGCGCCAGGATTCCGCTGGAGACGGAACAGAATCCCGCCGCGCAGGAGTCCAGGCATCTCAAGGATCAATTGCTGGAAATCCACGAAGCGATTACCCAGCGCTGGCAAAGCTGCCTGGCCGGTGAAGCCGCCGGACAACCGGCGCGGGATTACCTGGCCCGCCGCGGCGTGTCCGCCGAGGCGATCAAACTCTTCCGGCTCGGCGCCGCGCCCGAAGCATGGGATGACACGGTAAACTGGGCCAGGGGCAAGGGTCACGACCTGGCGCTCATCGAGAAGGCGGGATTGATTCTCAAGAAAGAGGAAACCGGCCGGCACTACGACCGCTTCCGTGGCCGGCTCATGTTTCCCATCTGCGATGAGCAGGGCCGGGTGGTTGGTTTCAGCGGACGGATTCTCTCCGGCGACGAAAAGACCGCCAAGTACGTCAACTCGCCCGAGACGCCGATTTTCACCAAGAGCAAAGTTTTCTTCGGACTCGACAAATCCAAACGGGCCATCCTCGACGCGGGGTTTGCCATCGTCTGCGAAGGTCAGTTGGACCTGATCGCGAGTTTCATGGCGGGCGTGCAGAATGTCGTGGCGCCGCAAGGCACGGCCTTCACGGAGCAGCACGCGCGGATCATGAAACGCTACGTGGACGAGGTGGTGCTGTGTTTCGACTCCGACGCCGCCGGGCAGAACGCCGCCGTGCGCGCGCTCGACAGCCTGCTGGCCTCGGGCGTCGCCGTGCGGGTGGCGGTAATTCCCGCACCAGACGACCCGGACAGTTACCTCAAGGCTCACGGGGGCGAAGCCTTCCGCCAGTTGATCGCCGGCGCGCAGGGATTCTTCGATTACTACCTGGATCGGTTGTGCGGACAAAACGATCTCACCACCGACAAGGGAAGATTGACCGTGCTCCGCGAAATGGCCGAGGCGGTTCGCAAAACCGGCAACTCGGTGCTCGTGGACAAGTACGCGCAAAAAACGGCGTTGCGCCTGGGGGTGACACCGGATGCGATGCGGATGGAATTCAAAAAAAGCCCCGCTCACGCACCGGCGGCGTCCGAATCGGAGTCATTCGAGACGGCTGAGACGACTGATCCGGAATTGCCCCGTCCGACAGCTTCGGAGCTGTGGTTGCTCAAACTGACGCTCAAACACGAGGAAAACCTGCCGTGGCTGGCGGCGCATCTGGATCCCGCCTGGATTCCGCACGTCATCCTCCAGGACATCGTGACGCGCCGGTTGCGAGCCGAGACGGAGGGTTCGTGGCGAAGCGTCGGATTATTTCTCGATGAATTCGACTCCGCGTCCGTCCGAAGTTTGATCACCGAAGCCACGATGGAGGAACGCGAAATTCCCCACCCGGCCCAGCAGTTGGCCGATGTGACGATGCGGTTGCGCAATCAATTCCTCGACCGGCAGCTTGCGGCGTTGACCCAACGCATCAGTCAACCGGACACGGCCGATGCCGCGAAGATTGAGTTGCTGCGCGAGCAACAACAGTTGAAACAACTCAAGCGCCAGCCGCTGACTCCGGTGCGTTGAACCAAAAGGGCGTCCGCCGTTGCCGGTGGACGCCCGAGTGAAATCGTCGTGCGTTACTTCGCGCCCTGATCAATCCACGCGCGGATCAACCCGACCTGTTCCTTGGTCAGCGGTCCGATCTTGGCCTTGTTCTTCAGCGGTGGCATCCAGGTATCCTCATCATCGTTGGCGTGTGCGACGCTGACCAGGAGCTGGCTTTCGACGCTCTTGCCGGGCACGATGACCTTCTCAAGGCTGCCGTCCTTGTGAACCTTGCCCTTAAGCGCGTGCTCCAAGCTGGTCAATTGCAGATGCGCCTTCGGTCGCTCTTCGCCGTGACACTTCACGCAGGACTTGTCAAAGATGGCTTTGATGTCGCCGGCGTAGGTCACCCCCTGCTTGGTGGAGGCCGGCGGAATCTTGCTTACATCCGTCTTGGGCTTCTCGTGCTCCGCCGCGTTCAAGGTGGCGCTCAGGGCCAGCACCGCCGTGGCGACGCACCACGCGATCATTTTTGAGGACACAGTCATTTTAGTTTTCATGCTTGTATTTAGAACGGCCGAATTGGAGCAAAAAGGCGCCGCCGGAGTCAAAGACATTCAATCAGTTTTTCAAACGGCGATTCTTGAATGCCCCTGGGCGCAACGCCGCCTTGCAGTCGGGCGCGGGCTGGGCTAATTCTGGCGCGTGAATCTGGACGGCCTTGCGGACGCCACCCTCGTCGTGCTCGGGCATGGGACGACCAAGAACGACGGCTCGGCGGCCTCGGTTTATCAACACGCGGCGGAGCTGCGACGGCGCGGCCTCTTTGCGGGAGTGCGCGAGGCGTTTTGGAAGCAGGAACCCCGGATCAAACCGGTGCTCGCGGGGGTGCGGTCACCGCGGGTGTTCATCGTCCCGCTGTTCATCAGCGAAGGCTTTTTTGCCAGCGAAATCATTCCGCGCGAACTGGGGTTTCCCGCCGATCTCAGGCTCCAGACGCCGGGCGGCCGGCTGACTTACTGCCTGCCCGTCGGCACGCATGACCGCATGCTGGACATCCTGCTGGCCCGCGCGACGGAGGTGGTGGCCGCGCATCCGTTTCCCCGCGCGCCGAAGTTGTCAGAAATCACTTTGTTTCTGGCCGGTCACGGTACGGAGCGCAGCGAGCAATCCCGCCGGGCTGTCGAACAACAGGTGGAACGAGTCCGCGCGCGGAATCTTTATGCGGAGGTGCAGGCGGTATTCCTGGAGGAAAACCCTCGGATTGCGGATTGCCATAAGCTGGCCGGCACCCGCAATCTGGTGGTAGTTCCATTTTTTGTCAGTGACGGGTTGCATGTGGTCGAAGACATCCCGGTGCTGCTGGGCGAACCCGAACGGGTGGTGCAAGCGCGGCGGGCGGCCGGCCAGCCCACCTGGCGCAATCCGACGGAACGGCACGGCAAGTTGATCTGGTATTCGTCCGCCGTTGGCAGCGCACCGCAGGTGGCGGACGTTATTCTGGCGCGGGTGCGCGAGGCCGTTGAATCAGAACGCGGAACTCCAGTTTCGCCCGGATGCGGCCGGTGACTCAACCGCGCGGAACTGGAGTTCCGCGGAGCGAACAAAACCATGAACAAATTACGGTGGGGCATATTGGGCGCGGCGCACATCGCGCGCAAAAACTGGCGGGCCATTCGCCACAGCGGCAATGGCGTCGTCACCACGGTTGCGAGTCGCGATCTCCAGCGCGCCAACCAGTTCATCGCCGAGTGTCAACGTCAGGAGCCGTTCGAACGACCACCTGTCGCGCTGGACAGTTACGAGAAATTGATCCTCTCCCCCAACGTGGACGCGGTGTACATCCCGTTGCCCACGGGTCTGCGGAAGGAATGGGTTTTGCGCGCGGCCAAGGCGGGCAAGCATGTCTTGATTGAAAAACCCTGTGCCGTGAGCGCGCTGGATCTCGAAGAAATGCTGACCGTCTGCCACAAATGCCGGGTGCAGTTCATGGATGGCGTGATGTTCATGCACCATCGCCGGCTCACTCAACTCCGCGAGGTGCTCGACGACCAGACTTCCGTCGGCCCGCTGCAACGCATCACCGCGCACTTCAGTTTTTTGGCGGGCGAAGATTTCCTGCGCCACAATATCCGCGCCGACGCGAAGCTGGAACCGTTCGGCTGCTTGGGCGACCTGGGTTGGTACGGCATCCGGCTTGCGCTCTGGGCCATGAAATGGCAGATGCCGGTCGAGGTGTCGGGCCGCATCCTGTCTCACATCGGCGAAGGACGCGACGGACGTTTCGTCCCGGCGGGTTTTTCGGGCGAACTGATTTTTGCCGGCGGCGTCTCGGCGGATTTCCATTGTTCGTTCCTGGCCGAACTGAATGAATGGGCGAACCTCACCGGGACCAAAGGCTACGTGCGAATTCCCGATTTCGTCCAACCGTTCACCGGCAGCGGCGTGGCGTTTGAGGTCAATCAAGTCCGCGCCCGGAATGAAGGTTGCGACTTTCGCCAGGAACACACCGTGCGCTCCTTTGCCGTCACCGAGTCGGGGGACAACCCGGCTACAACGCAGGAAGCCAACATGTTTCGCAATTTCGCCCGGCAAGTGCTCTCCCGCCATCTCAATGAGGAATGGCCGCGCGCCGCCCTGCTCACCCAGCGGGTGCTGGATGCCTGCCTGGACTCGGCCATGCGGAAATGACCGCCGCCCCGGTTCCGGAATAGTTTCCGGGCCGGCCGCGCCAAGTCATTTCCAACTTTCATCCTCCGCCGGGCCTCCGCTATCTTTTGGCCGTGCAGTTTCAAAAAATCACCATCGTCGGAGTCGGGCTGCTGGGCGGTTCGCTGGGGCTGGCGATAAAACGTCGCCGGCTCGCGCGGGAAGCGGCGGGGTTCGTGCGCCGTGCGGCCAGCGTGAAGGATTGCGAGCAGGCCGGAGCGGTGGATTACGCCACGACGGATTTGCTGGCCGCGGTTTCCGGGGCGGAGCTGGTCATCCTTTGCACGCCGCTGGCGCAGATGCGCCCGCTGGTTAAACAACTCCTGCCGGCGCTCAAGCGTGGGGCGGTCGTCACCGATGTTGGCAGCGTAAAATCCAGCGTGGTGAAAGAACTGGAGCCGCTGGTTGCCAAAGCGGGCGCGCACTTCGTCGGCAGTCACCCGATGGCGGGCGCGGAAAAAGTTGGGGTCGCGGCGGCGCGCGCGGATTTGTTTGAGCGCGCGGCTTGCGTCCTGACACCCACCCATCGCACGAACCAGGCGGCGTTGCGAAGAATTGAGGGCTTCTGGAAATCCATTGGCGGACGCGTCGTGAAACTTTCCCCGGAAACGCACGACGCGTTGGTGAGCCGGACCAGTCATTTGCCGCACATAATCGCCTCCGTCCTGGCGTCGGTGGTGCTCGACCCCAGGCGTCCGAAGCAACAATCGCTGCTTTGCGCCAACGGCTTTCGCGACACCACGCGCATCGCCTCGGGTTCTCCCGAAATGTGGCGGGACATCATGTTGGCGAATCGTGAGCCGCTGCGCGTGACGTTGGATGAATTTGTCCGGGAATTGCAATCGGTGCAGGCGTTGTTGCGAAAGAAGAAAAAAAATGCCGGCAAAATCTTGAAGTTGTTTGAAACGGCCAAAGCGCGCCGCGACAACTGGCAGGCCGGTTGCGCCTCGCCGTCGCCTGAATAACGGGAGTTTTGAGTTCAGAATTTTGAATTTGGAGTTATGGCCAGGAGTATCATCCGGGAAAAAAGTTTTGCCTTTGCGCTTGAAACGATTGCGCTTTACCAAAGGTTGCAGGAGACGCGCGAGTTTGTACTCTCGAAACAGTTGTTACGCAGCGGGACCAGCATTGGCGCAAATGTTGAGGAGGCAATTGCGGCTCAGAGCCGGAGGGATTTTCTTTCGAAAATGTCAATCGCATCCAAGGAAGCGCGCGAGACCCGTTACTGGTTGGCATTGCTACAACAATCAAAACTTGCGCCGGTGGACGTCAACTCCTGCCTGACCAACATCGAGGAGTTGATTCGAATTTTGAGCTCAATCGTCAAAACCACCGCCGAGACGAGCGGAGGCACTCAAAACTCAAAACTCACAACTCGAAATTAGTCTGTGCTTCCCGCCCTCATCGAAATCGTCCCGCTGGAAAAACCCGTGCGCGCGGAAATCACCGTGCCCGGCTCGAAGAGCATCACCAATCGCGCGCTCATCCTCGCCGCGCTGGCCGAAGGCGAAGCGACGCTTCAAGGCGCGTTATGGAGCGAGGACACCCAGGTGATGACCGAGGCATTGCGCACGCTGGGCTTTGACGTGCGTGTGGAGAATGATCCGGCAGAGTTTTGCAACCGGACCATCACGGTCAAAGGGCAGGGTGGGCGGATTCCGAAGGGCGGCACGGCGGAGCAGCCGTTGGAGTTGTTCGTTGGCAACGCCGGTACGGCGGCGCGATTTCTGGCGGCGATGGTTTGTCTGGGCCACGGCGTCTATCGCTTGAGCGGTGTGCCGCGGATGCATGAGCGGCCGCAAGCCGAGTTGTTCAGGGCGTTGCGAGAACTTGGTTATCGCGTGGATTCCGCGAATGACAAATTGCCAGCAACGTTTCATGGCGCAGGTTGGAAACCGGGTGAATGTAAGGTCAGCATGAGCGAGAGTTCGCAATTTGCGTCGGCACTTTTGTTGGGAGCTAAAGTCGGGGGTTGGGATGTGAAAATTCACGGAGAAGATATTGAGGAAATGCCGTATGTAGAAATGACCAAACGCCTGGTTGAAGTATTTCCAAAGCATGGCGGCAATTACCTGGTCGAGCCAGATGCGTCGAGTGGTAGTTATTTTCTCGCGGCAAACTGGCTCGTTTCGGTGGGTTCGTGGATGCGGGGGTTTGTGGAGAGCACACCGCACTCGAGCATCTTCTTTCGCTTTCATGAAGTTTGGGAATGGGTACAGGCATCTCACCCAGCTGGCGCGCGCGGCCCGGTTAAGGGTGATCAACTGGCGTTGAGCGTGAGAAACTGGCCAAGGTCAGGATGGCAGATAGATGCTGATTTTCAGGCGTTCATTCCATTGCCGGAAAGATTGTCGCGAGAAGGACAACTCGGTGATAGCATTATGACAGCCATCGTTATCGCTGCCGATGTTTGGGGAGGTTTGGGAATGGAACAACGTCAGAAAGGCATCCACTTCACGGATCTTCGTCGGCTTCGATTACAAGAATGCGAGCGAGTTACCGCGCTGCGTACGGAACTTAAAAAATGCGGCGCAAATGTTGAAGAAAGGGGTGAGACTTTGACAGTGTTTCAAGCAACGTTGCATGGCGCAGAGATCGAAACCTACAATGACCATCGCATGGCCATGTGCTTTGCCATTCTGGGATTGAAAGTGCCCGGGATAAAACTCAAGAATCCCGCCTGTGTGAAGAAGACGTTCCCCAACTTTTTCCAGAAACTCGCCGCGCCGCCGCCCAACGGCTTGGGGGTGGAGATTTGGGAGGTGCAGGACGGGAAGCGGACGCGAAAGTTGGAAGGGGAAGATTTGTTTGCGGAGTGAACCCCGCTCTTAATCTTAATCTTCTTCTTAATCTTAATCTTCCTCACACCGGCCGAGATTAAGAAAGAGATGAAGATTAAGATTAAGATTTCGAGTGAAAACCAAGCATCCAATCGTCATCGCCATTGATGGCACGAGCGCGAGCGGCAAGAGCACGAACGCGAAGCTCGTGGCCAAGGCGCTGGGCTTTGTCTATGTGGACACGGGCGCGATGTATCGCACGCTGGCATGGTATTGCCTGAAGCACCGCATTGATTTCCACGACGCCAAGGCGGTTGCGGCGGCGTGTCGCAAATGGAAAACCAGGCTGGAGGTCGTGGACCAGCACGTGCGGCTGACCGTGGACAGTTATTTTCCTGAGAAGGAAATCCGCACCGCCGATGTGAGCGTGGCGGTTTCGATGGTGGCCACCGTGCCCAAGGTGCGCGCGTGGATGAAGCAGACGCAGCGCGATTGCATCCAGTTCGGCAATCTGGTGATGGAAGGCCGCGACATCGGCACGAATGTGTTTCCGGAGACGGACTACAAGTATTACCTCGACGCGCACCTGGAGGAGCGCACGAAGCGACGCGCGGCGGAAGGGGTGAACGAGAATCTGGCCGCGCGCGACCAACGCGACAGCCAGCGCGCCGCCGCGCCGTTGATGATCGCGCTGGGTGCCAAAGTCATCAACAACTCCAACCTGACCAGCGAACAGACCAGTGGATTGTTGATCGCGGACATCCAGCAACGGTTGAAGGCGGACGGGCGATGAATCCGGTCTATTATTGCGGCTGGCTGTTTTTCCGAATCGCCTACCGGATTTATTTCCGCGTCGAATGGTTCAATTCCGAGCGCGTGCCCGGTTCCGGACCGGTGATCCTGGCGTCCAATCACGCGAGCATTCTGGATCCGCCGCTGGTTGGCACCGCTCTTCACCGTGGTATCAGCTACCTCGCGCGCGAGTCGCTGTTTCGCTTCTGGGGCGTCGGCTGGGTGTTGCGCAATTGGGACGCCGTGCCGGTGGATCGGGAGGGCGGTGGCGCGCGGGGCTTAAAAGCCATTCTGGACCGGCTGCTGGCGGGTGGCGGCATCATCCTGTTCCCGGAAGGCACACGCACGCTCGATGGGAAACTGCAACCCGCGCGCTCGGGAATCGGGTTGACCGTGATCAAGTCCAGTGCGCCCGTGGTGCCGGTGCGGGTGTTCGGCACGTTCGAGGCGTTCGGCAAAGAGGTCCCGTTTCCTCGGCCGCACAAAATCATGGCCAAGTACGGCCAGCCAATGTATTTCGCCGAACTTCGGGCCGAGGCCAGGACCTGCACGAAGCCGCGCTTGAAAGCGATTTATCAGGAAGTCGCGGATCAAATCATGGCGGCGATTGCGAAGCTGCAGCCCTGTGAGGACAAGGAGGAATTTCCGTAAGGCGCCGCCGGTTTCTCATCCGACTGACGCGGGTGTGCCGAGATTTATCGGGTCGGAGGCCGGCGCTCCACTGGCTCAAATACCGCTGTTCGACAGTACGGTGCTGATGCTGTTGACGATTTGCGCCAGACGAGGATGGGACTTTTCAAACTCCGCCACCGAGTGCCGCAAGGTTTCCACCGATTGATTGAGCAACTGCGGATCCTGCGTCGGGCGCGTGGCTTCGTGGGTGCTGGCCTGGGTGAAGCCGACGATGTTCTGCGCCTGTGCCTGGTGCGTCTTGGCCAGTTCCGCCGCCTCGGTCTTCAGCGTGGCGAGCAAAGTGACCAGTTCCCGTTGCCGTTCAGGCGTGAGCGACTCGGCTGCTTGAATCCGGGCTTCAATTTGCTTGATGGTTTCTTCAATCACGATTTTTGGCTTCCCGTTGGCAGGAAGGTAGCTGGTTTCTCCCGTTCGGCAAATCGCATGTTCAGGCGCTGCCTGTGGCCACGAGCGGCGCGACCAGCCGCCAGATGGACGATTGCACCTCTTCGATGGTGGCGGCGGCATTGATGGTCTTGACGCGCGCCAGCTCGGCCGCGGCGATCGCGTCGTAGCCTTGCGCCACGCGCTCGAAGAAGGCGCGATCAGCCTCCTCGATGCGGTCGCGGATGAACGGCATCGTGGCTTGGCGCGAGCGAAGGCGTTCCTCGCTCACGGCGGGCGGAATTTTGAGAAACAAGGTCAGGTCCGGCCGGGTGTCGCCCACGGCGATGTCAATGAGGCTGCGGACGTTCTGCAAATCGAGTTTTCGACCGTAACCTTGATACGCCGTGGTGGAATCGTAGAACCGGTCGCACACGATGATCTCACCGCGCGACAACGCCGGGCGGATGACTTCGCGCACGAGCTGGGCGCGGCTGGCGTTCATCAGGAGCAGCTCGGCTTCCGGCGTCATGGCCGCGTTGGCGTGACTGTGTTTGAGGGTGTGGCGGATTTCCTCGCCGATGGGCGTGCCGCCCGGTTCGCGAAAGACGCGCACGACGTGCCCCCATTCGCGCAGTCGCTCGACCAGCAAGGGCACCTGAGTGCTCTTGCCGCTGCCCTCCGTGCCCTCAAAGGTGATGAACAGTCCCTTCACAGCCGTTTGAGTTTTGGTCCCTTCGGCGAATCTTCAACGACCCAGCCCTTGGCTTTCAATTCCTCGCGAATTTGATCGCTGCGTTGAAAGTTTTTAGCGGCACGGGCTGCCATCCTTTGCGTCAAGAGCAATTGAATATCCACAGGTGCTGACAAATCGCCTTCCGAGACAGCAAGCTGACCAACAGGTACTACGCCTGGAACATTGCGCATTCGAAAAGCCGACCTCAACTTTAATTTCAGACCAAGGACCATATCGAGTTCCTCCCACGCAAAAATTGCGCTCACGGCCTGGTCTCGTGATAGAACATTTTGGGAGAGCAACCTATTTAACTCTCGAACCCACTCGAAAACTACGCCCCATGCCCTTGAGACATTTAAATCGTCGTCCAAGGCGGTTTTGAAATCTTCAATCAGTTTGGATTCTGGATGATTGCGAACATAAACAATTTCCTGTTGAGGGTCGTCGCAATACTCGAGGACTCTATTCAGGCACTCCGTTATTCGGCCAAGTGCCCTGCGCGCACCCGTGAGTCCATCGAGCGTGAAATTGAACGTCTCGCGATAATGGGCGGTGAAGAACAGATAGCGAACTTCCCGTTCCTTAAATCCTTTGGCCACCAAATCGCGGAGCGTGAAGAAGTTTCCGAGCGACTTGCTCATCTTCTTGCCTTCGACCAGCAGGTGCGCGCCGTGCAGCCAGTATTTCACGAAGGGCCGGCAGGTCGCGCCTTCGCTTTGAGCGATCTCGTCCTCGTGATGCGGAAATTTCAGGTCCTCGCCCCCGAGATGCAGATCGAAGCTCTGGCCAAGCACTTTCATGCTCATGGCGGAACACTCGATATGCCAGCCGGGCCGGCCTTCGCCCCACGGACTGGACCAAAAGACGTCGCCATCATCCGGGACGCGCGCCTTCCAGAGCGCAAAGTCGGCCAGCGCCTCCTTGTCGTATTCATCGGAGGCTACGCGTTCGCCCACGCGCATTTCGTCGAAGTTCAACTTCACGAGCTGGCCGTAGTGACAGCCGCCCGCGCGATATTTCTCGATGCTGAAATAGACCGAGCCATCGGCGGCCTGATAGGCAATGCCCCGTGCGATGAGTTTCTCAATGAGCGCAATGATCTCGGGGATATGCTCCGTGGCCCGGGGCGTGTGGTGCGGCGGGAGGCAATTCAACGCCTGCAGATCGTCGAGGAATGCCTGCTCGTATCGGCGGGTGAACTCGCGGAGCGGAATCATGGTTTCGCGGACGCGGCGGATGATTTTGTCCTCCACGTCGGTGATGTTCATGACGTGTTGGACCGTGTAACCTTTGAAGGCGAGATAACGCCGGACAAGGTCGGCGAAGACGAATGTGCGCCAGTTGCCGATGTGCGCGAAGTCATAAACCGTCGGCCCGCAGCAATACAGGCCGACTTTTTTGGCCTGGGGGTCCAGCGGGGCAAATTCCTGCACCGAACGCGACAAGGTGTTGTAAAAGCTCAATCCCATTTTCTGAACGCCCGGGAGGGTACGGCACGGGGTCGAAAATCAAAGACGAAAAAACCGTTCGCAATCACCCGGACGAACCGGTCGGCGGAAGAGCGATGGCCAAGGCAATAATGGCGGTGAGCGCCAAGGTCGCGGATAATCCGGCGAGCGCGGCAACCAATCCCCATGCGAGATAGCGGCGGGCGGGATTCCATTGGCCGCCGCAACGGCCGCTGACCCGGAAGTGGTTGACGATGGCTATGGCGGCAAAAGGCGCGCCCAGCCCCGGCAATAGTCCGATCAGTCCATAAGTGAAGCATCGCAGCGAGCGTTCAATCACTTCGATCCTGTCCATCGCCACTGGATTGAGAGGCGGAGGTGTCATGGCACAGTGGCGGGCGGGGAGTTCGTGTTCGCCGCAGTTGGGGAAGGAAATGTCCGGTTCAGTCGTTGCACCTGTTTTTGCTCGAGCAACCGGATGTCTCGTTTGAGCGACGCCAGGACGTGCAGGTTGGCCGCGATGTAGATCAGCATAATCGAAATGAGCGCCAGCAAGGCAATGACGAGGAATCCGCGCTGATTCTGGTGATGGCGGCGGGTTGATTCGAGCAGTCTCATGGTGGCGTGGTTGCGCCGGGTACGGCGGTGAAGGTGAACAGCGGACGGATGACGGCAGGTTTGCGCAGAGTTGCCAGCTCCAGTTCCCATTGCCAGGCCGTCACCGACGCGCGTGGTGCGGCTTGCATCCGCGAATTCTCCACTTTGGGCAGCAGCACCACCCAGGGTGCGTTGGGGCCGGTTCGGCGGGAAACTTGATTCCCGGCGAACTTGTAGGCGACTTCGCCCGCCCGATGGGGAATGAGCAACAGTTGATCGCTCGTTTCAAAATGAATTGGTTTGGTGGCGGCGCGAATGTCTTCCCGCCAGAGCTCGCCGGCGCTCAGGACCCGCGTGATGTCGTCGGAGTTGCGCCGCAGGGCTTTCATGTTGTCGAAGCAACGGTAAAAGGCCAGCGTGCCCAAACCAAAAATGACGAACACCAGTCCGATGTAAACAATACACTCCATGAGCAAAAAGCCGCCCCCACCCGGGCAGTGTTGCCGGGGTCGGGATTGGTGAAGCTTGCAGTTCATCGAGCCGTCGCCTCCCGGACGACCTGGCCACCTTGGTCTCTACCCGACGGCAGCCATGCCAATCGCAGATTCTTGCCGGCAACGGTGAGTTGCAGCCGGCCGGGCGGCAGGTTGGCCGACGACTGCGCGCGCGGGGTGAGTGTGTGAACGCCGTTGGTGAAGGAGTGCCAGTCCCCAGCGAGCAGGACCTCCATTTCGCCATCCACAATTTCCATGGCCACGGCGCGTTGATAGCAGGCGCGCAGATATTGATGCTCCTTGGCGAAGGAGTAGGCCAGTGGCAAAACGGCGATGCCGAGGATGGCAATGCCAACCATGAGCTCGACCATCAGGGCCGCGCGGGCGTGGTGTGGACGAGAACGGAACGACGGGCTTGTGAGGATCACCATAGGACTCCTGCGTTGACGATGGAAATCAGAAACGAAAAAACCGATATGACGACCGCCGCGACGAACATGCCGTTCAACAACACCAGGGACGTGGAAATGATGTGGGCGGCCGCTTGCTCGTTCTGAAACGCCTTGGCGTTGAGCGCGTCGTGCCAGCCGCCCAGGGCGGTGAGGAAACCGCTGTGAGCGTGGGTGGCGTTCGTCAGCCGCCAGCGAAACTCACCGCTGTCATCCAGCTCCGACACGGCGTCCGTCAACGACCGGCCTTGTTGCAGCGCGTGCAAGGCGCGGGTGGCGCGTCGCTGGAACACGGAGTTGACCGTGCAATCCGCGGCGAGACGCACGGCTTCCGGCTCGGGCATTCCGGCGTCAAGCAAGGTGGCGAGCATGACGGAAAAATCGCGTAGCATCCGTTTGCGCCGCCAAGGCAACCGCCAGCTCAATCGGTCAAAACCCGGGAGCCACGCGCGCGCCCGGGGGCCGAGCACATGGACCAGGGCGAACAACCAGACAAATAGCTGCAGCAAGCATTGAACCCAAATAAAGGCGAACCGATAAGAGAGCATCAACTGGCTGCCCGTGGGTTGGCCCACGCCCAGACCATTGCTGATTTCCACGAACCTTGGGAAGACGACGGCCGCCGTCAGCCAAAACACAAAGATGGTTGCCGGCGAAACGACGAACGTGATGACCACGAGGTAGTTTAGCGCGCTCCGGGTCTCCGAGACCGAATCGGCCAGCAGTTGCCGGCAGGCGGGAAGAATTTTTCGCAAGTCGCCCATTTGTTGACCCGTCTTGAGCATGGCGACGATGCCAGGCGGCAGCAGACGGGGAACGCGTTTGAGGGCTTCGTCCAACCGGAGTCCCCTCTCCAGCCACGCGGCGAACAGGTGAAAACGCACCCCCACCGATTGCTCGCGACTCTGCGAAACCGAGATCAACGCCGGTTCGACCGGTTCGCCGCATTGAAGCGCTGTCTCGATCAGATCGAGAATCGTGCGCGCTCTTTCCGCGCGGCGCAAGGGCAGCGACAGCAGAAAGTGCAACAAGAACAGGACGCCGCCGAGCGTCATGGCCCACGCCAATAACAGCAGCAGCGTGATTACAACTCGGAGCGCGATGTCAGCAAATTCGCCCACAACCCAACCTCAATCGGTTCCACCGAGCTGGCCCATGATCTGGGCCAAGGAAGCCAGCACCGGTTGGATTTGCAGCATGATCAACAGGCCCAACGCCAGGACGGAGCAAGGCAGGGCAGAGTAAAGCAAGAGTTCGGCGCGATGTGCGGCGCGGGATTGATAAATCTCGGCCGCACGTTGAAAGCCGGCGGCCAGGTCTTCGCGCCCGTGTTCGACGAGCCAGATGAACAGCGGCGGGAAAGCGCGACCGGCCGGGGCCATGTCCACGAACCGGCCGTGGCCGGCGGCGAGGCGTTGTCGCCATACGGAGATTTCCCGGCTGGCCGGTGAGCCTTGCTCCATGCGTTCCACCAGCGCCAATGCGTGGTCCATCGCCACTCCGTTGCGGAGCAGCAACGACAGGGAGGAAGCAATCTGCGCGAGGCTGGAGTCGCGGAACGTCGGCACGCGCCAGCGGACCACGCGGCGCAGCCACGGGAGAGTCAGGGTGGCCACGGCGCCAACCAGAAGTCCGGCCAGGATGACCGGCGAAAACCAGAGCGCCACATGGAAGCTGGAACGCGAGATTTGCGTCGAAATGGAGGAGAGGCTGGGCCAGACCAGATGATCCAATAGATACGCCAGCAGCGTGGAGAGAACCAACGCGGCGGCGAGCACAATCAGCGGATAAACCAATAATCCCTTCAGTCGCATCAGGAGGGTGTAGCGGCGCTGGTAGTGATCGGCGATCAAGGTTAACACCCCTGGCAGGTCGTTGCTTTGGGCGCCCACTTCGATCAGACACCGGTAAAGTTCCGGCAGATGGCGCGGGCGGATGGCTTCCCGCAGCGGCACGCCTTTGGCAAGGTCGTCGGCCAGCGCCTGCAACTCGCTGCGCAACTCGCTTTGGCGCATCTCGGCGCAGAGGCGTTGCAGCGCGCCTTCGAGTGGAATGCCATCTCGCAGCATCGCGGCGAGCTGTTCATTGAAGAAGGCGAATTCGTCGGTTTTCATAGGCCCAGCACACGTTGTATTTCTCGCGGATCAGACAAGCCCAGGCGCAAAAGATCACGGGCGGATTCCGCCAGCGTCGGGTTAGGGTTGATGTCTTGGAGTTCGGCGGCCCGGACTTGTCGGCGCATGGACTCGGTCAGGCGCAACCATTCCACCAGCGGCAACCGGCCCTGATAGCCCGTATGCAAACAGGTTGCGCATCTGGCACCGTCGCAGTCTGGACATCGGCGGCGGATCAATCGCTGGTTCAACACCAGTTCCACTGCGGAGGCGATGGCGGAGTGGTCGGGGCACAAAACGAGCAAGCGCTCGAACACGCCGCGGCAGGAGCCGGCGTGCAAGGTTGAGATCACCAGGTGTCCGGTGAGGCCAGCCCGCACCGCGAGGTTGGCGGTTTCTTCGTCGCGAATCTCGCCGATAATGAGCGCCTGTGGATCCTGACGCAGGAGGTGGCGGGAGGCGCTGGCGAAGTCAAGGCCAATGGCTTCGTTGATTTCGGTTTGCATTGTGCCCGGAACGATTTGCTCGACCGGATCTTCAATGGTGATGATGTGGCGTCCGCCCTGTTCGACAAGCCGGCGCAGGCAGGCGTAAATGGTGGTGGTCTTGCCGCTGCCCGCCGGCCCGGTGAGCAACATCAGGCCGGTGGTTTGGGACAGGAAGTTTTCCAACGCGGCTTGCGCGGACTCCGCCAGGCCCAGATTGCCCACGCGCTTGACGGCGGTGGCATTGAAAAGTCGCAAAACAATTTTTTCACCGGTCACGGTCGGATAAGTCGCCACGCGGATGTCGTGCTGGCTTCCCAGTTCGGCGTGTTCGATGCGGCCATCCTGCGGCAGCGAGTCTTGGTAGGTCTTGAGGCGCGCGAGAAACTTGATGCGGCCGACCACGCGCTCGGCTACGGAGGCCGGCAGTTCCGTGGTTGGCACGATGACTCCGTCAAGGCGGAATGACACATCCGCCGCCGGGCCACGCATCTGGAGATGAATGTCGCTGGCCCCGGCGCGTTCCGCCTGTTGAATGAGCTGCGCGAGAATCTGAGGGGCCGGTTCGTTGACCCCTGGGAGGCCTCGCGCTTTCAGCGTGTTTTCAGCGGGCATGTCCAATTCAATACCAGTTTCTGCCATCAATTGAAAAGACCAAACCGGGCCGGCTTCCTCACGAATGTGCCGTCCCGTGGGGCAAACTTTCCATTTCAGAGTCTGAATCCGGTATGCTATCCTCACACGGGATGAGCGAGCCACCCCGGAAACCCAGAGTGTTGTTTGTCTGCCGCCAGAACAAGGTGCGCAGCCTGACGGCGGAGCATTTGTATCGGGTGCGACCAGACCTGGAAGTGCGTTCGGCCGGGACGGTCACGTTCGCGAAAAATCCGTTGACCCAGGAGCTCATGAACTGGGCGGATGCGATTTTTGTTTTTGATGAGAGCCAGGTGACGGCGATTGAGAAACGGTTTGGCACAAAGGAGTTTGACCGGCCCGTGATTTGTCTGGGGCTGTCGGACACCTTCGAATACAAGAGCCAGCAACTGGTCCTGAAACTCACGGCCAAACTCGAACCCTACCTCGGCCGACCCACCACCAAGCCGGCCAAAACGCGCCTGCCCGCGATCCCGAAGTCGAAGCCGGCCAAACGGGAGGCCGCGCGTGATGGCTCCGGGCGCCGCTCGTTTGTCTCCCGGCTTTTGACCTCGGTCGGTGTGACGCAGAAAAAACCGCAACCGGCGGAGTGATTCAGAAGTGGCGTGGTTTGACTTCGTCGCGCCGCGCAAGCGCGCGTGAATCCCGGCGGAACTCAATTAAATCCTGCAAAATTTGCTTGCGTGATTGCGCTGAAAATCGTTAATTCGCGGCAAGTCAAACGACTTTAACGCACAACTAACAACAACCAGAGAACACAACACTGATTATGGCAAAAGCACTATCGAAGTCCCAAGTCGCTGCGGAGATCGCCGAAAAGGCCGGCATCAAGAAGAAGCAAGCCCAGGAAATTCTCGAGCACATTGCGGCACTCGCGTACAAGAACGCCAAGAACACCTTCACGCTGCCCGGCATCGGCAAGCTGGTGTTGGTGAACCGCAAGGCCCGCCTCGGTCGCAATCCCGCCACAGGCGAACAGATTCAGATTCCGGCCAAGCGCGTCGTCAAGTTCCGCGTGGCCAAGGCCGCCAAGGATGCGATCCTCGGCGCCAAGTAATCCGCCCCTTTCCTTTCAGGCACTCTGACTTGGTCGGAGTGCCTTTTTTATTGCAAACCCGACACAATGAAGATCGCCGTGGTTGGTTGCGGGGCCGTGGGCAGTTATTACGGCGCGATGTTGAGTCGCGCCGGGATGGCGGTGCATTTTCTCCTGCGGTCGGATTACGACATGGTGCGACAGCACGGCGTGCGGGTCCAGAGTCCGGCAGGTGATTTCATTGCGCGACCGCACTGCGCCAAATCGCCCGGAGAAATCGGCTCCTGCGACGTGGTCCTGATTGCCCTGAAGACCACCGCCAACGGTGAGTTCCCGAAACTGCTGCCGCCCCTGGTCGGGCTGCGGACGGCGATTGTCACCTTGCAGAACGGTTTGGGCAATGAGGAGCAACTGGCGAAACTTTTTCCCGCGGAACAAATCCTCGGCGGACTGTGCTTCGTCTGCCTCAACCGCATCGCCCCCGGCGTCATCCACCACCTGGATCACGGTTTGATCATGTTGGGAGAATTTCAGCGGCCGTCGGAACCGCGCACCCACGATCTGGCGGACATGTTTCGCGCGGCCGGCGTGCCCTGCAAAGTCAGCGAGGATCTGGCCCGGGCGCATTGGGAGAAACTCGTCTGGAACATTCCGTTCAACGGGCTCGGCGTGGCGAGCGCGGCCAGCGACGCCGGCTTGGTTGCGCAACTTTCAGCTCGCCCCGCGCAACTTCGGCCCTGTCTGACGACCGATCAATTGCTCGCCGATGAACGCTGGGAGAATCTGGCGCGCGAACTGATGCGCGAAGTCATCACCACGGCAAACGCGCTCGGTTTGGACCTCGCCGAAACCCTCGCGACGAAGCAGATCGAGCGCACGCGCACGATGGGCGCGTACAAAGCTTCAACCTTGCTGGACTTTGAGCAAGGCCGACCGCTCGAATTGGAGAGTCTCTTCCTGTCACCCCTGCGGCAGGCGCAACAGGCCGGGGTGGCGACGCCCCGGCTGGCCGCGCTGTGCGCTCTCTTGCAGCGATTGGACGTGAGGAAGCCTTTGACCGCACCATAAATGCAAGCTGCTTCCCGCACTTGGCTGTGTCCATCCCGCCGGATCTATGGTTAAAATAAATCCATGAAAGTTCGCGTTCGTTTCGCTCCGAGCCCAACCGGTTACCTCCACATCGGTGGGGCGCGCACCGCCTTGTTCAACTGGCTGTATGCCCGCCACACCGGCGGCACGTTCGTCCTGCGCATCGAGGACACCGACGCTGCGCGCAACACGCAGGAGGCCGTGGACGTGATCCTCAACGGGCTGCGCTGGCTGGGGCTGCATTGGGACGAAGGCCCGCTCACGGCCGATGCCACCGGCCGGGGCCAAGGCGACCGCGGACCGTATTTTCAATCGCAACGAAGGGAAAACTACCAGCGTCGCGTCGAAGCGCTCCTCGCGCGTGGGCTGGCCTACGAACACGAAGGCGCGATCAAATTCAAAATGCAGCGCGAGCCGATTCTCATTCCCGACCTCGTCGTCGGCGACGTGTGGCGCAAACTCACCGACCGTGAGGAGGTTGATCCCGATTTCATCATTGTCCGCAGCGACGGCCAGCCGGTGTTCCACTTCGTCAATGTGGTGGACGATCTGGAGATGGGCATCACCCACGTCATTCGCGGTGAGGATCACCTGAGCAATACCGCCAAACACATCGCGCTCTTCCGCGCGTTCGGGGTCGAGCCGCCGCACTATGCGCACATCCCGCTCATCCTGAATGCCGACGGCAGCAAGATGAGCAAACGCGACCGCGGCGCGTCACTCACGACTTACGGCGAGGAAGGTTTTCTGCCCGAAGCCGTGAATAATTATCTCTGCCTGCTCGGCTGGTCACCCAAGGACAACACCGAAAAACTTTCGCTCGCTGAAGTCGTCGAACGCTTCGACCTGCCGCAGATTCTCCGGCACAACGCCAAATTTGACTTCGAGAAGCTCGTCTGGTTGCAGGGCGAATATTGCCGCGAGCTGCCCGCCGACCGCTTCTACGAAATGTCCGTGCATGCGCTGGCGAAAGCGGGCCTGGACACCAATCGGTTCGACGTGAACTACGTCAAAGCCGCGCTCGATACCTGCCAAGGCAAGATCAAAACCTTCAGCGAACTGCCGGCCTATGGCGGATTCTACTTCCAGGACGAAATCACCTACAACCCCGAGGCCGCCAAGAAAAGCTTCGTGCCCGAGAACAAGCCGCGTCTCGAAAAACTCCGCGCCACCTTTGGCAAACTGGACCAGTTCGACGCCACGAGCATCGAAGCCACGCTCAAGGCCACCGCTGCGGAATTGGGCGTGAAAGTCGGCGTGCTCGTTCACCCCACGCGTCTGGCCTGCACTGGCAATCCCAACGGCCCGAGCCTGTATCATCTGCTGGAGGTGCTGGGAAAGGAACAGACGCTGGGGAGGATTGAAAAAGCGTTGGCGAATTTCTGAGACTGGCAGGGCGCGTCACTCCGTGCGCCGCTCTGAGATCGCGAACTACGCCGTGCCGGGGACTGGCGCGCCCTACCTCTTTCGCGTTTGCTGCGTCATACCCGCCTCTTTCCGCTATACGCATGGATTTGTCCGTCCACAAAAAACTCCCGCACCAGATTCCCCAATGGGTTTTCGCGCCGTTCAGGAAATGCCGGCCAGTCGAAGTGCCGTAGTGGGTGTCCGATGTTCTCTGACTACCTGACAAATGTTGCGGACGTGGAGTTGAGATAATACGCGCACATTGAGTGCTATCAAAACAGCTCGAAAAAGGACTCTTGGCCGAGGTGTTTGATGAAATTCCTGGTGGCCACACGTAATGCTCGCGGCCCGGCTCCGATGCCGATCCAATCGTTGACGGAACCGCGAAAACAGAATCGCTCCGCAAGGAACAGTCGTTTTTCGTCGTCCACCAGGATGAACTTCAACACTGCCGTGTAACTGGCGCTTTGAATAACGGAGCGTGCGATGTCTGACTGGTTGAGCCATGGCAGGGCGATACGTTCCAGCGCAGCCGAGTTGTCACTCGCTTCGTGGATGATCAGCGCGTTCTTTTTTACCTCGACTTTATAGCGCCATTCCTCGGCATGGCGTTTGAGGGCTGCGTTCACCAACTCCAGTTCCGTGTCGGTAATGAGCCGGGGTGTCTTGCGCCGGAGAAAGACCTGGCCGTTGACGTTCTCGTAAATCTCGAAACCTTCGGGCAATACATCCGCCCGCGTTGCGCCGGGGCGCGTGGAGAAGTGATACTTCGGCCTGCCGGTCTTGCCTGGAACGATGTTCAGGAAATATGTCTTCCCCGTTCGAGAGATGTGTTGAATGCTCATGTGACTTCGTGGATGAGCCGCATCATTGACCGCCTGGCTTCCCGGTTCCCTGCAAGAGGGCAAGCGAAGGGTAGCGTTTGCGATAGAAGCGGCCTTTGTGGCGGCGCAGCAAAAATTCCAACGTCTGGGCGGGCGGCGCTTGGCGCAGCAAAAAGGTTTCGGCCAGCGATTCCATCCCGTGTTCAGCCACCAACCGCCGAACGAACGCCGGGCTGATGGCTGCGTCCGTTACGAGACGCCGCAAGGTTTCTGTTTCGTCCCCGGGAATGCCAACTCCTTTCTTCCGCAGGCCGGAAAGCACGAGGTTGAAGCGCAATGCCATCTCCTGGCCTTCGTCCGGGTTGGAAAACACCCCGATGCCCTGGTCATGGCTCAGGACTTCCGGTGGCAGTTTCATGCGCGGACGCGGGTGTTCGAGGCCGCGTTCGCGCATCACCCGGGCAACGTGTTCCGGATTCGCCATCCGCCATTCCGCCTCCATGCGTTTTTGTTCTGCGGCGGCCATCTCCAATCCATCGGGGAACACAACCAGTTCATCCCCGTGGTGCGCCACGAATTTCATGTGGTGTTCGCGAGTAAACTCCAGCGCCTGGGCGGCTTCGTCGGCGCAATAGCGATAGGCGATGGCGCTGGCGGTTTCGAGCATCTCCTGGCGAAGCCTGTCTTCCTCGTGCTCAGGCACATTGCCAAACGGCTCTTGCTGGCCGGACCAAACCCATTCCCCGCGCCACGGCGTCAGCGCGCCATACACCATCATTCCCGGCTCAAATGGACAATTGGGCACGTTCATACGGAGGTGTAGGGCTCGCCATTGACGACGTTGCGCGCTGTGATGGTCTTCACTTCGCCGCTCTCCTCATGCCGCGCGAGCACGCGGAAGAACGAGCTGTGCCGCTCATACCAGGTCCGCAGCGTTGCCCGGTCCTGCTCCGGCAAGCCCAGCGTCCCGGCCAGCACGTCAATCACGCCGAGTCCCGACCACTCGGTGCAATGCCCGCAAACGAAGTCGACCTTCGCGCGAGTGTCTGGTTCGCGCTCTTCATCGTCGAGATATCGGAAAAACAGGAAGCGGAAGAGGTAAGAGTTGATTCCCATCCATAGCAGCTTGCGCTTGATGTCCCACCCGTAGTCGTTGGGTGTGGCAAGGAATCGCTTCACGCCGGAGTCCTGCGGCAAACGGGCAAACCGCTCCGTCAGCAGCCGGCTGGCGGCTTCCGCCAACCGCTTCAAATCTGCGTGCGTAGGTGAAAACATTCGCTCGGGATTTAGCCAGTGCCATGAATTCCACAGGAAGAACTGAATGCGCCGGGAGTCGAAACCGGCCAGATCATCCTTCTCGCCCGCGTCCACGATCAGCGGCAACGGCGAGCCGAAGCATTGGCGTTGATGCGTCTCGACGGTGCGCCACAAACCGATGTCGTTGTGAATGTCCTCGGCCCATTCGACCAGCAACGCCGCGACATCGCTCCAGGCGGCGTCCGGCAACCGGCAGGAGGGAGAGGAGAATGTGTTCTGCGTCTTCCACAACACGCGGCGCAAATCCCGCGCGATGTCGCCCAGATATTTGTCGCCGCGCCCCGTGAAACCCGGGACTCGGGCGGAATGAAAAATAATCTCGCCAGCGCTTCTCATCCTTGTTCGCAGTTTAACGTCTCATCGTGCGCGGAGAAAGAACTTCTGCGGGACTTGTTCTCCCCGACGGACGAGGAAGAGCGCTGGCGCGACGCAAGGGCCTCAGGTCGGCCACACAAAATCAGGTGGCTTGCGGTGGCAAAGCCATCGCCGGCCCGCTCGGCGGCAGGTCTTGGGCAGACACGCGCGGCGGGGATTGTTGCGGCAATCTCCGGTTCAGTTGCTCCAGCAACACCGCCTGCGCCGGTTCGGGCTGCGTGATGCGGGGCAGACACATCCGCCGGCCGTCCCGCAACTCGAACCACACTTCCACCAGCGCGATCCGCCCCAGTTGATCCAGGATCTGCCGGGCGTCAGACTGGGCGCGCGGCGTTCGGTTTTCTTTTTCAAGCAGACCCACAGGCAGTAGCCCAGAAACGCCACCAGCACGTGCGCCTCCACCCGCTTTTCCGTCCAGTGCCAGATCGGACGCACCTTGACTTCGCTCTTGAGGGTGCGGAAGGCGGCCTCGGCTTCGGTCAGTTGCACGTAGGTCTGCCAGAGTTGGGCCGGGTCGCGCTCGGTCCAGTGGGCGCGCAACAGATACGCGCCCTCGGCGCGCAGGCTCTTTTGAAACTTCTCTCGGTCCCAGTCTCGGTCGAATTGCAAATCGCCCGGCGTCTCCGTCAACTTCCACTTCAGCCAGCGCCACGCCTGTGGATGCCGCTCCTGCAAGCGCCCGATCTGGCCGGCAGGCCCGGCCATCCGCTGCTGTGGCTTTGGGCAGGCAGATGTCGAACAGGGAACACTCCTTGCACGCGGGCTTCCAAACTGCCGCCGGGAGCGGCAGGATTTCAGATTTCAGATTTGAGATTTCCGGGGGGCGAAGCAAGGCGTGCAATTCGTGGATCGCCCGCTCCGTTCGGGCGCGCAGTTCGGCGGTGAATTCGACTTCGCGACGGCGTTTGCTGTCGGCATGAAACACCGCGCCGCGCGGAACGGCGAGGCCAAACATTTCCTCCAGGCAGAGTGCCTGGGCGCAGAGTTGGGCGTCGTCGTTCTCGAACTGGCGTCGTTTGCCAAGTTTGAATTCGACCGGTTTGAGCGCCGCGATGCAGCTCAATTTCAAATCTGGGATTTCAGATTTCAGCTTCGATCCGCCACCGGGGCTGCTCGATTTCAAATCTGAGATTTGAGATTTCAAATTGGAAGCCGAAGGGAACTCGGCTTCCACGATGTCGCACTTGCCGTTCAGCCCGAGGCGCTCGGACCATACGGGCAAAGCGCGGAGCAGGGTAACTCCTTTGGCTGAGCCACGGGACTTGGTATCGTTATCGGATTCGCGTGACAAGTCATTGCTGCTGGCCCGGTTTCATCGTTTGCTCGGAGAGTCTGGAATACTGGGTAGGACAAAAACGGTCCAATCACCGAATTTGTTTTCCGGTGCGATTTTACTCACAGGGGGTCGTCAACAGATTGTTCAGAAGTACCATTTGCATGACGTGACCAAATCGGCTCCGATGGTCGGAGGATGATTGATTCAATTTCTGAGAGTGCCGGAGGGTCGCCCGATTTGAAGAAGACGCGGCGGCGCAAAGCGTCGGCGCTGGACTCACACCGGGCGGACCGGCTGCCGCCGCACGCGCCCGAGGCGGAGCAGGGGGTGTTGGGGTGCGTGTTGCTGTCGCCCAATGAGTGCATGGGTCAGTGCATCGAGAAACTAAAATCGGGTGCGGAGGTATTTTACGATCTGCGTCACCAGACCATTTATGCCGCACTGGTGGAGATGTACGACACGCGGACGCCCATTGACATCATCACGTTGCAGCAGCGGCTCAAGGACAAGCAACTCCTCGATGAGATTGGGGGCATTCCCTACCTGAACGCGTTGCAGGATGCCGTGCCGTCCGCAGCGAACCTGGCGTATTACCTCGAGATCGCCCGGGAGAAGGCGCTGCTGCGGAAGATGATTCACACCTGCACGGATGTGGTGGGACGGGTGTATGATTTCGACGGCGAGGTGGATTCGCTGCTGGATGAGGTGGAACGCGACATCCTGCGCATGAGCGAGTCGCGGGCGGAAGGTGGCATCGAACCGGTGAAGACGCTCGTCCACAAGGCGATTGGGCAGGTGGAGAATTACTTCAACCGCCAGGGCGTGCTCGGCGGGCTGGGGACGGGCTTCACGGACCTGGACAAGATGACGGACGGCTTTCACGGGGGCGAGATGATCGTGATCGCGGCGCGGCCTTCGATGGGCAAGACGTCGCTGGCAATGAACATCGCGGAAAACATCGTGTTGACGCAGAAGCTGCCGGTGGGAGTGTTCAGCCTGGAAATGACCGCTGAGTCGCTCGTGCTCCGCATGTTGTGCTCCAACGCGCGGGTGAACTTGCGGAACATTCGCGAGGGGTTCATGACCGAGTCGGATTTCCCCAAACTGACGAGCGCCGCGGGCAAGATGTCGAACGCGCCACTGTTCATAGATGACACGCCGGGGCTTTCGATTTTGCAGTTGCGGGCGCGGGCGCGGCGGCTGTGGCAGCAACATGGCATCAAGCTTTTTGTGGTTGATTACCTGCAGCTTCTCCATTCTACTTCGCGCCGAGCGCAGGAAAACCGGCAGCAGGAGATCGCCGAAATTTCCAGCGGTATCAAGGCGCTGGCCAAGGAGCTGGACGTGCCGGTGATTGTATTGAGCCAGTTGAACCGCGAGCTGGAGAAGGACAAGAGCCGCAAACCGCGCCTGTCCGACCTGCGCGAGTCCGGCTCGATTGAACAGGATGCCGACCTGGTCGGGCTGTTGTACAAACCGGCGAGCGACGATGACGAGGCCGCACCCATGGAAGAGCAGGCGGATGGAATTCCCGTGAACTTGTTGATCGCCAAACAGCGCAACGGCCCGACGGGGGACGTGCATTTGACCTTTTTGAAACCGTACACACGATTTGAAAGTGCAGCGAAAGTCAGTGACGACGACGTGCCGGGGCAATGACGCATCATTGAGGACGCTGCTGTTTTGGTTGGGATTGGCGGTGCTGGTCGGGTGGTTGCCGCGGGCGACGGCGCAGCCGACGTTCGGAGAGCCGACCATTGCCCGCATTGAAATCCGGCACGTGGGTCCGACAGCCGTCGGCAACGAACTCATCACGGCCCAGCTCCGCTCCCGCGTGGGTGAGCCGTACCGTTCGATCACCGTGGATGACGACGTGCGCAATCTCTACGCCACCGGCCTGTTCTACAACATCCAGGTCACGCGCGAGACGAAGCCGGAGGGACTGGTGCTGACCTACATCGTGCAGGGCAATCCCCGGTTGACTGAAATCAAGATCGAAGGCAACAAGCGGATGAGCCTCTCGAAGATTCGCAAGAAGATCACCGCGAAGGTGGGCGAACCGCTGCAGGAACGAAAGCTCTTCACCGACAGCCTCGCCATCCGCGAGCTGTACCGAAAGTCCGGCTACCCCAACACCGAAGTCAAGTATTTGACGAGCATTGACGAGGCGGCCGGGCGCGGGACGGCGACCTTCGTGATCAAGGAAAGTCCCAAGATCAAAATCTCCGGCTACGAATTCGTCGGCGCGGCGGCGTTTTCGCAAAGCAAGTTGCGCACGGAAATGCTCGGGTGGTGGGGCAAGAATTGCGCGTGGATGGTGGGTTACGGCAATTTTCAGGAAGTGAAGCTGGAGGAACGGGAGGACAAGCTGCGGGAATTTTACCAGGGCAACGGCTACATAGACTTCGAAATCACCCAGGTGGAGTACGTGTATCCGGAGACGAATCACCTCATCCTGCGGCTGCACCTGTATGAGGGCCGGAAGTATCACGTGGGCAAGGTCAGTTTCGAGGGGACGACCATGCTGCCAACCAATGCCGTCAGCCCGATGTTCAAGACGGGCAAAGCGCCCAAGCCGGGGCCGGAGCGGCTCGAATGGGCGCAGAGCGCCATCCTCAACCGCGACTTTGCCATGAAGTCAGGCAGCGTGTTTACCGCCGAGGGGCTGAGAAAGGACACGGACGCGATCCAGAATTTTTATGACGCGCGGGGATTCATTGACGTGGGACGCGGGGCGGGGAATTTGCGCGTCAGCCGGGCGGCCAACGTCGAAACCGGGACGATGGACTTGAAGTTTCACGTCGAGGAAGGGCAGAAGTCGTACATCGAGAAAATTGAGATTCGCGGCAACACCAAGACCAAGGACAAGGTGATCCGGCGCGAGCTGGCGGTTTCGCCGGGAGAAACATTCGACATGGTCCGCGTGCGCGTGAGCGAGCAACGGCTCAAGGGGCTGGACTATTTTTCGAAAGTGGAGGCGCGCCCGCAAGAGACCACGGTGCCGAATCGCAAGGATCTCCTGATCGGCGTCGAGGAGAAAAACACCGGGAATCTCAGTTTCGGCGCGGGGTTCAGCTCGGTGGATTCGATTGTCGGATTCGCGGAAGTGACGCAGGGGAATTTTGATCTGTTTCACCCGCCCACGTTCACGGGCGGCGGTCAGAAACTCCGGCTGCGCGTCCAGCTCGGCACGGAACGCCAGGATTACGTGTTGTCTTTCACCGAACCGTGGTTTCTGGATCGCAAGCTGGCGCTCGGGGTGGAGTTGTATCATCGCGACCTGGATTTCCTCAGCCCCGACAATATCTACACCCAGACCCGGAGCGGGGCGCACGTGGGGCTGGATCGCGCGTTGTGGAGCGACTTCGTGCGGGGCGGAATTTATTACACCATCGAGCAGATCGGCACCCACCTGGAGGATGGCATTCACGGATACGGATACGCCAACAGTCCGGGGGGCGGCGGGCCGTCGGGCGGCGGGCCGACAATTATTTATCCCAACGCGCCGACGGACATCACCAAGGAATCCGGGTATTCGTGGATCGGTCTGGCCGGCGGCACGCTGGCCTACGATACGCGCAACAACACCCGGTTGCCCAACGCCGGGCAACGGAGCGAGCTGGTGGCGGAGGTCGCTTCGAGCTACCTCGGCAGCTCCCACGATTACTACAAGCTGGAGGCGAACACGGCCTGGTATTTCAAAGGGTTCGGCAAAGGGCACGTGCTGGAACTGGGAGCGAAGGCCGGATTCCTGCAATCGTTCGATAACGAGGATATTCCGTTTTACGAACGGTATTATCTCGGTGGACTCTACTCGTTGCGCGGGTTTGAATACCGCACCATCAGCCCGCGCCAGCAAAATCCGAATGGCGGCGGTTACGGCGGCAACTTCGACGAACCGGTGGGCGGCAACTCATTTTGGTTTGGCACGGCGGAATACAGCGTGCCGATATTCGGCTCGGAAGCGGACAAAGGCATCGGGGCGCGGTTCGCTGTTTTTTATGACATCGGCAGCGTGGGGCCGGCGAGTTATGATTTGAATGTGAACGAATACAGCTCCGACTGGGGCGTGGGGCTGCGGCTGAACCTGCCGATCGGTCCGCTCCGGCTCGACTACGCCTGGCCGATCCAATACGACCAGTTCAGCGACGGAAAAGGCCGGTTCCAATTCGGCGTCGGCTGGCAACGACCCTTCTGAACATGAAACGGCTTTCCGAATTCTCCTTGCTGGTTGGGGCGTGCGCCGGGTTTCGTTTCGTGCCGGCGATGCTGCTGGTGGCGCTGTTGGCCGGCCGTTCCCACGCGGTTGCCGCAGCGTCCGGCGTTTCCAAATCAGCGGTCGCCGCCGCCGGCGATTTGCCCATCAGCTTCGAGGCCAATCTGGGTCAGGCGGCCGGCGATGCCCGATTCATGGCGCGTGGGCCGAATTATTATTTTTCCATTTCGCCTACCAGCGTCCGGGTCTCGCTGCGCAAGACGGCTCGTCCGCCGGCGCATCCGGCTTCAGGCAGGTCTGCGGGTTCAACTCCAGCCGCGACGACCTTTCGCTCGGTGCAAATGGAATTTCTCGGCGCCAATCCCGCGGCCGTGGTGTCAGGGGAAAATGAGCTGATGGGCCGGGTCAATTATCTGCTCGGTCGCGATCCGGCGAACTGGCACACGGGCGTGCCGACGTACGCGCGAGTGCGGGTGCGCGGGATTTATCCGGGGATTGACCTCGTGCATTACGGCAACCCACAACAGCTTGAGTTCGATTTCGAGGTCGCGGCGGGTGCCGATCCTTCGGTCATCGCCATGCACTGCCTGGGCGCGGACCGGGTCCGCCTCAATGCGCACGGTGATTTGATTTTGAGTTTGGGCGCGGAGGAGATCCGGCAACCCAAGCCGACGATCTATCAATGGGTGCGCGGTGCGCGGAAGGAAATCGCCGGGGGCTATCGGCTGACCGATGCGCGGACGGTGACGTTTGCGATTGGCGCGTACGACCGGAGTCTGCCGTTGGTGATTGATCCGGTGTTGGAATACTCGACGTTTTACGGCGGCAGCGGTGTGGACGCCGCGTGGGGCGTGGTGGTGGATGCCAGCGGGTTTGTTTATCTGGCGGGCGAAACCATGGCCGGTCTGCCGGTGACGACCGACACCTTGACGAACCGATACAGCGGCGCGGGTGCCGCCGGTCATGGGGACGCTTTTGTCGCCAAGTTCGACAACCAGGCGTTGCAGGTGATTTACCGAACCTACGTGGGCGGGTCGTTGGATGACGCGGCCCTGTCGCTGGCGGTGGACACCAGCGGGAATGTTTACATCACGGGTTATACCGACTCGCCGGATTTCCCGACGCAGTCCGCCTTGTTCCCGACCATCAGCGGCGTGCCCTATCCGGCCATCGGTTATTATCCCCTCGACGGCTTTGTGACCAAGCTGGGGCCGTTCGGCACGAACCTGGTTTACTCAACCTACCTGGGCGGCGACAGCGTGGACGAGGGCGTCGGGATCGCGGTGGATCCGTCGGGGAACGCGTATGTGGCCGGGTTCACGCAATCGGCAAATTTTCCCACGGCCAACGTCACGGGCCGGTTCGCCCAATTCAACGGCAACTTTCAGGGCAACGACGACGCGTTCGTCACCAAGTTCGGGCCGGCCGGCACCAATCTTATCTACTCGATGTTCCTGGGTGGATCGAGCGTCGAGCGGGGCAATGATGTGGCGGCGGACGCGTCCGGACTCGCCTACGTGACCGGCTATACGTCCTCGACCAACTTTCCGGTGACTGCCAACGCGTCCCAACCGTGGCTGGCCGGGGCGGAGGATGCGTTCGTGACGGTCGTCAGTCCCACCGGCGACCAGCTCGTTTCATCCACCTACCTCGGCGGACGAAGATCCAATTACGGATACCGGCTCACGTTGGATGCGGTGAACAAGGTGTATGTGACGGGGGCGACGTTCAACGACCCGGAATTTCCGACTTCCCCCGGCGCGGTGAATTCGGGCGGCATTTTTCGGAGCACCGATGCCGGACTGAGTTGGAGTGCCTCCAGCGCCGGTCTGCCGGCCGCCACGATTTATTCGCTGACGATGGACCCCGGCAATCCGGCGCGGATGTATGCGGGCACGGCGCGGGGCATTGCCCGAAGCGCCGATGGCGGCAGCACCTGGGATTCGGCCATCCAGGTTGCGCCGGCCGACGAGTTTTCCGGGTTGGCTCCGGGCATTGCCGTGGGCGCGGTGTATTCCGTGGCGGTGAATCCGGCGGCGCCCTTGATCGTGTATGCGGGCACAGACCAAGGAGTGTTCAAGAGTCTTGATGGCGGCGTGAATTGGGCGCTCAGCAGCGTCAATCTGTTTTACTCGGCCCGGACGACGGTGATGTTGAATCCGTTGACGCCGGACCTGGTCTTTGCCGGGAACGGGTTTGGCGTTTACCGGAGCACGAACGCGGCGGCGAACTGGACGCAGGTGAACACGGGGCTGGGCAACATCTCGGTGAGCGCGCTGGCGATTCCGGCCGGCTCGCCCACGACCCTTTATGCGGGCACGGGCGCGGGAATTTATCGGAGTTTGAACAACGGCGATAATTGGTTTCCCACCATCGCGGGGCTGGCGGGTCAGGCTGTGCAAGCCATCGCCATTGATCCGCTCACGCCCACGACGCTGTACGTGGGCACGCCGGGCGGCGTGTTCAAGAGTCTCGACGCGGCGACCAATTGGAGCCGGTTCAGCACGGGGTTGGTGGCATTGAACATCACCGCGCTCGCGATTGATCCCCAGAACCCCGCGACCCTCTACGCCGGCAGCACCAACGGATTGTTCAAGAGCACGGACGCTGCGCTCACCTGGAATCTTGTCACCAACGGGCCGACCGCGCCGTCCGTGCTCACGGTGCTCGTGAGCCCGCAATCCTCCGCCACCGTTTACGCGGGCAGCCAGGGCACGAACTTCTTCGGGCTGAACGATGCCTTCGTGACCAAGCTGGGGCCGGGTGGCTACTCCGTCGTGTTGGGCGGTGCGTTGGATGATCAGGGATGGGATGTGGCGGTGGATGCGGCCGGACACGCGCACGTCGTAGGCTCGACCAGCTCGCTGAATTTTCCCACCACCAACACGCTCGGCGTCTTAAGCGCGGTGAACTCCGGATTCACGGATGTGTTTCTGGCCGAACTTAGCGCTGACGGTCGCACGCTGCTCAACTCGGCCTACTTGGGCGGATTGTTGTATGACTACGGCTACGCCATTGCGGTGGACTCGGTGGGAGACGTTTACCTCGCGGGCCAGACGAGTTCGGCCAATTTTCCAACGCGCGCGGCCTTGCAGGGATCGTTTGCCGGGTATCAGGATGCCTTTCTCGCCAAAATCATCAGCACCAATCTCCCGCCGCCGACGCTGGAGGTGCAGAGTGACGGCGACCAGGTCCGCCTCTCCTGGCCGATCCTGGCGGCGGATTACAAGCTCCAGTCCACGACGAATGTTACCACCACCAACGGCTGGCAGTATGTCCCGGTCGCGCCCGTGCCCACGAACCTCACGCTCAACGTGACGCTGCCCGCAACCAACGATGCGCAGTTTTTCCGGCTGACCAGCCCGTGAGCGGTTTGGGGAGAATGAACGCTTGCTGCGGCGACGCTGTCTTACCCTCGTGCCGGCAACCCGGAGACAGCTCAATGGGTGGGCCGGTTCGGTCCCGTCGGGCGCAATTCAATTTTTGGCAGGTGGTGCTCGTCGCGCTGCGACCAGCCCGTCCGGGGAAGGCGGACGGAATCGGACGGGCACACTTTGCAATGAGTTGAGCCGCGCCCGGCCCCCCTCGGCTCACGCAGAATGAGATTGGCGAACCGGCGCAATTCTGTATTTTTTTATGCCTATGAATAAATCGTTTCGGATGATTGCTTTGCTGGTGACGGCGCTGATCTTCACCGCCGGTGTGGCGGAAGCGCAGAGTCGCATCGCCACGGTGGAGTTGACCCAGATTTTCGAGAAGTATTGGAAGACCAAGCGCGCCCGGTCCGCCCTGACGGATCGCAAAGCCGACCTGAAGAAGGAACTCGATACGATGAACGACGCGCACAAAAAACTGGTTCAAGATTACCAGAAGCTGGTGGCCGACGCCAACGACCAGGCCGTGTCCGCTGAAGAACGCGCCAAACGCAAAAAGCTGGTGGACTCGAAGCTCAAGGAGGTCAAGGAGAGCGAGGATGCGTTGAAACAATTTGTCAACATGGGTGACGCTCAACTGGATCAGCAGATGCGCCGGATGATGGACGAGGTGCTCAAGGACATTCGCGAAGCCGTGACCGCCAAAGGCAAGGCCGGCGGCTATGCGTTCGTGTTCGATGCCTCCGCCGAATCGCTCAGCAAGGCTCCCATCATGATGTACAACAACGGAGAAAATGATCTGACTGCCACCGTGATTGACCAGCTGAACGCCACCGCGCCACCCGAACCGGCGGGAGCGGCGGACAGTTCCAGCGGCAAGAAATAGCCGGAAGCCGGGCTAACTTTCGCTCAACCGCTTGACTGGGGCTTCGTGCAGCAGCTGGTGGGCGGCTTCCAGAATCGCCGGAATTTTTTGCGCGAACGGACTGCCGGCCAGCACCTCGGCGAGTTTCACCTGGGCGGTGCGCGCGGCGTTCTCTCCGGGAAACCAGTGGTCGGCCTGCCCGAGCAGGTTGTAACGCATCTTCCCCCACGCCACGAGATCGAGCGACTTCGCGTAGGTCCACAACCGCAGGATCTCCGTCACGTTGATCTGGCCCGGCACGTCGGTGTAGTCCGGCAACCCCTCAAACCAGCGGGCGCACCAGTCGGCGCCCAAAGTCTGCTCCATCTCCGTGCGCAGGCGCTTCTCGATCGGTGCGATGGCTTCCGCCGCGCGGTCGTAGTGCTCCAGCGCCGCAATGTGCTCGTCAAAGTCCGAAGGCCGGGCCGCGCCGCAACTGAGCGTGTGAACCTGTGGTCTGGCCAGACAGTAGAGGTCGTTAAACGCCATCGGCGACAGCGGCGCGCAAAGTTTTGTGAGCCTGGTCGGCGGCTCGTAGAGCTTTCCGCCCTTGTCATTGGGGCTGATGATGAACACGCCCATGTCCCGCGCCGTGGCGGCTTCCACGCAGGACCAGTTCAGATCGTTGACGAAATACCAGTGCAGATTGACGTAGTCGAAATCGCCCTGCGCGATGGTTTCGTTGATGATGTCGGTGGTGGCGTGCGTGGAGAAACCAACGAAACGGCAGCGGCCTTCCTTTTGCAACTGGCGTGCCGCGGCGAGACAGCCGTTCTTGCGCAACGACCAGTCGAGGAGCAGCCGGTTGTTGACGCCGTGAAGCGACAGCAGGTCCACGTGGTCGAGTTGGAGATACTTCAGGGAAGTCGCGAAAGTTTCGACGAACTCCTTCGCCGTCGCCTTGGGGGCGACTTTTGTCTGGACGATCAACTTATCGCGCGGCAGTTGGGGCAGCACCCGGCCGAGTTGCATTTCGGACGTGCCGTAGCCGCGCGCGGTTTCAATGTGGTTGATACCGAGTTCGAGCGCGCGTTGGATGGTGGCTTCGAGGTTGGCCTGGCCTTCGGCGGGGATTTCTTGGGGCGCCACATCCTGCCACTTGAACTGGTAGCGCATCCCGCCGCAGGAGATCACGGGCATTTGCAGCCCGGTGCGGCCAAAGCGACGGTATTTCATCGCGCGCGAGTATGCCAAAGCCGGTCGGGTGTTCAACGGCTTTTGGAAATTGCCTGGGGAAAATCTGCCGATCCACAATTCCATTGATTTTCGCGCGACGATGCCCAACATCCGAGGGCGTCAGAAATACACTGGTCACGATTCGCAAACGCATGAGCACCGGGCAAACAAGATTTTCCTTTTCCTTTCGTCCCAAGCTGTTCGACGCGCTGCGCCAGTATTCGCGGGAGGACCTGGTCGCCGATCTCATCGCGGGGATCACGGTGGGCATCGTGGCGTTGCCGCTGGCGATGGCGTTTGCCATTGCCTCGGGCGTCAAACCAGAGGCCGGCATCTTCACGGCGGTCGTCGCGGGGCTGTTGATTTCCGGTCTGGGCGGTTCGCGCGTGGCCATCGGCGGCCCCACCGGCGCGTTCATCATCATCCTCTATGGCATTCATGCCCGGTACGGGACGGAAAACCTCGCCATTTGCACCATCATCGCGGGCGTCATTCTGTTCATCATGGGGGCGGCGCGCCTGGGGACGATGATCAAGTTCATCCCCTATCCGGTGACGATGGGGTTCACCGCGGGCATTGCCGTATTGATCTTCACCACGCAGATCAAGGATTTCTTCGGGTTGCAGGTGGAGAATGTGCCGTCCGAATTCGTGGCGAAAATGAAGCTGCTGGCGGAACACGCGGGCAGTTTCCATTGGGCCACCGTGTTGCTCTCCACGGCTTCGCTCGCGATCATCGGCTTCTGGCCAAAGGCCTGGCAACGGCGGGTGCCCGGCTCGATCGTCGCCCTGATCCTGGGCACGGCGGTGGTGGCGCTGTTTCCTACCGCGGTCGCTGTGGAAACGATCGGCTCCAAATTCGGCGGCATCCCGCAGGCGCTGCCCACGCCGCACCTGCCCGCGCTGTCCTGGGAGAACATCCGGCAGCTCTTTCAGCCCGCCACCACCATCGCGTTGCTGGCCGCCATCGAATCGCTGCTCTGCTGCGTGGTGGCCGACGGCATGATTGATGACCGGCATGATTCCAATCAGGAATTGATGGCGCAGGGGCTGGCCAACATCGCCAGTCCGCTTTTTGGCGGCATTGCCGCGACCGGGGCCATTGCCCGCACCGCCACCAACGTCAAGTGCGGCGCGCGTTCACCCGTGGCCGGCATGGTTCACGCCCTGACGCTGCTGGGGATCATCCTCGCCGCCGCGCCCCTGGCGAAGTTCATTCCGCTTGCCACCCTCAGCGCGGTGCTGGTGAGCGTGGCGTTCAACATGGGCGAATGGCATAACTTCCGTCGCCTCACCAAGTGGCCGCGCAGTGACACGGCCGTTTTTCTGACGGCGTTTGCCCTGACGGTGGTGGTGGATCTCACGGTGGCGGTGGAGATCGGCATGGTGCTGGCCGCGGTGCTGTTCATCAAACGTGTGTCCGAAACCACCCAGATCACGGCGGTGGACGAAACCACGGAAACGGAAGGTTCGCACCATTCGCTCGTGGGCAAACAAATTCCGCAGGGGGTGATGGTTTATCGCATCTTCGGCTCGTTCTTTTTCGGTGCGGCGGACAAACTGGAATCCGCCCTCCAGCGAGCGGGCCGCGAACCGGAGGTGTTGATCCTGCGGATGCGCAAGGTCCTGGCCATGGACGCCACCGGCTTGAACGCGTTGGAAGATCTGCACGAGCGGTTGCAGCACCGGGGAAAGCACCTCATTTTGAGCGGCCCCCACGCGCAACCGCTGTTCATGTTGGACAAAGCGGGCTTTCTCGACCGGTTGGGCAAGGCGAATGTCTGCGCCAACATTGACCTCTCCCTGGCGCGGGCGAAAGAAATCCTGACCGAGGTCGAACGCGCTCCCACCGGAGCGGAAACGATCGCGCACGGTCCCGTTTGAAGCGGCCTCAACCCCAGCCCAGCAAGCGTCCACCCTGATAGGTGATGAAAGCCAGCCCCCACGCCAGCGCGCCCATGTAAGCCCACTGGAACAACGGCCACCGCCACGAGTTCGTTTCCCGACGAACCACCGCGACCGTGCTGACGCATTGCATGGCAAACACGTAAAAGATCATCAAGGCGACGGCGGTGAGCGTCGTGTAAACGGGAGTGCCATCCGGACGCTTTTGATCGCGCAGACTTTCCACCAGCGCCTTGGTTTTCTCGTCGGAATCGCCCGCGCCCACGTTATAGACCGTGGACATGGTGCTGACGAAGACCTCCCGGGCCGCGAACGACGCCACGATGCCGATACCAATCTTCCAATCGAATCCGAGCGGGGCGATCACGGGTTCGATGGCGCGTCCCAGATAACCGGCAAAACTATGACGCAGCTTTTCGCCGGCTTCCTCCTGATCGAGGGCGGCCAGTTGGTCCGCCTTGGATTTGTCGTTGGAAACTCCGGTCGGCAATCCGACGCTGAAGGATTGATCGAGCGCCTGGCGTTTGGCGGCGAATTCTTTCTCGACGATTTTGCTGCCCGGATAGGACGCCAGAGCCCACAGCACAATGTTGATGGCGAGAATCACGGTGCCCGCGCGCTTGAGAAACAGCCCGGCGCGATCCCACATGTGTCGCAACACGATCCGGAGCAGGGGACGCTTGTAGGGCGGCAACTCCATGATGAGCATCGGCGTTTCACCTTTGAGCAAAGTCTTTTTGAACACCCAGGCCATGAGCAGGGCCACCACGATCCCGAGCAGGTACATTGCGAGCATGGTCAGTCCCCGCAGTCCGAGGAAGCCAAAGACATTAAACCGGGTGAAACCCAGGTTGAGTTCGTAATTCAGATTTCCCAGCACCCGGTCGGGAATGCACGTGCCGATGAGCAGCGTGTAAACCGGCAGGCGCGCGGAGCAACTCATCAGGGGCGCGACGAGAATCGTCACCAGGCGGTCCTTGGGACTTTCGATGGTGCGCGTGGCCATGATGCCGGGAATGGCGCAGGCAAACGAACTCAGCATGGGGATGAAACTCTTGCCGTGCAGCCCGACCTTGCTCATCAACCGGTCCATCAAGAACGCCGCGCGTGCCATGTAACCCGTGTCTTCAAGCAGGCCGATGAACAGGAAAAGCAACAGGATTTGCGGCAGAAAGACGACGACGGCGCCTACGCCGGCGATGACGCCATCCACCAGCAGGCTGTGCAAATCGCCGGGCGGAATGAGCGCGCCGACCTTGTCGCCCGCCCACTTGACGCCACTTTCGAGCCAGTCCATGGGATAGCCGGCGAACGAAAAGATGCTTTGGAACATCATCGCCATGATGATGACGAAAATGAGCGTGCCCCAGATCTTGTGGGTGAGCAGGCGGTCCAGTTTGTCGCTGGTCGTCTCGCCCGGAGGCGCAAGTTCGGTGGTAGCCGCCTGCTGGATTTCCGCTACGCGCGCATAACGCCATTCGATGGGGGCGCCGCGCCAATCCACGTTTACGGCATCGAGACGCTTGCGCGCCGCCGCCACCGCCTCCTGGATTTTCGGCGGATAGTGCGTGGCGCTGGAGGCCAGCGCCTTCTCGTTGCTCAACAACAACAGCGCCTCGGCCGTGGCTTGCAGCCGGCGTTCCTGATACGTCTCGGCCAGCAAATCCGCCAAGCCGGTGGCTTCGATGCGGAACAGGCCCGGCAACTGGCAGAAGAGGCGCGGCTTGATTTCGCCCCGGTCGGCGAGTGTGGCGAGGATTTTGTCCCGCAATTCCAGCACGCCCTGTCCGTTGCTCGCGACCACGGGCATGACCGGCACACCGAGCAGCTCGGATAGTTTCCGGGTGTCAATCGCGTGGCCCAGCCCCTCGGCCACGTCCACCATGTTCAACGCCAGAATCGTCCGATGCCCCAGCTCGATCACCTGGGTGGCGTAGTAGAGATTGCGTTGGAGGTTGGCGGCGTCCACCACCACGACGATGACGCTCGGGGCCGGCAATTCCGGGAGGCGCGCGAGGAGGACATCGCGCGAGACCTGCTCGTCGAGTGAATTGGGGCTGAGGCTGTAGGTGCCGGGCAGGTCCAGCACGCGGAGGTTCGCGTCCGCCGGAGCGCCGAGCAATTTGCCTTCCTTGCGCTCGACCGTGACACCCGCGTAGTTGCCGACCTTGGCCCGCAAGCCGGTCAGGGCATTGAACAACGTCGTCTTGCCGCTGTTGGGATTTCCGGTGAGGGCGACGTAGGTAGTCTGGGAATCGGTGCGCGCCCGGACGGGTTGGGGATTTTCGGGCGCGCGACTGGTCATAGACACAAGGGCAGGATACGGGATTTGCGAAACGCTTGTTTGCGGTGAATTGCGATTTCCTGTCGGCGGCTTGCGCTACTTTGCCTGGTCAGTTCACCGCCGTCCTTCTCATTCCGACAGCTTGACAAAAATCTGTTCCGCCTCGTGTTTGCGTAACGTGAGATTGTAGCCGCGCACTTTGATCTCCACCGGATCACCCAACGGCGCGAACCGGATGAGTTCGACTTTGGTGCCGACGAGCAGACCCATTTCCATGAGGCGGGGGCGGTTGGCGGGCGGCAGGTTGATTTCAGCCACGGTGGCGGTGGTGCCCAAGGCGACGGCGGTCAACGGTTGCAGGGCAGGGGGCATGGCAGTTTAGCGTCGTTTGGAAAGCGGTTCAACCAGGATGGCTTGCGCGAGGCTCTCGCTCAGGGCAATGCGGGCGTTGCAAACCTGGCAGATCAGGCTGGGATGACGGCTGATGAGGCGGATGCGCTGTTCCTCGCCCAACCCCATTTCGCGCAGTCGCCCGATCACATCAGGCTGAGCGGTGAGTTGCTTGATGCAAACCACCGAGCCGGCTTCGACGCTCGAGAGTGGGCACGTCGCCGAATCGGCGCAACAGTCCGGCGGGACGGGTTTGGCGGCGTCTTCGTTTTTCAACAGCGCGAGCGTAAGTCAGCCCGCCGACTCAAGCAAGTTGGCTTTTGGGTGGCTTTTGGGTGTGATTGGTTCCGGTGGTCGCGCCGACCGTCCTTCAGAAAAAATTTTCCGATCCGGACGGTGCAGCCGGTCCGCCGGCGACTTGCTGCCGTTCCGCTGCCGCCAGTGTTTTCCATTGGCCAGCGGGCAAATTGCCCAACACCAGCCGGCCGATGCGCACGCGGAGCAGGCGCAACGTGGGGTGGCCGATGGCGGCCGTCATACGGCGGACCTGGCGGTTCTTGCCTTCGATTAATTCCAGTCCAATCCAACAATCCGGCACGCGCTTGCGAAACCGGATTGGCGGATCGCGCGGCGGGATTGTGGGGGCGACGTTCGTTCCGTCTTCCTTACCGATGATTGAGGAGAGAATTTCGTGAACAAAGTTTCGCGCGTTGAACTTTTGAACCGGGGCGTGGGGGCTGGGAGCGCTGGCGTTCCGCCGGCGAGTTTCTTCGCTTCGGACTCGAACGAGCCGGTGAGACGCCGGCCCTCCCAGGTTCATGGAGCGGCCGGACGATGCCCCGGGCGAGGCAGCTTCCACGCAAACGATGGGTTGCGGCGCCAGCAGCCACGCCCGGCACGGCAATGTTTTGCGTCCTTGAATGATCACGCCGGCCGAAAGAGTTTCGAGCGCCGCAGTGGTGGGGATGCGTTCGACCTGTGCCCAATACTCGCGTTCATGCGCCTGGCGCGGTTCGAGCAGTCGCGCGTTCCATTCCGGTTCATCGCTCAACAGCAACAACCCCTCGGAGTCCGCATCCAGCCGGCCGATGGGATAAACGCCCTTCGGAAAGCCGAATTCCGCCAGCGGACGATTGCGCGAGCCATCGGGCGTGAACTGCGAGAGCACGCCGTACGGTTTGTGGAAGGCAATCAACACATCCGCAGGGTAAAACGAGCAGCCGGCCTGTCGAGTGGATTGAATTGATTGGTGACTTTGCCAAGGTCACGCCGATCTCCGGTGGCTGCCGGGATGAAAGTTGAGCGTGATCAGCCGTGCGCCTCCAGCCATTTGAGCGCGCCGTCGAGATCCTGAAACGCGCCCTCGAGTTGCGCTTCGAAGGCGGCGTCGAGCAGCGCGCCAAACGGTTTGCCCGGCTTCAGTCCGCGAGCAATCAAATGACGACCCAGCAGAATCGGTTTCGGCGCGGCGTCGCGCAAACGCAGTTCCTCAGCCGCCGCTCGGAGTTCCAAAATACCGGGATGGACCACCTGCGGTTTGGGCGGACGTCCGAAATGGTCCGCGGTCATCACCAGGCATAGTTCCGCGATGGTCGCGGGCTTCAACGCATTTGCCAGCCGCCGCACGGCCCGGGAACTGGCGGATTGCAGGTGAGCCAGGTGATGGGTCACCAGCGGAATCACCCGCGCCTTGATTTCCTTCGGCGCCGCAATGCGCGTCAGAAACGCTTCGGCCAGCGGCCCGCCCTGTTTCTCGTGGCCCGGCGAGACGATGCGGATCCGTCCGTCACGCTCGGCTTCGTGGGTAGTTTGCGGTTTGGCGAGGTCATGCTCCAGCACCGCGAACATCAGCACGCTTCGAGTGGTCGCATCCGCCGCCTGCCACTCGGGCAAGGCTGCCAGCGCGTCGCAGGCGTGGCCGGTGTGCGTGAACACGTCGCCCTCCGGGTGCCATTCGGGGTCCTGTGGCGTGCCCACCAATGCCGCGATTTCCGGGAAGTGCTGCAGCCAAGCGGTCGCTTGCAGAAAGCGCAGCCCCGCCGAGGGTCGTCGGCTCAACTGTGCCCACTTGCTCCATTCCATCCCGACTCGTTCGACGGCCAGTTCGGGGAACGTCCCCACGATGGAGCGGCACAACTCGGTCGTTTCGTCCGCCGGTGTCAGCTCGAAGCGGGCGACGAACTGCATCCCGCGCAACACACGCAACGGGTCTTCCACGAACGCCGCGCTGGTGTGCCGCAAGATTCGATTCGTCAGGTCCTCCCGACCGCCGAAAAAATCGAGATACTCGCCTGTGCGCGGATCAAACATCAGCGCGTTGATGGTGAAATCCCGACGACTCGCCGCCGTGCGCAGGTCCAGATTCGGATTGAATTCGACCTGGAAACCTTGATGTCCCGCGCCCTGCTTGGAATCCCGGCGCGGCAGGCTGAAGTCCCATTGTCCACCGTCCGGACGGGAATACTTGATCACGCCAAACGATTTGCCGACGAGGTCCACCCGGCCGCGCGCGCCCAGTTGCCGCGCCAACTCCTCGTAACCGACACCGTAAACCTCGAGATCGAAATCCTTCTGCGCGTTGCCCAGCAACGCGTCGCGCACGCACCCGCCCACGAGATAAGCCCGTGAGAGGGCCGGCACTTCGCGGAGCAACCGCGTCATTTCATCCGGTAAATTCATACACCACCGCGCGTCAACCGTGGTTCGCGCAGGCGCGCTTACCTTGCCCGGTTTGGGAAGCCGTGGCGAGTTTCAGATAAAGCTGGTGGAGGTGCTCAACCATCAACTCCACCGCGAAGTTGGCCCGGACAAATTCGCGCCCGCGCGCGGCGAGTTCAGCGCGCAGGGCCGGCTGGCGGGCAAGGAGCAGCAGGCGCTCGGTCAAGCCATGCAGATGGCCGGGGCGCACGAGGAAGCCGGTCTGGCTATCGCGGCAGACTTCGCGGGCGCCGTCGCAATCGAACGCAACGATCGGCCGGCCCGCCGCCAGGGCTTGCGGCAGGGCGCGCGGCAGACCTTCGCGTTCGGACAGGTGGACCAGGATGTCCATGATGCCGAGCAAGGACGGAATCTCCGCCGGCGAGACCAGGCCGGTGAAATGGAAATGGTTGCGCACACCCGTGTCGTGCGCCATTTGCTCGAACCGTTGGCGCCAGTCGCCGTCGCCGACGAGCAGGAATTTGATCTGCGGACAGGCGCGCACGAGTTGCGGCGCGATGGCGAACAGGCTGTCGTGGCCTTTGAGTTTGAACAGACGGGCGATCTTGCCAATGACGATGTCGTCGGGCTTCAATCCGTAACGGGCACGCCGGGCGGGATCGTTCGTGGCCTGGAGGAACGGGGACAGGTTGAAGCCGCTGAAGATGCGGGTGTATTGGTCGGGTTGCCCGATGCCGGCGGCGAGATACTGGTCGCGCATGGCGTCGGCCACGGTGACGAAGTGCGTGGTGGCACGAGCGGCGCGGCGTTCAGCGGCCAGAAAAATCCGGTTGGCGAGATAACCCTGGAAATTGCCGAACGAGGGGCCGTGGATGGTGTGAACGATGAAGGGCACGCCCGCTCGCGCGGCGGCGAGTCGGCCGAGAATGCCAGCCTTGCCGCTGTGCGTATGGACGAGGTCAGGTTTTTGTGCGCGGAATCGGCGCGTGAGCTGGCGCAGGGCGAGGAGGTCTTTCCACGGATGGATCGGGCGGACGAGGGACGGGATGAGTGTAAGAATCGGTGGCTGAATTTCACTCACGCCGGTCCGCTCGCCGGGCGAGGTGGTGGGCGGAGGCGGCACTGCGGCCGTTACGAGTTGGGATGCCAGCGAACCTTCCGGGCCGCTGGTGGGACCGGAAAGCAGGTCCACTTCGAGGCCGGGGATTTTTCGCAGGCCGAGAACGGAGGCAATGGTATTTTCCTGCGCGCCGCCGACGATCAGCCGGGTGATGACGTGCGTGATGCGCATGAGCGGGCGCTCACTTGGGTGGGGCCGGCGCTTCACCGCGCAATTGCCGGAGGCGGTTCACGATCAGGTCGCGTTCCGTCCGATTGGGCGGGGAGTTGGTCAGGTAGGCTTCGTAATAGCCGATGGCGGCGTTGGTGTCCTTGCGTCGGTATGCGATTTCACCCAGGCCATAGTAAGCTTGATGAAGCTTGGGATAATGCTGCTGGATGACTTCGTAATCTTTGAGCGCGGCGTCCAGATGATCGGCGCGTAAATTGGCGATGGCGCGATAGAGCAGGGCGGTGGCGTTGTTGGGTTCGAGGGTCAACACCTTGTCGAAGGCGCGGATGGCTTGATCAAAGTCGCTGACCTCGACGAGGAAGCAGCCGCGATTCAACCAGGTGGCAGCGTTGGTCGGCTGGGCTTGCAACATCCGCTGGGTTATTTCCAGCGCGTTTGTGAACTGGCCATAGTCGGCGTAGGTCTTGCAAGCGGCGGCCAGGAGGAGAAAATTTCCCGGATTGACGGCGAGATTGGTTTCGATGATCTGGTTGGCGATGGCTGGTTCCTTTTTGAGGAAATACGCGGAGGCTTCCAGGGTGAAGAGGTCGGTCAGGTTGCTGCTCGCACCCGGGGTGCGGGCGGCGCAGGCGCGAACTTCGTGGGCGAGCGCGAGAGCCTGGTCCGGGAAGCCGCGCATGAGGTGAACCTGGGCGAGCCACAAGCGGCTGGCGAGATCGTTGGTGGAAAAGGTGCGGACGCGGTCGAAGGCTTCGGCGGATTGACGGAGCAGGTTGCCGCGGGCGAAGACATAGCCCTGGGCGTAGGTGAGGCTGGGTTCGTCGTACGGTCCGTTTTGGGTGAGCACTTCGGCCCAGGAACGGTACTTGCCGAATTGTTCTTCGAGCGACTTGTCAATTTCCACGGCGATTGGCTCACCGGACTGGAATTTTTTGTTGAAATCGAGATTGATCTGGGCAACGACGTTGTCGGGATTGAGTTCCCGCGCCAGCGCGAAATGTTTGGCCGCCTGGACGTAGTCGCCGGCGCGCTGCAATTCGACTCCCCAGTTGACCAGGTTGCGCGCGTAGAGCGCGGCGATACCGTACGCCTGCTGGTTCTTTTCGGGCTTCAGTTGGATGGCGCTGAAGATTTTGGCCATGCCCGTAGGTCGCCACGCGGGGTCCTTCGGCCGGGTGACGCGCGTCAGCGTGTCGAGGATTCCATCCTCCGCTTCGGTCCAGAACTTTTCGTTCCGAGCGATGACTTCCGGTGAGGGAGGCGGGGGAATCAGAATGGATCGTGGGTAGGGGATAAGTTGTTCAGTCAGCCCGTCAGGCACGGCGTGGAAGTATTCAAAGTAGTAACCGAAGCTCGGATGCAGATAGCAGAGGGACTTGCTCTGGGAGAGTTTCTGGAGCATGGCCACCAGGGCAACATCGCTGATCACCGGTTCATTCGCTTCCGAGGGTGGCGGAGTCCAGCCCGGATAATGGCGCTGCAAATAGGCTTGGTAAGCCGGCAACGGCAGCCACTGAGTGCAAAGTGCGATGTAGTCGCGGGGGTTTCCGTGACGAGCCAGCCAGTCTTGCACAATCCAGAGACGCCGGGGATCGTCGCTCAGGATGACGCCGCTCTTCGGCAACCCGCGCGCGAGATCAGCGGCCAGCTCGTTTTGCAGTGGGCCGTTGGTGAGCCGGATTTGCGGCACATTCCGCACCAGGAGAGCCGTCGGAATGGCGACCAGCAAGGCGAGGATGAAGACGGTGGTGGCGTGTTGGAAAAACCGGGCCATCGGCGGCGCGGCCCGGAGGCGCGTTCGGATGGCGCGCGAGACGAGCAGCAGGTAACCGCTGTAATAACCCACACTCAGCGCGCCGAGAAAATAGAACGGCAGGAACGCAAGCCCGTGACCGACTTCCCGCGCCCGCGGACTGAACGCGGGGTCAAGGGTCACCCAGAGACACGCCAGAAGGACAACCACATGAGAGAGGTGAAACATGACCGTAGTCATCAAGGCGCCGATCCGGCTCGGATCGCCAAACTGGGAAGCCCAGCGAATGGAAAGGAGAAAAACGGGCAGGACCGAATAAAGCGAGAGCAACAGGAGGGTCTTTTTGGGGAAGCTGACCAACAACTGTTTTTCTGAGAGGAGATTCGACTTGAGCACGTCCCAGAAACTGACGGAAGCGTATTTGGTGAACAGGTAAACCGTGGGCAGCACCAGGTAGAGCGACAGCCCGACCAGTCCCCAGAGCGCCATGCGGCCAAGAAAGCGGAGGTTGAAAAAATCCAGTTTCCGCATCCACACGAGCGCCATGATGAAGAAGGGGAAGAATCCGATCATCGCGGGATTGCCGGTCATGCCCACGGCATAAACAAACGCCGCCCGATACAGGCGCTTATCGGCACGGTCAATCCGGTATTCGATCAGGGTGCGGACGACGTAGGCGAACAGCAGCAGGTCGAACATTTCCACGGTGGCGTTCGTGCCATGCTCCCAAAACGTAAGCTGGAGTCCGCACACGGCCGCCGCAAAAATCGGGGGAATCCAGGCCAGTGAAAAGGTCAGCACCGAGTCCTTGCTGGTCACCCGCTCGCGTTGGTCGCGAGTCCGGTCGTGCGGCAGCAACGCCACGGCCCGGGCCAGTTGGGCGATGACGAGCGCGGCGCAGATGGCGGCGAAGCCATTCAAGGCCAGGGGAATCAGACTGGCCGGCAACCAGCGAATCGGATAGGTGATCAGATAATACGCGGGCGACAGGAATTCGGGCTGCCAGCTCCAGCCGGCGAGGCGCACGGCGGGGGCGGGAGTTCCGAAATTGATCTGCCAGTCCGGGAGAAACGAAATCGAATGGTTGAGCGTGATCAAGTAAACGCCGAAGGCGGCCAGGCCCAGAATCCAGGGCAGCCAACTCGCTATAAAATGATGCTCAGTGCTCGACGCTCGTCCGTTGGTCATGCGGCGGTTCAGTTGAATTGATGCTCCGGTGGTTTGCAAGTTTAGTTTGCGACCCCTCAGACCGGAGGTCCGCGACACATTCAACGTGTTGCGTTTGCGGAAACATATCCAGCGGGGTGACTCGCATCACCTTAAAGACACCTTCCGCGCACAGGATGTTCAAGTCGCGGGCCATGGTGGCGGGATGACACGAGACGTAAATGACCTGGGCGGGGCGCTGGGCGCGGAGCAGTTCCAAGGTTTCGCGCTGGCAACCTTTCCGCGGCGGGTCCAGCAAGACGGCGGTCGCCGGAGCGGAGAAACGGTCAATCAAGGCGGGCAAATGCTCCTCCACCAGGCCGGAGATGAACTCGCCATTTGTCACGTTCCGGGCGGCGGCATTGCGGCGGGCGGACGCGAGGGCGCGTTGATCGTATTCCACGCCGATGAAGGATTTGACGGCGTCCGCCAGTTCGATGCCGAAGAAACCGACGCCGCAGTAAAGGTCAACGAGATGCTTCGCCGCACTCGCCTGCAGGGTGTCGCGCACCACGGAGACCAGGCCGGGAAGCAGAAAGAAATTATTCTGAAAGAACGAGTCGGGCGGCACCTCCCAATCCGGCGGGGCGATGCGAAGCACGATTTTGATACCGCCCTTGGGCGGCGGATGCGCGCGCGCTTGGCGGATTTGCTCGTTGAGCGCTGGTTCGGCGATTTTGCAATCGAACACGTCTTCCACCAGACCGCAATCGCCGCGCACAAACCCGAGGTTCAACCGCTGTTCGGGCTTGTTCCACTGACTGCGGATCATGATGCGGTTGCGATAGCCGTAGGGTTGAGGACACGGAACGACCGGTGCGACCAGTTCCGGGGGCAATCCGCCAATCCGCTGAAAGAGGTCGGCGATTTGCTTGTGCTTCGTGCGCAGTTGAACGTGGTAGCTCATGTGCTGGTACTGGCAGCCGCCGCAAGCTCCGAAATGAGCGCACTCCGGTAGCACCCGATCCGGCGAGGCGGTCAGAATCCGGCGCAGTCGGCCGCGGGCGAAATTTTTCTTCACCTCCGTGATTTCGGCTTCCACGGTTTCACCCACCAGCACGAACGGGATGAATAAAACGAAATCATCCATTCGCGCCACGCCCTCGCCACCGAACGCGATGTCCTGCACCGTGGCGGTGAGGATCTGGCCGACGGAGCAGGGCGGGGAGGTTTCCTCAAGCATCATTCGGTCGAGGGTAGAGCGAAACGCCGCGCCATGAAATGAGAAACATTCCACAAATCGGCCAGGCGGCGAGCGTGTGCGACCGCTGTGGGGTGAAGCGGCAACCGTTACGGGCGAAAGCGGCCCGTCTGGTAATAGACGTAGATCATTCCGGCGACCATGGCGGCGGCGATCAAGCCGACGATGATGGTTACGCACACGGCAAACACACGCCGGGAACGGTCATAGCGGTCAGTTTTTAAGGACATACCGGGTTTCGACTTGGAACGTTTTTCTACTGCCAGGCCAACAATCTGCCGGGCTGGGTAAACTTCCACCTCCGCTCCAATATGTAAACTCGGTGTGATACCGGTACTTGGGCCAAGGGAAATCCTGACCATGGAGATTCGCAAGAATTCAAAGGGCACCGGGATGATGGCTTACCGCTCGCCAATCAGGCAGTTACCCGAGCGGCGCTGCGAACAGGCGTGGAAACGAAAAACCCTGGCCGCGCGCGAACGCGGCCAGAGCCGGACCCGAGTGCCGCCATCGTGAAACAGAAGCCGCTCAGGTCCAGCCTGAAGGTGACAGAATCGCCGAATGTCAGTAAGTCCGTGATGCGCCCGACGGAAGAATGGTGCCAGAGGCAGGAATTGAACCTGCGACCAAAGGCTTATGAGTCCTCTGCTCTACCCCTGAGCTACTCTGGCAGCCGGGACAAGATAATTTTCCGGGACGCCGCACGTGTCAAACCGAATGATGATTCGGCCGCGAAAAACTATTCCGACAGTGCTGTTCAATGACGCAGCCGAACGAGTTTTACCCTCGTTCGGCTGTTGGAATTTGCCGGCGGTCCGCACCCATTACGCGGCCGCCGCCGCTTCCTCGGTATCGAGGAAGCCCTGCAAGTGCCGGACGCGTGTGGGATGGCGCAGCTTGCGCAACGCCTTGGCTTCGATCTGGCGGATGCGTTCGCGGGTGACGTTGTACATCTTGCCAATTTCTTCGAGCGTACGCTCGTAGCCGTCAGTGAGGCCAAAACGCATCTCCAAAATTTTGCGTTCACGTTCCGTCAGCGTGGTCAGGACGTCGCCCAGTTTTTCCTTCAACAGGCTGTAGCTGGTCACGTCGGAAGGATTCTCCGCGCTCTTGTCCTCAATGAAGTCGCCGACGCTCACATCGCCGTCATCGCCCACCGGCGCGTGGAGCGAGACGGGTTGTTGCGCCATTTTGAGCAGCGAATTGATGCGGCTCACGGGCATGTGCATTTCGTCCGCGAGTTCCTCGGGCGTTGGCTCGCGCCCCAGTTCCTGGGTGAGTTGCTTCTGGGCGCGCCAGAGTTTGTTCATGATCTCGATCATGTGGACCGGGATGCGGATGGTGCGGGCCTGGTCGGCGATCGAGCGGGTGATGGCCTGCCGGATCCACCAGATGGCGTAAGTGGAAAACTTGTATCCGCGGCGATACTCGAACTTCTCGACGCCCTTCATCAGGCCAATGTTGCCTTCTTGAATCAAGTCGAGGAAGGATTGGCCGCGGTTGGTGTATTTCTTGGCGACAGATACCACGAGCCGCAAGTTGGCCTCCGCCATGTGGGTCTTCGCGCGGTGGGCGCGGTCGGCGGCACCTTTCAGCGCGCCGAAGGCCTTGAAGAACTCCTCGCGGGTGAGCCGGACAAATTGTTCGAGCGTACGGAGACGGGCCTGTTCGGCTTCAATGGTCGCACGCCGCTCGGTTGAGGTGCGGAGGCGTTCCAGTTCCTGAATGTGCCGCCAACTGGTCTGGAATTTTTCATGGATGTTGCCGGCGACGACGATCATTTCCTCGATCACCTTTTGCTTGTAGGCAAACTTCGGAAAAGTGTCCTGCAGCTTCAGGCTCAGCTTTTGAAATTCCTTGAAATACCGTTCTTTGCGGCTCTTCTGCTGGGCCTTTTGCCAGGCGACATATTTCAAGTCCACCTTCAGGTCCATCGCCCGCACCTTCTTGATGAGCGAGCGCAAATCTTTCAAATGACCTTCGCGGTTGGCGACTTTCTTGTCCACCACCACGCGATCGAAGCGTTCCTTGGGTGGTTCGGACAAGAGCTTCTCCGCAATGGCGATGTGCTCCTTGGCGGTGAAGCCGAGGCCGCAGACGATCTGCTTCATCTCGATTTCGGCGTCCTCGATGCGCTTGCAGATTTCGACTTCTTGTTCACGGGTGAGCAACGGGACTTTGCCCATCTGGTTCATGTACATGCGCACCGGGTCGTCCAGAATCTCGAGCCGGGAATCCTCCTCGGTTTCTTCCGGCTCGTCCTTCTTGGCGGTGCGCTGGACTTCCGCCTGGTCCACAATTTCAACATCCAGACTGCGCAACTTCGAGAAGAGGGTATCCAAGTCCTCCGGGTTCAGCCCGTCCGGCAACACATCGTTGATGTCGTCGTACGTCACGTAGCCGTGTTCCTGTGCGAGGTGCAACAGCGTCTTGATTGTTTCGGTCAAATCCACCGACCCGGCATTGGGATTGGTCAGCGCGCTCAGTTGCTGGGAGGTCGGCTGGGGCTTGGCCTCCGACTTCGGTGGCTCTGCTTTCGGCGGAACAACCCCCTTGGTGGAAGCAGGAGGAAGCGACTGTGCTTTCCGTTTGGCACTGGGTAGAACAAAACGGCGCCGAGCCGGCTGCGATTTTGCGTGATTTTGCCCCTTGTGCGAGCGCACCACCCGCGACGTAAGTCCGCCCGAGCGAGCTACTTTTCGATTAAGCATATAATTTAAGACTGGGCGACCGGCCATCCAGTTCAGAAATAGTTCGGCCAAGGGCCAAAACCATCCGGCGACGACGCATCTCCCATACGGCCACAGTTAGCCAGTTCGTTTTTCGGGAGACAACAAACACCAGAAGCCTGACGCGCAGCCATGCTAGTGTATTCGCGGAAGAACTCAATGATAAAGTGGAACAGACACCGAGAAATTACTTTATTGCACAACGAAAAGCAGCCGGCCTGTCTGACTCTGGCGGCGTAACTTCGTGGCCGCCAGGAAATTGGGCAGTTGTCGAGCATTGATTCGGCGGTCGGATGTTACTGGCTCTGCAGATAGAGCGAGGCCACATGGCGTGCCATGCTGGTGGCGATCATTTCGTCGGTGTTCGTAAGCAGGATTACGGTTAAATGCTCATCCGGATACCTTTGGATGCTGGCACTGAAGCCCGACGTTGCTCCGCCGTGACCGATAACGGGATGTCCGTCCACGACCTCAATGAACCAGCCAAAGCCGTATTTCGTCGCCTTTCCATCGTTCAGAACTTGAGGACTCCACATCAGCGCCTTCGATTTGGCGGACAGGAGATTGGTGGAATCCAAAGCAGCGTTCCACCGCGCCAGATCGCCGACGGTGGAAGTGAGCGCACCCGCCGAAAAAATGTCCGTCAGATCATAGTCGCGGTTGATCAGAACGCGATTGGTCTGCTCGTAGCCGTCGGCACGATTGGTAATGATGACTCCAGGATCGCGATCTCGCGTGGCCCTCATCCCGAATGGTTCAAGGATCTGGTCGTGCAGGAATTGCCAGTAATTGGTGCCACTCACATTCTCCACGATGTAACCGAGCAGGCTGTAGCCGCTATTGGAGTATTTCCAGGAAGTCCCCGGCGCGAACTCCAGCGCTTGTTTTCCAAGCGATTGAATGAACTCAGACTGGGTCAGGTGTTGCCGCCACTCAAAGCCACCCAGCCCGGTGTAACTTTTGATTCCCGAGGTATGAGTGAGAAGGTGGCGAATGGTGACGTTGGCCCAGGCGGGAGGAGTGTGCTTGAGGTGTTGAGCGATGAGGTCTTCGACAGAGAGCTTGCCTTGCTGTTGCAACAGAAGAATGCACGCGGCGGTGAACTGCTTCGTGAGGGAGCCGATTTCGAAGACCGTGTTGGTGGTGACCGGCACCCCGAGTTCGAGATTAGCCAGCCCGTAACACTCAGTTTTGACTGGCCTGCCCTGTCGGAGAATCTCGAGTGCGGCGCCAGGAATTTGCCGATTCGACATCTCTCGCAACATAAAGCCGTCAATGTCGTCGGCGTGGGCCGTAAGCAGCAGGGCGCAAAAGCCGGCGATCAGTTTGATCACACCCGCCCGCTTCATTTCGGTGGTTCGGAGGATTTGCCGGCCGGTGAGGTGCCTTGAAGTTTTTGCAAATCTTCCGCCAGAAACCGGGTGACGTCCTTGAAACGCGCCGCATTTTCCGGATTGAGGTCCATGAGCATCCGGTGGGCTTCGAGTGAGGCGCGGGTCAATTCTTCGCGGGAAGGGTTGCAGGGCGTGGGCGACGAAGTTTCGATGGTGCCGACGGCGGTCATTTTGCCTTGGGCCGTTTTGAAGAGGTGCAACACGCCCAGGTTTTCGAGCAGTTCCATCAACCGCTCATTGGCGTTGCGCAATTCGATGGCGTTCTTTTCACAATCGCCTTCCGCCGGCATGGCTTTGAGTCCGAACTCGGCTAGCACGCCCAGAAACGTGCTGTCCATCAGGGCGCAGTCAGACAACTCCACGACCACATACGGGTAGCCCTTGCGTTTCAATTCCGTGAGCACCGTCTTGAAGTCCACGCTGGAGGCAAAATTGGCCCGGCCCGAGACCTTCACACACGCGAAGTGCTCGCCAACCATGACCTTCAACTGTGCCGTAGGTGTATTCATTACATAACCGTCAGGCCTGGGCTGCAGACCGGAATCTCATCGCGCGCCTCCAGCGGCCACGCGCAACGACGATGCGCGAGCGGGAGGCGCACCAACAATCTGTACCAAGGTTTGCTGCAACACCAATCGCTCATCCAGTGCGCTCGAAACCAGCCGTTGGTTGGCGCGAAGCAACAAATCCATTGCCTGCACCAGTTCGGCTTCGGAATAGTTTCGCGCTTGGGGCAAGGCTTTGAATAGCACGTAGGCATTCAGTGCGAGCGGATTGTAACGCTTGTCCGCCGGCAATTTCGCCGAGTCAACTTTCTCCAATTGCGACTTGAAAACATTGTAGTTTTCCGTCGGCCTTAGCCAGCCTTCGCGCAACATTTCCTTGAGCAACAACAACGCGCGCACCTTGGAGATCAACCCGTAGAGGATGCCGATCTCACTCCGATCTTTGTCGAACTGCGCTTCCCAGAGTTCCTCATCCAGACAGCGGAGCAAGGCGGGGAGATTGCGATTGCCCAAGGCGTCCCCCAGCGCGAATGCGCGCGCCGTTTTGTTTTTAACGCAAATCGTGTTCACGTCGGCCTCTGTGATCTCCTTCCGGTCGCCAACATAAAGCGAGAGTTTTTCAATTTCGCTGTCCAATTGCCGGGGATGCGGTCCGACGCGACTGATCAACTCGGCCAGAGCGTGTTCGCCTATTTGCTTGCCGCGGGCTTGCACCGCTTTCCGCGCCCAAAGTTCGGCCTGTTGTGCCCAGTCCTTGTTGCTCCCCGACCAGCCGTCAAAACTCTCGACGCGCCCAAGTTTGTCCAAAGCTTTGTAGAAAGCCTTCCGCTTGTCCACTTTGCCGGCGCTGATCAACAGTCGCACGTTCTGCCAGTCAAATGTTTTCAACTCCTGCGCCAGTTCAGCCAGCGTATCCGTCACGGCCGCGGTCTGCGCTGCGCGTTCGTCGCCCAAAAAATTGCAATCGCGCAACCAGACGGCTTTGCCGCCGCCAAAAAAGGGCAGTGTCTGCAGAGCCTCCCGCACCTTGCCGATGGCTTTGAGCGCCTCGCCACTGTTGTTGACGGTGGCTTCGATCATCTCGTGATCCTGGCCGCCGAGGGCATCGCACCATTGCTGGTAGAGCTGGCGGGCGCGTTGTTTCGCGGCGAAATCGTCTTCGCCACAAACCAGGATCACCGGCGCATCCGGCTTGGCGGCAGGGGCGGGCATTCGCTCAATCCGGTTCGTTGTCGCCCTCGTTTCTGTCCTCGAGACATTTGCTCATGTCCTCGACCTGCTCGAACAACTCCTTGGTGACGAAGATGGGTTTCTTTTGTGCCGAGGCGATGGCCAGGCAATCGCTGGGGCGTGCGTCAATCTCCACAATTTTGCGGGCCAATTCGTTGTTCTGTTCGAGAATGAGCCGCGCGAAGAAGGTGGAATTTTTGAGTTCCGTGATCACCACCCGCTCGACGGAGATGCCGAAACCCTTGAAGATACTCTGCATCAGGTCGTGCGTGAGCGGGCGCTCTTTGGGCGTATCCCGGAGAAAGTCGCTGATGGTCCTGCCCATCTGCGGTTCGACGTGGATGACAAACACCTTCTGGTCATTCCCGACAAACAGGCCGCAACCATTGCTGACCGGAAGGATGCCGCGAATCTGGACGGGGACAACGTCGTTCTTCACGAGCGCAGTGTAGAACCAGTCGGCCAAAAGACAAGCCCGCCGTCACCTTTCGGGTCGAGCAGTTCCGGGCGCTCACTCAGCAACGCTGGCCGACCAGTCTCGCCGCAGTTCCTCCGGCGAGCGACCAAGTTGCCGCAGACTGCGCAGGCTCAGGGCATCGTGGCGTTTGGCCAGCCGGACGCCATTCGCATCCGTCAGGAGCGGGCAGTGCAAAAATTCCGGCGGACGAACCCCCAAGGCGCGATAGAGCAACAACTGGCGCGCGGTGGATTTCAACAGATCCGCGCCCCGCACCACCTCGGTGATTTGCATGGCGGCGTCATCCACGACGGCGGCCAGTTGGTACGCGGGCGCGTCGTCGTGCCGCCAGACGACGAAATCACCGAAGTCTTTACCGGCAACAAATTGTTGCGGGCCAAAATGACCGTCCCGGAAGTGAACGGTTTCACCGTCGGGCACGCGGAAACGCCAGTTGATGCGGGCTGCGGGTTGTGCATGGAGAGTTGCGAGTGTTTTGCCACGACAAGTCCCCGGATAAACCGGTTCGTCGTCTTCGGCGGCATGGGGGGCGCGGGCCGCCGTGCGGATGTCCTGGCGCGAACACGTGCAGGGATAAATGAAACCGCGTTCGCGCAACGTGTCCAACGCGGCGCGATAAAAGTGCATTCGCTCGCTTTGGTTATACGGCCCCAATGGCCCGCCGCAGTCGGGGCCTTCGCGCCACTCGAAACCAAACCAGCGCAGGTCCTCGAGCATGGCGGCGGCAAAGGTGAGATTGAATCGCTGTGCGTCCAGGTCTTCGTTGCGCAGGACCAAAACACCCCCGTGAGCGCGGGCGCGCTCCTGCGCGATCCAGAAAGTGCGGGCATGGCCGAGGTGCAGGTAGCCGGTGGGGGATGGGGCGAGCCGGCCGCGATACGGGGCGCAGGGTGCGAGGGGCGGGGACACGCAGATCGTCAATAGGTGAGCAGGTCCAGCGCGCGTGTGCCGCGCGGCGTGAGTTCCCAACGACTGCCGCGCCGGGCAACCAACCGGCGGCAGGGATTTTTCCGCTGCTCCGGTTCATTCACCGACAGGAGCTGATACTTCGACTTGCCTTCGATTTGAGACGCCGTGCGCGGAACAAGCTCGATCGGAACGCCATTGAAGTTGAGCACGATTTCATAGCCGGCAATTGCCTCCGTTTGGGTGGCGGCTTTGGCCCGCACCAACGGCGCATACCGCTTGAGCCAGGGAAAATCCGTGGCACGCACGACCACCCGGCACAGCTCGGTCTGGCTCTGGATGAATTGGAGCAGATTGAACTTCGCACCCAGGCGGTGCTGTTCGAGCAGGAGGACGCGCGGATCGAGGCCGAGCAGGTTCTGACCATTCCATTGGCCGTGATCGTTTCGCTGGCCGGGGAAATTCTTTTTATACCAGGCCGGGAACTTCTCATTGACCAGCAGGTCCAACTCGAAATGAACGTGCGCCCGCTCCTTGGAAATGCCTTGGCGAGTGTTGGCGGTGCGCCCCATCATGGCGATGGTTTCTCCGGTCTTCACTGTGTCTCCGGGTTTGAGGCCGGCACGAATCTCACGCAGGTGGGCGTAGATGGAATAAACCTCAATGCCGTCAACGTCGTGACGTAGCACGATGTAGTTGCCGTAATTCGAGAGCGATGCCTTGCGATTGAGGTAGGCAACGGTGCCCGCGGCGCTGGCCAGGACGGGATCGGTTGGCTCACCGTGTTTGTCGCGTTGCAGGCAGCGGATGTCGAGTCCTTCGTGCAACTGCCAGCCCT
>CAZLOH010000009.1:0-112420 GCA_964561105.1 uncultured Bifidobacterium sp. | reverse complement strand
CCCCGCCGCCAACGCCCACTGTCACACCGGCAACGCATGTTTTGAAAGAGCCTCAGGACATTTTGAAGTTAGAGACCGGCGCGACGCCAGTCCTACGGCGAAGAATTACTTCAACCAGACCAGACCGTGGGCCGGCAGGTTCACGGAATCAGCGCCAAACTGAACCTGGACAGCCTCATCGCGGAAACTGTAAACGCACGCTTTCTTGCCCAACAAAACCAGACTCACGCCCGAAGGCGCGCGGAAACCTACCCCGAGCGGCATAAGCAAAGAGTCGCGAATTTTGTCCGCCAGCGGTTGAGGAAGGGTCGAGAGTCCCAGTTGGCTTGGCGCGAGCAACCATTCACCCTGCTTGCCAAAATCCTCCTCCGAGAAGGTCCGCACATTTAGAACGAAAACCTGCCCCCGGCCCACGGCGTGATGGGTGAGAAACGGCACTTCCTGGCCTGCAATTCGCACCGTCACTGGCACCACACACCCGGCGGGCTTCAATCCGCCGTCCAGCTCCACCGGCCGATCCGCAACGACGGAATTATCGCCAATTTGAAAATCGCTGGCAGTCGTTGCCCCAACGCCCGGCAAAATCTCAGCCCCCGCAAGGGTGAATGATTTCGCCCCCAGCGCTCGCAGCAACGCGGGCGTCACCACCAGCGTGGCGCCGCCCTTCAAGTGGCGCTCCATCTTTTCGAGCAGTTTTGTGTCCGCCGCGGCCTGCACCGGCAGGAAGGCAACCTTGGCCTCGTTCGGATATTCCGCCACCGGCAGTATCGGCAGGCCGATCATGCCGAGGTAATCGGCCAGATACATGTTCTCGCTGCTTTCGCTCCCGGGCGGTTTGTAGAAGGCGATGCCACGCCGGCTTACTCCGCGAACATCGGCGGCCAGTTTTTGCAATTCGGGCATCCGCTCCGCCAGCAACGCGTCACCCGGATGCGGCGCGACCAGATCGCCCAGGTGAAAGAGCGTCAGCTCCCGCGCACCCGCCAGGACGCTTTGGTAAGCCTGATCCACAAAGTTCTGCGCGCTGCACTCGATGTGATCAAACCACGCGCCGCGCACCTTCTTCCCGGCCACGGCGGTGAGCCAACGGAAATTCATATAGCCTTCCGTCGGTTGCACGAAACCCATGCGCCGGGTCAGTGGATCGCGAACTTCGGTGCCGACCCAGACTTCCGCAAACGGTTTGGACATGCGCGCCGGATCGTAGCCAAACCGGTGAAAGCGGTCGTACCATTGGGGAAATTTGATGATGAGTTTCGTGTGGTGGCTGGCGGCACGCGTCGGCTTCACGATCATGGGATCAATCAGGGAAACCAACAGGTCGCAGCGGTATTGGCCCCACGACCGGCCGCCTTTGGCCTGCTCGGATGCCGGCGAGACGTCGCCGGTGCAAAAGAAATCGTCCACGATGATTTCGTCAAACACCGGCGCATTCTCGGTGAAAAAGTCCGCCACGCCGGCGCGAGTTTCCGGACTTTCCCAATTCAGCCAGTCCAGACCGCCGGTCTGACGAACACCGAATTGCGATCCCGGCACCGTGGCGATCCCGCCGCTACCTGCAATCCCCTGGCGCTCGAAGAAGTCGCGAACCTCGCGCAGCTTCGCGGGCGATACATATTCGTCGCCGCGCCGGCCTTCGAGAAACAACCGGGTGACTTTCAGCGGTTCGAGCAGGCGCAGCACTTTCTCTCGCGCCTCGGGCGTTGCCAACTGCTGCTGCACATCGCCGGCGGTGCAATAGACGCTGACCGGCAGCGGCTGGCTCGCGGCCAACGCCCGCGAGCCACCGAACACCAGGGCGGAGGCCGCGAGCAAGCGGACCAGGCCCACCGGCTTCAACGTCACACGCTTCGCCAGTCGCCGGATGAAGTTTTCAGAGTTCAAGTTCATTGTCGGTGGGCGGTCAAGGTTCCCGATCGAATCTTTGCATCCTCGCCCTGCAGGAACGCGAGTGCGTCTGTCAACACGTGCAAGACAATGTCCGGATCGCGATTCCCGTTCAATCCGGGATGATTGCCGTCGTACCAAATAATTTGCTTTGGCGCCCTGGCGGCCGCCTGGAGCGCCTTGGCGGCGGACGGTGCCACCACGGTGTCTGCCCGGCCGTTTTGCAGCAGCAGCGGGCGCGGAGAAATCCGACCGATGTAGTTGACCGGATCAAACACGCTGCCAAAGTACCAACCCGCCAGATAGGCCGGCAACCTCCAACGCCCCAGTTCGTCGGCGGCCTCGGCTGAAAGCAACCGCCAGAGGTTGCCGCCGCCGTAGATCAGGTCCACGGCGCGAATGCGCTCGTCAAAGGCGGCGGCGGTGCTGCCGGTGATGGCCCCGTAGCTGGCGCCGCACAGGTAAATCCGGTTCGTGGCGATGTCAGGCCGGGTGACCAGATAATCAAGCAGCCGCCGAATGTCCCCAACCGTGTAGGCCGCGCGCACGCGGAAGGCCTCGGCCTGCGCCCATTTGGATTCGTCCTTGAGCTTCCGCTCGCCGCGCATCAACTGATCGAAGCAGGCAAATGCGAATCCGGCCTTGATGAATGGCTCATCGAGACCGTGTCGGCGCATGGAATCCTTGTTGTCGCCGATGCCATGAACAAAAATCACGCACGGAAACGGCCCTGGCTTTCCGACCGGGAGCGTGAGGACAGCCGGCACGCGGTCGTCGCGAAAACCGGCGTAGTAAAATTTCGTCCACAGATAATCCGGCGTCGGTTTTGTTTCCGTGATCTTCAGTTTCAATGGCGCCGAGGCGTCGTAGCCGCGGAAATAGACGGCGTCCAGGTAAACTTTTCCCACGGCCAGTAACAACAGGCAGCCGACGGCCAGCCCGCCCAGCCACTTGAGTGCCTTCCGCAGTTTTGGTGCTTTCATACTTCGGGTCCGCCGAACGAATCGCCGCAACGGCCCGCCAATTAAGCTGCGCCGCGGTCAAATGACAATGTAATTTGACCGCCACCTCCCATCGCACCCGCGTGCTGCCGATGGGCTTGCCAAATGAAATGAAGTCGCAGAATAATTCCCGCCGATGAGCAAACCAAAGCAGTTGTCCCCGCCAAACAACCCCGATTGTTATTTAGCCGCGTTCCTCAGCGCGGCGTTCTTGAGCGCCCTTTTCGTGACTGGCTGCGCGTCGAACAAGTCCGACATCACGGCCGCCGCCATTCCCGACCCCGAACTGAGCGCAGTCTGGCAGAACGCGGGTGCAACACCCGTGGCTCCGGCCATGCCCGCGCCGCCGCCCAGCACATTGGAGCCGGAGATCACGGCGGTCGGTGGCCCGGTCACGACCAAACCAGCCACCGAGAGTTACGACTACGGCTGGCCGCGCATTTACCTTTCGGACGATGCCACGAACACGCTCTACGAACCGCAAGTCGAGTCGTGGGAAGGAATGGTCTTGAGGGCGCGCGCGGCGGTTTCAATTCAGTCGGCGGGCGCGAAGGAACCGATCTTCGGCATTCTGCATCTCCAGGCGCTCACCCAGGTGGACAAGGTCGAACGAACGGTGCATTTCGAGGACATTCAGATCACCGATGCGATCTTCCCTTCGGCGCCGACAAAGAAGGCGGAATACTCGGCCCGCTGGCTGGCGCTGCTCAAGTCGGATGTGCGGTCGGTTTCGCTGGACCGGATCTCGGCGGATCTGGCTGTGCTCGGTGCGAAGAAACGGGCGCAGGCCGTACCCGTGTTGAACCCGGTGCCGGCGTTTATTTTTTCGACCACGCCGGCCACGCTCATCCAGGTGCAGGGTGAGCCGGTGTATCGAGCGGTCAAGGGTACGAGCGTGGAAAGATTGCTCAACACGCGGGCTTTCATCGCCAAGACCGCCTCCGGCGAGTTCTATCTCCACCTCTGGGACGGTTACGTCACTGCGTCCACACTTTCCGGAGAATGGACGGTTGCGCGCAAGACGCCGGCAGACGTCGCGAAAGCGGAAAAGGAAGCGGTGGCCGCCAAAGCCGTTGACCTCCTCGGCGGACAGGTCAACCCGGAGACGCACCAACGACCCTCGTTGAAAACCACGCCGCGGCCCCGGATTTATGTGGCCACCGTTCCCACGGAGCTCATTGTCTTTGACGGGCCGGCCAACTGGATGCCCGTGGCGGACACGGATTTGCTTTACGTCACGAACACGATCGCAAATGTCTTCAAATACATTGTGGACCAGCAAACCTACGTGCTGGTGTCCGGGCGCTGGTTTCGCTCGCCGACGTTGGCGGGTCCGTGGGCGTACGTTCCCGGCCAGGAACTGCCGAAGGACTTTGCCAAAATCCCCAATACGAGCGTGAAGGAAAATGTCCTCGCATCGGTGCCCGGCACGCCCCAAGCCTTGCAAGCCGCCATTGCCAACAGCATCCCCCAAACCGCAAAGGTGAACCGCGCTGCCACCCGGATGCCCGCGCCCGTGTTTGATGGCGCACCCCAGATCCAACCCATCCCCGGCACGCCCCTCTTCTATGTGATCAATACCGCCACGCCGATCATCAAAGTAGATTCAAACGCCTGGTACGCGCTCGCGGACGGTGTCTGGTTCGTCGGCACATCGGACCAGGGACCGTGGCGGGTGGCGGATGCGGTGCCAACGGTGATTTACACCATCCCGCCCAGCTCGCCGCTCCACTACGTGACCTACGTTCGCATCTACAGCTTCGATTCGACCTTCGTCTGGGTTGGTTACACGCCGGGATATTATGGCACGGTGATGGGCCCGGACGGCGTGGTGTTTTACGGTACGGGTTACTACTATTCGCCGTGGATTGGCTCGATCTATCTCGCACCGCCGTTGACCTACGGTTACTACGCATCCCTCGCCTGGACGCCGTGGGCCGGCTGGGGCTACGGTTTCGCGGCCGGTTGGGCGTGGGGCGCGAGCTGGAGCTACTGGTGTTGCGCTCCGTGCGCGCCGTATTGGGGACCGTATTACGGCTGGTGCGGTGGCGCGTACTATAACGGCTATGGCGGCGTGACCGCGTGGGGACCGGGCGGCTGGGCGGCGACGACGGGCAACATGTATTCGCACTGGGGCGACTGGTCGTCGGTGTCGCGGGCCGGGGCCGGTTACAACGCTTATACCGGTCGCGCTTACGGCTATCAATACGGGCACGCTTACAACTCCGTCACCGGCACGATGGCCGCCGGCGAGCGCAGGGCGGTCCAGAATGTTTACAATGGCAACTACGGTTACGGCGGGCGGGGCGCGGCTTACAATCCCAACTCGGGCCGGGTCGCCGCCGGCGGCAAATACACGGTTGGCAATGCTTACTCCGGACGCCAGGCCACGGTCGCGCGCGGATCCGTTTACAATCCAGCGACGGGTCGGAGCGCCGACGTGAGCGGGATCAAAGGTGAATCCGGCGGCGTTTACCATGTCGGCAGCCACACGTTTGCTTCCGACGATGGCAACATTTATCGCCAGAACGCGGGCGGCGGCTGGGATAAATACAATTCCGGCGGTGGCTGGGACCATGTCCAAGACCTCGATCAAACTCGTTCGCTCTCCAGCGAACTCCGCTCGCAGGAATTCGGCAACCAGCGCGCCAGCAGTTGGGAAAATCACGGCTGGCAGGATCGCGGTGCGTTCGGCGGCGGGCGCTCCTGGGGTGGCGGCGGCTGGGGCGGCGGGCGTTCCTTCGGCGGCTTCGGTGGCGGTGGCTTTGGTGGATTTCGCGGTGGCGGCTTCGGCGGCTTCCGACGGTAGCGATCCGAACAGTACGCCGGCGGCACGTTGAGCCGCGCAAAATATGGAGTTTCAAATGAGCAATTGGGAAAATTCGCAGCAACGCGCGTCCGCGGCGACGCCACCGGACAGAAGACGATCCTGGCCGGGTTTGGCTTCGGGAATGGCCTTGAACTTGGCTGCGGTGATAGCCCTCGCATGTCTCACCACGAGGCCTGATACCGCCGTTGCCGGCCCGATTGACGCTACCACCGCCGGCAACGTTTCCGATCCCGCGTTTCTTCCGACCATTGAAAACAAATCGGCCCCGCCGGGACCTGCGCCTGCGGGCATGGTGTGGATTCCGGGCGGTGAGTTCTCCATGGGCAGCACCGCCGCGAGCGAATCCTTGTGCGGTCAACCGGGGTTGACCCGCGATGCCCTGCCGGTGCTCCGCGTTTACGTGGACGGTTTCTGGATGGACAAAACCGAAGTGACCAACGAGCAATGGGAAAAATTTGTCCAGGCCACCGGCTACAAGACCACCGCCGAGATTGCGCCCACCCAGGAAGAGTTTCCCACCGCCCCACCCGAAAATCTTGTTGCCGGTTCGATGGTATTCACACCGACTCCCGGGCCGGTGCCCCTGAACGACATGTTTCAATGGTGGCGCTACCAACACGGCGCCAACTGGCGGCATCCCGAAGGGCCGGCGAGCAGCATCAAAGGTCGCGAGCAGTATCCCGTGGTGCATGTCGCCTACCCGGACGCCGTGGCTTACGCCAAATGGGCCGGCAAGCGGTTGCCCACCGAAGCCGAGTGGGAGTTTGCCGCGCGCGGCGGTAAAGCCGGTGAGTTGTACGCCTGGGGCAACGAATTGAAACCGGGCGGAAAATTTCAAGCGAACATTTACGAGGGCAAGTTTCCCGTGACCGACGGTGACTCCGGCGCGGACGGCTTCAAAAGTCTGGCCCCCGTCGCGCAATTCGCCCCCAACGGTTACGGCCTCTACGACGTGGCGGGCAACGTCTGGGAATGGTGCCGCGACTGGTATCGTCCGGACACGTACGCCCGCCTAAAGCTCGCGGGCGGAGTCGCGCGCAATCCGCCAGGGCCGGACACGCCGTACGATCCGTCCGACCCCGCCGAGAAAAAGCGCGTGCATCGCGGCGGCTCGTTCCTCTGCACGGACCAGTATTGCACGCGCTACATGGTCGGCACGCGGGGCAAAGGCGAAGTCACCACCGGATCCAACCACGTCGGTTTCCGCTGTGTGAAACGCTGAACCTCCGGCGGTTCACCGCCTTACGGACTCGCCGGCGGCGCCGCGCTGTTGGGACTGGCGCTCAATTGCCGCACACCATCCCACACGTATTGCAACCCGGACAGACCCGTGCCAACCGCCGCGCCGATTGTGAGCCAGTGAATCCACACCAGGCCACGGCCCACGTCCCATTTGAGCAACAGCCACAACACCACGGCCATTTGCAGCACGGTCGCCACCTTGCCCGTGAGTCGCGGCCGGACTTTCACCGTGCCCAAGGTGATATGAATCACGACCAGCCCCACCAACACCCAGAGATCCCGCGCGATGATGGTCACCGTCAACCAAAGCGGAATCCGGCCCAGCAAAAGTCCGTGATCGAAACTCAACAACACCACGCCCGACACGAGCAACAATTTGTCCGCCAGCGGATCCAGGATGACGCCCAGTTCGCTCCGCTGGTTGTAACGCCGCGCGATGTAGCCGTCCACACCATCGCAAATGGCGGCCACCGCGAACGTCAGCAACGCGACCACGCGATGCAGTTCGTTGGCGGTCTGGACGTAGTACAGCAACTCCACCACGAAGAAGGGAATCAGGAGGATGCGCAGGATGGTGATCTTGTTCGCCGTGGTCATCACGCCAGGAAAGGAACGCGGGCGCGTGGTTCGTGACAAGCCAAAATTGGTGTCGCCGTCAGCGTGATAAGATGCAGTGATTCACGGGGGCAAGAGTAGCCGGGTAAAGGAGGTAACCCTTCTTGCGGGACAACCGGGCGCGCGTTTTTTGCTCGCCGGCATGACTAAACCTGAAGTTTGTTTCCGTCGCCCCACTGCCAACGAACAAGCCGTCCTCTCCCGCATGACGGTCCAGTTGTTAGAGCGTCCCCAAGACGTCCAGCGTTGCGACCAACTCCTGACCGAGCGCCATTATTAGAAGAACGCCCACCTGGTGGGCGAGCAGTTGCGCTACGCCGTCCTCTGGCGCGGCCAGTGGCTGGCTGTGGCCACGTGTAGCGCAGATTGCGCCGCACCGTAACAAGCGGTCAGAGGAAGTCAACAAACCGAATTTTCGAACACTGAGCAACGATAACGAAATGTGCCAGTGACCCGATTGTCCACTGCTACCTTTAGCTCTGCTCCCTAATATGGGCGCAGCCTTTATCAATCAATTCTGCTGGGAATCCGGAGGCGGCGTGCGCTTCAATCCCACCTCGTGGGCGATGTCGTCGAACTCGGCGCCACTGACCTCGTGCAGTTCCTTCCCCCGCGCCTTGAGCTTCTCGTTGATCTTGATGGCTTTCTCGGTCATCTGTTCGTGCGTGTCCTTCGAACCGCCCACGAGCGCAAAATTATCGCCACGAGTGACCCGTTTGTGGCCGTCGGAATCGAGTCCCACGCCCAACATCATCGCCTTGCGCTTTTTGGATTTTTCACTGTTCGGCACGGGCCAAAACTAGGGGCAGGCTCCGGGGCGGTCAAGTTTGGTTCACCCGCCCGCGTCAGTCCGAACACTCCACCCTCGTAACGCCGTGTGGGGAAACCCGGCCTTCAGGACTTGGCGAACGAGGCCGGTAGGCCGCGTGCCCCACGCGGCGACGCGCCAGTATTCCAAACTGCGTGTGAAATATGCACGTCAGTCCTGGATGAAATAACTCAAGTTCTCGAGCTCAATGGCGAGGTTCACGTTGTTGACCATCACGTCTTCGGGCACGTGCAGGACAATTGGCGAGAAGTTGAGAATCCCGGTGATGCCACACTGCACCAGGGTATTGGCCACCTCCTGCGCCGCGATGGCGGGGACGGCCAGAATCGCCATTTTGACCCCATTCGTCGGCGCAAACTCACGCACTTGTTCAATCGCCTTGATCGGTTGTTTGATTTTTTTGTCGCGTCGCCGGTTTGGTTCAACGTCGAACGCGGCCACGATCTCGAACCCTTCCTTCTCGAACCCGCGGTAGGACAGCAAAGCCAGGCCCAGATTGCCCACGCCCACCAGGATCACCGGTTGCAGCCGGGACGTTCCCAGTTCATCGGCGATGCGTCGGGACAATTCCGCCACGTCGTAGCCCAGACCGCGCGTGCCGAACGTGCCGAAGTAGGCCAGGTCCTTGCGCAACTGGGTCGGCTTCACACCCGCCACCTTGGCGAGCGCCTCGCTGGAGACGGTTTGGATGGACTTTTCCCGCAACGGGCCAAGACAACGCAGATAAGTCGAGAGCCGGTAAACCGTCTTGCGCGGAATTTCTGGTCGGGCGGTCTTCTTCAAGGCGCAACATCATAGTCAGCCTGACCTCCGGAAGCAATCCGCGGTTGTCTAGGAACCAAGCGACCGTTTGTCCCTCCTTCCGACCGGGATGATGCCTGGTGTTAAGGCAACTCGGCAAGAATGTGCGATGCGCCGAATTCAATCCTGCCGCAAAATCAGCGCGTGACTCTGTGACCGGGTTATGTTTCTCTATCGTCATTCCATGAAACGCCCATTGCTACCGGCGGCGTTGTGCTATGGGAGCGGACTGTTGCTGGCGGATGTCAGTCAACCGCCGCTCCGTTACCTGTTCGCCAGCGCATTTCTTCTGCTCGTGCTGGCTGTGGCGTGGACGCGCGGCCGGATCTTCCTGCTCTGGCCGCTGCTGGTCCTGGTAGGCTGGACCAATCTGGTGAGTCGCACCGCCATCCTCTCGCCCAATGATCTGCGCACGATCATCGGCAACGAGGCCGCGCTCGTCCGGGTGCGCGGCACGTTGGTGGAAACGCCGAGCCAACGCGTGTATGAACGCGGCGACCAGCAAACTTCGCGCACCCTGACGCGTCTCCGGGTCACCCAAGTTGCCCGCCAGGAGGATTGGCAACCGGCGTCCGGTATGATCATGGTTTCCACCAAAGGCGATCTGCCAAACGGATATTTCGCCGGTCGCACGGTTGAAATCGCTGGAGTGCTTGCGCCTCCCGCCGGACCGATTGCTCCCGGCTTGTTCGACTACCGCCATTACCTCGTCCGCCAGGGAATTTACTATCAGCTCAAAGCCGAATCGGCCCGTGACTGGCACGCGCTGGACACAAACGTGTCGCCGCCGCTCACCGATCGCTTCCTGGCTTGGGCGCACCAAACGCTCGCGCGAGGATTACCGGAACCGGACGAACCCCTGCGCTTGATGTGGGCGATGACGCTGGGTTGGAAGACCGCCCTGACCGGTGAAGTGGATGAGCCGTTCATGAAAACCGGCACGATGCACATCTTCGCGATCAGCGGGCTGCACATCGCTTTGATTGCCGGCATCCTCGTAAGTTTGTTGCGCGTGGCCCGCGTGCCCCGGATCTGGTGCGGCCTGGTGGTCATCCCGTTGATCTGGTTTTACACAGCGGCAACCGGCTGGCAATCCTCCGCCATTCGCTCGACGGTGATGATGACGATCATCATTGGAGGCTGGTCGTTGCGTCGTCCTTCGGATTTGTTGAACTCACTGGCCGCCGCCGCCTTTGTGATTCTGCTCTGGGATCCGCAACAACTGTTTCAAGCCAGCTTCCAGCTTTCCTTCTTCGTCGTGTTGAGCATCGCCTTGTTCCTGCCGCCATTGGAACGACTGCGCGATCGTTTGTTGGCCGTGGATCCGCTGCTCGCACCCGAAGCCATGACGAAACGGCAGCGCGCTGGACGATTTCTCCTGCGGGCGCTGACGGCCAGTCTCGCCACTTCGTTGGCGGCCTGGTTGGGTTCGCTGCCGTTGACCGCCCATTACTTTCACCTCTTCAGTCCGGTCACCTTGCTGGCCAATTTGCTCATCGTCCCGATGGCCAGCTTCACGCTGATGTGCAATCTCGGCAGCTTGATTTGCGGCGACTGGCTGCCCTGGTTCACCGTGCTGTTCAATCACTGCGGCTGGTTTTGGATGTTAGCCATGGTCAAGCTCAGCCGTTGGGCCACGGAGTTGCCCGGCGCGTACTTTTACGTGCCTTCGCCTTCCGCGCTCGTCTTCTGTGTCTATTACGGGCTGCTGATCGGCACGATGAGCGGCTGGCTCTGGAGGCAGGAACGTCGCTGGCGGACACTAAGCGCGCTGCTGTTGATCGCGCTTTTTTGCGGCGGACGCTGGTTCACCACACGCCACGACGTGACACTGACCGTTCTCCCGCTGAACGGCGGTCACGCGGAATACTTCGATGCCTCCGGCTCAGCGCGTGACTGGTTGATGGATTGCGGCAACACCAATTCCGTCGAATTCGTGATGCGTCCGTTTCTCCGGGCGCAAGGCGTCAATCACCTTCCCCGTTTGCTTCTGACACATGGGGACATCAAGCACGTCGGCGGCGCCGAGTTGCTCCTGACGGAATTCCACTGTCGCGATGTTTTCGCCAGCTCATTCCGTTTCCGGTCGGCGGCTTATCGTCGCATCTTTGCGGATGTGCAACGCACGCCGTACCGACTGCACACGATCCACCGCGATGATCGGGCCGAGCCGTGGCAAATCCTGCACCCGGCGGCATCGGACGAGTCGGCTCAGGCCGACGATGGCGCGCTGGTGCGGCAGGGTGAATTTCATGGAGTAAAATTGCTGCTGCTCTCCGACTTGGGCCGGGCGGGCCAAGACTTGCTGCTGACCCGCACCCCTGAACTTGGCGCTGACATCGTGGTTTCCGGGCTTCCAACGCTGGCAGATCCGCTTTGTGAAGCACTGCTCGACGCCACCCGACCGCGCCTCATCATTGTGGCTGATTCGGAATTGCCGGCCACCGCGCGCGCCAGCGAGCGATTGATGCAACGCCTGGCGCAACGCAACGTGAAAGTCCTCAGCACGCGCACCGTTGGTGGGGTCACAATTTCCTTTCGCACCACCGGATGTGAAATCAAGACGGTGGACGGTAAGTCGCTCCAACTGGATGCTCTACCCAAGGCAAATCAACCCTCCGCGCCACCGAAAACCTTGTCCGCAGAATGAGCCGGAGCCGATGCCCTGAGCGCAGCCGGTTCAGGTGCGGCTACTACTCGTAGATTTCGTAAAGCGTGTCGCCCAAGACAAACTGGACTTTCTGTCCCAGGGCCAGCCAGGGCAAGACATTCGGCTTTTTGGCAACCAGGTCGAAGTACGCATCCGAGTTGAACTGGATTCGTTCGCGTTTGGCGCTCGAAAAGTTTTGCACAGCCGCGTCCACCCATTGTCCGTCATTTTGGTAGAAGTTTTTCCCCGCCACGAACCGGCCCTGTTGTGAAAGTTGCGCGAGCCGGGTCTTGGAATCACCCGCCAGCGAAGCTGGCAGCGGCGAAACTCCAGTTCCCGGCAAGGTGCTGCTCACGCCCAGCGCCCGGTTGGCCTCCACGCGGGCGAGGTCAGCGGCCGCAGCCGGCGCCGCCGCGTGCTTCAACTCGTAACCGTAACGCGCGCCCGACACCGCCTGATTGCCGTCCTTCTGTTGCTTGAACTCGTTCCAATTGGCGCTCGCCTCCTGGCGGGCGTCCCGATCCGAATACAAGCGCGGCAATGATTGGCGGGCCAAAGGCACGTTCCGACGTGCTTCATCTTCGACGATGAGATACGCCGTGTAGGGCGTCACGATCCCGTACTGGCGTGCCAGCTCGGTGACCTCGTCGCGCAACTCGGCGTTCTCGCCGTGCAACCGGATTTCATCCAGCAGATAACCGACCCGGCGCGTCGCCCAGAGGCGCGGGACAAATTCATGTCGCTCCTCAGCGCGCGGGAAATTGATCTCGTAGGTAAACTTACGCCGGGCGCCATTGACCAGACCTTCGAGCACGATCGCCGCATCGCTGTGACCGGAATAGCGACCCACGAGCACGAGTTGATCGCCACGAAACAGATCGGGCAGCGGCGCGGGATAGAGCTTGGTCACTCGCACATCGTCTGGAAATTTGAGCGTGGGGTTCGCAAGCACCGGATCTTTGATCTTGGCGAAGAACGATGAAACCTTCACCTCCAGGTCCTCTTCCGGCAGGACGTATTGACTGACGGCGCGGGTGGTTTCGGTGATCTTGTCGAGCAGATGAGTGTTTACGTCCGTGCCGATGCCAAAGCAGAACACGCGGGTGCGCCCCTCGTTCGCGCGTTTAACATTGGCCACGATCTGATCTTCATCGGTCGCGCCGATGGTGGGACGGCCATCGGTGAGGAAGATGATGACGAATGGACGCCCGTCGTTCGCATCCGGCTTCAGGGCCAATGCCCGTTTCAAGGCTTCGTCAATGGCCGTGCCCCCGATCGGCTTTAGTTCGTTGAGGAATGTCCCGGCCCGCTCGCGGTGCGATTTGTCTGCCGTGACCAGCTGGTCGAAGAGCGGCTCGACCTCCGTGGAGAAGCGGATGATCTCGAAGCGATCCGCGTCGTTGAGATTTGCGACACAAAACCGAAGCGCCTCCTTCGCCTGATCCAGCTTCTTGCCGGCCATCGAGCCGGACGTGTCCAGCACGAACGCCACATCTTTGGGCACGACTTTCTTGCTCGTCGCTTCCAAGCCTGGCGAAATCAGCAGCATGAAATAGCCACCTTCACCGGCAACCCGGTGCGCGAGGAGGTTGACACCCAGCTCGTCTTTCTCCGGCGCGAAATAGAGCGCGAAATCCTTGTCCGGGCGGACATCATTCGCTTCAAAACCGATGGTCACGCGGCGCTCTCCGTGCCGTTTGATTTCCACGGTGTGACTGGGCGAATAAATGGATTTGATCGGCCGATCACATTCGAGTTCGACCTTGATGGTCACATCCTTGATCGGCTTTGCAGAAAATTTTTCCGTGTTGAGCGGATAGAGGTAGCTCACCAGCCCGCCGTCGGCCTTCAGCACCTGAGTGTAGGAAAGTTTGATGCGCTTCGTGCTGTGCGGTTCGATGGGAAAGATCCGCACCTTGAACACGTCGCGGTCGGCGTATTCGAGGAGCGCCGGGTCTTTGAGCTTGCGGACGATGTCTTCGTAAATCCGCCGGGCTTTGTCAGCGGGCAGCAGTTCCGCCTCAACCATCTTGCCGCCAACGTCCATGGTGAACTTGTCAATCTGCGCCCCTTTGGGAACGGGAAACAAATACGTGCCTTCCAACCGCTGGTCGTTGGGGTTGCTAAATTCCTGATCCACGGATGTCGTGGCCACCTGGCCGTTAATCTTCACGTCCACATGATGGTAAACGACTTCCAGCGGGGCGTAAGGCCGGGGCGCCGGCGGCTGGGGGTGTGGCCAGGGCGGAATGGGGCGTGGCGGCCGTGGCCCGGGCAGCCAATGCGCCTCGTCCACGATGATGAAGCCATCCGCGTGACATGCCGGAGTCGGCGCGATTAGACCCAAGAGTGTCAGCCCGGCCAGGCAAATGAGCGTGCGTTTCATATTGGATTGGACGAAGACTCCAAACCTTTGCTCCGGCTTTCTTGACAAAAACATGGCCGCGGGTCAGCGGTCATTCGGCGCCGTGTTCAAAACTCCCGCGCAACGGATTCTCGTTCCGGGTCAGCCGGCAACCAGCCCGGATTCGGCGCGCCTACCCGGTTCAATCCGCACTGACCGGCTACCGCATCCGATGGCTGGCCACGGTGCGATAGAGATAGGACAACCAGAGCAGGCTCAGTACGCCGATGATCACGATCTGACCGAGCACGGGAAACTCAAATACGAGATAGGCCGCCAACCCGCAGGCCACGGTGGCTTTGACTAAATCGGAGGTACGCATGATGTGTCTTTCGGTTATGTTCACCAAAATGATGCCGTGGAAATGATGCGTTGCAAACGTAAATTTTCGTGACGCACATTCGAAGGCAACTTGGTTGATCTTCTGCGCTGGTCTCGGTCGCATCAGTCCTCTTTTGATACTACCAGACACGGCCGGAATTCATGCCTCGTGTCGCGACGCCATTTGCCGTCGGCATGGTGGTTTTATCACGATGACCTCGACTGCCGCTCGTGATTGGAAATTGCGATGTACAAATTAACTGGCCTGCCCGCGCCGGAGAGAATGGCACAAGCAGACCAGTCGTAAGCCGCCAGCGCCCCCCGTGGCGGCTTGAATCCACCGTAGTTTACGGTGAAAGGATCGAATAAGGCAGGCAAACGGTTCGTGAGTTCGGACCATCCTTAGCGTCGCATCCGGAAGACTGCCATTTGTGCCTGGCCGCGCGAGCGACCTTCCACGCCGGGAAACCTACCGCGCCAAACCAAGGAGGCAATCAGGCTGGAGCCGGTTTTTTGCCCCGGGCTTTTCCCGGTCGGACTGATGAACCCTTCGCAACGAATCAAGACTGCGCGGTCTCAATGGTGCTCCGTTGAGCCTGATGGCAATTCTCTATGTGGCGCAAAAATCCAACTGGCAAAAGCATCGCCGAAGTTTACGATCCGCCCATGCCGTCGGCCTATGAGCAACTACTAAGCGCAACCATTCAGCATCTCGAAGCGCTGAAGGCGCGCGGGGTGCGCCACGTCGCGACTTCTGCGGATACCCTGCGGTCGCTCTCCCATCCGATTGGCCGCATGTCCGCGACTCCGCCAAGTCTGCCCGCAATCACACCAATCCGCGCCGCAGTTGAGGCACAAGTTTCGGCACCCGCACAACCCACACGCGCAGTTTCCATAGTCATTTCGACGACCAACGAGCCGTCACTTGCCACGCCAAAGCCGATTGATCCGACGACCAAGGCCGCCGCGCTCGCGGAACTTCAAACCCGCGTGCTGTCCTGCATAAAGTGCCCCCATCTCGCTGCTTCCCGAAAAAATATCGTGTTCGGTGTGGGTAACATTGATTCGCCTTTGATGTTTGTCGGCGAAGCCCCCGGCGCGGACGAAGACGAACGAGGCGAGCCGTTCGTCGGTAAGGCGGGTCAATTGTTGACCAAAATCATCCAAGCCATGGGTCTGGAGCGCGGTGATGTTTACATCGCTAACATTTTGAAATGCCGACCCGACACGCCGGGAGAAGCCACTGGCAACCGGAAGCCAACCAGTGACGAAATGGCCACCTGCATACCCTATCTTCATGAGCAGATTGATATAATTCAGCCCAAAGTTCTGGTCGCCCTCGGCGCGACCGCCGTGGAGGGATTGCTTGGCAAGACGGTTGGCATCACCAAACTGCGCGGGGCGTGGAAAACATACCGCAACATTCCGCTCATGCCCACTTATCATCCCGCCTACCTGTTGCGCAACCAGGCCATGAGTGAGAAGCGCAAAGTCTGGGAAGACATGCTGCAGGTGATGGAGAATCTGGGGCTGCCGATCACCGACAAGCAGCGGCGGTTTTTCACGCGGACCTGATCACGCGGTTTTTGGTGAGCGTCGGAAAGTTGCGGCCGTCACCTGTCCGCATTATGGTTGCTGCATGGTAACCTTGACCAAACACCTCGGCTGGTTCGGCGCGGCAATCGTCTTCGGCGTAATCATGCCCTACCTTTCCCGCGCGGATCAGATTGTCATGCAGAATGGCGATCTGTATCACGGTAAAATTCTATCCGTCAGCGCCACCAACGTCGTTTTCCAAAGCGAGGTGCTCGGCGTGGTCAACCTCGCACGCAGTCGTGTGGTCAAAGTGGCCATGGAAGCGCGCACCGCAACCAACGTCCCACCGGCTGCCGCGGCGGTGAAGACCACTTCCTCACCCGATCTCGCCGCAGCAGTCCGGCAACTTGGTTCGCAGAGTAATTTGATGCAGCAAGTGCGCGCGCAATTCCTCACCGCCGCCAGCCCTGCGGCGAACGAAAAATTCTCCCAAATGATCAATGACCTGACGACCGGCAGGATGTCAGTGGAAGATTTGCGCGCCCAGGCGAAATCGGCGGCGGAGCAGTTGCGGGCGCTGCAAGCGGACGGAGGCGACGACGCGAGCGGCGCGGCGGGGTTGTATCTCTCCATCCTGGACGGCTTCCTGGCGGAAACCCAAGCTCCTTTAACCCAGCCGACCACCAACGCGCCGGTTCGGTCGCAGCCGTAATCCGAAGCGGCAATGCGACCCGGCGGAAAATTTAGAACCCTTCGTAAACCCGGGTGAGGCGTTTGTCCACGTACACGTTGTTGCGATGACCGAAGAGCTGCTTGCGAAGCTTCTCGATTCGGACCTCGGTCCGCTCCATTTGTCCCACCACGAATTGATAGACTTCCTTCGCAGGCTCATTCACCAGCCGGGTTTTGTTGAAGATAGGCTTCTGGTCCACGCTGATTTGCAAGCTGCCGACCAGTTGATTGTGATTGAACTCGACCAGATGTTTTTCGACTTCGCCAACGACAAGTTTGAATCTCATAAGTTACGTCCTAACCAATTTGTCCGAAGCGCAAACTTCGTGCCACGTCGCCCAACACGATAAATCAGCGCACCCGCCAATCGTGCGTCCCGATGCCATGCGTTGCTGCCCCGGAAATTTACGTCCCGGGCCGCCCCGGAAAATCCCGGGGTGGGGAGATGGTCTCGCGATCAGGCGCACTTCCACGCCGCACCAACTGCAGGCAGGAATTTCCGATGCGTTTTCGAGGTGGTCTCCGGCGGCGGGTTTGTTAACGTGCGAACGCGGTTCACGCGCCACGTAACCATCTGGATCACGAACACGACGAAATGAAACACACCCGCCAGGGATTTGCCCTGTTCTGCTTGATAACAACCTTGCTCAGTCTGAGCGCACTGCGGCTCGTGCTGCTCGCCAGATACGGCCTCGCGGGAATTTCCTTCAGCACCGACGGCTGGGCGCTGCTGGTTGGCGCCTACCGCGATTTCTTCGTGGGGTTGCTGTTGTTGCTGCCCTTGCTCGCCTGGTATCTAATTGTCCCCAATCGCTGGGCCAACCGGCCCTGGCATCGGGGATTATTTTGGTCCGTCTGCTACGTCTGGTGGCTGGTCGAAGTTTTTTTGCTCGGTGTCGAATTCTTTTTCTTCGATGAATTCCAATCGCGCTTCAACACCGTGGCCGTGGATTATGTCCTCTATCCTCACGAAGTGTTCATCAACATCTGGGACTCGTATCCGGTGGTGAAAGTGCTGCTGGCCTGCGCGTTGGTGGCTGGTGGCTGGTGGTTTGTCGCGCACAAATGGTTTGGCGGGATGTGGGAAAACCCCGTCCGCCGTACCCGCCGCTTTGGCGCTTTGGCGGGCGTCATCGCGTTGGTCGCGTTGCTGTCCCCAACGATCAATTTCAAAGCGGCCACGGTCAGTCCGGATCGCACGCTGAACGAGATCGCCAACAACGGCACGATCGCCCTCGCCTGTGCCGCCTGGACGCGCAACCTGGATTACGCCGCGTTCTACAAGACGATGCCGCTCGCCGAGGCTTATCAACGCACCCGTCGTCTGCTCGCTTCGACCAACGCCACATTCACGACCGAAGGCAACTCCATCCACCGCCAGGTTCGCGGCGATGCCTCCCGTCCTCGCCTGAACGTGGTGTTGCTGCTGGAGGAAAGTTTCGGGTCTGAATTCTGGGGTTGCCTGGGCCGGACCAACACGCTCACGCCCGAGATGGACAGACTGGCCACGGAGGGAGGTTTGCTGTTCACCAATCTCTACGCCTCCGGCAATCGCACAGTCCGCGGCATGGAAGGCGTGCTCTCTTCGTTTCCACCGTTGCCCGGCGATTCCATCGTGAAACGGGATCGCTCGGATGATGTGGAAACCATCGCCCGCGTGCTCCGCCGGGACGGCTATGCCTCGGTCTTTCTCTACGGCGGACGCGGCCTGTTCGATGGCATGAGATCGTTCACGCTCAGCAACGGGTATGATCGGTTTGTGGAACAAAAAGATTTCGCCAACCCGACCTTCACCACGATTTGGGGCGTCTGCGATGAAGACACGTTTGCCCGGGCCATCACGGAATTCCGCGAGTTGTCGCGTCAAGGCAAACCCTTCCTCGGCACAATCCTTTCCGTCTCCAACCACAAACCGTACACCTATCCGTCCGGCCGGATTCCAGAAGACCCGAATGACCGGCAACGCGATAACGCCGTAAAATATTCCGACTTTGCCCTGGGCGAATTCTTCCGGGCCGCCAAAAAGGAGTCGTTCTGGACGAACACCATCTTCGCCGTCGTCGCCGATCACGGGGCGCGGGTTTATGGCAGCCAGAGCATTCCGATTTATTCTTACGAAATTCCGTTGGTGATTTTGGGGCCGGCGGTGGTGAAGGAGGCCAAACGGATCGGGACGCTCGGCGGTTCCCTGGACGTGGCGCCAACGATCCTCGGGTTGCTCGGCCGGCCCTATCAGAGCCTGTTCTTTGGGCGCGACTTGTTAAGTGAGCCGCCTGCCACCGGCCGGGCCGTACTCAATCACAATCGCGACGTTGGTCTGTTCATGCACGACCGGCTCGTGGTGCTGGGCCTCAAGCAGAGCGTGCAGTTTTATGCCGGCGATCCCAAAGTTGCCGAGATGAAACCTCTGTCGGTGCCGACCGCATCCGATCTGGAACTGGAGCAAGACGCCATCGCCCTCTATCAAGTGGCCGACGATCTCTACATGCACCGCCGCTACCGGATTGAGGAACCGGAGAAAGCGAAATCGCCGTAACTCCGGCCATAGAGCGTTTCCACAAAACATGGAGCGGCTGAAAGGCGGACGAGGGGCGCGGAGGTCAATCCGCCTGGACTTTGGGTTGGCGCGGCCTGCCCCGTTTTTGGAGTGCGGTGACTTGTCACCGCTTTGGCCGCTTGGCCGGCTTGCCGGCCAAGCAGAGCCGCGTTCAGCGGCTCGCGGTAAGGGAACCGTACTGGTGCTTTGACGGCGACCAGTCGCCTGCTAAAAGCGATGCCAAGGCATCGCACTCCAAAGCGCCGCCGTCCCGTCGCCAAACCGGGGCCGTGCGCTGCTCAAAATCGCCCGCACGCATCGCTACATCATTGTTAAAAACACGGTAAAACCTCCGCGCTAGACGGGCGGACTCTGGCTACGCTGCGGACAACAATTTCAAAATGGCGATCGTGTTCGCCGCCGCCTTCGGCACAAAACTACTGCGCGCAACATACTCCGGGAACTTCGAACCATCCGCGCTGCGCTCGGAACAGTGACTGTTGTCACCCCATGGCCCAAGACCATCGAGCGTGGGCATGGCGTCCCAGATCAGGTTGCCGTCACTCAACCCGCCACGCTCTTGGAGATTCGTTGGATAACCAGTCAGTTCCCCCGCCGCTCGCCACAACTCGAACAACCCGTCCGTCGCCGTATTGCGCGGCCAGGGGCGGCTCTCGCTGAGAATCTCGACTCGGACCGTGCAGGGAAAGCGGTCCGTCTTGGCGCGCACTTCACCCGGTCCAGCGAGCGCCAGCAACGCCGCTTTGGCTGCTTCATACACTTCCGGGGTGAACGCGCGCAATTCCCCTTCCGCCACCGCTTCGTGCGGCACGCGATTCAGCCCCGTGCCCCCGGCAACCGTGGCCACATTGACCGTGAGTTGCCGCGCCGGATCCGTCAGCGCCGCGATGCGTTCGATCACCCGTCCCAGTTGCTCGATGGCGTTCGCTCCCTGTCCGTGACTGCTCCCCGCGTGCGCTCCCCGCCCCGTGGTTGTCACGCGCCAGCTTGCGCGCCCTTTGCGCGCCACCACCATCAAATGTTCCTCGCCCAATCGTCCTTCGGACTCGAACACCAGCGCGGCCAGCGTATCGCTCCCGCAACGCGATCGGCAAAGTTCACCGAAGTCGGGTGAAAACATTTCTTCAGCTGAATTCAAAAAGAGTCGCCACGTGGTCGCGGCAAACTCGGTGGGCGCTTGCGCCGCCAGCGCCCGCAATACGAGCCACATCATCACCGTCCCGCCCTTGATGTCGTTGGTGCCGGGGCCAAAAATCTTGTCGCCTTCCACCCGCCAGTGGAATTGGTTGCGCGCTTCCTCTTCGGGCGGAAACACCGTGTCGAGGTGCGAAATCATTGCAATGCTGTTGGCGCCACTCCCACGTCGGGTCAGGACAAGATGCCGGCCAAACTGCGGATTGCGGGCGGGAACAAATTCCGCGGTGAAGCCCAATGGCGCGAAAGCTTCGACGGTAAGCTGGGCCAGCCGGTTCACGCCGTCCGGATTGAGGGTAAAGCTGTTGATGCCGACCATTTGTCGCAACAATTCCAGGGCGGCTGGGAGTTGCGCGGTCAGAAACGGCTTCAGCGTGGCTGGGTTGGGGAAGCTGGTGCGCACAGATTCAATTTGAGAAGGCCGACGTGGCTCCGTCACCGGCGGATGGACTCCACGTGTTTGCCGCGAATCCGTTTCGTATGAAAATCCCACAGCAGCCAGTCGTCGTCGGGAACGAACCGGTCCAGCTTGCCATCCCATTTGTTCGGCAATCGCTCGTGGAGCTTTTCGACGAACGGGAGCAGCGGCCGCTGCGGCGGGAACTCTTTTTCGTGGCGGTCAATGGCGAGGTCGGTTTTCCACCCAAACCGTTTGCGGTAGCGCGCGAAACCGAAGCCGTCAAAAAAATTCTCGCCCCCCACCAGCGGGATGTACCACAGACTGGGAATGCCGCGCGGGTTTTCCTTGATCGGAATTTCCATCTCCAGCCGCTCCAGCAATTTCGCACCGGTGGCATCCTGAGCCAGATGGTGGCGCAGCTTGTGCAGGCTCGGAAAGACAATCGGCGGGCTGACAAACAACACGGGTTTGTGCTGCAGGGTAGCCATGATGATTTCATGCGGCGTGCCGACGCTGTAAATGTTCGTGGGACAATACGAGATCGTGAAGTCGCTGGTGTCCACCATCCGCAGGTCAATGTGGAGGGTTTCCCAGAATTGCCGCGCGCACCACGCCCGCGCTTGCGCCCCCTCTTTGCCGCCCGCGTAGCTCCAGCGTTTGCGGATGCGTTCGCCGCTCTTGGCATCCTCGCGCCCATACTCATGCAAGCCGCGCACGTCCGGCTTGAACCACGGATCAAACACGGTGACGCCCATCTGTTGGAGAAATTCGCTGACCCGGTTGCGCCAGCCGGACTGCTTTTCCACCGCGCGCGACGCCACGAAATCCATCGGGCCGGAAAGGTAAACCCGCGCCCCTTGCAACAACCGTTGTTTCCGTTTGCTTCTGGCCATGCGGCGAGCTTGTCAAATCCGTGACGCCTGCTCAAGCCCGGGCAGGCTCATTGGAACTGGTATTGAGCAATAAAAATGGCGTGGTCGGATTGACTCCGGCCACGCCGCGAAAGCTCCAGCGGCTAGTAACGACCGCCCCGGTCGCTACCACCCCCGCCGCCGTACTCGCGACGCGGGCCACGGTCACGACCACCGCCACCAGGCGGGCGTTCTTCCCGCGGACGAGCCACGTTGACCGTCAGAGCGCGACCGTCAAATTCCTTGCCGTGCAGCGCTTCAATGGCCTTTTGCGCCTCCTCGGGGGTGCTCATGGTGACGAAAGCGAAGCCGCGCGGGCGCCCGGTCATCCGATCCATCATCAGGTTGGTTTCCACGACCGTGCCATACGGCGCAAACGCGTCCTGCAAGTCGTTCTCGGTGGTTTTGAAGGAAAGATTTCCCACAAACAATTTCGTGCTCATTTCTGCTTGGTCCTAGACTTTACCGTGCTCTCTCCCGACTGTTCCCGACCACCGGGTTTCAAATCATCACTGAACCGCGTTCACTTGAAGATTTACCATGCCGTGGATGCGACACGCCATCTATCAGACGCGCCGACAATGACACGGCGACCCATGAATTCAAGCGCGAAGTTGCGGAAAAATTTCCGTCCTGACGAGGCCGCCGTTCCGCCGGCAAGGACTCCAACGCCAACAAAGGGCAACGCTTTCAGCGATCCATTCCAGCCGAGGCAGCTCACATTCCAAGTCGCTATCCAGCTGCCTTCCAACCGGGCGTTAGTTGGTGCGTTGTGGCGACCATTCTGGATTGCGGCTCGACAGTTCGAGGGGCGCGGAGTAGGTAAATCTACATGCTGGTTGTGCTTCGATTCATGGCTGGAAACGTGAGTCTCGTGTTCGCTGACTCTGAAGTCCTCGCGGACACGACAAGTGCGGGACTCCACTCACGGTCACTCTGCAAAACAAGCCTTCGCGCGCCATGACACGTTCATCGCCTATCTCGGCGAGTTATCGCCAACCGATCTTCGAGGCCGTAGGCCTGCAGGTGTTGCTTGGCTTGCTCAGTTTGCTCGTGCTCGATGGTGGGACGACCGCGCGCACCTGTGGCATCGCGTTGATCGCGTTCTGGAGCGGGGCCGCCGTCCTGATTTGGCGCCGGCCTCAATCACCAACCAGGGCGGACATTCAGTTGCTCCGATTCGGCTACTTGCCGCTGACAGTGATTGCTTTCTTCCTGGTTCACTTCATTTGGCAAATGCGAGGCGTCGGGTGAACACGCCGCCTGCCGATACGTTGTCGCGAAACTCGGCGCGCTACACAATCCCTTTTGCTCACCGATCCCACGCCTGCCGGCAAAGGAGACGGTTGCGTTCCGGTCGCTGACCACGCATGTTCGCAACGACCTGATATGCCACATCACATCAAATTGCGAATCCGCTCAGCTTGAGGATTGGACGTCGGTGCGGCATTCGTTCAGCCCACGGTGTAGAGCGCCGATTACCCAACAATCGCCGAAACTTTTTGCCACGATCCCGGGTAATTGAGATCAGCGCATGAGAGCTTTCTTCGAGCGGTTGGCGGTTGCCCTGTGCAGCGGCTACGTCATTGTGTATTTTGGTGAATTCGTGTTCTGGGCCACACCCGATCGCGAAGGGTTGGACGCAGCCGGAATACTCGGCGTCTGGCTGCTCTATTCCATCATGGCTTACCCATTCCTGTGCGTGGTCAGTGGCTTCAAAGCGCGCAATCCGTGGGCTGTGTTTCTCGCCGGCGCGTTTTACGGTTGGTTCGAGGAGGGCGTTGTCGTTCAAACCACGTACGGCTCGCCCGATACTCCGTTCCCAATGTCCATCTCGTTCACGGCATTGGCCTGGCACGCGCCGATTGACATTTGGGCCGGCTGGTATCTGGCGCGGCGGGTCCTGGCGCAAAATCAGCCGGTCAAGACTCTCGCACTCGCGGGCAGCCTCGGCCTCTTCTACGGTCTGTGGGGAATCTCCTGGTTGAATGAGCCGCCGCCACCCATGAAAGCGTTGTTGGATGCGGGCCGGAAGGATGCGCTGTTCCTCCATTTTGTGCTCTTCGCGTTTGCGACAACCGCACTGCTGGTGCTCGCTTACTGGCTTTACCAACGCGCGCAACCCGCCAGTTTCAAAGCCTCGAAGTGGGAACTGTGGGGCTTCGGAGTGCTGGCTTTGTTATATTTCGCGTTCGTCACCGTTCCCGCCGCGCCGAAAGCCCTCTGGGTGCTCCCGCCGTTGTTGGGAGTGACCGGCTGGGCGTTGTTCAACAACCGCAGAATCGAAACACGCGCCGATGCGATTGTCGCGTTTCCCGAGCGCGTAAAGCCGCTCAACTATCTGATGCTTTTCGCCATCCCGGCGGTCGCCAGTTCCATCTACTTTCTCGCACTCGCCACCGACCTGCGCCTGCATACCAACGTCATCTTGTACTTCGTGGCCACTCCCCTTGGAGCGCTGCTCTGGCTCATCGGCGTCGTGCGGTGTGGCCGGCGAAGTCGAACGCTGCAAGCGCGTCCGGCTTCCACCTGATCCGAAACGATGAACCAACCGGGAGCGCTCGCGGTTGATTCTCTTTCGGACCGGCGACTTCGGCTGACAACCCTGCGATCCGGCTTCACCCGGGATTGGCGCCCGAGCAAAGTTTCCGCAGGTTTTTTCGTGCGTTTCCGAAGCATCATGGCAAGTTGAAGCGTCCGCCATGACGCTTTATCCCGTTCCAGCTTGCGCGCGATTGGGCCGCTTTCGTTCGCGGCCATGGATTGGCTGGCTCGTCGTGCTGCTGGCCGGCGGTTGCGGCGGGTTGTTGCGCGCGGACGAGCCGGCCAAGATTGATTTCAATTTCCAGATTCGTCCCCTGCTCTCCGACCGCTGCTTTCGCTGCCACGGCCCGGACTCCGCCGCGCGCAAAGCCAAGCTACGGCTCGACACCCGGGAAGGGACTTTCAAACCGCTGGACGACGGCTGGGCCGTGGTCACGCCGGGCAATCCGGCCCGGAGCGAACTGATCCGTCGTATCTTTACCGACGACGAAGACGACCACATGCCGCCACCTGATTCCAATTTGAAACTGTCCGACGCGGAAAAGGAATTGCTCAAGCGTTGGGTGGCCGAAGGCGCGGAATACAAGTCGCACTGGGCCTTCATTCCAGTTGGAAAAGTGACTCCACCTCAACCGCGTAATGCCCATTGGATACACAACCCGATTGACGCTTTCGTCCTCGCGCGTCTCGACAAGGAAAATCTCCAGCCTGCGCCGACCGCCTCGCGCGAGACGCTGATTCGGCGGCTTGCCTTCGATCTCACCGGCCTGCCGCCCACGCTGGCGGAGATTGACGCGTTTCTCGCTGATCAATCGCCCGAGGCTTACGAAAAGGTTGTCACCCGATACTTGAACTCGCCGGCGTATGGCGAACGCATGGCGTTGGACTGGCTCGATCTCGCGCGCTTTGCCGACACCTACGGCTATCAGGCCGACGTGGATTGCAATCTCTCACCCTGGCGTGACTGGGTGATCAAAGCGTTCAATGAAAATCTGCCCTATGATCAATTCCTCACCTGGCAACTCGCGGGAGACTTGCTTCCGAATCCCACCCGCGACCAGCGGCTGGCCACCGCCTTCAACCGACTGCACCGCCAGACCAACGAAGGCGGCAGCATCGAGGAGGAGTTTCGCATCGAATACGCCTCGGACCGCGTGAACACCGTCAGCACCGCGATGCTTGGCCTGACCATGCAATGCGCGCGCTGTCATGATCACAAGTTCGACCCGATCAAGCAGCGCGATTACTACTCGTTCTCCGCGTTCTTCAACAGCATTGACGAGTCCGGTTTGTATTCACACTTCACGCGCGCCACCCCCACCCCCACGCTCTTACTTTGGCCGGACGACAAAGCCGCCGAAGCCGCGGCGCTCAAGGAAAAGATTTCCACCGCCGAGGCGAAGTTGAAACAAACGGCAGCTGATGGGGCAAAGGAATTTCCCGCCTGGCTGACGTCCGGCGGAAAAATTGTCCTGCCCCCGCCCATCGCTCACTTCGCTTTTGATACCGTAACGAACAACACCACGCCCGACAGTGCCCACCGGACAAATTCCGCGCAACTGGTGGATGGCCCCCGGTTGATTACGGGAGCGTCGATTTCCGAAGCTGCACGAACAGTCCAGTCTCCCCGCGCCACCCAGGAAGCCGGTACAACGAACTTTGCCCTGCAATTCAGCGGCGACAATGAAGTCGTGTGCGAAACCGTCCCCAATTTCAAACGCACCGACCCGTTCTCCTTCAGTCTCTGGCTCAAGCCTGCGGTCAGGTCGGATCGCGCCGTGATCCTGCATCAGTCCCGGGCCTGGACCGATTCCGGCAGTCGCGGATTGGAACTGGTGCTGGAACACGGCCAGCCCTTCTTTGGTCTGATCCATTTCTGGCCCGGCAACGCCATGGCCGTTCGCGCCCGACAGGCCTTGCCCACCAACGAGTGGTCGCACATTACCGTGACCTACGATGGTTCCAGTCGTGCGGCGGGCATTCAACTTTATCTCAATGGCGCGCGGATGGAGACCGACGTGGTGCGCGATCATCTCTACAAAGACATCATCCACCGCAGCCAGTGGGGCGATGCCGAGGTCGGCAACATTCACCTCCAGCTCGCCGGCCGCTTTCGCGATCATGGATTCAAGGATGGAGCAATTGATGACTTGCAGGTGTTCGATGTGGCGTTGACTGCACCGGAAGTGAAGGCGATTGGCCGGCCGGACGGACCACTCACCCTGACTCCTCCGCCAAGACAGCGGGAACAACAATCATCCGCTATCGGCCATGCAAAAGCAGTTCAACAGACTGAAGCTTCAACATTCTCGGGCAAGCGGCAGACGGTACTCGCTTCCCACGAAACTACCCGCCATAGCCGCCGAGGTAACGAGGCAGACGCCACTGGGCAAACGTCTTCGCCGTCTCCGCACGCCAGCGCCGACCACGCACAGTCTCCCGGCGACAGAACCGTGTTGCTCGCATATTTCCTTGCTCGACAGTACGAACCGTACCGCGACGCAGCCGCCGAACTCAAAAAGCTTCGCGAGCAGCAAAACGACCTCGTCAATGACATCCCCGAAATCATGGTCATGGAAGAGATGGCGCACCCGCGTCCCACGCACCGCCTCAATCGCGGCGCCTACGATGCGCCCGCCGAACTGGTCGGACGCGATACTCCCGAGGCAATCCTCCCGTTTCCCAAAGATCAACCACGCAACCGCCTTGGCCTGGCGCACTGGATGACCGAGCGGCAGAATCCGCTCACCGCGCGTGTCGTCGTCAATCGCATCTGGGCCATGCACTTTGGGCGCGGTCTCGTGGCGACGCCGGAAGACTTTGGCAGCCAGGGCAGCCTGCCCACGCATCCTCATCTGCTCGACTGGCTCGCCGGCTGGTTCATGGACCATGGCTGGGATGTCAAGGCGCTGCATAAACTCATCGTCAACTCGGCGACCTATCAACAGTCTTCCCAAGCCCCACACGAACTGGTGGCGCGCGATCCCGACAACTCCCTGCTCGCGCGCGGTCCGAAGCATCGGCTGCTGGCCGAGGAGATTCGGGACGAGGCGCTCGCTGCGAGCGGGTTGCTGAATCGCACCCTCGGTGGCCCAAGCGTGAAACCGTATCAACCCGCCGGGCTTTGGGAGCAATCGGGCACGGGCAAGACCTACACGCAGGATCACGGAGCCAAGTTGTATCGCCGCAGCCTCTACACCTTCTGGCGCCGCACCTCGCCGCCGCCCTCGATGTTGACGTTCGACGCCGTCACACGCGAAGTCTGCACCGCCAAACGCGAAACCACGGCCACCCCGTTGCAATCGCTCGTGTTGCTGAACGACCCGCAATTCATCGAAGCGTCGCGCGTGCTGGGTGAGAGATTGCTGAAACAATATCCGCACGACGAAACGGCGCGCAATCGGGATGCGTTCCGTGCGCTGATCGGCCGTGCTCCGGATGAAACCGAAGCTAGGATCCTCGCGCAGCTTTTTGCTGAACAAACCGCCGTGTTCGCCAAGGACACCGACGGTGCGAAGCGCTTGCTCACCGTGGGGGAATCGAAACCTGACGAAACCCTGCCGCCCGCTGAGTCTGCCGCGATGACGACGCTGGTAAATGCGATCATGAACTTTGACGAATTCATTGTGGAACGATGAGGCACTCTGCAAAACAACCGATCGGTCCGTTGGTCTGGTTATGCCTGAGCTTGACTGCGGCGATTCTTCATTTGGGGTGTACGCTACCAACACAGCAGCGCGCCACCGAAAGTCCACCTCCGTTCACCCCCACTCTGCTGTTATCAAATGTTCCGCCGAGAATGTGCGATGACATTCTCTTGGCTGCTGAGACGTCCCCTGAACCGACGAATCATTGGTTCGAAAAGCATTTGGAAGCGCGCAAAGTATACGTGCATTGGTATCAAGTTGGTTATGCTTACGTGCAAGTGACCGGCCAAGGGTGGTTGCGAGACCAAGTCTATCGGGAAGATGAACCATTGGTTGCGCAAGCACTCTATCAAGGATGGTATGACGGTAATTCAGACGGAAGATTGGTTCGAGACCTATCGCTGATTAAGGCCTCAGTCAATTCGTTAGGATCAACAAAAACGAACTAAAATGAACTCCATCTGCACTGGCCCAATCCCCGCCGCAGGACTTTCGCGGCGTGGTTTTCTGAATCGCTTTGGCATGGGGCTGGGCGGCGTCGCGCTCGCCAGCCTGATGAACCCCACCCGCCTCTTCGCGGCGGCAGCCAATGACAATCCCGATCGCGGCATACTCAACGGCCAGCTCCATTTCCCGGCGAAGGCCCGGCGCGTGATTTATCTCTTCATGGCGGGCGGGCCATCGCAGTTGGAGACGTTTGACTACAAGCCGCTCCTGAATCAACGCAACGGCGAGCAGTTGCCGGACTCAGTCCGGCAAGGTCAGCGGCTCACTGGCATGTCGGGCAATCAATCCTCCCTGCCGCTGGCGGGCTCGGTCTATAAATTCGCGCAGCATGGCAGGAGTGGCGCGTGGGTCAGCGAGCTGTTGCCCCACACCGCGAGGGTCGTGGACGATTTATGTCTCGTGCGTTCGATGTACACCGAAGCCATCAATCACGATCCGGCGATCACGTTCTTCCAGACCGGCTCGCAGATTTCCGGCCGGCCCAGCATGGGCTCGTGGATTCACTATGGTTTGGGCAGCGATAATGAAAATCTCCCGGCGTTCGTCGTGCTCATCACTCCGGGCAAGGTGGATCAACCGCTCTACGCGCGGTTGTGGGGCAGCGGATTTCTTCCCTCGGAATATCAAGGCGTGCAGTTCCGCAGCGGCAAGGAACCGGTGTTGTATCTCAACAATCCAGACGGCGTCACCTCCGAGAGCCGGCGTTTGCTGCTGGATCGGTTGAATGAATTGCATCAACACGCTGCGGACAAACTGGGTGATACGGAGATTGACGCGCGCATCGCGCAATACGAGATGTCGTATCGGATGCAATCGAGCGTGCCGGGCGTGATGGATTTGAGCCAGGAGCGACCGGAGACTTTTGATCTCTACGGGCCGGACTCGCGCAAGCCGGGCACGTTCGCGGCGAACTGTCTGCTGGCCCGGCGGCTCGCGGAAAAGGGCGTAAAGTTCATCCAGCTTTATCATCAGGGCTGGGATCAACACGGCGACCTGCCCCGGGCGATCAAGGTTCAGTGCAACGAAACCGACCAAGCGAGCGCCGCGCTCATCACCGACCTCAAGCAGCGCGGGCTGCTCGACGACACGCTGGTGGTATGGGGCGGCGAGTTTGGGCGCACCAGCTATTCCCAAGGCAAACTGACGGCGGACAATTACGGGCGCGACCACCATCCGCGCTGCTTCACCACCTGGATGGCCGGCGGCGGCGCAAAGCCGGGTTTGGTTTATGGCGAGACGGATGAGTTCAGCTACAACATCGCCAAGGATGGCGTTCATGTTCACGATCTACACGCCACCATGTTGCGCTTGCTGGGCGTGGATCACGAACGGCTGACCTACTTCCATCAAGGTCGCCATTTCCGGCTGACCGACGTGCATGGAAAAGTGGTGGAGGAATTGATGGCGTGAACTGTTGGATGGTTTGGAGGCAGCCCGGCCAACGAGGCAAGCTGGCAGATAATACCGCACCGGATTACACGGGAGCGCGTAGCGGGCACTCCAGCGGTTTCAGGGCAGGACTCGGACACGATAGAACTGCCACGCGGCGGAGGTCAACGCGTTGGTCTGCGTCGTCACCGCGCCAGTTGCCGTGAGATCGGGCGAGGCGGCGCTCCAGTTTCCCTGCAACAGATTGGTGGTGTACTCCAGCCGGTACATCTGCCCCGGTAACGAGTTCCACGCCACGAAAACCTGTCCGTTGTTCACCGCAATCCCCGCAATGAGAGGTCGCGAAACCACCGTGACGAGAAACGATCGCGCGTCCGACAAGGGCGGCGAGCCATCGTCGGTAACGCGCACGCCGATCAGATTGGTGGTGTTGACCATGGCATCCGAAGTCAGCCAGGCAAACAGTCCGTTCGTCACATCAATCGTCGCGCCCGGAGGCGCGCCTGGCTCCAGGGTGAACGTAAGCGCGTTGGTCGCATCCGTATCGGTGACGATATTGGTTACGAGCACCAGGCTGCCCGCGTGTACGATGCGATCCGGGATCGGCAGCAGCAGCGGCGCCGTGTTGGTCACGGAGGCCACATGCTGCGTCGTGACCTGACTGGACGGATCGTCCACCGCCAGAGAGTGGAACGCGACGTTGTTCGCAAGGTTCGGGTCGAGGGTGACGGCCCCGGCCAGGATCTGGTTGGTCAACACGCCCGCAGTGGTGACGAGCGTTTGAATCGTCAGGCTGATGGATTCGCCCGGATTGATGAGGCCGAGCGAGTCAAACACCACGCCCGCAGTGTGACTCACGATTCCCGATGACGCGCTCGCGGACAGAAAGCTCAGGCCCGTGGGGAGAACATTGGTCAGCGTCACGAATGCGGCCGGGCTTGGCCCGTGGTTCGTCAAGTTGATGCTCACTGTCACATTACTGCCGACGGCAGCAGTCACGGGATTGAAGGTTTGCGCTACCCCAAGGTCAGCGACATTCCCCGCGCTGCTGGCGCAAACGAGGTTTGAGGTGGTGATGCTCAAAATCCAGCCTTGAGTGATGCTGCCCGAATCCAATGATCCATCGTCTTGCACGTAGAGCGACCAGTTGCCGTTCGGGTTTCTGCCGTTGAACAGCGACATTGTCGAACCAAAGGGCGCACCCGGCGCCGGCGACGGAAAATTGTCACTCGCGGTGTCGAAATTTGTGGGCTTGTAGCTGCCGGCGGCAAAGGTGCTGGTATCCAACAATGGTGACAGCGCGCCATCGTCGAAAGTCAAAGTCAGCTCATTCACCTCGCCACCGCCGCCGCAATCGGACATCAGCAGCACTTTCTGACCATCCGGACCGACCAGCAGCACATCCACGTCATCCGGCCACGAGTGACTGTATCCCCGCAGCGTGGCAGTAACCTTTGTCACCACGCCAGTGAGGCCGCTCACGTTGAGAATGGAGGGATACAGCGGCGCCGGGCCGCTATCCGGAATCGTGATTGTCGCCGCGTTGGTGAAATCCGTAGTTTGCAAGGTCGTCAATCCCACCGACAGACTCAAGGTCAGCGAGCCGAGGCTGTTTGTCCCATCTACGAGCGACAGCACCGGATGGAGGCTGCTGCCGCAGGTTCCGCTGGCGATAAAAGTGAACACCCGGCTCACCGTCTCGCCGGCGGTCGTCAGCACGCCGTAATTCTGTGCCGCGTTGGGTGCGCTCACACCATTGGTGGCGAGCAAGGTCACCATCAAGTTCGTCGTGGAGGCCGTGCCGGTGTTTTGCAGCGCGACGCGGACACTCACGGTCTCGCCGTCATCCACGACGCCGTTCGTAGGAAAGTACGTTTCCGCCACCACGGCGCTGCCGCCGGTCGAAATGATCGGCGTGGCTGTGGCCGCCACATTGTAAACCACCAGCGCGAAATCCTGATCCAGGCTTGTGCCAAAATTCGGCACGCCATCGGAATTGATGTTCGCGGCCGTGACCGTCACGACGAGGTCGCCGGATGTGCCCGCCGGCAGAAAGACGCTTTCGACATTGTTGCGCGCGTCGGCATCGCCGCCCGGCACGGAGAATTTACCGCCGAAATTATTCCCGAGATAAGTGTTCGTGCCGCAGGTGACAGTCAAGTCCAGATCGTTGTTGAACGCGTTGCCCGTCGTGCTGCCCGGGGCGTCGGTCCAGGCGAGTGTGATGCGAACCGGCTGACTCAGGTCGGAAATTCGCCCGGTGAAAACGCGCATCTGGCCCGAGGCGGTGAACAAGTCCTCCGCGAGTTGATCGCGCAAGATGCGCGCAAGGCCGTCGAACGACCGGCCCAGGTTCAATTCGCCCATGCCCTGCCCGGGCGACCAGAGCGGGTCGTTCGCTCCCGCACCGGTGAGATAACGCGTCGAGTTCATCAAGAACGCCTTTGTCATGGCGGGACTCGGCGCAGCCAGACCGTGATTGAGAAAATACTGCCGGAGCAACGCACACGCTCCCGCAACGGCGGGCACCGCATGGCTGGTTCCCGAGGACACGGTGTAGAACTGCTGGCCCAGAGGGAAGAAATTGTACTCACTGCCCGCGATGCCGCTGTCCTTCAAAGCACAGAGACTGGAAGCTTTGAACCCTGCCAGGGCCGTCCCGCTGCCATTCGTGCCGGTTGCGCTCTGCGCCACACCGCCGGTGACGTGCGAACCGGGCGCCACTAGGTCCGGTTTCTGCCGGCCATCGCTGCACGGACCGCGGCTGGAAAACGCCGCGAGGTCCAGCGCGCCATCCGCGATGGCGTCGCTGAAACCGCACCCGTCATTTCCCATCGAACCACTGCCGCCATTTGCCGAGTTCAAGGAACGGACATTTTCGGAAGCGCCAACCGTGATGACGTTCTTGGCCGTGCCGGGCGCGCCGACTGAATTCGGAGTGGACCCCTGATTGCCGGCAGCGAAGAGAAGTACCATTTGCTGATTGCCCGGCGACGCAAAGGCTGACCCGTCCGGTTGCGCGTCACGGACCAGGGCGTCGAACGCCTGCGCGTCCACCGTGTAAGTATTGTTGCTCATACCCCAACTGTTCGCGCTGATTCGCGCACCGTCGGCGTAAGCGCGTGATTGCAGGTCGGCGTAATCCGGACTTGTGAACGCATCGGGATCGAAGACCACCGACGCTCCAATCCGCACAAACGGGCACACGCCCAATCCGTAACGGAATCCGGCCGCATCCGCGTGCGGAAAGCCATCGTAATTATTGTAGCCGGCCACGATGTGAGCGTTAAGATTGCCATGACCATCCAACCCCGCCGCAGTACTCCCCGGGTGCGGTGTTCCGATCACGCGATTATAGGCCACCCGGCTGGCCGACGCCGGATTACCGAGCCGATACAAGCCGAAGTGACCGGGAGCCAACGTCCCGTTGTCAATACCGCTATCGGTCACGTCCACGACAAACCCCGAGGCATCAAACTGCTCCTGGGTAAATCCCTTGTCGGCGAGCCACGACAGATAGCCGGGGGTGCTGGGCAGCGCGCCGGTCAGATTGCCGGCGATGATTTGATCCTGACGTTCATCGCGCTTTTGCGGGTCCACGTATGGCTGGATGGAAACAACATCCGGTTGCGCGGCGATGTCCGGCAATCGTTCGGCGGGCAACCGAACGATGAAATTGCGATACTGCAATACGCGGAAATCGCGCCGAATCGGTTCCCGTTTCCACTGTTCAATCAGCGCCACAGTATTCGAGTTGGCGGACGGATCAGTTACGATTTGGACGGCAAAGAGGTCCGAATCCGGGGTCTGCGGCAGACCGTTGGCATCGGTCAGTCTTGCCGCAGGATCAAGCTTGAATTCGTTGGCATACTCGCCCTCCCACTGCACCGAGTTCGTCACCGCCGCCCAAGATTGGATTTTTGCCAACGCGCCCGCCCGGGCGTAGATCAGGTAGGCGTTGTTGGGGATGTAACTGATAATTCGCGCGCCCGCCGTTTCGAGCATCGTCCGCCATTCTGGTTTGATCGGCCCGGCGAACTGGATCAGGTGCAATTTACGACCGACGAAATTGCCGACGGGCCGGCGCAAACTTCGCGCGAAGGTGGAGCGGGTGTTGAGCTTCGTCGCGTTGAGTTCGAGTACATCCGCGTCCTGCGTGACTTGCAACTTCGCCCCGCGCGCCGTGTCCGCCGACGCTTCCATTTCAACCACCTGAAAGCCGCCGTAGTCGGCCACGAGTTTGCCGCCACGACCGATCAACTCCTTTGTCAGTTGCGGGTCGTTGACCCGGAGTTTTTGAGACTCCGTCCGCGCTGCGCTCGCGACCAGGCAAGCAAAAAGCGCAACGGCCAGGCAAACTTTACCCGACCGTCGGCACCTCACCCTTTTGCGGAAGCCCCCGGCCTGTCTGGCGCGAAGCGCTCCCGTTGTCCGCCACTTGGTGACTGTCACGTCGCGTCCTCTAGGTCATACAACGATTTAGGAAATTGAGCCGAAAATCTGAATTTACGGTGCGCCGAAAACTACCCGGCTGCTGGCACTGACTCCGGACATGAAGCCATAACCGGTATTTTGCTTTTGCAACAACACGCCGCCAAAGTTATGCGTCACGCCGGTCGCCGGATCCACCACCTGCCCCGCAAATGTCCCCGCACCCGTCGTGATGCCGAGGGTCATCGCGCTCGGACTCAGGTTCACCACCTGACTGCCCGCGTTCACGCTCACGGCGTTGCTGAAGTTGGCGGCGAGTTCGCCGCCGAAGAAGCCCACGGAAGCGGAGGAGAGATTCACCGCCTTGTCGGACGCCGCCGGCGCCACGTACAACGAACCCACCGCCTTGGTCGAGTTGGTGAATCCGAGTGGATAACTCGCCGCGCTCGCGCCCGCTTGTTTGATCCAGACCAATTGCCCGCTCACATCGCTGCTGCTCACATTGGCAAAGTTCAACCAGCTCATCACTACGCCTTGCGCCGAATACAGCGACACATACACCGGCAGATTGCCAGTGTCCGACACGATGGCGCTTTGCATGAACTGCGCCCCGTCGGCCAGCGTGCCGCTCAGAGTCGCCGACCCATCCGTCGCCACCGACAAGGTGGCGTAACCATCTCCGGCCGGAATTCGCGCACTGCCCACCCATCCCGGAATCGCCACGGTGTATTGACCCGCGAAAGGCGAAGCAACGGTGGCGCGACTACCCGACAACGGTGCGCTCCAAGTTCCATCCGTCACACGCCCCGCCACCCACCCGGATTGGCCTGCGTTGCTGAAGTCCAGTTCCACGGTCAGCGTTGTGGAATTCCAGCGCGCGATGGCGTTCGTGCCCCGCAGGTTCAAATCCAGTTTGCCGGAGAAGGGAAACCGCGTGAACCCCGTCTGCAGCCAACCGGAATAATCACCGCTTGTGCCCACATAGACATTAAAAGCGCCGGAACTGTTGAGCCGCACCTCGGCGGTTTCGTTAAACAATCCATTGTAGGTAGCCGAAGCCGCGAGATAGGGGCTGGCCACGAAGTTGGCTTGCAACACCAGATTGCTCGCCATGACGAAGGTCAACGTCGGCGCGGAGGAGATGATGCCCCCGGTCCAGCCCTTGAACTCATAGCCGGTCGCCGGTGTGGCCGTCACCGTGTAGCTCTGGCCAACCACCAGGGTCATGGTGTTCAGATCGGGCGTGACGGTTCCTTCACCGGTCTTGGTGACGGACAGTTGCGAAGTCGCTTGTTGCACAGTCACCACAAAACTCGTGGACGCCGTGGTCTGGCCGTCATTAACGGTCAGGGTAACGGTGGCCGTGCCGGTCTGACCGGAGGCGGGGGTAACCCGGACGGTGCGATTACTACTGCTACCGCCAAACACGATATTGGCCACCGGCAACAGTCCCGGGGCGCTGGACGTGGCCGTGAGCGCCAGCGAAGCCGCCGGAGTCTCGACATCTCCAATGGTGACGTTGAGCGGCGCACTGCTCGTGCCGGAGACCACGGTCTGGTTGGCCACCGAAGAAATTGTCGGGGCGCTGTTGACCGAAGTGATTGTCACCCCAAATGTCCGCGTGATGGTGTTGTTTGCTGACTGGCTATCGTTGACGGTGACGGTGATCGTCACGTTGCCATTGGCATTTGATGCCGGCGTGAAGGTCAGACTGCCGCTGGCGTTCGGGCTGGTGTAATTGACCGTGGGATTGGGAACTTTGCCCGGATCGCTGGAAGTGGCGGTAATCGTCAGCGTCTGCGTTTCATTGGCCGCACCCGTGCCGATGCCAGTCAGGCTCACCGTCTGCAGTCCGGCATTTTCGGCGATGGTCAGCGGATTGATGTTATTCAACGTCGGCGCGTCGTTGACCGGAGTGACCGTCACGGTAAAGGTCTGTGTCACGCTGTTGTTGGCCGCCTGGCCGTCATGGACGGTGACGGTGATAACCGCCGGGCCATTTCCATTTGCGACCGGCGTGAAGTTCAAACTGCCGGCGCCGTTGGGGCTGGAGTAATTCACCGTCGGATTCGGGATCAAACCCGGATTGCTGGAAGTGGCCGTGACGGTCAACGTCTGACTCTCATTCGCGGCGCCCGTGCTGATCCCGCCAAAGTTCACCGTCTGCGCCCCCGCATCTTCGTTGATCGTCACGTTGCTGATTGGCGAGAGCGTCGGTGCGTCGTTCACCGCATTCACCGAGACCGTGAAGGTCCGGCTCACCGTGTTGTTCAACGCCTGGCCGTCGTTGACGGTCACCGTGATGATCGCCGTGCCATTGGAATTGGCCGCCGCGGTCAGACTCAAACTGCCCGTCGCGTTTGGACTCGTGTAATTCACGGCGGGATTCGGGATCAAACCGGGATTGCTCGAAGTTGCCGTGACGGTCAAGGTCTGGGCTTCACCGGCGGCGCCTGTGCCGATGCCGGCAAGATTGACCGTTTGCACTCCGGCGTCCTCATTGATGGAGAGATTGCTGATCGCGGCCAGGGTCGGAGCGTTGTTCACTTCGCTCACGCTCACAGTGAAGCTGCGACTGATCGTGTTGTTTGCCGTCTGACCATCGTTGACCGTGACCGTGATGGTGGCCGTGCCGCTGACGTTTGCCACGGGGGTGAACGTCAGATTGCCGGTGGAGTTGGGGCTGGAGTAACTCACAGCCGGGTTCGGAACTACGCTCGGGTCGGACGAGACTGCGGTGATCGTCAAGGTCTGGGATTCGTTCGCCGCGCCGGAACTGATGCCGGCCAGCGGCACGGTCTGGAGGCCCGCGCTCTCCGCGATATTCAGCGGGTTAAGCGCGTTCAACGTCGGGGCGTCGTTCACCGGATTGACCGTCACTTGGAACGTCCGCGAAACGGTGTTGTTGGCGGATTGACCATCATCCACCGTCACCGTGATTGTGGCGGTGCCGTTGGCATTGGCCGCAGGCGTGAAGGTCAAGCTGCCACTGGCATTCGGGCTGGTGTAATTGACAGTTGGATTCGGGATCACACTCGGATCGCTCGACGTGGCGGTAACGGTGAGTGTTTGCACCTCCGTGCCTGACCCCGTGCCGATGCCGGACAGGTTCACCGTCTGGACACCCGCATCCTCATTGACAGTCACATTGCCAATTGCGGCCAGAGTCGGCGCGACATTCACCACCGCCACGTTTACGGTGAACGTGCGCGTGAAGGTATTGTTCTGTGCCTGGCCGTCGTTGACCGTCACCGTGATCGTCGCCGTGCCGTTGGCGTTGGCTACGGGCGTAAAACTCAAACTGCCGGTGGCGTTCGGGCTAAGGTAAGTCACCGTCGGCGTGGGAATCAAACCAGGATTGGAGGAACTCACCGTCACCGCCAAAGTCTGCGCCTCGTTGGCCGCGCCCGAAGTGATGCCCGCAAGATCCACAATCTGATTGCCGGCATTTTGAGCGATGGACAAATTGTTCAAAACGTTCAGTGTCGGCGCGTCGTTCACCGGGTTGACTGTTACCGTGAAGATCCGGCTCACCGTGTTGTTCAACGACTGGCCGTCATTGACCGTGACGGTGATCACTGCCGTCCCATTCTGATTGGCAACCGGGGTGAAACGCAAACTGCCCGTCCCATTCGGACTTGTGTAATTGACGGAGGGATTCGGAATCAAACCAGGATTGCTCGAAGTCGCCGTAATGTTCAACGTCTGTGCTTCGTTGGCCGCACCGGAGGAAATGCCGCTCAAGTTGACGGTTTGCGCTCCGGCATCTTCCGCGACGGTCACATCATTGACCGCCGCCAGTGTCGGTGCGTTGTTCACCGCATTCACCGTCACAACGAAAGTTCGCGTGAAGGTGTTGTTTGCGGCCTGGCCGTCATTGACCGTCACCGTAACGGTGGCACTGCCGTTAGCGCCCGTCACGGGGGTAAAGCTCAAACTGCCGGCGGCGTTCGGGCTGGTGTAGTTCACCGTCGGATTCGGAATCAAGCTGGGATTGCTCGACGTGGCCGTCACCGTCAAAGTTTGCGTTTCATTCACCGAACCCGAGGAAATGCCGGCGAGGTTCACCGTCTGCAGCCCAGCGTCTTCGTTCAACGACAACGCGGAGATCGCGTTCAACGTCGGCGGCACATTCGCGCCCGGCACGCTGTAGCTGGTTTCATTGGAGAAAATGCTTTCGTCACCGATCGAGTTATACGCCTTCGCCGCAAAGTAGTAAGTAACACCATCCGCCAGGCCGGTGAGTGTAGCGTTGGTCACATTGCCCACCGTCGCTGAATTCGTGTAGTTGCCACTGGCCACGCCGTAATAGATGCGATAGCCCACCGCCGTGGCATCCGGGCTGGCATCCCAAGCGAGCACAACGCTGCCGGCGGCAAACGACGGGATTTGCGGAAAAATCATGAGACAGCTCACTGCCATGGCAATGCGAACCTTGCGTCTCACCACACGAAACACTCCTTTACAACACATCAGGATCGCCTGATGCAACATCGTTGCCAAGCGGCTCCCGGGATAATCCCGGGGGCGTGTGATGCGAGTCGGCTGTGATCAATTTGGAGTGGCTTGCTCCGCGCAAATGACTGCATCCCGGGAGGCCACGCCCACAATTGCGCCCGGCCCGCTTGACGATCCTTGGTGATGTACTGCGGGAGCTGTTCGCTTCTGAAGAAGTGGCGAGACAAGCTTTGTCTTGAAAATCCACAAGCGAAACGCGCGATGCAACCGACAGGATAAAAATGTTTCCGCCCTCACTGCGTCGGAGATTCTCTTTCAGGCTGAGAATCGGAATAGCCAATCGCAGCGCGAATTTGTAGTCTGGCGGCCGGTTGACCGAACGGACCAACCCCAACTCATGAATCAAATGCCAAAACCTGTCAGCGCCGAAGAGCGCGCGCGTCGCGACGAACATACCGGGGTGGTGGTCTGGCTGACCGGCTTGAGCGCCGCCGGCAAAACTACCCTCGCCAACGCACTGGAGCGCGAGTTATTTGAGCAAGGCCGGCAGGTTTATGTGCTCGATGGGGATAAGATGCGCCAGGGCCTTTGCTCCGATCTCGATTTTTCACCCGAAAGCCGGAAGGAAAACATCCGCCGGGTCGGTGAAGTGGCCAAGCTTTTCGCCGATGCCGGGATCATTTGCGTCACGGCTTTTATTTCGCCCTATCGCTCGGACCGCGACCTGGTGCGCGGCATTCTTCCCGCCGGCGGATTCATCGAAGTTTTCGTCAACGCGCCGTTAGCCGTGTGCGAGCACCGCGATCCCAAAGGGTTGTATGCGCGCGCCCGTGCCGGACTCATCAAGGATTTTACCGGCATCTCCGCGCCGTATGAACCGCCCACCCACCCGGAACTGGAGTTGCACACGGATCAACTCTCCGTGGCCGACTGTCTCGCCGCCATCGTAAGCGAACTGGAACGACGGGAGAAAATTTTGGGGAAACCCGCTTCCCGGATTGCCGCGGCGAGGGTCTAGGATGTTTTTCAATTGGGGAATGTTCGGCCGGGCCTTGCGGCTCTCCTTGTTCACGTCGCGCTTCAGCGTGCGGCGCTGGCTTTACGTCATTTTCTTCAGTGCGTTGTTTCTGCTCTTCCTGTTTTTCGTGATGGTGGGGCGGGCTTTGGATCACCTCCTCTTCCCCGGATTCAAGCGCCAGCCAGTGAATCAACCGGTGTTCATCATCGCGCCGCCCCGCAGTGGCACCACGCTCGTGCAAAACCTGTTCAGCCTCGACGAGGAGCGATTCGTCCACCTGAAAATGTACCAAACCATTTTCCCTGCCGTCTGCTTCCAACGAGTCTTCGATGCGTTGGGTTGGCTGGATGGCGTGTTCGGCCATCCGGTGATGAAATTGCTGGGCTGGTGCGAAAAGCGATGGTTCGGCGGCTGGGACACGATGCACAAGATGCGGCTCAATCAGCCCGAGGAAGACGACGCGCTATTTCTGTACGCCTTCGAGTCGGAAGCCATCTTCCTGCTGTTTCCGTTCGTGAAAGAATTGTGGGAAGCCGGGTTTCCTGACGCGCTGCCCGCCGCCAAACGCCGGAAGTTGATGCGCTATTACCGAAGTTGCCTGCAACGTCATCTCTACGCGAATGGGCCGACCCAGACCTTGCTCTCCAAAGCCACGCAATCCTCGGGCACGGTCGAATCCTTGCTGGAGGAATTTCCCGACGCCCGCTTCATCACCATCATCCGGCATCCCTACAAATCCGTCGCCTCGCACGTCAGCCTGTTTGTTCCGGTCTGGCGGGCGCACTCGCCGGACATTGCCAAGGATGGTCCGGTGGCCAAAGCCTACGGCCAACTCGCCGTGGAGTGGTACAAGCACCTGTTTCAGTTTCGGACGAAGCCCGACCCGGCGCGCTATCATTGCATTGATTACCGCGAACTGGTGCGCGATCCCGGCGCAGCCATTGAACAGACCTACGCTCATTTCGGCTGGCCGGTAAGCGATGCCCTGCGCTCGCGACTGAAGGAAGCGACACGCCGACAGGGTGAGTTCAAGAGCCAGCACGAATACACGCTGGAAGAGTTCGGCTTGTCGGAACAATGGATCCAGGAGGAACTCGGCGAAGTGCTCGACTACTACAAGCTGGAGCGGTGATTGATTGCGAGGCAGTCTCCGCTCGCGAAACTCCGACAGCGCTCCGATCACAGTGAGTTTTCCGCCGGGTGGAATCGAAGTCGCCGCAGCCTGAATTTCCCTTGCGGGCACGGCCAACTGACCTACCATGAAATTGCATGTCAACTGTGCTTGAAACTGAGATTCCTGCGACTACCCCGACCACCAAGGCCGCCCTCGACATCCGTGCCTTGATCGAGGAACACGAAGGCCGCAACTATGAGTTGCAATCCGCGCATATCAACCCCGCCAACGTGCGCACGCTCAAGACGATTGGTTTCGATCGTTGCTACGTTCGCGCCGAGGGCGCGTATCTCTGGGACACGGAAGGCACGAAGTATCTCGATCTGCTCTCTGGCTACGGCGTGTTTGGCCTCGGCCGCAATCATCCCGAAGTAAAGCGGGTCCTCACGGAGTTCCTGGAGTTGAACTACCCGAGCCTGGTGAAGATGGAAGCGCCGTTGCTGTCCGGCCTGCTCGCCGAGCAGTTGAAGAAGCGCATGCCGAATCAACTCGACATGGTGTTCTTCACCAACTCCGGAGCCGAAGGCGTCGAAACGGCGCTCAAGTATGCTCGCTGCGCCACCGGCAAGCCGGCGATCATTCATTGCGCGAAGTCCTTTCACGGTCTGAGCTACGGCTCGCTGTCGGTCAATGGCGACGAGAGTTTTCGCGAAGGCTTCGCGCCGTTCCTGCCCGACTGCCGGAAAATTCCGTTTAACGATCTGGAAGCCCTCGAACAGGAATTGCGCAAGAAGGACGTGGCGGCCTTTGTCGTCGAGCCGGTCCAAGGCAAGGGCGTAAATCTGCCGTCACCCGGTTACCTGCGCGACGCGGCGGCGCTCTGTCGCAAGTACGGCGCGCTGTTTGTTGACGACGAAGTGCAATCGGGCATGGGGCGCACCGGCCGTTTTCTGGCCATTGAGCACGACGGCGACGTGGACCCGGACATCGTGGTGCTGGCCAAGACGCTTTCCGGCGGCTTCGTGCCCGTGGGCGCGGTCTTGTGCAAGAAATGGATTCACGAAAAGGTTTTCTCCAGCATGAATCGTTCGGTGGTGCATAGCTCCACCTTCAGCCAGGGCAGCTTTGCCATGGTCGCCGGGCTGGCCGCGCTCGATGTGCTGGAGCGCGAGAACCTGATTCAGCGCGCCGAAAAGATGGGTAACCTCATCGGCGAAGGCGTGAAGGCGATGATCCCGCGCTTCGAGTTTCTCAAGGAAATCCGCTGGCGGGGACTAATGATGGGCATTGAGTTTGGCCCACCCAAATCGCTGACCTTGAAAGCGGCGTGGTCGGTGATGCACACGATGGACAAGAGTCTGTTCCCACAGGCGGCCATCATCCCATTGATGGATAAACACCACATCATCACACAAGTCGCCGGACACCACATTGATGTCATCAAGTTGCTGCCGCCGCTGGTGATCAACGAAGAGGATGTGCGTTGGTTCTTGAGCGCGTTCGAGGACGTGCTGGTGCAGATGCACAAATTCCCCGGCCCGGCGTGGGATGTCGTTTCCGACATCGGCAAGATGGTGCTGACGAATCGGGCGCGTTGAGCGATCGCACCATTCCAGCGCAGCCGAGCGTCGGAAACACGCAGCGTCAAGCCTCCTTGCGCTGTCGCAACGGCGCAAACCGCCACCAGGCCACATGCAGCAGGCCGAGCAGAATCACGACGAGTCCATTGGCCACCACTGCCCCGACGACGGGCGTGTTCGCGAAACTTCCCACCGCCACCAGCAACGCCAGCGCGATGTTCCGATTGCTCGCGCCAAACGCAGTCGCCCGCCGAATCTCCGGCGTCGGTCCACTTAGCCGGTAACCGAGCAGCAACGAAATTTCGCCATTCAGCAGCATCGCCAGCAGCGGCTTCTCGCCCGTTTGCATGATGGTTTTGAATTCGACGACGGTTACGAACGCCAATGAGATCGCGCCAGTGGCCTCGGCCACGATTTCCACCGGACGCAAAATCCAATTCGCAAATGTCGGCCGCCAATGCCGAAGCGCGACGCCCACAGTCATCGGCATTGTGATGGTGGCCACGAGAATGCCGAGGATTCCGAGGAAGTTGAAATGCAACGCCGCCGCGCCCGGCACGGCTTGGAGGCTGAACTCGCAAATTACCGGCGTAAGAAAGGCCGACACGAAGGGAAACAATGCCGTCAAGCCCGCCGCCAGAGCCAGGTCACCTCGCGCCATGCGCGTGAAAATCGGCACAACCGGCGCAAACGGAGCGGCTGCCATCAGCAACATGCCAACCGCAATGGCCGGAGGGACGTACAAGCCGCGAATCAGTCCCAGGGTGAGCAGCGGAATCGCGATAAAGTTCAGCGGCAGAATCCAGCCGAGCCGGCTGCGGCGCAGCGCTTCCTGGATTTGCGCCCCGGTCAAACGCAACCCCACTCCAAACAACAGGCCACCCAGGGAAAGGGTGGTCAGCAGCCGGACAATCAAGTTCGCATCGAACGACATTGGTTTTGCTCGAACCCACTCATGGTGTGCCGCAATGTCCGCGCTGTCGAGTTTCCGGTCGCGACCGGATTCGCTCCCGCGCCGGAACTTGGATTGCCGTCACCGGCTGGCTCAGGTAGGCTGGGTTCGCACTGGCGCATGATGGTTGTGCGCGCAAACTAATCGGACGGCAGGCCGAGATAAACCCGCCCGCCCGGAACATTAACCAGAAAACCAAAATTGAATCATGATTGCTCAACTCCCCTCCCGCGATGCGAACATTCTCGGTTTCAAACTAAGCGGCAAGCTGCATGACGCCGACTACAAATTCTTTGTCCCCCTGGTGGATGCCGCCATCACGTCGCACGGCAAGGTCCGTTTGCTTGCGCAGTTCGAGGATTTTCACGGCTGGGACCTCCACGCCCTTTGGGACGACACGAAATTCGCCGCCCAACACTGCTCCAGCGTCGAGCGCATTGCGCTGGTCGGCGACAAGAAATGGGAGGAATGGATGGCCAAAGTCTGCCAGCCATTCACGATGGCGAAGCTGCGCTACTTCGATGCCGCCCAAAGTGAAGCCGCGTGGCAATGGTTGAAGGCCGATTAAGTTTCCCCGCAGACTCTTCACCCCAGCACCACGCATGTCCTCCATGAGAACCATAACGATATGTTCCGTCCTCGGCCTCGCCCTCGGGACCATGGCCCTGCTGCTCACGACGCCGGGTTGCGCCACGAGCAAAGGCCAGCAGATGGAAAGCTACCTGACCGCTGCCGGCTTCCGACAACTGTCCGCCACCAACGCCATCCAGGAACGCCAGGTCCAGCGATTGCCGCCGGGCCAGCTCTCGCGCGTGAAACGAAAAGGCCAGGTCTTCTATGTGTATCCTGACCGGGCTAGAAACCGGCTCTTCGTCGGGCAGCAGGCGCAGTACGAGAATTTTCAAAACTTGCTCGGCGACGCGCAGGCGGTGTCCGACTATCAGTTGACCCACGTATGGCAGGATGGCGGCGTGAACCCGATGTTCAGCGACGGGAACAGCACCCCGGGGTTCGATGATCTGGGCGGATTTGATTTCTGATCGGACGCACCCAACACCCGGTGAAAGGCCAGATCGAATTTTCGCCAACGCCGGAGGGGTCGTGTGAACCGGTTGGAACTCGCAGTGCGACGCCCATGGCAACCAAAAAACGGCGTCGCGCTTTACGGGTGGTTTGCGCGGCGTTGACGTGGGGTTATTTGTTCCTGAGCGCGTTCGCTGCTCAAGGTGAAGCAAATGTTACCGCAACCCCGTCACCCGTTTTGTCCGTCGGCGAAACCGATAAACCGGCGACCACCGACAAACTCACCGGTCCCGAACGATTGAAACACTCCATGCGGGTCGTCGTGGATACCAACGCGCCGCCGGCCACGAGCGGACAGACCAATCGGCCGAGCAAGTTTCAATGGGACTTCGCCTGGAAAGGCTGGGATGGTTTGCAAGTGCAGATCATCCAAAGCACGAGCCTGACCAATCCGCTGGGTTTCCTCGGCCTCAGCCCGATCCCGGGTAACGAGCGCCTCCGCCTCGATTTGGAGCAGGTCAAAATGAGCGGCACATTCGGTGCCCGACTCGAAGTGGACGGCGCCGCTTTCGTCACCGACGGCAATCTGACCGGTTTCGACAATGGCATTCAGTTGCGGCGCTTGCTCTTTAACGCCGGTGGCGATTGCGTCCTGATTTTGCCCGTGAGCTATTTTATTGAGCTGGGCTACTCGGCCGGCCAGTTCACGCTCAACAAAAGCTACCTGCAGTTTTCGCACATTAACTATCTCGGCAATCTCCGCCTCGGACAATTCCAGTCACCGATGGGCCTGGACCTGATTACGAGCAGTCGTGACCTCGTGTTCATGGAGCCATCCGCCCCGATTACCGCCATTGCGCCGGGCACGGAAGCGGGCTTTCAGTTGGGCCAGCCGATCTTTCAGGAGCGCGCCACCTGGGCCTTGGGACTCTTTACTCCCGGTGCGGGCGGACAGGAATACGGCGTCGCCGCTCAAGACTACGGGAGCGCGGTGCTCCGGCTGACCGGCCTGCCAATCTATCATCCGAACCTGGAAAACCCGACCGCCAACCAGCTTCTGCACCTGGGCGTGAGCGCCAATATCCTCTACTCGACCACCAGCACGTTACGCTATCGGACCCGGCCCGAGAGTTATCTCGCACCGTACATCATTGATACGGGTGACATTGCGGCCAACGGCGCGGCGACCTTCGGCAGCGAAGTTGCCTGGGTGAACGGGCCGCTGATCATCCAAGGTGAGGGCATCTACTCGGTCGTCCAGGAGGAGAACGGGCAAAATCTGAACTTCGGTGGTTTCTACGCGTTCGTCGGCTGGTATCTCACCGGCGAGAGTCGTCCCTACAATCCTGCCACCGGAGCGTTCCAACGTCTGATTCCCCGCAACAATTTCCGATTCAGCGGTGGTGGTTGGGGCGCGTGGGAAGTCGCCGCCCGATTTTCCCACACGGATCTCTCCGACGAGTCGGTGCAGGGCGGCACGCTGAATCTACTCATGGCCGGCCTGAACTGGTATCCACACTCGCACATCAAATGGATGTTCAACTACGGCATGGGCCATGTGTCCGGCGGCCCCAACGACGGCAACCTGTTCATCTTTCAAACCCGGGTCGGCGTGGATTTTTAATCAGCCCGCCCAGGGGTGTTGGCGGGACGGGAAACAAGAGCGGCGCGGGTGACCGAGAAAAGCTGGCTTGCGCCTTCGGCGCGATCATGCGAAGAAAGCGCCAACGGAAATACGTCAGCTAACATGACCACCAATTTTCAACGGATCGAACAACCGCGCTGAGCGGTATCGTCATCGTGTCAGATTCCCCAAAACCAAAATCCACCGGCGCATCGCCCGAATCGGAGGCGAAGCGGGCCAGTCGTTCCGGCGTGGTTCGCTTTTCGACGGTCGAACTTTTGGTCGCCCTGATCCTGCTGTTTGTCAGCGCCCCGTTCTTCGATGAATTTCCGGGTGGCCATCTACTGGAAGCCATCCTCATGACGCTGGTGCTGGTCGCCGCCGTCCTGGCGGTGGGCGGGCGTCAGCGGACACTCTTGATCGCCGCGCTGCTGGTGTTGCCGGCGCTGGTCTTCCGCTGGACCAATCATCTGAATCCAAGCCAGTTCGCCCAGGAGGCTTACCTTTGTGCCACGCTGGTTTTCATGCTGTTCATTGTCGCCAACCTTTTTCGTTTCATTTTGCGGGCGCCCCGCGTCAATTTCGAGGTCCTGTGCGCGGCCATTGCCGGCTATCTCCTGCTGGGGCTGCTCTGGGCTTTCGCGTACATGATCCTGGCCCGGGTCGTCCCGGGATCCTTCCTCGTAAATGGCACGGCCACCACCGCTCAGACTCTGGACCAACTGGGATTTTTCTATTTCAGCTTTGTCACTCTCACCACCACCGGATACGGTGACTTCATTCCGGTTTCGCAGTCCGCACGCATGTTGGCGGTGCTGGAGGCAATGACCGGCACATTTTACGTGGCGGTGCTGATCTCGCGCTTGGTCGCCTTGTATTCGCGCAATCCACCCCCGGGCGTCGATTCTTCGGAACCAACGTGATCAACTTTCCGCATGAGTTTATGAATTTCACCTCCCAAATCCAAAACTCGCGGTCGCCTCGCACGGCGAAACATGGCCATTGGCTTGCGTTCTGCGCCTGTGTGCTGCCCTTGCTTCTGGTGGCCGGTTGCGCCGCACCGATGGGGGCGGACCGCGTGTTGCCGCGCCAGGCGTACGACCAGGTGGAGGCCAATGCGCTCAGCACCGGACAACCGAGCGCCGCGACCATATCGCTGTTGCATCGCTACAATCTGGAGCATCTGGCCCGGGAACAGCCCGCCGAAGCCGTTCGCCAGCTTTACCCGATTGCCGTGTCCACCGGCGACCGCGATCTGTTGTTTGCGCTGGCGGAGGTGAGTTATGTCGCCGGGGATGAATTACGGCACAACGTCAAACCCTGGCGGCAGTCGGACCCGCGCGATTACTATCTCGGCTCGGCCATCTATGCTTACCTCTTCCTGTTTGGCGAGGGCAAGGGCGCGCGACCCGATGCCTTCGACCGGCGCTTCCGGGTCGCCTGCGATCTCTACAACTACGGACTTGGCTGGAGTCTGACCAATCCGCGCAGCACCAACGCCGTGGTATCGTTCGCCGGTGGACGACGGCGGCTGCCCGTGGGCGAAATCGAGTTGAAGTTCAGTCAGCCGGGTTTCCCCTGGCCGTTGAAGGATTTTCATCAATTTCTTGTGGCCGATCAGTTCCGGGTGCGCGGTTTCAGCATGCGCAACCGCCCCGCCGGCATCGGCGCGCCGCTCATTGCGGTTGGTCAGACCGACGCCGCCCTGCACATCAAACGCGCCACCCCGGCCACCGTGCTGTTGCGTGGTCCCGATTCCCTGGCCGCGCTCGAATCCGGCAACGCCTCCGGTTCGCTGGAATTGTATTCTCCGTTCGATCAAACCACGGTCTCGCTCGGCCAGGCGACCGTGCCCCTGGAAATGGACCTGACCACGCCGGCGGCCTACATGTTGAACCAATCCTTCATCTGGCAATTGGATTGGTTGCAGTTCTTTTCCCCCGCCCAGGTGTTGAAGTCCCAGTTGCTTCTTTCGCGACCGTATCAACGGGGACGAGTGCCGGTGGTATTTGTTCACGGCACTTTTTCCAATCCAGTCTGGTGGGCCGAAATGGTCAACACCCTCAATGCCGATCCGGAAATCCGCGAGCGCTGCCAGATCTGGCAGTTCCTCTACAGCAGCGGCAACCCCATTTTCATTTCAGCCAAAGAGCTGCGTGATGCCCTCACCGCCAAGGTTCATGAGTTGGATCCGAATGGTCAGGACCCGGCCCTCCAGCAGATGGTCGTCATCGGCCACAGTCAGGGTGGTTTGCTGACCAAACTCACCGTCACGGATACCGGCGACCAGTTGTGGCGTGTGCTGAGTGACAAACCGCTGGACGAATCGAAACTCTCATCGGCTCAGCAGGGATGGGTGCGCACCAATCTTTTCTTCACCCCGTTGCCGTTCGTCCGCGACGTGGTCTTCATCTGCACGCCTCATCGCGGCAGTTATCTGGCCAGCAAATTCGTGCGGCGCATCATTTACAAACTCATCTCGTTTCCGAAAACCGCCGTGCAAAGAAGCGCCGACTTCCTGCTGCACCACCAGGGCATCAAATTACCGCGCTCGTATCGCGGCCAGATCCCCACCAGCGTGGACGGCATGTCGCCGGAGAATCCCTTCCTCCTCAAACTCGCGGACATTCCCGTCAGCCCCAACGTCCAGGCCCATTCCATCATCGCCATCAACAGCGATGCCCAGCCGCCCGACGGTGTGGATGGCGTGGTGAGCTATCGGAGCGCGCACGTGGATTATGTGGAATCCGAGTACATCGTGCGCAGCGGACATTCCTGCCAGAGCAAACCCGCCACCATCGAAGAAGTGCGCCGGATTCTGCGCGAGCACCTGGCCAGCCTGCCTCCACCAGACCGGAAATCCGGAACCGCCGCGCGACCGTGAACTGAAACTCAAATGACGGGTTTTCCGTCAGTCCGGCCAGGCATGTGAGAGTCTTCACTCAGCTTGACCCGGACACTTGCACTCGTAACGCCGGGTTGAAGAACCCGGCCTTCAGGACTGGGCGGACGAGGCTTGTAGGCCGCGTGCCCCCACGCGGCAGGCATCAGCTTTCTCAGTTGCGTGTGAAATACGCCGGCAAAGTGTTTCACAACAGCGAGGGGCGCTGCTCGCTTCACTGACAAATCGAGATCAATTCTTCAACCCGTGCTCACCGCAGTTTCGACGCAACGTGCGCGAAACTGTTCCGCTGCTTGGCCGCCGCAGCAACTCGCCTTGGCGTCAGGCCGCCGATCAGGCGCGGGCACTGCGCGAACGGTCCGCCAGAAAATTGGAGAACAAGATCGCGAAGAGCCAGGCCCCGACGTTGGCTGGCACCGGCAGACTCCGGCTGCGGTCCAGGGCCAGCACGAAGGTTCGCTGGGTCAGGATCATGGCCCGGCCCGGACTGCCGCACAACGTGGCGGCAAAGCGGAAGAGCGGTTGATAATAGTTTTCCACGAGCGTTTCGATCTGAGTGGGGTCGGTTTTTCGCATAGGCCAGATTTAGCTAACCACATGCCAGCCAACCCGCCGCCAGCCGATCGCATCGCTCGGACCCAGAAAATCCACACGCCTCACGCACCCACGGGCCTCCCTCCCGAAGGTGCGGACAAGCCTGGTCACAGAGGCTGCTTGCAGGCGGAATTCTCCAGCGGGGCCGCGAACATTCCGCGCTCGTGCCGATGGCAAGGCCGGGCTGGACTGGCTGCTGCGTCCAAAATAGTATTGCCCGATGAAAAGAGTTGGACAGAGACCATTACCAACGGGTGACTGTTGACTCCTCGTGAGCGCGCCAACAACAAATTCCGCGTTCGCCGTTCAAAACACTTTCTATTCATTTTCCTGGCACCCATCCAGGCTTGTTGTATTCCACTCCGCAACCTGCCTGAGCCGGAGCGATTCGAGCGCTTCAGAGCCATCGCCAGCGCGCACACGGACTACCGGGAATAAGCTTCCGTCCGAGTGAAAGCACCGCAACGTCGAAGCCATCGGAGAACTGATGCGACTGGCATTGGCGTATCGCGCCCGGCCCGGCACTTGTCAGTTCCCGGAATGTCACCCATGCTTCCGGCGCGTGAGGAATTACCGCTTCGTCTTTTTATCCGCCCTGCTCATCACCGCGTTGACGGCTGGGGCGGTGATGTTGGTTATTTTCCGAAACGCACCCCGGGTGAGTGGACCGTTGCGGCAGGAAGTTTATGTCTGGCAACGGACGTGGGCACAACCGGTGCGCGAGGCCGTGGCGCAACACGGCACGAACTTCGCCGAGATTGTTCCGCTCGCCGCTGAGATTTCCTGGAAAAACAAGCGGCCGCAACTCACGCGGATGTCGGTGGATTACGCCACGCTGGCGGCCACCCGGCGACCGGTCGGTATCGCGTTGCGGATTGGACCGTACGCCGGGCCGTTCACCAACGATGCCATCGGTGAATTCATCGCGGATACGGCAAATCGCCTGGTGACCGAAGCGCGCACCAACGGTGTGGCGCTGGCCGAACTACAGATTGATTTCGATTGCGCCGAGTCGAAACTGGACGGCTACCTCGTGTGGGTGGTGGCCTTGCAACATCGCGTCGCGCCCCTGCCCGTCACCATCACCGCCCTGCCCAGTTGGTTGAATGCGCGGGCGTTCAAACGCCTGGCAGCAGTGGCAACCAATTACGTGCTGCAAGTCCATTCGGTCGAGCGGCCGCGCGGATTTGACGCGCCGTTCACGTTGTGCGATCCGCGCGCAGCCAGCCGCGCGGTGGAGCGGGCCGGACGGATTGGGATTCCATTTCGGGTGGCGTTGCCGACCTATGGCTACACGCTGGCATTCGCCACGGACGGGAAGTTTCTCGGGCTGTCCGCCGAGGGAGCACGGCCGAACTGGCCCACCAATGCGCAGCTTCGCGAGGTTGCCTCGGATCCGGTTGAACTGGCCGCCTTGGTGCGGCAATGGACGGCCAGCCGGCCCGCGCCGCTGCGCGGCGTGATCTGGTATCGGCTGCCGACGATTGTGGATAAATTTAACTGGCGTTGGGCGACGCTTGGAGCGATTCTCGACGCGCGTGTTCCCCGTGAAGTGCTGCGGGTGAGCACGCGCCGGGTCGAGTCGGGGTTGGTGGAAATCAATCTCGCAAACGAAGGCGAACTCGACGTTTCCTCACGGCTCGCTGTGGAAGTCCGTTGGCGCAATGCCCGTCTCGTGGCGGGCGACGCGCTGCGGGACTTTGAACTGGCGGACAGAAGCGCGTCCGCCGCGAGAATCCAAACCAGGTCGCAACCCAGTCGCATCCGCGCGGGCGAAACGCTCGTGCTGGGCTGGCTGCGTTTTGACCAAGACTGTGAGGTGCGGTGTGAACTTAAAAAATTATGAAACAATAACCCAGGTCCGAATTCTAAAATCCAAAACCCAAAATGAGTGCCGATCGGCGCCGCGATTGAATGATCCGGGTCGTTCACTTCTCCACTCCCTACGTCGCGCCGTTGCGGCCGCCGAGATGACAGCAGGTGTCCGGGCGCGGTCGGGGCCACCAACTCTCAGTCGTTCGCCGTTCATCGAGACCTTGCTGCGACTGGCGGTGCTCGGTTTGATCTTGCTCACCCTCGCCTCGCACGCGCACGCGTGCGGCCCCTTCTTTCCCAACAACCTGCTCGGCAGTGGCGACGATGCGCTCCTAGCGGCCCCCGTCGCTGATTTCCGGCGGGAACTTGAGCGGATGAATATCAAGCCGGGCCGGTTTGACTATGTCCCGGCCACGAACGGTTTCGCGCAAGCGACTGCGGATGCCGAGCTGACGGACCTGGCGCGGGCCTTAAAACGGGCGAACGTCAGCGACGCGGACGCCGCCTTCATCATTGAGAGTCAACGATTGAATCGAAAACGGCTGGACGACTTCATCAACGCCCGCGAGGACTGGACCTACAAACACGCCGCGGCGCCCGGCGAAGATCCGACCGCCGCGCGCGGACCGCAGCCGGCTACGCCCACCTTCGATGCGGTGCTGGGATTACCGGCGGAGTTCGCGGACTACTTTGCCGGCGCCGTCGCGCATCACTCTTCCAAGGCCGACCCGACGCAGGAACGCGAAGCGTGGAACCGGCTGCTCGCGCTTCCGGCCGCGGAGCGAAAATACAAATCCACCTGGGCGGCGTTCATGCTCGGCAAATCCTGGGACAAGGAGGATGACGACAAGGCGCTGGCCTACTTCCGGCAGACGCACGAATTGGCAAGGCATGGCTTCGTGGATTCAATCGGTCTGGCGACGGCCGCGATCGGCCTGGAAGCGCGGGTGGAATTGCGGCGGAAACATTTCCAGCGCGCGATGGAACTGTATCTGGAGCAATACGCCGCCGGTGATCCGACAGCGGCTGCTTCCCTGCAATGGACGGCTGCGGAATCATTGTACGCGAGCACCGACGAACTTGCAGCCCTGGCAACGGACGCCCACTGTCGGGCGGTTATCACGGCTTATCTGATTTGTGGCGATCATGTCGGATATGTGGTGACGCCGCCGCAGCCCGAACGCGATTGCGTTTCCGCCTGGCTCAACGCCGTGGAGGCGGCGGGTGTCAAGGACATGGCCGCCGCCGAACGACTCGCGTTGGCGGCGTATCAGGCAGGCAAGTTCGATCTCGCCCAACGCTGGATGAAGCGGGCGCGCAGCACGCCGGTGACCCAGTGGGTGCAGGCGAAGTTGTATCTGCGCGCCGGGAAAATTTCGCAAGCCGCCGGATTGCTCTCGCAACTGACACGCAATTTGCCGATGCCGCCGGAGGTTGGGACCACGAATTCGGGTGAGTTCGCCGACGAACTGCGCGTGAATTACAGTGAGATTGCGAACTTGGACAGCTCGGCGCGAGCCTCCATGCTGGGCGAACTGGGCGTATTGAAGTTGAATCGTGGCGAATTTGTCGAAGCGCTGGATGCGTTGCTGCGCGCGGGATTCTGGGAGGACGCGGCGTACGTTGCCGAACGTGTGCTGACCGGCGATGAACTCAAGCATTACGTGGATACGCAATGGCCGGTGTCAGCCGGGCGAACGAACGAGCTGGCAACCAGCGCCACCGTGGAGTCGGGAACGACCAACTCGCTGGTCACGAACCTTCGCTATCTACTCGCCCGCCGGCTGGCGCGCGAAATGCGAATGAAGGAGGCGCGCGAGTATTTTCCCGCCGAATGGCAGCCGCAACTTGACGAACTCATCGTCGCGCTGGACAACGGCTGGAACGAAAGCGAACCCGCCGACGAGCGGGCGAAGTCATTCTTCGCCGCCGCCGGGATTGCGCGCGAGAGCGGGATGGAGTTGCTCGGCACGGAATTGGCGCCGGACTGGTTTATTCACGAGGGCGATTTTGAGACAGGATTGACCGAGGCGGATCGCAGTTCCGACGCGCCCAACCACCGACTGAACTTTGCCCGCGCGGCGGAGGTGCAGCGGGCCGCACAAAATCACGCCGACCCGGAGGCGCGGTTTCATTACCGTTACCAGGCGGCCTTCCTCGCGTGGGAAGCGGCGAAGTTGATGCCGGACAATTCGGACGAGACGGCCCGGGTGCTTTGCACGGCGGGCACGTGGCTGAAACTGCGCGACCCCACGACCGCGGATATTTTTTACAAGGCGCTGGTGCGGCGCTGCCGCAAGACCGCGATCGGAGACCAGGCGGATCGAATGCGCTGGTTTCCCGTGCTCGATGACGACGGAAATCCCAAGCCGTACCACTCACCCTCGAAGAAATCGCCGGTGGTGGAAGCAACCGAGGACTCCACCAACTCCCCGGCGGACGCGTCTGCCACCACAGGTGAGAACGCACTACCTCCGACGGACTATCCGCTGCCGGGCCAGAGATATGTCATTCACACGGGAGATACAGTGGCCAAGATTGCCGGCGCTGTTCAGCAACTGGGCCCGCCAGTGACGCCGCAGCAAATTCTGGAAGCCAATCCGGGTTTGGACCCCACCCGGCTGAGGGTCGGCCAGGTGATCTTGATTCCGGCGACTCCGGAGGCAGCTGCTCCGGACGGCTCGCAATGAGGGATGGAAACTGAAACGCCTAACCCGAACACTTCGCACTCGTAACGCCGGTTTGGGGAACCCGGCCTTCAGGACCGCGCAAGCGAGGCTTGTAGGCCGCGTGCCCCCACGCGGCGAAGTGTCAGCATTCCAAGCTGTGTGTGAAATAAGCAGGCCAACGACGCCCCGGCGGAGTCTTCGTCGTCAACCGTTCCGCCCGCCAGGATAAGCGGTCTCGCCGCTCCGCGTCACAACCCGTCCACTTCAAGGATCGGTTGTGGCGGGGAGTCGAGACTCCGCCGGACACGTTGGGCGAGCTGGGGCGGCCGATAGGGTTTGGCCAGAAAGATGGGGTCGTGCTCGCTGAAATTCTTGCCGACGATGTCCGCACTGTAACCGCTGCTGTAAATGACGCGGAGGTCGGGCTTGCGCTTGCGCAGTTGTTGGGCGAGTTCCGCGCCGCTGACGCCGCCGGGCATGACCATATCGGTCAACAGCAGGTCCACCTGGCCATTGTGTGCGTCCCAAATTTTCAGGGCAGCGACGCCCGTCTCCGCTTCGAGCACATGATAATCGTAATCTCGCAGCACCTTGCACACGAGCTCGCGCAGGACGGGTTCATCTTCCACCAGCAAAATCGTTTCGCGTCCGCCCCGGGCCAACATGAGGGATTCAGTCTGATCATCGGTTTCCACGACGACGTTGGGCAGCGCCGGGAAGAAGGCGCGGAAGGTTGTGCCCCGGCCAACGGCACTGGTGACTTCGACCCAGCCCCGATGCTGTTTCATGATGCCGTACACGGTGGCCAGTCCGAGTCCCGTGCCCCGGCCGACTTCTTTCGTGGAGAAGAACGGCTCAAAGATACGCGCCAAAACTTTTTCGTCCATGCCGCAGCCGGTGTCCTGAATGGACAGGGCGACGAACGGCCCCAAGCGGGCCTCGGGTCGCTGGCGAACGTAGGCTTCATCAACCTCCGTCAGTGCGAGCGAAATCGTGAGTTGACCGCCCTTGGGCATGGCGTCCCGGGCGTTGACGGAGAGGTTCATCACAACCTGCTCAACCATCCCGGCGTCGGCTTCAATGGCCGGGAGGCCTTCGGGGTAATCGGTCTTGAGGAGGATGTCTTCGCCCAGCAGGCGCGGAAGCATTTTCTCGAAGTCCACGAGCACGGCGACGATGTCGAGCGGCCGCGCCTGGACGACTTGCTTGCGGCTGAACGTGAGTAATTTTCGCGTGAGTGTGGCGGCGCGCCGGGCGGCGCCGGCGATCTGTTTGAGCGGAGCAGTCAACGCTTCGTTGCCTTTCACACTGCCGAGCACGCAATCCGCGTAACCCTGGATGACGGTGAGAATGTTGTTGTAATCGTGCGCGATGCCGGCCGCCATCTGGCCTACGGATTCGAGCTTTTGCGCGTGCCGATACTGGGCTTCCAGACTCAACATCTCGGTGATGTCCGCCCCATAGCAATGCACGACCTGAATGCTCGGCACGGGGAAGAACGACCAGGTGATGGTGCGCCCGTTGATGGTGACTTGCTCCCCCGATTTCTTTTGGCCGGACTCAAGGCACTCGGCAACGATGGCGCGCACTTCGGCGGGCATGGTTTCCAGAATGTGCTTCTTGCCGAGCAGGCGCATCAGGTCGGAAGCGGCATCGTTGGCGTAACTGAGTTCGCCGCGCCGGGAAAATTCAAGGACCGGGTTGGGGCTGACCCGCGGGAAGGCGGCGAGCTTTTGCACCTGGGCCTCGGCGCTTTTGCGATCCGTGATGTCGTTCAAACTGCCGGAAATGCTTTTCGCGCCATCCACCGAATCGCTCGTGAGGCGGAGCGACAATTCCACCCAACGGAAGTCACCCAATTGGGTGGCGAGTTTGGCCTCCACGTCGTAGCGATCACTTTCACCCCGCGCCAGTTTGAGGAAAGGTTCGCTAACCAAGTCGCGTGTGTCCGTGGATAGATAATCCAGGAACATGGTGCCCACGGTATCCTTGACGGGGAAACCGGTGATCTTGGTCCAGGCGGGGTTAAGGAAGGACCACTGCCCCGACACGTTGATTTGAAAGATGACTTCCTTGATGCTGCTAACGACGGATTGATAGCGATTTTCGCTGGCATCGAGGGCGTCTTCGGCCAGTTTGCGCTGGATGCAGACGGCCACGCCGTTGGCGACGGAGGCAAGTTCCTGGAGCACGGTCTCGACCAGCGGCTCGCGCGAAAACAGCGCCATGCAACCGACCAGCCGGTCTTCCAGCGTCAAGGGATACGCGGCGAAAGAGACAAAGCCCTCGCCCCGCACCCAGGTGCGCTCCTGCAGATTGGCGTCCTTGCCGACCTCGGGAATGAACACGGGTTTGCCCCCGCGCAAGGTTTCGGAGACGAGCAGGTCCGTGTCGGAATTCGCGTGGCTGTTCACCGTGCCCGCGCAGGCCTTCAACTCGAACGCTTCCTTGGCGGAATTGAAGACCCACAGTTGAGCCAGTGCCCCGCTCAGGTATTGCACCATCGCGTTGGCGCACTTTTCGAGAATCGCCGCCAACGGCCCGCGCTGCGTGAGCACCAGACCCACCTGGGCGCCGAACGCCGCCAGCCGCGCCTGTTCAAACGCCGCCTCGGATGCGGCCCGTTGCCGCTCCAACGCATAGCGGATCGCACGCTCGAGCTGCTGGGACTCGACCTGGCCTTTGACAAGGTAATCCGCCGCGCCGGCCTTCATCGCTGCGAGATCGGCGTCCTGATGGCCGACGCCCGTCAACATGATCACCGGCGTCTCGGCGCCTGCCGCCCGGGCGGCGCGCAAAAGCTCGATCCCGTCGTGCGCCCCCAACCGATAATCGAGCAATGCCAGTTCCTGGGTGTTGGCGAGCAATGCCTTCATGCCATCCTCGTAGGTGCGCGCCCACTCGATCGTGAACCGGCGGCCCGGGATTTCGCGCACCAGATCGCGCGTCAACATGAAATCTTCCTCGTCGTCCTCGACGACCAGCAAGCGGGTGATCTGCGTGTCGCTCATGGCTTGGCGTTGTTGAGGGTGGCGGGCAGTTCGACGATGCCGAACCAATAACCCATGAGGTGGGTGACGGTGGCGACCAGTGCGTCGAAACCGGCGGGCTTGGCAATGAATGAGTTCGCCCCCAATTCATACATCCGGGCGATATCCGTGTCGGCGCGCGAGGTGGTGAACACGACGACGGGCACCCGCCGCAGTTCGCTGTGCGCCCGGATTTCCTTCAGAGCTTCCTTGCCGTCTTTGCGCGGCATGTTCAGATCGAGCAGGATCAAATCCGGCCGGGGCGATTCGCTGGCTTTCGAGTATTTGCCCCGGCGCAAGAGATAATCCACGAGTTCCTCGCCGTCCGCCACGAACCGCACGTTGCCGCCGGATTTACATTCTTTGAACGCCTCGCGCACGAGCAGCCGATCATCGGCGTCGTCCTCGGCCATCAAGATGAGATGATCCCGCATCAAGCTCATACAAAGAGTTGCCGCTCCTTGAGCCGCCGGGGCAGCGGCAGATCAATGATGAAAGTCGTGCCTTCGCCCGGCTTACTCTTGGCCGTGATCGTGCCCTTGTGCCGGTCCACAATTCGCCGGCACACGGCGAGGCCGATGCCTGTGCCTTCGTATTCCTGCCGGCCGTGCAACCGCTGGAAGACGGCGAAAATCCGGTCCAGATACTTTTCGTCGAACCCAATGCCGTTGTCCTGCACGGTCAGCCGGCTAATGTCATTCTCCGCATAGACGTCCTCGATGGAGGTGGCGCGCACCTGCACCCGGGGACTGGCACCGGGTGCGTGGAATTTCAGCGCGTTGCCAATCAGATTCTGGAGTAACTGGCGCATCTGCGTAGGATCGCCTTCGAGCGTGGGCAGATCGCCAACTTCGACCTGCGCGCGTGTTTTCTCGATGCGCACTTCCAAATCGCCGAGCACCTCGCGCGTGATCTGGTTCAAATCCACTTCCACAAACGGCTCATTGCGGCTGATCACGCGGGAGAACGTGAGCAAATCATTGATCAGTGTCTGCATCCGGGCGGACGCGTTTTGCATCCGGTCCAGGTAGTCCGCCCCCTCCTCCGGCAAGGTGGCGTGACATTTGGATTTCAGTCGGTCACCGAACGCGCGGATTTTTCGCAACGGCTCCTGCAAATCGTGCGAGGCGACGAAGGCAAACTGTTCAAGTTCGGCATTCGAGCGCGCCAGTTCCGCCGCTTTGTGCTCGAGGGCCTCGGCGGATTTCTTGCGCTCGGTGATGTCCTTGAACAACACCACGCGCCCGACCACGCGGTCGTTCTCCCGGATTTGCGAGCGCACGAACTCGGCAGTGAACGTGGTGCCATCGGCCCGCTTGAGGATGACTTCGGATGGCTTGATTTCCTGGTTCCGGTAGAGAGTGGCAGTGTCATGCTGCGCCGGAACGCCGAAGATTTCCGTTTCGGCACAGCCGACCATTTTGGAAACTTCCAGGCCCAGGAGACGCGCGGCCGTCGGGTTGACGAAGGTGATTTTCCCACCGGGTTCGACGCCACAGATGCCTTCGCCCGCCGAATTGAGGATCAACTCGTACTGGCGCTGCAATTTTTGCAATTCCTGCGCCCGCGCCTGCACATGCACTTGCAGCACGTCCTTGGTGGCCTCGAGCCGCTGGCGCTGGTCTGAAAGTGAGCGTTCATTTCGCCGCCGCCGATTCAATTCATCCTGCAGCTCCTTGATCTCGCCGGTGAGCGTGGTGATCCGGCTGTTGAGTCCGGTGCGGATGGTGAGGAGATGTTCCTCGGCGCGTTTTTTCTCCGCGAACAACAGTCGCAACCGGCTGCATTGGGATTCCCATTCTCGTTGAGAGGCCGTATAGCGTTTCACCCAACCCAGCTCGGTAAAGCGAAAGGCCGCGAACGTCACCAACGCCAGCACCAAGCCCGCGCCTGCCATCGCTTGCACCGCGACATCGCGCCACCGCGACACGCGGTTCAACAGATTTCCGTCCGAACCGGTCAGCAGACCGCGGGAAACCTGCGTCACCTCCAGGCACAGCCAGACGGCGACGGCGGCGTTGACGACAATGATCGCGCCCAACACCAGAGTGCGCCAATGTTGATGCGGGGCCGGGGCGGCTTCCGACGGAGTTTTCGCATCGTCGCTCACCAAGGGAGCCGGCGATGTCTCTGCTATCGTAAATGACTGAGCTTCGACCATGCTGATTGACTTCTCACCGCAGCAAACGCCCGATGGACGGCGGGTAAGACTCATCTCCATCAGCACCTTAAAGACCAATCTCGCAGGCATCTTCGGCGGACAATCACTTGCAATGCCGCACCCTGCCGGGTTTACAACCCCCGCGCTTTGTCATTTAATGAGCACCCGTGTTCGCAAACGGGACGAATCATTATGAATCCGACCTCCGACCCCATCGGCCTCCTGGCGGGCAATCGCTCGTTGCCACTGCTCTTTGCCCAACAAGCACGGGCCGCTGGTCAGCGCGTCGTGGCGGTCGCTTTCGTGGGCGAAACCGATCCCACGCTGGCTTCGTTGGTGGATGAGTTGGTCTGGATCAAAGTCGGCCAACTGTCGAAAATGATCGCCGCCTTCACCGACCGGGGCGTCAAGCAATGTGTCATGCTCGGGCAGATTGCGCCCAAAAATCTTTATGAGGTCCGCCCCGACCTGCGCGCGATGGGGCTGTTGTTCAAATTGAAGGAGCGGAACGCGCACACGATCTTTGGCGCCATTGCCGACGAGCTTCAGAAGGATGGCGTGAAGTTGATCGAAGCCGGTCCGTGGCTCCAGCCATTGATGCCGGGAGCCGGCTTCCGGCTCGGGCGCAAGTTGACCGAGGAGCAGCGGATGGACGTCGAGTTCGGTTTCCGCATCGCGAAGGAAGTCTCCCGGCTCGAGATCGGTCAGCTCGTGGTGGTCAAGGAAGGCACGGTGCTGGCCGCGGAAGGCTTCGAAGGCACGGATAAATGCCTGGCGCGCGGCGGCGAACTCGCCGGGAAGGACGGCGGCGCGGTGGCGGTGAAGGTTTCCAAACTCAATCACGACATGCGCTTTGACGTGCCCTGCCTGGGCCCGCAAACCCTGGAAACCTGCGCCCGCTCCGGAGTCGCCGTGCTGGCGTTTGAATCCGGGAAGAGCCTGCTGCTCGAACAAGAAACTTGCACTGAACTGGCCGACCGCCACAAACTTGCCGTCGCCACGGTGGGCTGAAACGGTTCAACCCGCCCAGGCCACGTTCACATATAAATTATTCCATGCTCAAGTCGCACGAATTGCTCGGCTTCATGTCTCCCGCGTTGGCGAACGAGATCATCACCTTTGCCGGTGAGGAGGAAAAACCCACCTACCGCGCCGTGCTCAAGGCCGTGGCGGAAGCGCGCCACTTGCGCCCGGTGTTCCTGGAGCGGCAATCCCGGGTCGAACGCAATGCCATCATCCTCGCCACCCTGGCCCGTCCGCACCTCGACGTTGCCGCCGGCACGTTGCTGCGCGCCTGGCTGGTAAAAAAACAAAGCGCCATGCTCGTGGACTTCCTGAACGCGCTCGACATCCCGAATGAGAACGGTGTGGTGGAGGACCTGCCCGCCGCGGTGGACGACGCGAAGTTGAAGGCGGCCGTGGATGCGTTGCTGGCCAAGCATCCGCCCGAAGCCGTGGCCGTTTATCTGAATGCGTTCAACGACATGAACGAAGCCAACTGGCCAAATCTGAATGTGCTCCTCGAACACGAACCGCGGTTGCAACTCGGCGCACACTGAATTCCCTATGGAAACCAAAGGCGACATCGCACTCATCGGGCTGGCCGTCATGGGCCAGAATTTGATCCTCAACATGAACGACCACGGCTTCACCGTGGTGGCCTATAATCGCACCGTCGAGAAGGTGGATCATTTTCTCGCCCACGAGGCCAAGGGCACCAAAGTCCTCGGCGCTCATTCGCTCGAAGAAATGATCGCTCAACTCAAGCACCCCCGCCGGGTGATGATGCTCGTCAAAGCCGGCAAGCCCGTGGACGAATTCATCTCGCACCTCCTGCCCCTGCTTGCTCCAGGCGACATCATTATTGACGGCGGCAATTCGTTATTTGAGGACACGAACCGGCGGGTAAAACTGTGCGAGAGCCAGGGCCTCCTCTACATCGGCACCGGCGTAAGCGGCGGCGAGGAAGGCGCGCGCCACGGCCCCTCCATCATGCCGGGCGGCTCCCCCGCCGCCTGGCCACACGTGAAGGCCATTTTCCAAGGCGTCGCCGCCAAAGTCGAGGACGGCACGCCGTGCTGCGATTGGGTGGGCGAAGGCGGCGCGGGCCATTACGTGAAGATGGTTCACAACGGCATCGAATACGGGGACATGCAGTTGATCTGCGAGGCCTACAACATTTTGAAGAACGGCCTCGGCCTGAGCGCCGGGGAAATGCACGACGTTTTCGCGGAGTGGAATCAAGGCGAACTCGACAGCTATCTCATCGAAATCACCCGCGATATCCTGGCCAAGAAGGACGACGACGGCACGCCACTGGTGGACAAGATCCTCGACACCGCCGGCCAGAAAGGCACGGGCAAGTGGACGGTCATCAATTCGCAGGACCTCGGCATTCCAATCACGTTGATGGCGGAGGCGGTTTATTCGCGCTGCGTGTCGGCGCTGAAGGATGAACGGGTGAAAGCCGCGCGGAAATTGAAAGGTCCCCGCCCTGCCCTCTCGGCCATTGCTGCAAATCCGGTGAGGAAGAAGAAATTCATCGAGGACATCCGGAGCGCGCTTTACGCCTCCAAGATCGTCAGCTATGCGCAGGGCTACATGCTCATGCGCGCCGCCGCCCGGGAATACGGCTGGAACCTGAACTACGGCGGCATCGCCCTCATGTGGCGCGGCGGCTGCATCATTCGTTCACGTTTCCTCGGCAAGATCAAGGACGCCTACGACCGGAATCCCAAGCTCACCAACCTGATGCTCGACGATTACTTCCGTGGCGAGATCAAGCGGGCGCAGAAAAGCTGGCGCAACATTGTGGCGACTGCGGCCAAGAAGGGCATTCCCGCCCCCGCCTTCAGCACGGCCCTGGCGTTCTACGATCAGTATCGTAGCGCGGTGTTACCGGCCAATTTGCTCCAGGCGCAGCGCGATTACTTCGGCGCCCACACTTACGAGCGCGTGGACAAACCGCGCGGCGAGTTTTTCCATACGAACTGGACCGGGCGCGGCGGCACGACCAGCAGCAGCACTTACAACGTTTAAGCTTCGCGCAGAATAGGTTTGCCAGTGCTCGAAACCTGGCGCACTGTTCCCTCCGACGAACGGGACGTCTTCCCCGCCGACGGTGAAGGCGCATCCACGTTGTCGGCCCGGCAAAATGAACCCGCGACATTCCTTGTTATGACCTCTGCAAAAAAGTGGCTGCTCCGAACTCTCATCGCCTTCAGCGGACTCGCCGTGATCCTGGTGGTCGCCGCCGCCGTCCTCTTCCCCGCGCCCAAACGCCTGCTGGGACACACCCTGCTGACGCTGGCCTCGGTCGTCGAGCCGGCGAATCCCAACCAGCCGCCCGTGCTCTCCGGACAACTCGTCGTCACCGACGCCGAAGGCGCGCCGAAAGGCATCGCCAACCAGGCGGTGGACTTTGCGTTCCAAGCGCCGGACCACCTCAAGCTGGCGGGGCAGATTGACAAACTGCCACTCGCGCTGGCCCGCGACGGACAGGAAATCTGGATTCATTCACCATCGAAAAACTTCGGCGTGATTGGCAAGGCCGGCGTCCCACGCTTCAGCGCCACGCCCGACCAGTTGGACACCACGAAACTCCAACCGTTCCGCCTGCCCATTTCCCGCTGGGCACTGGTGGCCGCTCTGCTTTCGCTGAACGTGGAAGCGCTCCCCGCCGAAACCATCGGCAATGTGCCGTGCCACGTGCTGAACGTAAAAGCATCACCGGCGCTGGCCCAGTCCGCCAAACTCCCGCCCGGCGAACTGCGACTGTGGCTGCGCGATTCCGACGCCCTGCCCGTCCGAGTCCGGTTCGCGAATGGCTCAAAACTGAGTGTCACCGCCGAACTGCGTGATTTGTCGCTGGCCTCCACCCCGCCGGCTCAGGGATGGAAACTCAACGCTCGACCCGAAGAGCATATCGAAACCGTGGCGCTATCTCACCTGACCCGTTTCATCCCAGCCGCCCTTTCACTCCTGCAATTGAAGACGCCCACCCTCGGCCCGGCTCGGGGTGAGCGCAAAGTGGTTGCCACCGAAGGCCAGGGCCGGCTCGAACTCATTGACGACACGCGTGTGCTTTTCTTGAAAGGATCGCCCGAAGAAATGGGCCATCAGCACGGAGTCCTCATGCGCGCCGGCGTGCAAAACCTGGTGAACCGGATTCTCTACGGCGTTGGCGTGGGCAGTTCCTTCGAGAAAGGCACGTGGTTCTTCGGCGAGATTGAACGGGCGCAACAGGCCGTCGAACCGTTCATTGATCCGCGTTATCTGGCGGAGATGGACGCAATGGGCGCGGCAGCCGGGCTGGACCGGCAGGAAGCGCGCCTGGCAAACATCTTCCCGGAACTGTTTCATTGCAGCGGCTTCGCGGTCTTCGGCAAGGCCACGGCGGACGGCCACATCTACCACGGCCGCATTCTCGATTACATGAAAGGCGTGGGACTCGAGCCCAACGCCGTGGTAATCATCGAGCAGCCCAATTACGGCTACGCCTGGGCCAATGTCAGCTATGCGGGCTTCATCGGCTCGGTCACCGCCATGAATGAGAAGCATATTTCCATTGGTGAAATGGGCGGACGCGGCGAGGGCAAATGGCAGGGCAAACCCATGGCGGAACTCGTCCGCGAAGTCATGGAAAAGGCCTCCACGCTCGACGAGGCGGTCGCGATCATGCGGCGCGGCCCGCGCACCTGTGAGTATTACTATGTCATTGCCGACGGCAAAACCCACACCGCCGTGGGCATCGCGGCCACGCCCGACACGTTTGAAGTCGTGTTGCCCGGTACCGCGCACCCGCGGCTGCCTCACCCGGTTGAGGACACCGTGTTGCTTTCCGCCGGGGATCGTTACGAGAAACTGGTTGAGCGCGTAAAGGCTGGCTATGGGAAACTGGATGCTGCGAGCTCGCGTGACCTGATGAAACGTCCGGTCTGCATGAAGTCGAACATTCACTCCGTCCTGTTCGAACCGGACACCCTGGATTTCTGGGTGGCCAACGCCGACAGCGAGAACGTGGCCAGCAACACCCGTTACACCCACTACAACCTCGCCGAACTCCTCCGCTCCTCACCCGCGCAGTGACTCCAATGAGCGAAGGTCTGTATCGCTTACGAAGAACTACCTGCTTCGCCAAGCTGCTACGAGGCTGACTATCTCCACGTTGATTTTCATTCGAGCACTACGCGCGGGAACTGCAACCATGCGATTTGGCGCGCCCTGTTCGTGAATCTCTCTTACAATGAGTGCTCACCAACCTCGCGATCGCGGACCATTTTTCGTTTTACGGCAAGTTCGGTGATTCGCCTGTCCCTGAGACGGCCTTGTAACACCTTGCCTTGGTAACGGCACTGAAACGCTAACGGGCCCGACGGGATGAATCTTCAGCTCCCTTCTTGCTCTTCAAATCTACGGCGATCACCACGGTCGCCCGGTAGTAATAATCTTTTTCCAGTCGAACTTTAACTTCGCTGGCCAGCGCTCTGCAAGTCTTGCCGGCTGCTGGAAAGCGTCCCAGATAAGGCAGCACCACTTCACCGGAAGGTGTCACAACGAGCCGCTTTAGAGCTTCATCGTCCTCCATGATACGGAAGGTTAGATGATCTCCAATAGCCAGCCGATGCTGGTCGTCCAGGGTCGTCATGGCGTTGGTGACTGTGCCCGGCAAGGTCACTTTGCTGTCAGGCGGCAGCTGTGCAACCGGCGCGGCACCTGGGCGCAAATCCGGCGGCAATTCCGAAAAGACCGGTCCCTTGCTCGTCGGCTTCTTGGTGGTAGTCGCCCCGGGTGACGCCGGGGCCTTCGGCGCAACTTGTTTGCCGTTCTGTCCGCCGGTTGGAGGCGGAAGCACGAAAGGTGGCGTTGGCGGCGGAACTACAGACTTGGTTGTAGGCGGCGTAAGGGCGACGGGAGGAGGGTTGGTTTGCGGCGGTGTGGCGGCGGCCTTGGCGGCATTCTGTTTTTCGCGCAAGGCACGTTGCATGACTTCGTCGAAGCTTGGCACCGGTGGGCCTTTGGGTTGCTGTTGCGCCTGGATTTGCGAGAGACTGATCAACAAGGCGAGCCCCAACGCAACGGCGGCCGCTAACACCGGGCGGGGGTCGGCCCTATCCATTCGATTTGCTTTGCGTGTAATTTTCATTGTGGTCAGCAGGTTAGAGTCAAGCCAACGAGGTTTGGTGACTCATACATGAGCTCGATGATACTTTTGTATTGGGAATCGGGCCTCCGCGTGATTGAGACCCCTCCGAGCGTCCATCGCCCCGCCACGTCACTGGAAATTGTGAACAGGCAATGATTCCCAGTATCGGCTCGTTCCGTTTGCCTGATGGCATCCAGCGAGTAACTCACGCGCTCGTGCATGGTGAGGCACAAAATCCTTGACGCGCACCTTGAAGGCAAGCTCGGAATCTGAGCGATCGTGCAGCGGCCGGAGTTTGCCCGCACACGTCTCGAAGCGCTCACCGAGTTGAAGCGCAGCACGAATGGGATTCACCCCGAATCAAAGCGTGTTCCCGGCAAACCGCACGGTGATTTTTATCCAACGCAATGCGAGGTGGTGCGGTGGTTGCTCGGTAGTCCGCGCTTGCGCCGGTTAGTGCCCTGCCTTCACATCGTAGCACCAGAGCGAGGTTTGGTCGCGAATGTAAAGCCGGCCGTTGGCCACGACGGGATACGCCCACGCTTTCTCCATTTCATTGAGGCGGGCGGGACTATCCGGCGGGATGAAGTGACCCAACTCGTGATACGCTTTGGGATTCGGCTCGAGCAGAACCACATCGCCCTTCTCGGCGTGCAAATACAGCCGGCCATCCGCCGCCAGCCAGGAGGACGGGCCAATCGCGCGCTCCTCCCATTGCTTCTCACCGTTCTTGAACTCGACGCACATTACCGAGGTGCCGCTCGAACCGTAAAAATAATCGCCAACCTTCACGACCCCACCCAAGCCGACGGGCAGTTTGTTGTTGAAATCAATCTCCTCGGGCACGAACCCATCGCTCTTTTTCACCGGCTTCACCAACGCCCCACCCGCGCGAAAGGCGCCACTGTATATCAACCCATCCGCAGCGAGCGGTGTCATGATGACGGCCGGACTTCCCTTGGTATTGCGTTCATATTGCCACAGAATCTTTCCCGCCCCGGCGTCCACACCAATCAGCCCTCGTGGCAACAATTGCACGTATTGTTTCACGCCGTCGGCTTCGAAACGGATCGCACTGGCATAACTCGCGTCACTGCCTCCCGGCAAGGCGCATTTCCAAATCACATCACCTGAGCGTTTGTTCAGGGCAACCATCGTTGCGCTGGGTCCGCCCGGGGTGCAAATGAGCGCGTCACCATCAATCAACGGAGACTCCGCATACGCCCATTCGCCCGGTTGTCCGCCGAAATCCCGGCGCAAACTTTTCCGCCAGCGCACCTGCCCGTCCGCCGTGGCGAGAGCGACCAGATCGCCATCCGAGCTCAGCGCATAAACCGAATCACCGTCCACCGTCGGCGTCGAACGGGCGGCCGGATAATGCGGCTCCTGTTTTGGATTTCCCACCGCGCCAAGTTTCGCACTCCACACGCGCTGACCGTCCTTGGCCGAGAGCACGAGCACAAATTCGTTTTCCAGTCCCGCATTGCTGATCAGGTAAATGTGGTCGCCGACCACGGCTGGCGTCGAATATCCCGAGCCGATGTCCTTGGCCTGCCAGAGCAATTTCGGACCTTCCTTGGGCCACGATTGCAGCAAACCCGATTCGGCTGACTGCCCATCACGATGCGGGCCGCGCCATTGCGGCCAGTCGGCGGCTTGAATGGTCGCGGTGAGTTGGAGCGCGAGACACAGCAGGCACAGCATTGCGGTCGCGACGGACAATCGGGTTGCATGTTTCATAGGCTTGCGGGCTTCCAGTCGGCACGAGGAATAGCCTTCGTGGAATTTTAATCAAGTTCAACTTGAGCCAACCGTAAGTGAGCGCGTTCGGAGAGGACGGGCAAGCCAACCAGCCCGGCAAAACGGCAGCAAGAATCGGGTGGGTTCGGCCGACGCTTCGATTAAGCTGCGGGCATGAATGATTACGACCGTATTGCCGCTGTGATCCGTCATCTGGACGCGCATCATGCCCGGCAGCCCGCACTCCGCGATCTGGCGGCGGCCACTGGATTGAGCGAATCGCACTTTCACCGATTGTTTCATCGTTGGGCCGGGATTACGCCCAAGGACTTTCTGCAATGCCTGACTGTCGAGCATGCCAAACAGCGTTTGCACGAATCCAAGAGTGTGCTGGAGGCGGCGTTGGAGACGGGGCTCTCCGGGCCGGGGCGGTTGCATGATTTGTTGGTGAGCATCGAAGCCGCTTCACCTGGTGAAGTAAAGAACGGTGGCCGCGGACTGCGGATCGAGTGGGGACGGGCGGAAAGCCCCTTTGGTTGGTGCAGCCTGGGTTGGAACACGCGGGGGATTTGTCACCTGGCGTTCCACGAACCGGCCGAGTCACTGGTAGAGCCGGCGACGCTACGGGAAAACTGGCCCCACGCACTGCTTCACCGAAATGATTCCGCCGCGCGCCGCCAGGCAAAAACCATTTTCCATTCCGAGACTTCAGCACCCGGCGGTCTGAAAGCGTTCGTTCGCGCCACGCCGTTTCAACTGAAAATCTGGCGCGCGCTGCTGCGTATTCCGCCAGGTTGCGTGGCGAGCTACCGCTCCATTGCCTCCGCACTCGGCCAGCCCAAAGCGGCGCGGGCCGTTGGCACCGCTTGCGCCACCAACGCCATTGCCTATCTCATCCCTTGCCATCGCGTCATTCGCGAAACTGGAGTGATCAAGGGCTATCGTTGGGGTGCCGAACGCAAACGCGCTCTGCTCGCTTGGGAATCCGGGCCTCCGGCGCTCCCACCATTCCAAAAACTGGATGTGGTGGCCGCGCAAAATTGATTTCAACCCGACTCGACGGCATGAAGGTGGCTGGTTTTGCGAAGCCTGATTACCGTGCTTCGGTTTCCTTCACGTTCAACTCGTAGGAGTATTGGTCAAAGTAAATGTTGTTCGTGCTCCACTCCAGTTCGCCTCGTTGAAAATCCACGTTGTCCGAGCGGAAGGATTTCTTGGCCGGTGTGAGCGTTTGATTGTGATCGCTGTTCGCTGCCATTCGATAGTAGTCGAGCCCGCCAAAATAAAAATCGCGGACTTCGCGTTGTTGGGCCGGCGTGAGCGTGGTCGCATACTGCATCGCCCAGATGCCCTTGTAGGGATCCACCGGCACCCACCCATACGGATCGAGGTAAATCTCGCACCAGTCGTGGATGGACTTGGCGCCGGGAAATGTATTCCAGCCGGATTGCCAGCGCGCCGGAATCTCATTCAGCCGACACAGGGCCATAAACAACAAAGCCTCCTGCCCGCAGTCGCCGTAACCCTTCGTCAGGCAGTATTCGCTCAGGTTGGGAATCGTCGAGTATTCCAGCGCATAGCTGTATTTGATGTTGCTCGCGATCCAGTCGTAGAACTTTTTCGCCTTCAACACGGGATTGGTTTCGCTCCCGGCGATTCGCTTGGACAAAGTCCGCAACTCAGGCGTGAAGACGATGTGTGGCGCTTCCGCCAGAAATGGTTTTAGCGCCGGATTATTGGCGTTCGCTCGCGTCACTGCTTCGGGCCGGATGTCGAACCAGACCCCGTACACGGTGTAATCGTAGGCAATCGAAAATTTCGTCGGTGCGCCCTTGACGGCCGGTTGTTCCAGTTCGATCGCGCGTATGGGACTCGACTCGTCATCAGTGTGTTTGATGGGAGACGAGGTTTTCAGCAACGAGAACTCGTTCTGAAACGGATAGCGTCGCGGAATGGGCAGCCACGCCCGGATCACTTTACCTTCCGGCACGGTGTCAGCCTCCACCGACACCGTCATTTCCGCCTCGAACTGTTTGGGCAACACGTACGGGCGCTTCTCCCGTTGGGCTGCGGCTTTGATGGCCACACATGTTTCCCAATTGGCTCGATCATGATGAGTCGTATCCTTGACCGGCATCCGGCGTGGATTCAACTCCGGGTAGCGAAAAAAGAGATTGCTGACACTCGACCCCATGAACCGCCGCTCGCCATCAATCTCGCGCACGTCGAAGCGGCCCTCGGCAATCCAGCGCTCGAATTCCTTCTCCGACAATCCCCGCACGGACTTCTTCAATGCTGCGAACAATTCGGCTTGGGAATAAGAGTAATCCTTGCGGATGCGCTCCAACCGGTCGCGTTCAAAGGCGAGGGTCTTGCGCTCCGGGCCAGTGATGGATTGAACCGCGAGCGCCGCCGAGAGGACGGACTCCGCTTGCTTGAACTGACCTTGGCGTTCCAAGGACGCCGCGCGAGTCTGCCAATCAGGTTCGGCCCGGCAAGGCAAGGCCGCCAGCAGGACGAGCCAGGTGAACAACAGGATCCGTTTCACAGATGGAGTTTGCGCTCCCGAGAGGCGACTGGCAACCCCATCCTCCCACCTTTCCTTGCGTCACCACGGTATCAACTTCCCAACGCCTCCAACGCCGCCTTCACATGTTCCAGCTTCGCCTGCCAGTCCACCAGACGTTGCTCGTGCTCCCGCAAGACCGCTGGCGGCACCTTCTGCGTGAACGCTGGATTGGCCAGTTTTTGTTTCACCTTCTCGATTTCGGCTTCGATCTTTTCCTTCTCCTTCGTCAGCCGCACCTTCTCGGCCGCGACATCAATCAATCCTTCCAAGGGCAGGAATAGTTCCCCCAGTGGCGTGTGTGCGGTCGGCGTGCCTTTCTTCGCCGCGTAACTCTCGTTGATCTCAAGCGCCTCGGCGTTGAGCAGGATTTTGATGACCTCGGCATCGTGCGGGAGAATCTCGCGACTCGGCTTGAGGACATACTTCACCTTCTTGCCGGCTTGGATGTTTCCAATCCGCCGCAGATCTCGTCCCCGCGTCACGACTTCATATTTCTGATTAGCAAATTCCAGGTAGCACTCGTCGAGACTGTAGGCGTCCCGGAACTCGAGTTCGAACGGCTTCGGCCACGGGGCGTTCATGATGGTCTTGCCCCCCTGATTTTCCGGCATGTCCGTCGCGTAACCCATCCCGTGCCACAACTCCTCCGTGATGAACGGCAGGAACGGGTGGAACAAGCGCAACGTGTGTGAGAGCACGAAATCAATGACGGCGAGGGTGTTCGCGCGGCGCGAGGTTGAACCGTTAAATGAGTGACTGGTTAAATGAGAGGTTGCCGTTCGAGCCTCGCCAGACTGATTTAACTCATTTATCTCAATCACTTGTTTAACCAACACTGCCTTGCTCGCCTCGACATACCAGTCGCAATACTCGCTCCAGAAAAACCGATACAACGCCTGCGCCGCCGTGCTGAAATTATAGGTGGTCAGTGCCTCGGTGATTTCGCGAATCGCTTCGTGCAGCTTGAGCAGAATCCACTTGTCATCGGACGTGAGCAGACTGGGATTGATCTCCCCCTGCACTTCGAATGTGCTCCCGACATTCTGTCGGGAGGTGTCACCTGCTGCCGACTGCAAGTCGGCAGCACTTTGCATCTGGCGGAAACGACACGCATTCCATAGCTTGTTGCAAAAGTTGCGGCCCAATTCGACGTCCTTCTCGTCGAACAACACGTCCTGACCGAGCGGCGCGCTGCGCATCGTGCCGAAGCGCAACGCATCCGCGCCATACTTCGCGATGAGTTCCAGCGGGTCGGGTGAGTTGCCCAGCGTCTTGGACATCTTGCGACCCTGCTTGTCGCGGATGATGCCGGTGAAATACACGTTCTTGAACGGCATCTCCCCCATGTATTCGTAGCCGGCCATGATCATGCGCGCGACCCAGAAGAAGATGATGTCCGGCCCGGTGACGAGGTCGGTGGTTGGGTAGAAAGCCTGGAGTGTTGGATTGTTGGAGTCTTGGGATTTGTCACCCGTCCAGCCCATCGTGGCGAACGGCCAGAGCCAAGAACTGAACCACGTGTCGAGCACATCGAGGTCTTGAACCAAACCAAACTCTTCAAGTTTTTTTGCAACATCGCTTGCCGACGAATCGAGACAAACTTCAATTGTAATTCCGGTTAGTGGCTCACCTTTTTCGTTTGTCGATGTTTTTCCCGTTTCCGGAAAATTGACAACTACATCAGGCCGTTTTGAACGCTTCACATCCTGCAAATAATGGAGCGCGTCCATTATTTGCTCCTTAGTTCCCCAATCTTGGGGCGGTCGCCAGACCGGAACTTGATGCCCCCACCAAAGCTGACGGCTGATGCACCAGTCCTGAATGTTCGTCAGCCAGTGGTCATAAACCTTCGCCCACCGCTGCGGATGGAAACGCATTTTGCCGGAGCGCCGGTCTCCGACCCGGCGTGTTCCTGTAGCTTCTCCCAACGCGCCGGATCGGAGATCGGCGCTCCGTTCTCCCGCGTCCTCCTGCTCCACGCACGCCTTGGATTGCTCCACCGCCGGATACTTCAAGAACCATTGCTCGCTCAGGCGCGGCTCGATCGGCACATCCGCGCGCTGACTGAAACCCACGTTGTTTTCGTACGGCTTCGCTTCAACGAGTGCGCCGAGTTCGGTGAGCTTTTCCTCCGCCACCTTGCGCGCCTTGAACCGATCCAGTCCTTTCAAATCCGTGCCGGCCAGTTCGTTCATGGAACCGTCGGGATTCATGATGTCCACGATGCTCAGCTTGTGCCGCTGGCCGATGTCGAAGTCCGCCTTGTCGTGCGCCGGCGTCACCTTGAGCACGCCCGTTCCGAATTCAAAATCCACGTGCTCGTCGCCGATAATCGGGATGAGCTTCTGTTCGTGCGGCAATTCCGGCGGCAACGGTCGCACGATGTGTTTGCCGATGAGGTGCGCGTAACGCGGGTCTCTTGGATTCACCGCCACCGCCGTGTCGCCCGGGATGGTCTCCGGTCGCGTCGTTGCGATGGTGAGCCAGATACGGCCGTCGGAATCAATCTGCGGACCACCCGATTTCCCCTCACCCGGCCTATCGGCCACCCTCTCCCCTTCCGAAGGGGAGAGGGATGGGGTGAGGGGCCGCGCCGCAACTTTCACGGGCGTTCCATCCTGCTCCACCGCTTCCACCCGAAAATGATACATGAAACCCTTCTGGGATTTCATTTCCACCTCCTCGTCCGAGAGCGCGGTCTGCGACACCGGGCACCAGTTCACCATGCGCTTGCCGCGATAGATGAGACCCTGCTTGTAAAGCTCGACGAACACCTTTTGCACACAGCGCGAATACTCCGGGTCCATCGTGAAGCGTTCGCGCGTCCAATCGCACGAACACCCGAGCTTCTTGAGCTGGTTGATGATGATGCCGCCTTTTTCTTCCTTCCACGCCCACACGCGCTTGAGGAATTCTTCGCGGCCCAGATCGTATTTGGTTTTCTTTTCCCCTTTCTTCAGCGCCTTCTCGACCTGCACCTGCGTGGCGATGCCCGCGTGGTCCGTGCCCGGCAGCCAGAGGACTTCCTTGCCGTCCATGCGCGCCTTGCGACTGAGAATGTCCTGGATGGTGTTATTGAGCACGTGCCCCATGTGGAGCATGCCCGTGACGTTCGGTGGCGGGATGACGATGGAATACGCCGGGCGCTTGCCGCTCACGCGCGCCGGGTCGGCGGTAAAACACGAATTCTCCAACCAGAACTGATACCACTTATCTTCGACAGATTGTGGCTCGTATGCCTTCGGAATTTCGATCATGACAATTAACGCAAAGACGCAAAGGCGCGAAGGACGCAAAAATACTCTTTCGTGGCATCTTTGCGGCTTTGCGGCTTTGCGTTGAGAATCATTTCTTCAACAACGCGTATTCCAGCGAGTCCACCAGCGCCTGCAAGCTGGCCTCGATGATGTTCTCGCTCACGCCGACAGTGCCCCATTCGCGTTTGCCATCGCTGGACGTGATCAACACCCGTGTCTTGGCGGCCGTGCCGGTCGTGCCGTTGATGATGCGGACCTTGTAGTCGGTCAGCTCGATGCTCTTCAACTTCGGAAAGAACTTTCGCAGCGCGAGCCGCAGCGCGCCATCCAGCGCATTCACCGGACCATCACCTTCAGCAACGGTATGCGCGACTTCATCACCGACGCGCACGCGCACCGTGGCTTCACAGATGGATTCTTTTTTATCGCGGCGCATGGAGACGTGATACGTGTCCACCGTGAACAACAACTCCGGGTTGTGATCCAGGATGCCGCGGATGAGCAACGCCAGCGACGCTTCCGCCGCCTCGTATTCATAGCCGCTTGCTTCGAGTTCCTTGACCTTGGCGGTGATTTCACGAGTCTCAGGAGCATCGGGAGTGAGCTTGAAACCGAGTTCCTTCGCCTTCATCAGGATGTTTGTGCGCCCGGACATGTCGCTCACCAGCACGCGGCGGAAATTGCCGACCGCCTCGGGATTGATGTGTTCGTAACTGCGGCCCACGCGGTCAATCGCGTGAACGTGCATCCCGCCCTTGTGCGCAAACGCCGTCTGCCCCACCCACGGCGCCCGCACGTCGTGCCGGATGTTCGCCACTTCGTTCACAAACTCGGAAAGTTCCTTGAGCTTCGGCAGCGATTTCACCGGCACACTGCGCAATTTCATCTTCAATTCCAGCGTTGGAATGACGCTGATGAGATTGCAATTACCCGTGCGCTCGCCAAACCCGTTGATCGTCCCCTGCACCTGCGTCGCGCCCGCTTCCACCGCCGCGATGGCATTGGCCACACCGAAGCCACAATCGTTGTGCGTGTGAACCCCGAGGCGGCAATTCAATTTAGACTTCGCGAAGGCGACCGTCTTCGCGACTTCACTCGGCAGCCGCCCGCCGTTCGTTTCGCACAGCACGATGCAATCCGCGCCCGCCTTCTCCGCCGCCTGCCACGTGGCAAGGGCGTATTCGGGTTCGTCCGCAAAACCATCAAAGCTGTGTTCCGCGTCGTAGATGACCTTTTTGCCGTGATCCTTCAGGTAGCGGATCGTGTCGCCGATCATGGCAAGATTTTCATCCGGCTTGGCGCGCAACACTTCAGTCACATGCAATAACCACGTCTTGCCCACGATGGTCACGACCGGCGTCTTGGCTTCGAGAATCAGGCGCATCAACTCGTCTTGCTCCACGGCCACACCTCTGCGCCGCGTCATGCTGAACGCCGCAATCTGCGCGTTCTTCCATTTGCGTTTGGCCGCCTGTTGGAAGAACTCCATGTCCTTCGGATTGCTCCCCGGCCAGCCGCCTTCAATGTAATGAATCCCAAAGGAATCGAGCTTTTCGGCAATGCGGAGCTTGTCCACGGCCGAGAAGTTGATGCCTTCGCCCTGCGCCCCGTCGCGCAGAGTCGTATCGTAGATTTCGACTTGAGGTTTCATTAAATCATCCGCTAAAAGCGGACGCATAGCATAGGGGAAAACCGCCCGGTAGCAATTCGCAAAACCAGCCCCGGCGGCGCACTCAGGGTTTGAGCACCGTCGCCACCACCTTGGTGGCCCACTCACCGCGATTGGCGCGATACGTTCCCCGCATCCAGACCACGGCCGTACGGGTATCCTTCCAGATGGGGACGAGCGGGCGGAGGTTGTCCATCGTCGAGTTTTGGGTGATCGGCGTCCAAGTCCAGGTCGTGCCTCCGTCCTTGGTTTCGCCGCGGAAGATTTCATGATGCCGCCTGCCATCCGCCGCACTGATGAGCGGCTGACCGGTTTTCAGATCGGCATTACTGGAGAGATAAACCACATCCGGATTCTGCGGATCAATCGCGCCCAAGCCCGTATAGTCGTCTTCACCGGGATAAAGCCGTTTGCCGGCATAAGCGATTTCGCGCTCCGTCCATTTCTTCCCGTCCCAACGCGCATAATGGAACCGATGGTCATCGCCGCCTTTCCCGCGCGGCAAGCCAGCACCATTCACCTGCACTGTGAACAAGACGACGGGGCGCTCTTCCTTGTCGAGATGGATGTCCGTCATCCACGCGACGTTATTCGTGCCGCCTTGGTAGATCCGGGTGAAATCCCACGGATGCACGGCGCAATTGGTCGTCGTGGAAAGCGGCGCGACTTCGGTCCCATCACTGCGATAAATTTTTCCGGCCCGGATGAAGGCGTGATAGAGACTATTGTCAAAATTGCGCGGATGATCTTCCGTTGCCACGAAGTGGATCGTGTCGCGATTGTTCGAGATGTATTTCGTGTAGGGACTGTACCCATCCAATCCTTCGTAAAGCTTCCCCCCATATCGCCACGTCCGCGCCGCATCATCCGAGACAAGATAGTTGGGGTCGAGGCCGACGCTGCGATGGAACATATAGATCCGCCCCTGCTCCTGCGAAAGCCGGATGGGATTGCAATAAGTGAAGACGTCGCCACGCCCGAAACCGCCACCCTCGATTTTCACGCCGGGCGTCACGAATTCAGTACGCGCCTCCCATTCGGATGGATCGCCGGGGCGCTTCGAGATGCGGAAATAAACGCGCGGTTCCTGCCCATGTTTGGAATATCCCGCGAGGTATCGGCCATCCGGCAGGACAAGCAAACCGGGATTATTATGATCGTCCTGCTCCAGCTTCTCGTGCAGCACCACCACCCGCTTCGCACCAGTCTTCAGATTCAAGATCGCCAGTTCCACATTGCCCCAACCCGGCTTGTCCTTGTCGCGAAAAACCCCGTTCGCCCGCGTTGAACCGACGATCAACCGGTCTTGATCCACGATCACCCGCTCATCCATGAACCATGACCACGCGCCATTGTCGTTCAGCTCATGAAAATCCCCATGCACCTGATTGGTCACCAGGGACTCCGCCGCCCAACCTGAATGGCCGGTCAGCAACCCTAGGCAAATAATAGCTCCGCAAACCGATGGAAAATGGCTTTGCATGCCGCATCAATGCAATCTTCCCGACTGCGGCTCAAGATTAATTCTCTCCCCAGAAATGGATTGACAGAAACCAGCCGTGACTTTAATTTCTGTCCAGACAGAAATTAAGGAAACATGCCGACACTCAGTCCAGTCCAACAGAAGTTCATCCTCCACTGGGGCGAGATGGGCACGCGCTGGGGCATCAACCGCACCGTGGCCCAAATTCACGCCCTGCTTTTTATTTCGCCCAAACCGCTTCATGCCGAGGAAATCACGGAAACCCTCAGTGTGGCCCGCTCGAACGTCAGCAACAGCCTCAAGGAACTTCAGGGCTGGGGTATTGTGAAGCGCGTCCATGTGCTCGGTGATTCGCGCGATCATTTCGAGAGCATGAAGGAGGTCTGGGAAATGTTCCGCGTGGTGCTGGACGAACGGAAGAAGCGCGAGATTGATCCCACGGTCGCAATGCTGCGCGATTGCGCGACCGAAGCGCACAAGGACAAGGAAACCGACGAATACACCGAGCAAAAGCTGAAAGAACTGGCCGACTTTTTCGATACCACCACAGCTTGGTATGGCCAAATCCGCCTCTGGCCGACCGGAGCCTTAACGCGATTTGTGAAAGCGGCCGACAAGATTAAGAAACTGTTGGGCATCAGCGGGTGACTCCCGCCTTTTTATTTCGAGAGCTATTTCTGTGAATACGGAAATAACAGATAACAACGCCAGACAACCCGCCGCCGGTTTGGTTTGTTACGACGGCGAGTGCGCGTTCTGTGTGGGGTGGGCGCAACGGATGGAACGGACGCTGGTGGGTCACGGTTTTACACTGACAACGCTGCAGGCCCGGGAGCGCCGGCGTCTCGCCGGCAGGTTATTACCCAAAATAGAAACACGCCGGCAAGATGCCGGCGCTCCCGGGAGGACCCCCGCCCCGGTTTTCACCGAGATGGTTCTGGAACTTCCCGACGGACGCGAACTTGGCGGCGCCGATGCCGCAATGGAGATTGCCCGCCACGTCTGGTGGCTTTGGCCGCTGTGGCTGCTCAGTCGCATCCCCGGCATGATGCCGATCTACCGCGCTGTTTATCGCCACATCGCCGCGAATCGAAATTGTGCCAGCGGCAACTGCACGGTCACCGCGCGTAATCGGTGGCTCGACTGGCTGCCGCTTCCACTCCTGCTCATCGCGACGCTACCCTTCCGTAATCACTTGCCGAACTGGATCTTCATGTGGCTCTTTGTCACCGCGATGTTTGCCGGTTGCAAATGGCTGACCTGGCGACGAGCTCGGACAACAATTGATCAAGCCGGACTCACGCGCACGCTGGGCTATCTGTTCGCCTGGCCGGGCATGGATGCAAAGTTGTTTTTGACCGGCCATCACGCCACGACTCCCAAACCTCGCGATTGGCTGTTTGCGACGACTCGTTTAGTTGCTGGAATCGCACTTCTCTGGCTGGCGGCTCATACAACATTCACGCCCAACAGCATTGCCAACGCCTGGCTTGCCATGTTCAGCCTCACCTTGATTCTACACTTCGGCGCTTTTCACCTTGCCGCTCTCGCCTGGCAACGTGCCGGAGTTCCCGCCAAGCCGTTGATGCAATCGCCCGCCACCGCCACCTCGCTCGCTGATTTCTGGGGCGTACACTGGAATACCGCATTCAACAAACTCGTTCACGATCTCACCTTTCGACCACTGGCTCGCCGCGCCGGTATCACCTGGGCGACACTCGGCGTCTTTGCCATTTCGGGAGTCATCCACGAACTCGCAATTTCGTTTCCCGCCCGGGGCGGGTATGGATTGCCGTTCGGCTATTTTCTGTTGCAAGGCATCGGTGTCTTGATGGAACGCAGCCGTGCTGGTCGCGCCTCGGGCCTTGGTCACGGTTGGCGCGGTTGGTTGTTCATGTTCTGCTTCACTGCCGCGCCCGCATATTGGCTCTTTCATCCCACCTTCGTCCAAAATGTCATCCTGCCGATGTTGCAAACCATCGGTGCAACCTGAATCCACCATGAACATCACGCTACTTCTGAAACTCGCCGCCCTCACCTACTTGGGCCTGCTCGCAGCCGGGTTGTTAATGCCGCGCGTCGTCGGTCTCGATGAAAACATCCGCACACTGCCGAAATTCATCCGGCAACTGTTCTGGGTTTATTACACCTTCATCGGCCTCTGTCTGATCAGCTTTGGCCTCGGCACATTCTTTCTGGCCGACGAACTCGCCTCGGGCACGCCGTTGGCGCGGGCCGCTTGCGGCTTTCTCGCGATCTTCTGGACGGTACGTTTCATCGCCGGAACTTTTGTGTTCGATCTGCGACCGTATCTGACCAGCACCTGGCGCCGCATTGGATTGTTCGCCGCCAATCTGGTCTTCACTGCCCTGCCCTTCATTTATGGTTGCGCGGCGTTGAAAGGAGTCCGGCCATGATTACTCTCCCGCACGAACGCGGAAACCTTTGGCTGCGCTTGAAACTGCTGCTAACTCCTGGCAACACCACGACAACCAGCAGCCTGGCCAAACAGTCTGCAACAAAACCAAAGCGTCGGACGCATCGCACCACTGCTTTTTTTGAACTGCCGTGAACACAAACAAAATCATTCTCGCCGGCGGCTCGGGATTTCTTGGGGGTGAACTGGCGAAACACTTTGGCGCGCTGGGTTGGGAGGTTGTCATTTTGACCCGAACGCCAAAAACGCGCTCCGATTCAGTTCGCGAAGTCGCATGGGATGCGAAGGTACTGGGCGAATGGGCGAAAGAATTGGAAGGCGCGACTGCCGTCGTAAACCTCACCGGGCGTTCGGTGAACTGCCGTTACACTGCGAAGAACCGGCGCGACATCATGGACTCGCGCGTGAACTCGACACGGGTCGTTGGCGCAGCCATCGCGCAATGCAAAGTTCCGCCGCGCGTCTGGCTCAATTCCAGCACGGCGACAGTCTATACGCACACGTTCGGCCAGCCACATGACGAGTCGAGCCAGGACATGGATTCGGCGGTGGATGCGAAGGATGCCTTTTCGGTCAAGGTCGCACAGGCTTGGGAACGGGCTTTATTCGCGGAATCAAGTCAGGGCCTCCTCACGTCGGCGGCTACCAGGACCAGAAAGGTCGCTTTGCGCACTTCGATGGTGCTGGGACTTGGCCGCAACAGCGTATTCCCCGTGCTGCGGCGTTTGACCAAGCTCGGCCTCGGCGGACGCCAAGGCAGCGGCAATCAGTTTGTCTCGTGGATTCACATCGCCGATTTTTGTCGGGCGATTGAATGGATCATCGCACACGACGACCTGGCCGGACCGATCAATCAATGCGCGCCAAACCCGCTGCCGAATTGGGAAATGATGAAAATCTTCCGCGAGGTTTGCGGTATGCCACTTGGCCTGCCGGCCACCGAGTGGATGCTGGAGATCGGCGCGTTCTTTCTGCGCACGGAGACCGAATTGATCCTCAAGAGCCGCCGTGTTGTGCCGGGCCGATTGCTGGCCAGCGGGTTTGAATTCAAGTTTCCAGACTTCAAGTCCGCCCTCGAAAACCTGTCGCGCGCTTGAAAACTCCGGCCACTTCCCGACTCAAGGTTGCTGTGACCGGTGCGTTCGGTTATTCGGGGCGCTACATCACGCAACGCCTGCTGGCTCAAGATTTCGAGGTGATCACGCTGACGAACTCGCCCCATCGGCCCAATCCGTTCGGCGACCGCATCCGGGTGTTTCCGTTTCATTTCAAGTCGCCAGACCGGTTGCGGGAGTCACTTCGGGGCGTGGACGTGTTGATCAACACCTACTGGGTGCGCTTTGATCATCGCCTCTTCTCACATGATACCGCCGTGGCCAACACCAAGGTGCTTTTCGAGGCGGCTCGCGCCGCAGGAGTGCAGCGCATTGTTCACGTCAGCATTACGAACCCGGATGCCAAATCGAGCCTGCCCTACTTTTCCGGCAAGGCCGAGTTGGAGTCCGCGCTGCAAGCGCTCGGTTTGTCCTACGGCATCCTGCGACCCGCCGTGCTGTTCGGAAGGGAGGACATTCTGATCAACAACATTGCCTGGTCGCTCCGGCATCTGCCGATCTTCGGGATGTTCGGCAACGGTGATTACCGCTTGCAAGCGATCCATGTGGATGACTTCGCGGCGCTCGCGGTCGCCTCCGCCATGCGGCGCGAGAATGAGATCATCAACGCGATCGGCCCCGAGACGTTTACGTATCGCGAGTTGGTCTTGGCGCTCAAACGCACTATCAAATCGCGCAGTCTCCTTGTTGGAGTCTCCCCAACGGCGGGGTATTGGGCGGGGCGCGTCCTCGGTTGGTGGTTGCAGGATGTGGTCATCACGCGCGAGGAGATTCAAGGCCTGATGGAGAGCCGGCTCTGTGTGGATGCCCCGCCGCAAGGCAGCGTGAAATTGACCGAATGGATGCAACAACACCAAGCAACCCTCGGCCGGCACTACGCAAATGAACTGGCCCGCCGTCGCGACCGCGCGTCGCCATATCCTTCGAACTGAACTGACATGAGAGCCTCTCAAAATTCATTCTCCTCGTAGCCACCCCGATAACGAGGTGAAAGGCTTTGCTTAAACGAAGGTTTCCGCCTCGTTACCTCGGCGGCTACGGATTCTGCCTCGGGCCTCACCGCTCGCCACTAATTGGCGCACTCGTTCCGCTCAAGGATATGCCTCCAGACCTTTCCATCCAGTTGGAGCCGAATGATCCTCAACCGCTCAATCCTCCTTCTTGCCGCGCAAGAACGGCAGCTTGATGGTGGCGGTGAGCAACGAAAGCAGAGTTCGCTTTTTTGGCTTCTCCGGCCCAGCAGTTCGACGGGATGGCTGCAAAGCGCGCACAGTTTGAGCGTTTTACCACCCCGGCGGCGAAGGCGCTTGACGCATCGGTCGCACAGAATGGAATGGCAGTGCGTGCAACGATGCGCCACAGGAGCTTCGGGGTGGCGGGGACAGAGAATGTCGCCGTCCGGCAACACCACGGGCGGCGCCGGGATCGGGCGCTCGATCACCGGAATGGCGATATGCACGTCAATCGTTTCCACCAACAACTCCACGTCGCCCAGACGCAGAATCTGGCCCGCCCGCAAGACACCCTGCTCGACCGGCTCGCCATTGATGAACGTGCCGTTGGTCGAGCCGTGATCATGAACCAACACGCCGTCGGCCGTGAGCGTGAGATCGCAATGGCGCGACGACACCGTGGGGTGGTTGATGCGGAAATGATTCTCCGGATTGCGGCCGAAATGATTGACGCCGAGGTTTAGTTCCAAAATCTCGGGTTCATCCGTCCCGTTTTTACGAAGCAAGCGGGCCATGGGTTCGCGATCAAGTCTGGTTCAACTGGTAGCAGCATCCGCGTCGGTTGTCTAACTATTACCCGGCTCGGTCAACGGATTCCGGGCGAACGCGAATTCCGCGAGCGGCCGCCCCCCGAGCAGATGTTCCTGAATAATGCGTTCCAGGACCTCGGGCGTGCAGGAGTGATACCAAACACCCTCGGGATAAACCACGGCGATGGGGCCGCGGATGCAGACCCGCAGACAGTTGGCCTTGGTGCGATACACCAGCGGCTGTGGACCGACCAACCCCAGCTCCTTCAGGCGGCGCTTCAAGAATTCCCAGGACGCAAGCCCCTGCGCTTTCGTGCAACAATTCGGCTCGGTCTGGTCGGCGCAGAGAAAGATGTGCCGTTTGAATTTCTCCAGTCCGAGTTTCGCCGCCACCACCTGGAGTTCGTCAGTCATGAATCCACCGGTTCAGCGACGGCGTTTAGAGTTCGTCCGGATGCATCATCAGATGCACCACGCGGCCCAGCAACCGTCCCGCCGCGCCGCCATCCAGCACGCGGTGGTCGAAACTCAACGTCAGGTGCGCCTCGGTGACGGGCACGAACTGCGCCCGGGCATCGTCCCATCGTCCCGCTTTCCGCCCGGCGCCCATGCCGAGCACCAGGGTCTGTTCCGGCAAAGGAATCGGCGTCGCCAGCGTGAGGCCGAACGTGCCGTAATTCGTGATGGTGGCGATCGAACCGCCCGTGGCGTCGGCGGGGAGTTTTCGTTGGCGGGCCAGTTCCACCAGCTCGTCGTAGCGCTCCACGAGGTCGGTGAGCTTCTGCTTGTCCGCATTGCGGAGCACGGGCACCAAGACACCATCTTCAGCTTCCACCGCGAAGCCGACATCAATCGCCGACGGATGCACGATCTGGCTCCCCACCAAACGCCCGGCAGGTGCGCTGTTCTCGGAAAGTGCGATGGCCAGGGCGCGCAGGCCGTAGAGCGCGGGCCCCGGCTTCACCGTCTGCCCTTTGCGATGCGCGAGGAGCGGGTCCATGTTCACCGGCATGCCGACCGTCGCCAGCGGCCGCGACCAACTCCGGCGCATCGCATCCGCCACCGCCACGCGCATGCTGGAGGCGGGGGTCAGTTTGTGCTGCTCCAGGTTGTTGATGTATTTCTCAAAATCCTCGATGGTCACGCGCCCCGCCGCGCCACTCCCGGCCACACCGGCCAGATCCGCCGCGTGCAAGCCGAGTTCATCCATGCGCGCCTTGAGCCGGGGTGACAGATAACTCGCGCCGGCGGCATGGGCCGGCACGGGCAAACCGCGCACGGTTGGTTGAACGCCACGTTTCTGCGCGCTGGGATCAGTGGCGGCCAGTCGTTCGGTGTCCGACGATTTTGTCGGCGCGGGAACGTCCAGCCCCGACCGCGCGGCTTCCTCCTTGGTCGCTTCGATCTCCCCGAGCACCGCGCCGACGGCATAACTCTCGTTCAATTGCGCGGTGAGGTTTTTGATCCGGCCTTTGCAGGGCGCGGCGACGGTCATGGTGGCTTTATCCGTCTCGACCTCGAACAAGTTTTGATCCGCCTCGACAGCGTCGCCCGGTTGGACGAGGAAGCTCACGATGGTGGCCTCGGCGATAGATTCACCGAGCTGCGGCATGATGATGGGAATTTGCAGCATAACGATTCAACGCCTCAAAACTTTGCGCGCGGCGGCGGCGATGGCCCGGGCGGTCGGCCGATGCACCGCCCACAAATTCGGATGATACGGCACGGGCGTGTCCTTGGCATTGAGCCGTTCGGGTGGCGTGTCCAACAGACCGAAACCCTCGCTGGTGACGCGGGCGATGATTTCCGCCGTCACCCCGCCCCACGGCCAGGCTTCGCCGACACAAAGCAATCTTCCCGTGCGCGCGACGCTCGCGACCATCGTGTCCGTGTCGAGCGGTTTCACGGAGCGCAAATCCACCACCTCCGCCTCCCAGCCTTCCGCCGCCAGCTCCGTTGCCGCTTCGAGCGCTTCGTGGACCATGGCGCTGTACGCCACGATGGTGATGTCCCGGCCTTCCCGCGCGATGCGGGCCTTGCCCACCGGCAACGCCTCGCTGGGCAGTTTCTCGGCCTTGAGATGGCGGTACAGGAATTTGTGTTCGCAAAAGATCACCGGATCGTCAATGGCCACGGCCGCGAGCAACATGCTGTAGGCGTCCTCCACCGTGGCCGGGGTCAGCACCACCAGCCCGGGGTAATGCGCGTAAATGGTTTCGAGACTTTGACTATGGAACGGGCCGCCGCCCGAAGTGCCGCCGGACGGCAGGCGGACCGTGATGGGACACGGCACATTCGTGCGCCAGAACAGGGTCGCCGCCTGGTTCACGATCTGGTTGAAACCGACCGTGGAAAAGTCGGCGAACTGCATTTCCACAATCGGTCGCATCCCTTCAATCGCCGCGCCGATGGCCAGACCGATCATCGCGTCCTCGCTGATGGGCGAATCCAAGACCCGGCCCGGAAAATCGCGGGCGAGATTCTTCGTGGCCTTGTGGGCGCCGCCAAACGCGCCGATGTCCTGGCCATAAATGAAGACGCGCGGATCCTCCGCCAGCGCTCTTGCCTGGGCCTCGCGAATGGCGTCGAGGTAGGTGATGCTCATGCTCGCCCGGCCTTACTCATGACCTTCCGTCAGTTGCGCGGTGGACAAGGGCTGCCATGTTTCCGCGAAGGGGTCGGGCACTGGCTCACGTTGCACCATGGCGACGGCTTCCTCGATTTTTTGCACCATTTCGCCGCGCCAACGCGCCACCTGCGTGGGATCGGCCCATTCCTGTTGCAACACAAAATCCTCGGCCACCTTGAGGCAGTCGCGCCCGAGACGGGAAAGTTTCAAGCTGGCTTCGATGTAACTGGAGTCATCGTGCTCGCCGTGTCCGCAGAGCCGGAGCAAGCGCGCCACGACCAGTTGCGGCCCCTGGTCGGTCCGCGCGCGCGCGATGGCATCGCCGACAACGCGCTGGCAGTCACCCAGGTCCGTGCCATCCACTTCGTGGCCCGTCACACCGTAGCCCGCCGCGCGGTCCGAGAGGGATTTGCAGGCGAACTGCAACGACGTGGGGGTGGAATAAGCGTATTGGTTGTCAGCCACCACCAGCACGAGGGGAAGTTTTTCCACCGCGGCCTGATTCAAGGCTTCGTGGAAAGCGCCGGTGGATGTGGCGCCATCTCCGCAACAGGCAACCCCGACGGTGCCGGTGATGCCCTTCATCCGGCGCGCGAACAAACCGCCGTTGACCACCGAGATCATGGCGCCGAGGTGGCTGATCATGGCGTGCAAACCCTCGCGTGGCCGACCGCGATGAATGTTGCCGTCGCGCCCGCGCATGGGGCCGAGCATCGAGCCAAAATACGTGCGCACGGAGTCGAGGATGGTTTCCTTGAACGCGAGTCGTCCGGCCAGGTCCCGAATCAACGGGGCGAAAATATCCCCCTCGCGCAAGGCGAGTCCAATGGACACGCTCAACGCCTCCTGGCCGCGCCCGAGGAAAACCCCGCCGTGAATTTTTCCCGCGCGATAGAGGCTGGCGAGTTTGTCGTCCAGCAGGCGCGCGAGCAGCATCGTGCGAAACGCTTTCACATACCGGTCGCGCAGCGAAGACGTTGCATCGGCGGTTTGGGGTTCGATTGCGGGTTGAACCATGCGCGAACTGTAAGCCGCGCCAACGAGCCGACGCAACGATTCTTTCCACTCCCGCAGCCCATTTCTGTCTTGTCCGTCGGAGGATTTGTCTTGAATCGGGTCAACCGGATTGGATTGCGGCCGGGTGGCTGTGCCGGCCGCTTCGACTTCGCCCCCGGGCCGACTCGATTTTCCAAGGTTGCTTGACCGCGCGGGTGATGCGTTCAGCCGTCGGGCGGTTGGTGTTGAACGTGCTAAAACTCAACCGATTCGTGAACTGCGCCCGCGCCGTCGCGATTGTTTTACTTTGCTCGTGCCATGAATTCATCCGCTGTGAGGGTTCTGCTGGTTGGCGATGATCCGTCGCTGCCGGAAACCATGAACGTCGCCTTTGCCGGCGATGACTTCGCCTTTTCTCATGTCCCCACTACGGCGAACGCATTATCCCGGCTGCAGGAGGAGTCGCACGATCTCGTTCTGCTGGCGCTCAGCCCGTCCGACGCGAACGGAGTGGAGCAACTCGGCCAGCTCAAGAGTTTGCCGTCGGGTGGCAGCGTGCCGGTGATCCTGCTGGGGCGCGCCGAGGATGCGGCCGGCAAGGTGCGCGGATTGGAGTTGGGCGCGGCCGACTGCCTGACGCATCCGTGCGAACCTGACGAACTGCGGGCGCGGGTTCGCGCCGTGTTGCGCGCGAAGTTAACCCATGACGCCCTGCTCGCGGCGCGCAATGCCGCCGAACAGGCCGGGCGCGCCAAGGCCGAATTCCTGGCCAACATGAGCCACGAGATTCGCACGCCGATGAATGGCGTGATCGCCATGGCCGGGCTGTTGCTCGAAACCCCGCTCACGCCGGACCAACGCAGCTATGTGGATACGATTTACGCGAGCAGCGAATCCCTGCTCACCATCATCAACGACATTCTCGATTTCTCGAAAATTGAATCCGGCCGGCTCGAACTGGAATCCTGCCCGGTCAATCTGCGGAGCGTCATCGAGGAGGCCTTTGACCTGATCGCCGCGCCGGCGGCCGAGAAAAAACTCGAACTCGCCTACCAACTCGAAGATGGCGTGCCGGCTCACGTCCTGGGTGATGTCACGCGCCTGCGTCAGATTCTGATCAATCTGCTGGGCAACGCCGTCAAGTTCACCCGGCACGGCGAGATCGTTGCCTCGGTGAAAGTGATTGCGCCACCGGCCGACCGAACCGACGTCACGCAACCGTGGCAGTTGCAGTTCTCGGTGCAGGATACCGGCATCGGCATTCCGCCGGATCGAATCGCAAAATTGTTCCGGCCGTTCGCCCAGGCCGATGCCTCCACGGCGCGGCGCTTTGGCGGCACGGGATTGGGTCTGGCCATCAGTCATCGGCTCGTGGCTTTGATGGGCGGAGAAATGTGGGTGGAGAGCAGCCACGGCAAGGGGTCGAGTTTCAATTTCACGCTGGCGCTGCTGCCGGCCACGGGCGACACTCCTTCCACGCTGGACCGCAAACAACCTGAGCTGGCCGATCTGCGTCTGCTGATCGTGGACGACAATCCCACCAATTGCCGCATCCTGTCTCTGCAAACCAGCAAGTGGGGCATGAACACCCGCGCCGCCCAAACCGGCTTGCAGGCGTTGGAATGGTTGCGGCGCGGCGAGACGTTCGATCTCGCCCTGCTCGACATGCAAATGCCCGGCATGGATGGCTTCATGCTCGCGGCGGAGATTCGCAAGCTGCCCCCGCACGCCCAACTGCCCCTGGTCTTGCTTAGTTCAATGGGCATCCGCAGCGACAGCGCCGATTTTGTGCAGGCGGGCTTTGCCACCTGTCTGACCAAGCCGATCAAACCCGTTCAACTTTTCGAATCACTCATCCGTGTCCTCTCAGGCACTCGCACCATGGAGAAAACCAAACCCGCCACCACCAAGCTCGATCCCCAACTCGCCGCCCGGATGCCCCTGCGCGTCCTGCTCTGTGATGACAACCTCATCAACCAGAAGGTCGCCGCCCGGCTGCTCACCCAGATGGGTTATGCCGCCAAGGTCACCGGCAACGGCGTGGAGGCGCTTTCTGCCATTGATTCCGCGCCCTACGACCTGATATTCATGGACGTGATGATGCCGGAAATGGACGGCTTGGAAGCCACGCGGCAAATCCGCCGGCGACAAAAAGAACCGGCCCGGCATCCCAATTACAAACCGCACCTGGTGATCGTGGCCATGACCGCCAGCGCCATGGCGGGAGATCGGGAAAAATGTCTCGAAGCCGGCATGGACGATTATCTCGCCAAGCCCGTGCGCCCGGAGGATATTCGCGCGGTGCTCGAACGCTGGGGGCCGAAGGCGACGCTGGGCAACGCGGCCGGGGCGCGGGATTCAGTCCGGGAATCGGCCAACGTGCTGGTTAGCACCGACAAAACCATGAACGAGAAACCACCGGTTGACATGGACCGTTTGCACGAGTTCACCGACGGCAATCCGGAGAATCTCACCGAACTCGTCTCCCTGTACGCGAAACAAACCACGGAGCAGCTCGCGCAACTCGACGCCGCCATCAAGGCGAACGACGCGGCCGGCGTGCGCCGCATCGCCCACAGTTGCGCCGGCGCCAGCGCCACTTGCGGCATGCAACGCATCATCGTGCCCTTGCGCGAACTGGAACGTCAGGGGCACGAGGGCAAACTTACCAACGCGGCGGAGCTCTTTGACCAGACCAGCCGCGAATTCAAATCCATCCTGACAATCCTGGCGCCTTATCTGGCTCCGACTTCCAACGCGGCCGGTCCGACTTGAACATGAAAAAAGTCCTGATCATCGAGGACGACCAGATTGTTGCCAACATCTACCGGAACAAGTTGTTGGTGGACGGCTTCCAGGTGGAGATCGCCCACACGGGCGAGCGGGGTCTGGAGTTGATCAAAAGTTTTGGACCGGATGCCGTCCTCCTGGACCTGGTGCTCCCCGGCATGAACGGCGTCGAGTTGATGAAAGTTGTGCGCGCCGAACCGGGTGGGCAGGCGTTGCCGCTCATCGTTTTTTCCAACACCTACCTCACCAACATGGTGCAGGACGCCTGGAAGGCCGGCGCCACCAAATGTCTTTCCAAGGCGAATTGCTCGCCGCGACAGGTCATTGAAGCCATCCGCAGCACCATCGGGATCAATGGCAATTCGCACGCCCAACCCGCCGCCTCCACGCCCCGCGCCACGCCGATCGTGGTCCTGCCGGATACGGTGCAAGCCGCCGACGAACAATTCCAGACGGCGCTGCTTTTTTCCTTTGTCAAAACCCTTCCCGAGGCGCTGACCGCCCTGCGCGCGGGCGTGAAATCCCTGTCCAAAGCCGATACCGAAGCGGCTCGCGCCCATCAGGCACAGAGCCTGTACCATCGCGTGCATACGCTCACCGGCAACGCCAATCTGGCGGGGTTATTTGTGATTGCCCAACTGGGCGAAGCCCTTGAGGCGCTGCTTCAGGAACTCCACACCAAGCCGGCCACCATCAACGCCTCGACGTTGCGCACCGTGGCCACCGCCGTGGACTTTCTCGGCTATCTGTTCACCCACGTTGCCTCACCCGAACGCCAGTCCTCCGCCCCGCCCAACATCCTGGTCGTGGACGATGAAGCCATTTCCCGACGCGCCATCACTCACGCTCTCGAACGCGCCAAGCTCACCTCCACCAGCATCGAAGACCCGCAACTCGCCTTCAAGCTGCTCTCCGAAGGCAACTACGACCTGATCTTTCTGGACGTGGACATGCCCGTGATGAATGGCTTTGAACTCTGCTCGAAACTTCGCGCCTTGCCGCGTTACAAGACCACGCCCGTCATCTTCGTCACCAGCCTCAACGACTTTGAGAATCGCACCAGTTCGATGATGAGCGGGGGCAACGATTTCATCGCCAAGCCGTTTCATTTTCTCGAACTCGCCGTCAAAGCGCTGGTGTACGTACTGCGCGGCAAATACCCCGCGCAGAAAGCCGCGTAAACGCGCGTACGCCCTTTTGACATTCCCGCCGCCCGTTCGTAATCTCGCCCGCATGGAACCACTCCACGCCCCCTGGCGAATCGAATACATCCGCGCGCCCAAAAACTGCGACGGCGGAAACCTCTTTGCCGACATCGCCCGGTCGAGCGACGACGTCGCCAATCTGGTGATCGCGCGCGACCGCACCTGCTATGCGTTGCTCAATCGCTATCCCTACACCGGGGGCCACGTGCTGGTCGTGCCCTACAAACAATCGCCCGATCTCAACGGCCTGACCGATGAGGAACTAGCCGATCTCTGGAAACTCACCCGTCGCTGCCTGAACGTGCTCCAGCAGGAGATGAAGCCCGAAGGATTCAACGTCGGCATCAATCTCGGCAAAGTCGCCGGCGCCGGCGTCGCCGATCACCTGCACATCCACATCGTGCCGCGCTGGAACGGGGACACGAACTTCATGGCCGTCATTGCCAACACCACCGTCGTGCCGCAGGCGCTGGCCGAACTCGCCGCCCAACTCCGCGCCGCGCTCAATTCCTGACCGCCGACCGGCACACTGCACCGCTCATGCCCACAGAAACCCTCCATTTTGAAAGCGCCCGCGTCGCCCAGCAATTGTTCAACAACGAGCCGCGCAACCTCGACGCGCTCGAAACGCAACTCGGCGTCAAAGCAACCGCCCGCGATGGCTGGATCAAGCTCGATGGCCCGGCCGACGCCCTGGCCCGCGCCAAACAACTTTTCATGTCGCTCGAAAGCTCGCTCAAATCCGGCGCGCCCGTTCGCAACCGCGAGTTCAGCCACGCGCTGAACGTGGTGCAGCACGAAGGCGTGACCACGTTGAAGGATTTGATGAACGACCGCGTGCAGACCCACGAGAAGAAACCTGGCGTCACGGCCAAGACCGTCGGGCAGAAGAAATATCTCGAAGCCATCCGCAAGCACGACATCACCTTCGGCATCGGCCCAGCGGGCACGGGCAAGACCTACCTCGCCGTGGCGATGGCGCTGGCCGCGTTGCGCGAAGGCAAGGTTTCACGGATCATCCTGACGCGCCCCGCCGTCGAGGCCGGCGAAGCGCTCGGCTTTCTCCCGGGTGACCTTTACGAAAAGATCATGCCCTACCTGCGCCCGCTGCACGATGCGCTCCAGGACATGCTGCCGGCCGAGGAGATTCAGAAACACACCGAACGCAACACCATTGAGATCGCGCCGCTCGCCTACATGCGCGGGCGCACGCTTAACCACGCCTTCATCATCCTCGACGAGGCGCAAAACTCCACTACCGAGCAAATGCTGATGTTTCTCACGCGGCTCGGTCATGGCTCGAAAGCCGTCATCACGGGCGACGAGACGCAGATTGATCTGCCGGCCCACCGGCACTCGGGGCTGCTCGAAGCGCACCGCGTACTGCGCCAGACCGAGGGCATCGCCGTGGTTGAATTCGGCAAGCGCGACGTCGTGCGTCATCCCCTAGTCCAGCGCATCATCGCCGCCTACGAAGAACATCGCGGCAAGACCAAACCCGAATGAACGGTCGCCGGGCACCAGACCGCAAACGCAGGAAAAAACTTGCGCCGCACGCAACCAACCGCCCTTCCCTCGCTCGGCTTTCAGGAAAGCCCGTGAACCGAAGTGCGGTTTCGCCCGGGGACGCGAAACCAGCTCTGACCATCTCCAACCGCCAGCGCACGCGGCCGATCAATGTTCGTCAGCTTCGCCAAATCATCCGCGTGTTGCTGGAGGATTTGTTGCGGCTTGATCAAGTTGAGTTGGGAATCAGTTTCGTCGGCGCGGCCGAGATGACCCGCGTCAATGAAACCTTCCTGCAACACCCCGGCTCCACCGATGTCATCACCTTTGACTACCTGGACGCCCGGCCGCCCTCGACCAACTTCAAACCTGCTTCGGTTCACGGTGACCTCTTCATCTGCGTGGATGAAGCCATCGCCCAGGCCCGCCGCTTCCGGACGACCTGGCAATCCGAGCTTATCCGCTACGTCATCCACGGCCTCCTGCACCTGCTTGGTCACGACGATCACGGCGTCGTCGCCCGACGCCAGATGAAGCGCGTGGAGGGCCGCCTGCTCCAGCAGCTCAGCGACCGCTTTCCCTTGAGCCGGCTCGGCCGCAAACCTAGACTCCGCTCGTGAACAACCGATTCCTCGGGCGCTGGCGCGGCAACTTTCTGACCGGCCTGGCGGTGCTGCTGCCCACTGTCGTTTCGCTGGCGGTGATCAAATGGCTGTTCGGCACCATTGCCAGCCTCACGGATTTGCTTTTGTTTTTCGTCCCCAAGCACCTCACCCACGAGGAGAGCGGCCGCGGGCCGTTGTTTTGGTACTGGAGTCTCGCCGCCTTCGTCCTGGCGTTGCTGCTGGTCAGCGCGGTCGGGTTGCTCACCCGTTACTACATCGGCAAACGCCTCATCGAATCGCTCGATCTGGTCATGCTGCGCGTGCCGTTGCTCAACAAAATCTACGGGACGATCAAGCAGGTCAATGAAGCGTTCAGCACCGGCAGCAAAACCTCGTTCAAAACCGTCGTGCTCATCGAGTTCCCCCGCGAAGGCATGCACTCGCTCGGCTTTCTCACGAGTGAACGGCATGATGAAGTACAACTGAAGACCCGGGAAAATGTCGTGTGCGTCTTTGTCCCCACCACGCCCAACCCCACCAGCGGTTTTCTGCTGCTCGTGCCGGAGGACAAGGTCACCAAGCTGGAAATGTCCGTCGCGGACGGCATCAAATACATCATCAGTCTCGGTTCGATCTCACCCGAATACACGCCTCCGCCCGCCGGCCCGCGGCTCAGCGCCTGACGCCGATGATTGAATCCGCCACCGGTCTGATTCTCCGCACCCGGCCGCTCACCGAAACGAGCCTCATCGTGAATTGGTTGACGCTGGCTCAGGGCCGGATCAGCACGGTGGCCAGGGGCGCGCGCCGGCCCAAATCGCCGTTCGCCGGCAAGCTCGACTTGTTTTATCGCGCCGACTTTTCCTTCGTCCGCAGCCGACGTTCGGAGTTGCACACGCTCCGCGAAGTCAGCTTGCGCGAAACTCACCCGGCCTTGCGCACGAACCTGGATTGTCTCCACCAGGCGGCGTATGGCGCCCGCCTGATCGAACAGGCGACCGAACGCGATACGCCAATGCCGGCCGTGTTCCATTTGCTCGGTGGGCTGCTGGCGCAGTTGCCGAATCAGCCGGCACAGCCGCAAACCATCTTCGCCTTCGAGTTAAAATTCCTGCACGAACTCGGCCTCGCGCCGGACCCTGTCCAGCACAAACTCACGCCGGGAACCAGGCAGATTGTCCACGCGCTGCTCACCGGCGACTGGCCGGCCTGCGCGCGCCTGAAACTCAGCGACACTCAGACCACCGAGTTGCGCCGTTTCCTCCACGGCTTTCTGATTTTCCATCTCGGCAAGATTCCCAAAGGCCGACCCTAACGCGGTCAAAGTCTGGTGGGCACTGCTCTTCCCTTCACGCCCTGGACTTAAAAATTGTCCGGCCGCGGCGGGCCCACGTAAGGTTTCGCTCCAAAATGTTTGCCCCGGTGCCGCTCCACGCTCAACAACGCTGCGTCCGTGACGCGCGGCGCTTCGATGAAACCCTCGTAGCGGCCCAGCCAGTACGCCAGCAACCAGGACGCGGGTTGCACCACGTCCTGCCCGCCCGCGCCGCCGTCGGCCTTCATGGTCCAGTTGTCCCACAACATCGGCTCCCGTTCGCGCGGGGAAAATGCGCGCGTGCCACCCGAGTAGGCCACGTAGCCCGGCGGCGTGTGCAGATCAGTGCGCTGTGAATTTTGATAGGAGTAAATCACCAGATCGAGCGGCCATTCCCGCAAGTGTGCGACGGCCGGACCGACTTCACATTCATTTCCAGTCAGCGATCCGTAAACGAAATTGAACCACGGGTTTTGCTCGATGCGTTCGATGGCCCAACCGCGCTCCAGACTGCGCCGATACAGCGAACGCAACCGGGGTTCGGTTTCATATTTCAGCAGATTCGGGTAGCAGAGAAAAGCCAGATGATCGAGGAACTGCAACACGTCGCCCGGTGGAAACGTGCATTTCTCCCGCACCGTGTATTCGGGATAGCCCAGCTTCACCAACTCCTGATAACCGCGCCCAAACTTCGGGTCGCCGGTCAGGACTTCCGCCGTTTTGATGAAGGACAGGATTTCGAGCGAGTTCAAACCACGCGCGGCGTTGCCTTCGCCGGCCTTGCCGAAATACGCCGGATCCCAATTTCCCCAGCGCGTCGGCTTGCCGTCCACGTCAATCAACCTCCAGCCGTGCTCCATCAAGTGCCCGGCCACGCGGGAGAGAAATGTTTTGGCTTGCTGGATTTCCTCCCCTTGCGCGGCGAGCTCCAGAAAAACGGCGACGGCGTAAAAGTGCGCGCAAATTTCATCACTCGAAGTGTCGCCTTTCCACTCGAACTTTCCGTCCTTGGTGTCGTGCCACTCGGCGGCCGCTTCGCCGGAGCCGTGCATGGCCTTGTGACCCACCTCATGCTTCGCCCAGACCGAACGAGCGGGAAAACCTTTGATGCCGGTCATGGCTTCGAGCCAGCGAATGGTCTGAAAGGTGTTGACCGCTTCGCGGCGCGCCTCCGGGTCTTTCGTCACCGCGTAGCGATAGGATTCGGCGGCGAGATAATCGCAGGAATAACCGCCGTCGTTGTCGCCTGATTCACGCACAAACTCCTGCAACTTCTCGTCCCACTCGAGTTTCTGGACCAGTCCCAGACGCTTCTGTCCCCACTCCTCCAGGTGTCGCTCGTAGAAGGCGGCTTTTTTCAGCAGGGTGTACGGTTCGTATTCAATCACACCCAATCCCTTGTCCGTGGCGATGAACACCGTGTGGTCGTTGGCGGTAATCGCATTCACCCGATCATCGGGCAGCCAGCGCCGGCCGGCGAAGTACTGAAACTGCCCGTCCGTGTTGCGAATTGCCCCCCGGCTCGTGCCGATCCAGAGATCGCCGCCGAAACCCTTCGCCAGACAGGTGGTGTCCTCGTAGCACAGTCCTTGTTCACCACGAAGGGTCGTTAGGGACATCCCGCGCAAAATCCCCAGTCCGCGATCGGTGGCAATGATCAGGCGATTCCCCAAACTCAAAATATCGCGCGTGTTCACCGACGGCAGTTCGCCCCAATCCCACACCTGCTCCACCTCCCAATTCCAAACACTGCGCGTGCCAAACCGGGCGCCATCGAAAATGGTGAGCCGGCCCGGACCGTGAACATACAGGGTTTCGGAGTACGACGCGACGCGCGTGATGGGAAACGGACAGACCGCACTGGTCAAGGGCTCAAGTTTATCGTTCCTCACGCGCCACAATTGATTGCCGCCGGCGACGACGACCTCACCCTGATGCTCGCAAACATCGCTCACGTTTTCGTCGGCGATCTTCTTCCAAGCACCGGCTCGCAACCGGAACAGTCCTTCGCCCGTGATCGCCCACAATTCCCCCGCGACGCTGACCAGCCGCTTGACCGGCGACGGCACTGCATCAACCGCCGTGAGTTCATCGCCCCGCAACCTGAAAAGTCCTTTATCGGAGCCGGCGAAAATGTTCGTTCCTTGAACCGCCACCGAAGTCAGCGGTTCCTTGGTCATCACCTGGCGTCCGACCTCCTGCAGGAAGACGTCATCCTGGGCCGGCCGCCAGGAATGTGCGAGGATGGTTTCGGCGATTGCCTGACCTGAACTCAGGCATAGCAAGATGACCAGGCAAACCACGCGCAGGTTCGGGGGAAAACGAAGCCACGCCCGGTCCAGGAAACACAGTCGCAAATAATCGGAGACACGCATGACCAGACAACACCGGCAAATCCGCTTCCCGTCAAGTCTCAAGCCGATTTCACGGGCGCGGACGTGGTCGGAAAAACTTTTTTTGAACATTTCCCGCCACACTTGTCCAAGGGAGTGTGACGAATTTTCGGGCGCTGCGGCCTGGGCTGGACCAGAATCCGTTTTACAAACCCGCTCCAACTGGTTATCTCGCTCGTTCGTTTGGGTGGTTTTGAAACGCAAACCATGATTAAAGTTGAATCGCTGACGAAGACATTTGGCGCGAAACGCGCCGTGGACGGTATCTCTTTCAACGTCGAACGCGGAGAAGTGCTGGGCTTCCTCGGCCCGAACGGCGCGGGCAAATCCACCACCATGCGGATGATCACGGGCTTCATTCCGCCTACTTCCGGTCGTGTCAGCGTGGGCGGCTTCGATGTCGTTGAACAACCCATTCCTGCCAAGCGCCTCATCGGTTACCTGCCCGAGAATGCGCCGGCCTACACCGACATGACGGTGCATGGCTTTCTGAGTTTCGCCGCCGAAATCCGCGGTCTGCGCGGCGAGGCCCGCAAGTCGGCGGTGCAGCGCGCCATCGAAATGTGCTTCCTCGAATCCGTCCGCCACCAGAGCGTGGAAACGCTTTCCAAAGGCTACCGCCATCGCACCTGCTTCGCGCAATCCATCATCCATGACCCGGACGTGCTCGTCCTGGATGAACCGACGGACGGCCTGGACCCGAATCAAAAATTTGAAATCCGCGGTCTGATCCGCCGCATGGGTGAAAAGAAGGCGATCATTTTTTCCACGCACATCCTCGAGGAAGTGGACGCGGTTTGTTCGCGCGCCATCATCATTGACCGCGGGCGGATCGTCGCCAATGGCACTCCCACCGAATTGCGGCGCAAGTCGGATTGGGCGGGCGCCGTGACCTTGCGCGTGAGCGGCCTGGCGGCCAGCGCGGTCAAGGAGAAACTCGGCCAGCTCCGCAGCGCCAAGCGGGTGACGGCGGAAGGCAACGGCACGCGGGCCACCGCGACCGTCTTCCCGCGCATTGCGGGTGATGGTGATTTGACCCGCGACGTCCTGGAAGCCACGCGCGGCTGGCAGGTCGAGGAATTGCACACGGAGGAAGGCCGCCTCGACGATGTGTTCCGCAGCATCACGATGCCAGATACCGCGAAGGATGAATCGAAATGAATAGCTGGGCCAACATCAAAACCATCGCCAAGCGCGAACTCGGCGCGTATTTTTCCTCGCCGCTGGCGTTCGTCTTCATCGTCATCTTTCTGCTGCTGTGCAGCTTTTTCACGTTCATGGTCAAACCCACCCTGCTGGATCGCGGGCAGGCGACGCTGGCCGACACGTTCTTTTTCTGGCAGCCGTGGTTTTATCTGTTCCTCGTGCCGGCAGTGGGCATGCGCCTGTGGGCGGAGGAGCGACGGGTGGGCACGTTGGAATTGCTGCTCACCATGCCCATCACTCCGTGGCAGGCCATCCTCGGTAAATTCGTCGCCTCGTGGCTCTTTCTTGGTTTGACGCTGCTCCTGACTTTCCCGGTGGTCATCACGCTCAACTATCTGGGCAGCCCGGACAATGGCGTGATCTTCGCCGGCTACATCGGCAGTTGGTTGATGGCCGGCGCCTATCTGGCGGTCAGTTGCATCACGTCGGCGATGACACGCACGCAGGTGGTGAGCTTCATTGTGTCGCTGGTCGTCTGTCTCTTTCTCATTCTCGCGGGCTTTCAACCCGTGGTGGACGCCATGAACGAATGGTTTGGCCCGCGCGTGGCGGACATGGTCGCCTCGTTCAGCGTCATCACGCATTTCGACGGCTTCCAGCGCGGCATCCTGGATTCGCGCGATGCGCTGTTCTTCCTGTCGGTGATCGGCTTCTCGCTGTTTTCGACCAGTGTCATTCTGCGTGGTCATCGCGCGGGCTAGAAAGAATTTGCGATGCAACGAAAATCCCTCGAAACCTTTCTTTACTCGGTCGGCGGCGTCATCGCCATGGCGATCATCCTCATTGCCGTCAATGTCATCGCCGCGGGCGTGCGGCAACGCGTGGATTTGACCAAGGAAAAAGCCTACACCCTCTCTCCGGGCACGCGCGCGATCCTCGCCCATCTCGATACACCGGTGAAAATCCGGTTCTACTGTTCGCAAAGCGCCAGCACCTCCCCGGAAACGGTTTACCTCAAAGCCTACGCGCGCAAAGTCGAGGACTTGCTCACCGAGTACAAACAGGCCGCCAAGGGCAAAATCATTCTCGAGAAATATGACCCCGAACCGGATTCCGACGCGGAAGATTCCGCCAAGCTGGACGGCATCATCGGCGCGCCTCTGGGCAACGGGGAGCCGTTTTATCTCGGCCTCTCGGTAAGCCTGCTGGATTCCAAGGAGGCGATTCCCTTCTGCCAGCCCAACCGCGAGCGGCTGCTCGAATACGACATTTCCCGCGCCATCACCCGCGTCGTCACCCCGGAGAAACCCGTGGTGGGCGTGATGAGCGCCCTGCCCGTGTTCGGCTCACCGTCGAACCCTATGATGGCGCAAATGGGTCAGCGGGGACAACCGGCCTGGGCCATCATTGGCGAACTCCAAAATGATTTCACCGTGAAACACATCGAGTTGACCGCCGATAAAATTCCCGAGGACGTGAAGGTATTGGTGGTCATTCACCCCAAAGGCATCACCGACGCCACCGAGTATGCCATTGATCAGTTCGTGCTGCGCGGCGGCAAATTGATCGCCTTCCTCGATGCCAATTCCCTCGTGGACAGCCGCAATCAACAGAACCCGATGATGGGGCAGATGGGCGGCGGCGGTTCTTCCTTGAGCAAATTGTTGAAGGCCTGGGGCATCACCTTCGAGGATACGAAGACGGTCGCCGACATGAATTTCAAGATGCGGGTCAACAACGGCAATGGCGGCACCGCCGAGCGGCCCACCTGGTTGTCCATCACGCCGGAAGGGCTGAACACCAACGACGTCGTGACCAGTCAGATTGACAACATCTGGTATTTCTCGGGCGGCGACTTCACCGGCACGCCGGCGGATGGCCTCAAGGAGACAGTGCTGCTCCAGAGCACGCCCGACTCGGGATTGGTCGAGGGTTTCCTGGCCAACATGGCGCCGGAAAGCGCGATGAAAGATTTCAAATCCGGCGGCAAGGACCTGACCCTGGCGCTGCGCCTGACCGGCAAATTCAAGACCGCGTTCCCCGACGGCAAACCGGAGGAGAAAAAGGCGGACGAAAAGAAGGCCGACGAGAAGAAACCGGAAGCCAAGCCGGCCGAGGATTCGCTCAAGGTTTCCAAGGCCGACACCACGGTGATCCTCGTGGGCGATTCGGACATGCTGTATGACAACTTCACGGTGCAGGATACGCCGACGCCCTTCGGCAACATGCGCCGGTTGTTGAATGCCAACCTGAACTTTGCGCAGAACGCGGTCGAGCAACTGGCCGGCGACAGCAATCTCATCGGCGTGCGCAGCCGCGCCACGTTGAACCGTCCCTTCACCCGGATCAAGAAAATGGAGGCGCAGGCGGAGGACCGTTACCGCGGCAAGGTGCAGGAACTCGAAACCAGCCTGCAGGAAACGCAGAATCGCATCAACGAATTGCAGGCGAACAAGGACAAGAGTCAGCGATTCATCCTCTCGCCCGAGCAACAGTCCGAGCTGGAAAATTTCCGCAAGAAGGAAGCGGACGCGCGGGTGGTGTTGAAGCAGACGCAGAAGGACCTGCGCCGCGAGGTGGACCGGCTAGAAACCCGGGTCAAGTGGTGGAACATCTTCGCCATGCCGCTGGTCGTGGCCGCGTGCGGCATTCTGCTGGCGGTCTATAAACGCAAACTTACGGCGGCAAAATGAATCGGAAACAATTCATCATTCTGTTGGTATTGGTGCTCGTCCTGGGCGCATGGGGCCTCAGCCGGCTGCGCCAGCAATCCTCCGCCTGGAGCGGCGGGGGCGCGGGCATCGGCCAGAAGCTGTTGGGCGAATTTCCGGTCAATGACGTGACGCAGATTTCCATCGTGCAAGGCGCCAATCAAGTCACGCTGCTGAAAACGAACGAACTCTGGCGCGTGGCTCAACGCGGCGATTACCCCGCGAATTTCTCCGAGATCAGTTCACTGTTGATCAAGCTGAAGGATTTGAAGGTCATTCAATCGGAACAAGTCGGCGCCTCGCAGTTGCCCCGGCTCGAACTCGCCGCCAGCGGGACCAATCTGCCGATCCAGGTGGAGTTCCGTGGCGCGAACGGCAAGGCGATCAAGGAGCTGACGCTCGGCAAGAAACACATGAAACCGGGTGCGCAGAATTCCCCAGCGGACGAGTTTGGCGGGGGCGGCGGCTGGCCGGATGGACGTTACGTCCAGGTCGGCGGAGCCTCTGACCACGTCGCGTTGATTTCTGATCCCCTCACGGATGTCACGACTGACGCCGCGCACTGGTTGAACAAGGATTTCTTCAAGATTGAGAAGGCCAAGTCCATTGACGTCACGTTCCCGGAGGCAACCAACTCTTGGAAACTGGTCCGCGAGAAGGAAGGCGGTGAATTGAAGTTCGCGGAAGCCAAACCGGGCGAAGCGCTCGACACCAGCAAGGCCGGCGGCGTGGGCAATCCGTTCTCGTCCCCGACGTTCACCGACGTGGCCATGAACGCGTCTCCCGGACAGACCGGGCTGGACAAACCCAAGGTGATCTCCGTTGCGACATTCGACGGCTTCGATTACACGCTCAAGGTCGGCGCGAAGACCAATGACAATTATTACGTCACGATGGCCGTGACCGCCACGCTGCCCAAGGAACGCACGCCCGGCAAGGACGAGAAGCCGGAAGACAAGGCGAAGTTGGACAAGGAATTTGCCGACCAACAGAAGAAGCTCCAGGACAAACTCGCCACCGAAAAGGCGTTCGAGCCGTGGACGTTTCTCGTCGCGAGCTGGACGGTTGACCCCATCTTGAAAGAGCGTTCGCAACTCCTGGTGGAGAAGAAAGTTGAGACAAAATCGGAGGGGGCTTCCTCCAGCGAACATCCCACGACGGTGAAGTAGCCGGCGGTCGGCGCGGCGACAATTCCATCCGGCAAGTCATGCGGCGCGAACTTTCGCTTTGCGCCGTCGGCATGAGTTTGTTTTCCTTCGCGCATGGCATTAAGTTCTCTGGCCGGGAAACCCGCCCCTGCTTCGCTGCTCATTGATGTCGCGCAACTCGAACGCGACTACTACGAACGCAAACCAGACGTCGCGGACGCGAACCAGCTTGTCAGCTTTGGCACCAGCGGCCATCGCGGCACGCCCTTTCGCGGCACGTTCACCGAGGCGCACATTCTCGCCATCACCCAGGCCATCTGCGAGTACCGGAAAGTACAAGGCATCACCGGACCGCTCTTCATGGGCAAGGACACGCACGCCGCCTCCGGACCGGCGCAACGCACGGCGCTCGAAGTGCTCGTGGCCAACGGCGTCGAAACCTTTCTCCAACGCGACAATGGCTTCACGCCCACGCCTTCGATCTCGCACGCCATTCTGACATACAATCGCGGACGCACCAACGGACTCGGGGATGGCATCGTCATCACCCCTTCGCACAACCCGCCCGCGGATGGCGGGTTCAAATACAATCCACCCAACGGCGGCCCGGCGGATACGGACATCACCGGCTGGGTGCAGCAGCGCGCGAACGAACTGCTCCGCGCCGGCAACCGGGACGTCCAACGAGTTTCCTACGAATCGGCGCTCAAAGCCGGCAACACGCATCCGCATGATTTCATCACACCCTATGTCGCAACGCTCGGCGAAGTGATTGACCTGGACGCCATCAAAGCCGCCGGCGTCCGCATCGGCATTGACCCGCTGGGCGGTGCCGCGTTGCCGTATTGGGAGCCGATCAAGGAGCGCTTTGGTCTCGACCTCACGGTGGTGAACCAGCAGGTGGATCCGCGATTCGGTTTTATGACGGTGGATCACGACGGTAAAATTCGCATGGATTGCTCCAGCCCGTACGCGATGGCCGGCCTCGTTGATCTTAAGGACAAATTCACGGTCGCTTTTGGCAACGATCCCGACTCCGACCGGCATGGCATCGTCACCCCGTCGGCCGGGCTGCTGAATCCGAATCACTATCTTGCCGTTGCGATCAACTATCTGCTGACGCACCGGCCGAAATGGAAAGCGACTTCCGCCGTCGGCAAAACCCTCGTGAGCAGCAGCATCATTGATCGGGTGGTGGCGGCGCTGGGTCGCCCGCTTACGGAAGTGCCGGTGGGTTTCAAATGGTTCACGCCGGGCTTGTTTGACGGCTCGGTCTGTTTCGGCGGCGAAGAAAGCGCCGGGGCAAGTTTTCTCCGCCGCGATGGCAGCGTGTGGAGCACGGACAAGGACGGCCCCATTCTTGGGCTGCTGGCGGCGGAGATTTGCGCGACGACCGGCCGGGATCCGGGCCAGCATTACGCGGAACTGACCGCGAAGTTCGGCGCGCCCAGCTACAAACGCATTGACGCGCCCGCCACGCCCGAGCAAAAGCGCGCTTTCAAAAAACTGACGCCCGAAGCCGTCACGGCTCGCACGCTCGCCGGCGACGCCATCACCGCCAAGCTCACCCGCGCGCCCGGCAACCACGCGGACATCGGCGGGTTGAAGGTCGTATCCGCGAACGGCTGGTTTGCGGCGCGCCCCTCCGGCACGGAGAACATTTACAAGGTTTATGCCGAGAGCTTCAAAGGCGACGCGCATCTCGACGAGATTATCGCCGAGGCGCAGACGATTGTTACCGCCGCTTTGAAATAGTCCGCGCGCGCGAGTCTCACCGCGCAGGAATCTACTTGAGCGTTTTCAAATAGGCGAAGAGGTCGCTCACCTCCTCTGGTTTCAGCGCATCCAACAATCCTTCGGGCATGAGGCTGGTCTTGGTGAATCCAGAACGGAGCACATCCCGCTGTGCCACTCGCAAATCCTGGCTGTTGGGGCGGCGCAGGATGATTGCCTCGTTGTCCGTCGAAACCCGCAACCCCTCCAGCACATCGCCGTCCTTCAGTTCGATGCGAAAAAGCCGGTAACCCGGTTCCATGGCCGCATTCGGCGTGAGGACGTTTCGCAGCAATGGCGGAACGCCCAGCGCGCCCGCGCCATCCAGCACCGGCCCGATCTGCGCCCCCTGCCCGGCCACGCGATGACAAATCTCACAAGTGGTGACAAAGAGCGCTTTGCCTTTCTCCAAATCGCCGGGCTTTTCGGCCAGCTCCTGGTAATGCGCGAATTGCTTCGCCAGCGCCTGCGACTGCGCGGCCGTCAGCAGCGCCGGAAAGTCCTGAGTCTTCTCGACGCGCGCCCCCGCCTGACACGGCCCCCATTGGTCGCCGGAGAAATAGTGGACCAGGCCCGGCGCGGGATCATTGGCGTAACTCCGGTCAAAATCCCGCCGAATCTCCTCCGGCGTACGGGCGCGATTCCAGACCCGGAACTCGCTCAACCAGCCCGCCGTGCCACGCCCCGGAATGGTCCAGGCAATCCGGCAATGCTCGAACTTCTGGGGCGCGACTTTGGATTCGGCTGTATCCAGTTCGCCATTCTGAAAGAGGCGAAACCGGCCCGACGCATCGCGCGTGACCGCCAGGTGCGTCCAGACGTCCGCACTGATCTTCTTCTTCGCAATGATCACGTCGCCCAAATCGTGACCCGTATAGACGCGGAACAATTCCCCGGCGAAGTTCATATCCAACGTCCCCTCCGCGCCCAGGATTCCGTCGTTGTTATCAATGCCCGGATCAAGCTTTACCCAGGCTTCGACCGTGAACGGCCCCGCCAGGGTGATGTCGGAATTCACCCACGCGTCGTTCGCGCCGTTGAGTCGCAGGCAGGGCTGGAAGAGCGAGGCCATGTCTCCGAGTAACGCGCGCAACTCCGCGTCGTCGTGCAGCACAATCTGCAATTTTTCGAACGCGGGCCCATCCAGATCGCTTCGAGCGATGGTGCCGGCTTTCATCGCCTGCATGACCGCGTGCGCGCCGGACTTGGTGCCGGTCAAATGGTTGAGCACCGCTTTGCGTTGGGCAGCGGGCAGATCGGGCCAGAGTTCGAGCAGGAACAGCGCGGCGCGCTCGTCCTTGGAGGCGGCCAGGGCCGCGATGGCTTCGTTCCGGGTGGCATTGGCGGTGGCCGATTTGGCGATCGTCACGAACAAATCGGTTTCGCCGCCGTGCAGTTCCCGCAGCGCGCGCAAGGCCGACTCGGCGGGTGGAGCGAGCACGCGCTTCCCACCGTTGCCTTTCCCCGCGGCAACCGCCTGCTCCCAGCCCTGCTTCAAGATCGTCGTCAGTTCGCCTTCCAATTCGGAAGGTTGAAAGGCGCTCGCAAGTTCGAGGCCCAGCATTACGGAATCCGGATCACCGGAAAGCAATTCGCGGGCGGGCTGGACTACCAAGGGAGCCATGGCTGCCGCGTCCAGGCGGTTGCGCACTGCCAGCAGCGTTTTCAAAATCCCGACCCGCGACGACTGATTCTGCAACGCCCCGGCCAATGCCGTGCGAACTCCGGGTTCTCCCAAATACTGGGCCAGCCGGAGAACTTCCTCCTGGCCGGGAGGCCGGGTAAGTTGCGGGAGGAGTTCAGCCACACGCGCGGCACTGGCTTTCGGTTCGAGGGCAAGTGTCGCCACCAGGCGATTTTCCACCGGCAACGACTTCGCCTCGTCCGTGGCCAGGAACTGCGCGACTGCCACCGGATGCTTTTCCAGTTCGAGCCGGGCCAGGTAGCGCTCGAACTCACGTTCATAGGCAATCCCGGTCTTGATGGTCCGGCCGCTTTGCGTGCTCCGCATCGTCGGTTCGGCCAACGGCGCGCGCGCTGATTCGACAAGTAGTTTAACAGCGTGCGCCGTGACTGCCGGATTCAAGGTCGCCGCGTTGCCGGCCAGATATTGACTCAGCAACGTGCCCGTGGTGCGAATGACTTCCGCGCGCACCTCCGGGTCAACATCGTTCACCAACGCACCGAACGATTCAATGGACGCGGCCAGCGGCAGGCCGTTGTCACGATGGGCGCGGATGGCTTCCCGGCGAACATTGCGATTGGGATCACCGAGCAATGGTTTCAACGTCGCGACATCCACTTCGTGCAATCCCTCGAGCGCCCAGAGCGCGACGATCCGTCGTCCGGCCGATTGGGACTTGTCGCTGGCAATGGACTTTAACCGCGGCCCCAGCTCCCGCAGGGATCGGTCAGCGATGGCCTGCCAGGCAAGATGACTCTGGGGGGTATTCGGGCCGCCCAGCTTGCTGAGCAGTTCTTCGCCGGAAAGCTTGGTGAAATCCGGCACGGGCAACGGCGTTTGGTTGTGGTATTTCACGCGCCAGATGCGGCCGCGCGTCTTGTCGCGCCCGGGAAAATTGCGCGGCACTTCGTTGTGCGAAATGATTTTGTTGTACCAGTCCACCAGATAGAGACAGCCATCTGGGCCCAGGTGGAGCGACACCGGGCGAAACATTTCGTCGCTGGATTGGATGAAGTCGGGCAGCTTCTGCAATTTGTAGCGCGGCCCGTCACGATGGATTTTGAGCGCCTGAATTTTCCTCGTCACCGGGTTGGCGACATACATCACGTCCGCGTACGGCCGGGGCCAGGTGGATTGGTCGGTCAGCGCCAGACCGCTCAAGCCGGTGCCACCCATTTGAAAATCAGTCGCCGTGCCGGGAAACTCCGGCGCGTAGCTTTTGAACTGCGAATCGGAGCAGCCCGGATAATTCGCGTATTCCTGAAACGGCATGGCTGGGTAACCGTAGTCATTCGCCTCCTGAATCCAGGCTTCGCCTTCGGTGGTCAACACCAACCCCCAGATATTGCACGGCCCCTGCGAGGTGATGTCGAAATCCGAACCATCGCCGCGGAACTTGGCCATGCGGGTCTGATCGAACTGTTGCTCGCGACCCGTGGTGGTTTTGACCTTGCCGTAGTTGAAAGCGCCCTGCGCCATCCAGATCCAGTTGCCGGGAGCGCGGGTGAATTGATGCGGAAACAGGTGCGAATCCTGCACGCCAAAACCGCTGAGCATCACCTCCCGTTTGTCGGCGCGACCGTCACCGTCCGTATCGCTCAGAAACACGATCTCGGTTCCGTGTTGCACATAGACGCCATTCCGGTACGGCAGGATGCCCAGCGGGATCGCCAGGCCGTCGGCAAACACGCGTGGCTCGCGGGCATAGCCGGTGGGCGAAGCGGGGTCGCGATCATAAACCAGCACCTTGTCCCGCGCGTGACTGGCGTACAGCGCTCTGGCCGCCGCCGGATTCTCGTTGCCGTCGAGCGGATACTCCAAAGCCGTCATCGTCCACAGATTGCCGTGCTGATCCCAATCCACCGTGACGAACTTGCCAAAACCTCTGGCAACGTCTTCGCTGGCGATAAGTTCGATTTCAAATCCGGGCGCGAGCGTAAACCGGGATTGCTCCTCCGCCGCCGAGACGGGTTTGCTTTCGCCCGCGGTTTGCACGGCGGCACGGTCGTTGCCCGTATTGTCGGACGTATTGGCCGGCGCCGGCGCGCCGATGAATTCTTCACCGGCTGAACTCGACGGCAATTCTTCCACCGTGATGTTCCGCACCTGCACCATCGCCTTCCCGCCGCCGTGGACTTGAATGCCGAATTTTCCCCAGTTCGGAATGGTTGGGTCGGTTTCCGTGTAGTCCACGCCCAGCACGCCATTGATCCAGGTGGTCAGGCGCGGCCCGTCAGCGCGCAGGACATAATCATTCCAACCCTGCCGGTCGGGGTTCAACGCCGGGCGCAGCGTCCGCATATCGGCGGCGGCCAGCACCTTGTCGCGTCGTGATTCATCGTAGATGCCGCCATACCAGGCCGGCTCGCCGTAGTCCGCTTGATAGCCCGCCATCTCGGAATTATTCGGCACGCGTTGGGAGCGAAATTGAAAACCTGAGTTGATGAATCCATTCGTGCCGAGCAGCCGGATTTGGAAGCGCACGATGAAATTGGTATATTCGCGCGTGCTGGCCAGGAATTGATTTTCCTTGATCGTCTCCGTCAACGAGCCGCCGGTCAGCAGTCCATCCTGCACCCGCCACAAGTTTGGTTTGCCTTCCCAGCCCGCCAGCGTCCGCCCGTCGAACAGCGGGGCGACCGCACCGGGCGGCGGAGGCGCGGCAGGAGAAGTCGTCTCAACGCCGGCTATCCCCACGCACACAGCAGCCAGTCGGATCAGGTTCGTTTTCATGTTCAACTAAATGCTCGATTGCCCCAGAGTGATCACGCGATGGCCAGCAGGATGACGGCTCTCGGCAAAAGTTCAATCAGCATCCACGACAACTTGAAACGCAGGCGCGCCTTGTTTCGCCCCGGACAGACCCCGGCAGTCCTCGCCAGCCAGTTCTCGCCAGCCTTGAATTTCCACAGTCCATTCTGCTACGCTTCCGCGCCTTTATGACCATGACCATGACCAATGACCAGACCACGCCCGCAATCCCGGTGGCGCGCCCCTCGGATTTTATTCGGGACATTGTCGCGCAGCATGTCGCCGAGCAGCGCTATCCGCGCATCCACACGCGTTTCCCCCCGGAACCCAACGGCTACCTCCACATCGGCCACGCCAAAAGCATCTGCCTGAACTTTGGCATCGCGCACGAGTTCGGCGGTGTCTGCAACTTGCGGATGGACGACACGAATCCCACCAAGGAGGATGTCGAGTACGTCGAGTCCATCCTCACGGACGTGAACTGGTTGATCGCCGGCTGGGCCGATGGCTGCCTCGGACTGACCTCCGCGAAACTGCCGTTCTATGCGAGTGATTATTTCTACTCGCTCTACGAATTCGCCGTCGCGCTCATCCGCAAAGGCAAGGCGTTCGTGTGCGACCTCTCCCCGGCGGACATGGAGACGTATCGCGGCGCGCCCGACCGGCCCGGAAAGGATTCCCCGTTTCGCCACCGCTCGGTGGAAGAAAATCTCGACCTGTTCGCCCGAATGAAAAACGGCGAGTTCGCCGACGGCGACCGCACGCTGCGCGCGAAGATTGACATGGCTTCGTCGAACATCTGGTTGCGTGACCCGATTCTCTATCGCATCCGCCACGCCGAGCATCATCATACGGGCACAAAGTGGTGCATTTATCCGATGTACGATTTCGCGCATTGTCTGAGCGATTATCTCGAAGGCATCACGCACAGCATCTGCACGCTGGAGTTCGAGGTGCATCGGCCGCTCTACGATTGGATACTGACCGCGCTCGAACTGCCGCGCGCACTGCCCAAACAATACGAGTTCGCCCGGCTCAGCCTGGGTTACACCGTCATGAGCAAGCGCAAGCTCATGCAACTGGTGGAGGAGCAGCTCGTCACCGGCTGGGATGATCCCCGGATGCCGACCATCAGCGGCTTGCGGCGGCGCGGAGTCCCGGCGTCCGCGTTGCGCAACTTTGCCTATCACATCGGCATCACGAAATACAACGGCCTCACTGACGTGGCCGTGCTTGAACACGCCATCCGCGAGGACCTGAACCGCGTCGCGCTGCGCCGACTCGCCGTGTTGCGGCCGATCAAAGTCGTGCTGACCAATTTTCCCGAAGGACAAACCGAAGAACTCGACGCCATCAACAATCCCGAAGCAGAGCAGGCGGGCAAACGAAAGATTCCCTTCACCCGGGAAATCTACATTGACGAGGATGACTTCAAAGAAGTGCCGCCACCCAAGTATTTTCGACTCCGTCCCGGTGGTGAAGTGCGATTGAAATACGCCTACATCATCAAGTGCGACGAAGTGATCAAGGATGCCGCTGGCAAAGTCATCGAACTGCGCTGCACCGCCGATCGCGACAGCAAGACCGGCGGAGCCACCGCCGGCCGCAAGGTCAAAGGCACGATCCACTGGGTCAGCGCCGCGCACGCGGTGGACGCCGAGGTGCGCCTCTACGACCGGCTCTTCACCGTGCCCGAGCCGGATGCGGATGGTGATTTCAAGCAGCATCTCAACCATCGCTCACTCGAAGTGCTGACAGCCAAGTGCGAACCAAGCCTGAAGGAAGCGCGGCCCGAGCTCCGCTATCAATTTGAACGGCTCGCCTATTTCGCGCTCGATCCGGACAGCACACCCGACCGGCTGGTATTGAATCGCACGATCACGTTGAAGGACGCCTGGGCGAAGGAAGCGCAAAAGGGCTGATTGCGTCAGCAACGCGCGCTTCCGGATCCGAGGCCGCCCGCACAGGGTGCGATGGGAAGTGGCGGTCAGGGGCGCGGCGTTTACGCCGCTTCAACGGCGGAAACACGGTGGCGATTGGCGGTTTCTGACGCACTTCACGGACGCACCGTGAAGCGAGCTGAAGCCCGCGCCCTCTTGAGGTTGAACGCCATTTCCAATCGCACCCGCCCGCACACGGTGCATTGACGTTGCCCGCCTTCTCCGGCGATGCTGGCGCGCATGAAATTCCGCTGGCAGCCCGCGCCTCCCCAACCTCTGTTGGCGGCGCCCCTGGCCCGGCGACTCAAGGTTTCTCCGCTCCTGGCCCAATGTTTGGTGAATCGGGGTTTCAGCGAGCTTGATCCGGCGGAACTCTTCCTGCATCCCCGCCTGAAGGCACTGGCCGATCCTTTTCTTCTTCCGAACATGGAGACGGCCATCGCGCGACTGCTCCGGGCGCGCGAGCTTGGCGAGTCCGTGATCATCTTTGGCGACTACGACGTGGACGGCGTCACTTCCACCACACTGTTGCTCGAGGTGCTTCGTGCGCTCGGCTGGCAGGTTAATCCCTATCTGCCCCATCGCCTGGAAGAAGGCTATGGCTTGAGCCGGGACGGCGTGGAGAATTGTCTCCAAAAATTCCCGGCGAAACTTTTGCTGGCCGTGGACTGCGGCTCCACGGCGGTTCAAACCGCGGCCTGGCTCAAAGGACGGGCCGTGGACGTCATCGTGCTCGATCATCATCAAGTTTCCGCGCCCGCGCCCGAAGTGGTCGCGCTGGTGAATCCTCAACTGGCTTCCAACTCCCACTCCGAAGCCCCAAACTTTCGCGAACTGTGTTCCGTCGGCCTCGCGTTCAAGCTGGCCCACGCACTGGTCAAGCGCGGGCGCGAAATTGGTTTGCCGGGCGCGGCCGATTTCGATCTGCGCCCCCTGCTCGACCTCGTGGCGCTGGGTACGATTGCCGACCTGGTGCCGCTCCTGGGCGAAAACCGGATCCTGGTTTCCGTCGGGCTGGAACGGTTGAACACGACGCAGCGACCGGGTTTGGTGGCGTTGAAACAGGTGGCGCAATCACCGCCCCGGCTCGGCACGTATGAAATCGGCTTCCAACTGGCGCCCCGGTTGAACGCCGCCGGCCGGCTGGAAACCGCCGAGGAAGCGCTGCACCTGCTGCTCGCGGCAAGCGCCGAGGAGGCGTTGCCGCTGGCACAAACGCTCGATGCGCGCAATCGTGAGCGGCAGAAGATCGAACGGAGCATCGTGGACGAAGTGGCGGGCGCGGTGCGGGCACGGTTCAACCCGGAGACGGATTTTGTCATCGTGGAAGGCCGGCTGCTCTGGCACATCGGCGTCGTGGGAATTGTTGCGTCACGCGTGCTCCAGGAATTTTACCGACCCACCATCATCGTCGGCGGCGAAGGGGCGAACTGGCGCGGTTCCGGCCGCAGCATTGCGGGGTTTGACCTCGCCGCAGCTCTGCGCGAGTGCGATAGCCTGCTGGTTCGACACGGCGGACACGCCATGGCGGCCGGGCTGACGATTCATCCGGATCAGCTCGAGGCCTTTCGCACGCGGCTCAACGAGGTGGCGCGCCGCACGCTGAAGCGGGAGGACCTGCAACCGCCATTGCGACTCGATGCCGAAGTCGGGCTGCGCGACATTTCACTGGACTCGCTCGGCGAACTCGATCGGCTCAAACCGACGGGACAAGGGAATCCCGCCGTGCAGTTCTTCACCCGCGGCGTTTCGCACCAGCGGCCGTTGCGCCGGATGGGCAATGAACTGCAACACGTCAAGCTCTGGGTAACGGACGGCCAGGCGAGTCACGAAGCGGTGTGGTGGAACGCAGGCCAGGGGTCGTTGCCGGTGGGGAAATTTGATCTGGCCTTCGCGCCGCAGGTGAATGAATACGGTGGGAAACGCTCGGTGCAATTGAAGGTGTTGGATTGGCGACCGGCATCAGTTCTTCCGACGCCAAATCGGTAAAAAGTGCGACCATAAAAAATTTCGCAACCCCAAAACGGCGAAAGACCAAGACAGCTTTTAAGAAAAGCTGCCTGACGGAAATCCATTTTTTGCTTTTGACCGCTCACGCTAATGGGCGACGCCTTTATGTCAAATCTCATTGGCACCTCGCTTGCATTGGTTGGCGTGTCAGGTTCATTCTTCGTTGTCTTAGCTGGCTACTACCTGTTCATTTCCGCTGGCTTCGGTTTCTTAAGGTTTTCACCAACGAAATAATTCCTGCAAAAAGTGGAAATCCAAAAAACGAGAATGCTATAAATAGATCCTTGGCCTCGCCTTGGACCGTAATGGCTTCATGCAGGAGAGGAACTATTCCAATTCCACCAATGACTATCGCAATTCCATCGAAAACAATTAGCATTGAACTACGTTTTCCCACAAAGGCCGCGACCAGCGTGATAATTACGATTGGATAAAGAAGAAAGAAGATCAGCAAACCGGGCAGAATCCCGGTTTCTCCATGAGCGAACATGATTGAGTCTGTATTCATAAAGCCTTACCATCCCCATCCCTGACGGCTTTGAAGATGAAGAAGTTATTTGGAAGTGCTGGCGCCGGGCATCTCACAATGCGCCACAGCCGAGCTGTTGGTCAGCCGTTTGGCGGTATCATAGGCAAACCGGTAGGTCCACACGCCGGTGGGTTGTTGCAAGTCCAGACCCACGCGCAAACGCTGGTTGTAACTATTGGTCATGGTATCATCACTCCACGAACCATCCTCAGTCCAAAGCTGATCAAAGTCGAGATGCTGCGCCAGTGCAAGAAAAACGCGGCATACTCCTTGACTCGGTTGGTTCACGAGTTCGCGATTAATCTCTTTTCAAAGTTCCTTAAGAATCCGCTTGGTTTCTGCTGCTCTCCCTTGAATTGTTTCAATCGTAAGGCCCTCACTCGCAAGAATGTCACCTTGAGGAGATCTTGGCCATTGCTCGCGATAGAGTTTTATTGATTTCAAGGTTTGGAGCGCTTGGTCTTGGGGCAACACGTTGGTAAGCTCAAGCTGTGCCCAAAGCTCACACACATTGGAATCGAGCGAGAATTCCAAAAATTCGAGAGCGTTCGATGTTCTCGTCTGTCGTATTTCGGCAAGAATGGTTTTGTCGTGTAAAAGATCACACATTTTTTGCGATATCTTACGCCGTTTATCTTTAGTTTCTGAACCACGACGGCAGGCATTGCTCCCCATCCACCAACCTAAACCGAGCGATACCGGGACTAGGATCAGGGCGATTATGATGACAATTTCCATGGCTTACTTTTTTTCACACAAGAATTTCAATATTTAGGTCCTTTCAGACCTCCTGATTTCTCACATCGCCGCCGGCACTCCTCAATAATGGCTAGGTTCCTCACGTCCCCGATCAAACCTTGCCGCTGTGCAAACTGTTCAAAAAAACAATCCTTGCATGCGTCCTCATCGGGTTCTCCTTTATTCAGCGATTTTGCCCAAGCCTGGCACTCTTTCCCGGCACACCAAGGACTATTGCTGGGTTTTCGTGGGGTCTTCGGGCTTGGGGCTGGGGCTGGCTTCGGCTTGCCAAAGATCGGCCACGTCGAAGGTGGCCACCAATCACGCCCATCGGTGTCCACTAGCTGTACAGGATTATTCAGGACTAGGCTATATAGATTCGGGCCGCCTTCGGCTTCGGCAGGAAACATTGGACGCCGCTCGTAAACTAATTGGGAATTCACTCCCACGGAAAGGGGATCCCGATTTAGCCACCTCTGCGTGTTGGGATCGTACCAGCGGTAGCCGTAGTAGTAGAGGCCGCTGTTGACGTGGATTTCCTTGCTCGAAAAGCGATACGTGTTGAACCCAGCCAGGCTGCCGCTCAGGGAAATGGTGTTCCCATACGGATCATACCGGTATTTGGCCGCCAAGGTTTGACTGCTGTTCACCAGGTAGGTGATGTTTCCATTGCCGTCGGCGTGATAGTAATTGTTCGTGGTCCAGTTCCCGCCGGAGTAGCCATCACTGCGCGCCAGCAAGCCGCCAATCCCGCCCGCGCCTTCCAACGTGCCGCTCAGGTCCGTGCCCCGCGTGTAGCTGACGGTGGGCGTGTAGTATTGGTTGCGCTCTTGAATCACCCGCATGCCGTCATAGACATACCACGTCGAGCCAACGTAGGTATGGGCGTAGGTGGAGTAATCGTCGCGCTTGCGCAGCCGCCCCAGCCCGTCATAGACAAATTCCGAATACCAGAGGCTCTTTCAAAACTTGGTTTCATTGGGATTTTTTGTGGGTGCGCTTGAACG
>CAZLOH010000008.1:70927-138269 GCA_964561105.1 uncultured Bifidobacterium sp. | reverse complement strand
AACGATGGAGTCAACGTGTGCATGTCGCCTAACTTCTAGCAGTGTATCCCGCAGGCTGCCGCGAGCAAGCGTCGCTTATTGAGGGAGGTGGCGCGGCGGGCTGCGGGATACACTGCCGTTGAACTGAGCCGCTGAACCCGCGACGTCCGCGTTACTGGGGAAAGTAGCTTCGTGCCCCCGCTTGCACTACGCCCGCCGCGAAGCTGACCGTCTCCGAGAGGAATGAATGGGCGAAGATTGGGACGCGGGTGGAACGCGGAAAGGAGTCATTTCTTGGTTTTGTTCACGCTTGCCCTTGGTTGACGAGGACAACGCCCGGTGGCGGGCAGGGCGCTGGATGTTCAGTCGTTGTCGTCCGGGCTTTCCTCGCGCGAGAGGGTTCGTGGGGCGAGGATCCGCGCCAGCGCAAAATCCCGTGGACTGGCCGCCGCTGTGACCGACTCGTGCGAGTTCACCCGCCGGTTCAGGCGCTCGTCAGATTCAGCCGGAGATTTTGTTGAATCTGTTTGCGCCACTTCTTCCCGACGTCGGCTGCGGCGGCGAATTCCCGCCATTTCTCCACTGCCGCCCGGACTTCCTCGATGATGGTTTCGGCGCGTCCACGTTTCATCATGGCCACCCTCGCGCCGGCCCGGAAATCCGCGAGCGTGAAGCCGTCGCGTTTGCCGTTCAGCGTCATCTGGTGACGATCGGTCCAGTTGCCGGCGGGATTGTAGCTGTAAGTCACGTCGAACGCGGGCGCGAGGGACCATTGCCCGGCCTGATCCATCAGGAAGGCGATGTTTTTGACATGGTCGTCCTGGTTGCGGGCCATGAGGTTGAAGACCAGGCGGCGGAACTGTTCCTCCACGGCGGCCATCGGCAGATTCAACTGGCGGATGACCAGCAACGCTTGTTCGTACGCATACGCCCCGGCCTGGTTGAAATCGAAATGCGCCAGCGCGCACAGTGATTGCATGTGCAACTTCTGTCCATCCGCCCGCCGGTCGAAACGCCGCGTCATGAAATGCCGCCGCCCGCCCTCTTCCAGCAACCGACATTCGCTCATCTCAATTCCCGCCGCCCGCGCCATCAGGTAATAGGCGTATTCAATCGCGCCGTAACCCTTGGGGTCTTCGAGTTCCTTGTCCTTGTTGCCGGTGACACCGTCAAATTTCAGCAACCAGTATTCAAAGCCGGTGCCGGTCTCGATCTGCCCGGACCGGACTTCATTGGTCGCCCGATTCCAGGCAATCACGGCCTTGGCCCGGGCGCCGCCGGCGGAAGTGCCCACGCGCAGTATGTCGTTCAGCGCATTTTTCCGCCGGACGCTGGCGAAAGTTGTTTTCAGATGCTTGCGCTGGCTCAACACCTCGGAGGCGAGTTTGACCAGGGCCTCGATTTCAATGTGTTTGGCGACTTGCGGCTTCGGGCCGAGCGCAGGCTGGAATTCCAGGGCGCCCATGCCGCGCTGACCGATGTAGCAAAGCCGTTCCACCGCGTTGAAACTCTCCGGCGTCCGACCTTGCGTCGCGAGCCAGGTGTCAATCAACGCATTGCCGAATTTGTCCGGCAGGGAATCGGCGAGCAGCCCGGGCAGGCCATGGAAAGTCCTGGCCGGCAACGCCGGGAAAACATACACGCGCTCACTGAGCGGCATGGTGATGGGCGAGACCTCGATGCCGCTCCGCGCAAAAGCCGGATCATACTGAAACGCCGCGAACTGACTGCCGTCCGCGATCGAGACGGCGCCGATGGTGCGCCCCCAAAGCCTGACCTCCGCAAGCGTCATTGCGTCCCCCATTGCCATTTTTTGGGTGCCGACGGGGACGACTTGGTGACGGAAGCGCGCCGCCGTTGCTTGCCGCCCGATTTCAGTTGCGCGACCGGGCTGGGCACCGGCTCGGGTACGAGCAGTTCAAAGTGTTCGACCAGCTCAAGCGTGCGACAGACCCGGATGAAGCCGGACAATTGCGTCGCCACCGCGCCCGCCTCCAGCCGTTCCACCGTGCGCTTCGAGACGCCGGCCTGCGTCGCCAGTTGCGCCTGCGTCAGGTTCCGCTCCAGCCGGACCTTGGCGAGCCGCTGGCCCAACTCGCCCAGGATCATCGCATCGGTGGTTTGTTTTGTGATTTTCATAACACGTCATATATGACGAGTTATGCCTATATTGTCAATCTAGTCGTCAGCAAAGACGAATAATGACAGGGCTAAGATTAAACGGAGAAAGCCGCCAGTGCGCCAGCCCTCAACGGCGGAGCCCGTGGCGGCACCAACCAACGGCGGGCCAAACGAAATTAGTGCGCACGCCGGCTCGCGACAGAAGCGCCCGCCGGGTCGTGAGCTGCTGGGCGCGGTGCGCTCTGGTGCGCGAACCGCGTCCGATCCGACTGTCACCATATTTCCGGGCCTTCGGTTACGCCACCTGAACCTGCACGGCCGCGGCGCGGGGTCGCCGGCCGTTTCCCCCAATTTGTGGGGATGGCGGCGCTGGGCGCGCGCGGGCTAAACTCGGCCTCAATCGAGTTCGCCTGTGTAACGCGGACGCCAGATCTGTTCAAACTAACAATAATGAAAAGAAAACTGTTACCCATTCCGTTCCGCAAAACTTTGCTGGCAGTCCCAGCCGCCGCCTTGATGTTGGGAGCCGCACAGGCGGGCACCACCATCGGACTGAACTTTCAATCCTGGTATTACGACTCCGGCACGACGCCCCAGACCATTGGCTTCGGTCAGGGCTATCAGACCACCGGTTTCCCGGTCACCGCCAAGGCCTTTGGCGTGGCCGTACCCAACTGGGTCAATACCGATCCGTTGGCCTGCGGCTCTGCGGTGGACACCACCGTGGCGCTCGGCGCCATCAGCGCGCACCTGACCACCAAGAACATGTGGGAGAGCGACATTGGCAACCTGGTGGATCCGGCCAATGAGTGGACGGCGGGTTACGTCTCCAGCGTTGCGCCGGGCAATGACGAGGTGACCTGGAGTTTCGAGGACAACACGGGCTGGACCAATGACCTGTCGGGCCTGAGCACGACTTTCCCCAACGGTTACGTGATTCAACTGATCGGGGTCACCAAATGCACGGTCAACTCCCGGGTGGTGGTGACGGATGGAGTAACGACCACCACGAACGCGTTTGAAACCATCTACACGGCGGGCAACGCGAATTTCAACGGGCCGGTGGGCCTGATGACGTTGCCGGCGTTGACCAGTGATACGTTGACCTTCGGCGCGGTCTCCCGCGACATCAGTTCCGCCCAGAGCTGCGCCATCGGCGGCTTTATTATCACCGATCAACCGGTCATCAGCCGGGATCCGACCGACACCTCCGTCAACCAGGGGGCGACGTTGAATCTTTCCGCCAACTCGTTTGGCCTGGCGGCTGGACTGGCCTATCAGTGGCGTCACGCCGGCACCAACATCCCGGGCGCGAACAGCGCGCTCCTCAGCCTACCGAACGTCACCACCGCCGATGCCGGTGACTACGATCTGGTGGTTACCAACAACTACGGCAGCACCACCAGCGGCGTGGCGACTGTCACGGTGGTCTCCGTGCCGAGCATCACGAAGGATCTGGCGGGCGTTTCGGGCACCGTGTATTCCGGGGCGAATTTCTCGGCCTGGTCCATCGTCGCCTCGGGCGGCGAACCGCTGACCTACAACTGGTTGAGGAACGGGAACATTCCGGTGGGCGGCAACAGCCCCACGTTGGTCATCGCCAATGCGACCGTCGCCGATAGTGGCGATTACGCCGTCACGGTCACCAACAGTTTGGGCAGTGCTCCCAGCGCGACGAACCACCTGACGGTGGTCGCTTCTCCCGACCTTTACACCACCGACGTGGCGCAGGACAGTCCCGGCTCCTACTGGCCGTTGAACGAAACTACCGGAACCGAGGCCATGGATTACTCGGGCCTGTCTCACTTCGGCACGAACAATGGCGGATTGACGCTCGGGGTGAACGGCCCGCGGCCGCCGGCGTATCAAGGCTTCACGTCGGGCAAGACGGCCTACCAGTTTGATGGTGCCACTTCCTATATCGAATGTGGTGCCGCGGCCTCGCTCACCGGCACCACGGACTTCACGCTCGAAGCCTGGATTAACACCACCGCCACCAATTCCGGAACCATCATCCAGCAGCGGGATGCCACCGCCAGCGGTTACAATGGTGAATATATGCTCACGGTGACAGCCGACGGCCGGGTGGCCTTTGTGGTTTACGGCGGCGGTTATCAGTTCAACCTGTCCTCGCCGAACAGCATCAATGACGGCAACTGGCATCATGTGGCGGCGGTTCGCCGTGATGGCACCAACGGCGTCATCTACATTGATGGCGGGGCCGTCGTCTCGGCCAGTTCGGCGACCATCGCGCCGTTGCTGGGCAGCATCGAGACCTACATTGGCGCCGACAAGCGCGACAATGTGAACTATTTCAACGGCACAATTTCCGATGTTGCCGTGTATCCGTATGCGCTGAGCGCCAATCGCATTGGCCTTCATGCGTACAATGGATTGCTGGGCAATTCGGGTTTCAGTCTCGGCGCCGCGCCGGGTGGTTTTATCGCCGACACCAAGCCGGACGGGGTGCCACATTCCGGGCTCAACCATAATTCCACCTGGGTCAGTTCCCTCACCGACTCCTTGGCGGTCACGCGCACCGGAGTCGCCGTCTTCAGTGGCAACGGGCAGATCGCGGTTCCGGCGGACGCGGATTTCAACTCGCCAACCGGCACCTTTGTGTTCTGGCTCAAGGCGAGCGCGCCCATACCCGGACCGGGAAGCGAAGGCGCCATGCTGATGGATCGTCGGACCACGAGCGGAACCGTTATCGTCTTGAATGACGCGGGAAATATCTTCGTGCAATGTTCCGGCGGTGCGAACAGCTTCGCCGCCGGCTATGTGCCGGATGACAACTGGCATCTGGTCGCGGTCACCTACGACCAATCCGCCACCGGCAACCTCGAAATCTTCGTGGACGGCGTTTCCCAGGGTGCGCAAGCCAACACGGCGGCCTGGGCCTGGCCGACGACGCAGCAGATTGAAATCGGTCGGTCTCACGATGCCTATTGGAAAGCGCTCAATGGACAGATGGACGACTTCCGCATTTACAACCGGGTCCTGACGCAAACGGAAATCGCCTCCATTCAAACCAGTGGCGCGCTGGTGGACACGGCGGCGTTGAAACTGCGGTTCAACTTCGACACCGCCACGGCGGGCACGAGCTTGACCTGGCCCGTAGGCTCCTTGCAGGCCTCGCCCACGGTGGGCGCGGGTTCGGTCTGGACGAATGTCACGGGAGCGGCCTCGCCCTATCCGTTCCTGCCGCCGGCTCCGGCCGTCCCGGCGGGTGGCGCTCTCTTCTACCGGGTCGGACTCTGACCGGCTGTCAAAGTTGACGCATTGGATTCATCGGCCAGGGAGCAATCCCTGGCCGAAATTTTTTAACACCAAGAGTCGGAGGCGCCAGCCGCGTGCCGGGTCAGTGATGCAACCGGCCAAACTCGGTGCGCAACGAATTTGCCGTAGGACGGGCGTCGCGCCGGTCTCCATTTCTTGCTCCGATGGTTGATTGAACGGTGGTGGCGACGCCGGCTTGGCCGTGGCCGCGCAAGCGGGACACACTGAAGTTTGAGACAGGTGCGACGCCTGTCCTACCAACATTCCACCGGGGAGACTGTCAACGCCATCGCTCTCGTGGCGGGTCGGCGCAAGACGGTGCGGAAGGATTTTCCGCAAACCGTTTTGTCGAACCTCCGCCCTTGTTGATCACCGGGTTGCAACGATTGTGCAACGCGGCGGTTCAACCACAGCCGCTCCCTCCGCCCAAGTCCGTCCCTCCCCCGAATGTGCGATGGTTCGCTGCGCCCGGTTCATCTAGCCTGACCGCTCATGTTTCACGATTGCGATTGTTTACCGCCCGGATTTCCTCCCCCGAATTTGGGGTGGACAATGCCCGGCCCGGAGTATAGTTGGTTAGACACACTCACAAACCTGAAACATCCAAACCATCCGCCTATGAAAAAAATATCGTCCCACCGCCCACCGGTGAGCACCCCGTCGCGCGCGGGGTTCACCCTCATCGAACTCCTCGTCGTCATCGCCATCATTGCGATTCTGGCGGCCATGCTGTTGCCCGCGCTGGCCAAGGCCAAGGAGAAGGCCGTCCGCACCCAGTGCCAGAACAACGTCAAACAAATCACCCTGGCCATGCACATGTATGTCACCGACTACACGGAATTTCTGCCCGAGGCCAATTGGAATTCGCCGTGGCTGGCTCGTGGGTGGCTGTACGATGCCACCGGTCTTTCGGCGCCGCCCAAGCTGACGGCCGCGCCCTTCAACAAGGATCCCATCCTGGCTTACGCGGGCGGCGTGGGGAAAAGCCAGAGCGGGCTGCTGTGGGATTACATCAAGAATATGAAGGTGTATGTCTGCCCGTTGGACAAAACCGAAACACCCGCGTGGAAAACCCGCGCGCAGCAATTGTCCAGCTACCTGATGAACGGCTCGGTGGACGGTTACGGAGGCATCGCCCCCAAATCTTACAAGGCCAGCCAGTTCAAACAGGACTCCATCATCTTCTGGCAGGCGCTGGAAACCAACCCCGGCGATTTCAACGATGGCTCGAGCAGCCCCGCGGAAGGCATCACCAAGCTGCATAATCTGGGCACCACGGTGGGCGTCGTGGACGGTCACGTCGAGTATTTGAAGACGCTGACTTTTTACAAAGAGGCCAACAACCCGGTCAAGAACCGCATGTGGAACAATCCCGGCAGTGTGAATGGCCATTGATCGGACAACTTCAATCCGAATGCACCCGATGAAAAAAAATCCATCCGTCGTTTTGGCCGTGGGAGTTGGTCTGGCGTTGACGTTAATCGGCTGTGGTCAGAAGACCGACGCCAACTCGGAGCTCCAACGAGCCGCCAGCGAAATGGGGGCCACGGATACGGCCGCGGCTCCAACCCCGGCGCCCGAACCGGCGCCGGCTGCGGAGGCAACGCCCGCCGCCCCCGCCCCGATCGAGGCCTCGGCCCCGCCCGCGCAGCAAATGCAGCAGGCGATGGTGGCCTACAAATCCGGCCAGCTTGAAGATGCCGTCACCCGTTTGCAGATACTGCGCGCCACGCCCACCATCACGCCCCAGCAGCGCATGGCCTTGAACGATGCGATGGGCGCGGTGATGACGGAAATCTACACCCTCGCCGCCAAGGGCGATTCGCGCGCGATCATGGCCGTCAAGCAGTACGAAAAAATGCAAACCGAGCATCGCTGACCTCGGTCGTTCGGCACAACAAAGCTACGCCGCCGAATAATCCGCAAAGGTGTGGGTTGGCCGCGCACGGTTGACCCGTACAATCGGCGCTTGATTGACATTCTCTTGGCCCAAGTCTGCGTTGGTACGCTGCAGGGCAGGGGACTGCGGCTCTTGATTGTCACCAACCTTCGCCCATGAACCCGGGAGCGCCGGCGTCTCGCCGGCCCAGCGCTGGCGACATCGGTAACGCAGGAAAGTGCCCTCCCATGAACCTGGGAGCGCCGGCGTCTCGCCGGCTCGTTGGAGCGCGCGACGAAGGAACTCGCCGGCGGGACACCAGCGCTCCCAGACTCCAAGCCCCGGTGAGGTCGCCGCGCCTACACGCGGCAGGCCGGGTCTCCCGCCCCGGCGTCAGTCCATGCTTCCATGCGCAATTTGCGGATCCAGGAAGCTCCCCCCAAAATGGGTGATTCCCACCGCGCCGACCATCGGCAACCATGCCGGGCACTGTGGCGGCTCCAAGTCAAAGTGGAAGCGGTCCGGGCCAGGTTTGTTTCACATTGGCTCAACTTGACTCGTCCAATTAAACCAAGCGTTCATCCAAAAATTCCAGATCGTGACCAGCCCGATGGCAATGGCATTGGCCACGAGCAGGGGTAAGCCGAACGGAACATGAAACAGGTATAGGAGAAGTATCGCCCACACGATTCCCATGCCGCAGATGAGGTGAAATCGTATCAGCCGGCCCAGAACACCCGTGGTTTGACGCTCGGTCACTGTTCGAAACGTCCACACTTCGTTCCAGAGAAAATTGTTGAGCAACGCCGCTTCAGCCGAGCAGAGTTTTCCCCAACTGACATTCCAGTCCCAATGCTCCACGAGGATGTGAAGGAGCGCCATGTCCAGCAGCACGCCGCTGCCTCCAACCAGACAGAATTTCACGAATTGTTTGGAACGCGGAGAAGCCACCAGTTTGGCCGCGGGCAAGTCCATTGCGCAATTTATCGTAATCCGAGCTGGCGCAAATCAACCGTCGTTTCACTGGCGGCTTTGAGGTCAATGGACCGAGGATGCAATTCCCGGCGTACGAAGAGAATGTTCCGCCCGTCCCGCGCCGCAGCGGAGTAGCCCGCGAGCAGATTCGTCCACGTCGGCTCCTGCAGGACTGCTTGATTGAGGACCAGGGCGTCCACGCGATTGGATTGCAGCAGTTGGGCGATGATGGTGTCGTTGATCTGCCCGGACCATTCGCGTTTCAACGGAATGATCGTCAACTCCGGCGGTGTTTGGACGTGGCCCGCCGCAAACGTCCACGCCGGGTTCATCGAGAACATCGTGTGACCCGCATTGCCCAGGGTCTTGAGTTGTTGGGTGATCGGCGAAGCCGCAACCACCGTGGCCCATTCCTTTGCCGCTTGAATTTCCCGGCCGCGTTGCCCGACCCACAGCAGACCGAGCATCACCCCCACGCTGGCCAGGGCGCGGCGTTCCCACCGGAACAGTGTTGTTCGGCGGATCATCCGCCAAAAATCAACCGCGCCAACCCCGGCCAGCACCGCCACCGGCGCCAGCAAATGGAGGTTGTAATAATCCCAAAACGGACGATGGATCAGATGTATCAGCAACGCCGCGCTCGCCGCCGCCACCCACGGAGTGAGAGGCGTAAATTGATTTTTGACGTATCGGTTCGCGATGGTGAAAACCGCCAGGAGGCAGACCAGCCATCCGGTCGCATAGATTACCGGATCCAGGTGATGACTTCCGATTTCGCCCGAAGCCGGGTTCAGATGCGAGCCGGCCATCGCTGCCCAAGACCATCCGCGTTGCAGCAATGAACTCAAGAGCGTCAAGGCCACCGCCGCCAATCCCCAGGCGATCCCGCGTCGCCAACCGCGTTGTACCAGCCACGTGAACGGCACCACCAGCGCGAATGCCGCCGTCAATTTGATCGAGAGCGCCAGGGCCGCAATGGCCGCGGATGCCAGCCAGGCGAACCGCGCATCCTTCAGCAACAGCAAGGGGAGCAAGGCGGCAATTCCGATCGAATACGCCGGCGCTTCGAGCATGAAGGAGGCGAGGTGTACAGGGATCGAAAGCCAGAGCAGCAACACGGCAATTACGGCCGCCCATTTCGCCCCGGCTCGCGCCCAGTAGATTCCCAACGTCAGCGCCAGACCCATCCCGCAGAGTACCACCGCCACCCGGCCGGCAGTCATTGAGGGGCCGCAGACGCGGAACAGGCCCGCTCCCAGGACCGACCAAAGGGGCGGTTGATCGTTCCACATCCGCTCCACCAGGTCTGGCCGGAACAGCAGTTGCAGCGATTTGGCCGCTTCCATTCCCTCGTCACCGCCCAACATGCGACCGCGCCACAGCCCGACCACAACCGCTCCCGCCACGAGCCAGAGACCAGTCGCGACCACCGAGGACAGCTTCGCGGATTGCGGAGGCGGGTTGGGTGGCGCGGTGACCGCGGGTGGAAAAAGTCCGGCAAACGACGAGACGCCCAGACCGCAGGCCAGCACGAAGGATAGCGCGGATTCCGCCCGTGCCAACGGCTGCCAGTGACCCAACACTCCGCCCAGGCAAGGGCACGGAGCGGAGACCTGCAGTCCCACTTCGAGCGCGTGATAGGCGATAAACGGAACGGCCAGTCCCAGCGAAACCGCCAGGAACACTCGCGCGCCGGCCAGCGCCAGCGCCGCGAACGCGACGACTTCCGCCGCCAGACTCAGCCAGATCCACCACTCGTAGGTTCCTGGCAAAAAGGGGTGGGATTGCTTCAGCAACCCACCCCCGTTCACCAGACCAAATACTTTTGTCGCAAACGCCACCGCCAGGATCAACCCGCAGACCCAAACATGGATTCGGGCGCTGGGGGCGACGTTTCTCATGGAACCCAATTGAGCTCAGCGTCACTCAGTGGCCGCTACCGCTGCCACTGCCACTCCCACTTGGGCAGTTGTTCGGTCCTGGTATCGTGCCAGGATAATTGTTCGTCACAGACCCGCAATTAATCTTTATGTGATCATCGTCAGTCCATGTACAGACATAAACACATGTGTTGACCGTCGGTTGTGTGTCTTTTCCTGATCCGCTTCCAACGTCCTGGTTGAGATGTTCCTTGCCGCCTGATGCGCAGGTGGGAGTATGTCCTGAGCCGTCGGGACACTGCCCTTGGCTGTACGCGCGGCAATCTACGTCATGCGGCAGTACACAGGCCATGGTCATCAAGGCCGCTGCCAGTACACCGATCATCACCAATGATTTCTTATGTTCGCTTTTCATTTCGCCTTTCTTGGTTTTGTTTTTTTGCTTTCTGTTCGAAGCGCCGATACCACAGCGCCAGAATTATTACGGTCGCAATCGCCGAGGCAATGAGGATGATCAATCCGCTGCTTTTCGATTCTTGTCCAACCACCTTGAAGCCAAAATCGGGCAGGAGTTTTCCGTCGTACAGTCCATAGGGCTTGTCATTTGTCCAGACTGTTACATCTCGCGCCATTTTCAAATCTGCGAACATGGATGGCACATACCCATCCGTCGCCGACAAATCGTTACTACCGAGTTTGAGCGACAGGAATTCGTAGCGGTACACGAGGTCTGAGCCGGGGTGTTTGGCAACAAACGCGGACGGAATGTCCGCGCCATCCGGTGGATATTGATAAGCCACCTGACGTTCCGGAGATTGGCCCACACCACGCCACACGGCGATTTTGGGGCGATCATCGTCTCCAAGTGTCACCTTCCCAGCGACAACAACCGAATCGGATGCGCCGGCTTGGTCCGCTTTAGCGGGCACGCTGGCTCGGAATTCCAATCCGTTCCATACGACGGGAGACTCACTCAAGGTTAGTTTGTCCATCCTGCGTGGCAAACCGAGTGACAGAGCGGCAAACATCAGATTGCGGTGAAACCCTCCGTACGTGTCCGGTTTGCTTCCCGTGCCAAATTCCTTGGCTGCGACATGGATATTGCGGTCGCTTACGGTCCAAAAGTGTGTGTACGACGCGCCAACAATGGCACCGTTCGGCACGGGAACCAGCTTGGAAGGATCATCCGACGCCGGTTGGAGTCGCTCCACAAACCACGTGTTTTCCTGGCAACCGAAACGCCACCATTCCTGATTAGTGTAGCTGCCATCCGGCTTCGTTATCTTCCGATAGACGACTGCTTCCAGGATCGGCACCTCGCCGTTCGCGAATTTCTGGAAGGTGACGAGCCTGGCATTGGTTTCCGGGTTCGGATCGCCCGCGGCGCTTCCAATTCCGCGGAACAGAGACAGTGCGGCTGCGATGGTCGCCCACGTCCTCCAACCCAGGCAAGTGTGCCTCCGGCTGGATGCCCCGTTCGCACCGATTCGAATCCCAGTTGAGTTCATGTGTCTAGTGTGACGAAATTGCAATTCCGCCACGCACTGCCTTGCTGGTGTTGGTTGGTGAATCGGCCACACGTTGCGCCCCCCCCCAGGCTCCTGTCAACAGTATTTCTCAATATTTTCAAAACTCCCAATCGGGCCGGGTTTTTGGGCCATCGGATTTCGGTTTCGGACTCGGGTGATCCGAAGCACGGCGCTTGGTTGACATTCGCTCTTGGCCCGGGCCTGCGTTGGTACGCTGCAGGGCAGGGGACTGCGGCTCTTGATTGTCACCAACCTTCGCCCATGAACCTGGGAGCGCCGGCGTCTCGCCGGCTCGTTGGAGCGCGCGACGAAGGAACTCGCCGGCGGGACACCAGCGCTCCCAGACTCCAAGCCCCGGTGAGGTCGCCGCGCCTACACGCGGCAGGCCGGGTCTCCCGCCCCGGCGTCAGTCCATGCTTCCATGCGCAATTTGCGGATCCAGGAAGCTCCCCCCAAAATGGGTGATTCCCACCGCGCCGACCATCGGCAACCATGCCGGCTGCTGGGATGGCTCCAAGTCAAAGCGGATTGTGTTCAACGAGTCCCGCGTGTACAAAGACCGCTGCGATGGAATTGATTGTCCCGGACGATTGCAAACCATGAAAGCCCTTGTCAAAAAAGAACGCCGCCCCGGCCTTTGGCTGGAAGACGTGCCGCCACCCACGGTCGGCCCCAACGACGTGCTCATCCGGGTGGAACGCACCGGCATCTGCGGCACGGACCTCCACATCTACAAGTGGGATGCCTGGGCGCAAAAAACCATCCCGGTCCCGATGGTCGTCGGGCACGAGTTTGTCGGCGAGATTCTCGAGGTCGGCGCCAACGTGAAGGATTTTTTCCCGGGTGAAATTGTCAGCGCCGAGGGCCACGTCGTTTGCGGCACCTGCCGCAACTGTCTCGCCGGACGCCGGCATCTGTGCAAAGACACGCAGGGCATCGGCGTCAATCGGCCCGGCGCGTTTGCCGAATTGATTGCCGTGCCCATGACCAACGTGTGGCATCACCGGCCGGGCATTGACCGCGACATCGCCGCCATCTTCGACCCGTTCGGCAACGCGGTGCATACGGCGCTCTCGTTTCCGGTGCTGGGCGAGGACGTGTTGATCACCGGCGCCGGCCCCATCGGCATGATGGCCGCCGCCATCGTCAAGCACGCGGGCGCGCGATTCGTGGTCGTGACGGATGTGAACGATTACCGTTTGGACCTCGCGAAAAAGATGGGCGCAACCGTGGCGCTCAACGTCAAACACGGCAACCAGTTGAATGGCACCCTCTCCCCCTCCACCCCCTCACCCGGAGGCCAAAGTGAGGGGGAGGCGGGGAGGGGGAGAGGGTCGAGTCTCGCCGACGTGCAAAAACAACTCGGCATGAAGGAAGGCTTCGATGTGGGGCTCGAAATGTCCGGCAACCCGGCCGCTTTCCGCGACATGATTGACCACATGTGTCACGGCGGGAAAATCGCGATGCTGGGCATTCCGTCCGCCGAGATGGCGATTGACTGGAACAAGGTGGTTTTCAACATGCTCACGATCAAAGGCATTTACGGGCGCGAAATGTATGAGACGTGGTATCAGATGACCGTGATGCTCGAGAGCGGGCTGAACATCACGCCCGTCATCACGCATCGGCTCCCGTACACGGAATTTGAAACGGGGTTCGCCGCGATGTCGAGCGGGCAGGCCGGCAAAGTGGTGTTGGACTGGAGCGGCAAATGAATCCGCCCGTCGAGCCTCCGGCCCGTCCCGTGATCGGTGACAGTTTTTCGCCGACAGTAAAGCCGGCCAAGGCTGACCCCGTCGAGGATGCCATCGCCCTGGCGCGCGTGTTGCAGGTGCGGGCGATGGAACTCCAGACCTCCGCCGAGCGCCGGCAACAAGCGGAACTGGACCGGATGCTGCACACACCGGCGGACAAGGTCACGCTGGTCCAGCTCACCGACCAGGCGTTTCGGTCCCGCGCCAACCGCCGCACCGCCGAGCACCTCACCCATCTGCTCGACGTGCAGGGCGTGCCGCGCTTTTTCAGTCCGCTTGATCGCGCGTTGCTCCACGGCTTCCAGACCTTTGGCGGCTGGCTGCCCGGCGTGGCCGTGCCGTTGGTGAAGGAACACATGCAGCAGGAGACGGCCAACGTGGTGCTGCCCGCGGAAACGGATTTGCTCCGCCAGCATCTCGCCGCGCGCTGCCAGGATGGCGTGCGCATGAATCTGAATTTCCTCGGCGAAGCGTTGCTCGGCGAGGCGGAAGCCGCGCATCGGCTCGAAAAATATCTCGCTGCGCTCCAGCTTCCCGAGGTCGAGGTGTTGTCGGTGAAGATCTCCACCCTCGATTCGCAGATTTCTCCGCTCGCCCGCGCGCACACGTTGCAGGCGCTGTGTCAGCGCCTGGAGATTCTTTTTCGTCAGGCGCACCGGTTGCAGTTCACCCGCGCGGACGGGACGCAAGTGCCCAAGTTCATCTACCTGGACATGGAGGAATACCGCGACCTGCACCTCACCGCCCAGGCGTTCATGCGCACGCTGGACCGGCCCGGGTTGCGCGAGGTCGGCGGCGGCATCGCGTTGCAGGCGTACATCCCGGACTCGGCGGCGGTGCAACGCGAGTTGAACGCGTGGGCGCGCGCGCGGGTGGCGGCGGGCGGCGCGCCCGTCACCATTCGCATCGTCAAAGGCGCGAACATGGAAATGGAACGCTGCGAGGCGTCCGTGCGCGACTGGCCGCAGGCGCCCTTCAAATCCAAGCGCGAAACCGATGCGAACTATCAGCGCATGTTGCGCGAGGCGATGCGGCCGGAGAATCTGGCCGCCGTGCGGGTCGGCGTGGCCTCGCACAATCTGTTCGACCTCGCGCACGGCGTGGTGCTCGCGACGGCGGCCGCGGCGGGCGACCGGGTGCAATTTGAGATGCTCGAAGGCATGGCGAATCACCAACGCCGCGCGCTGGTGCGGCAGACGCGCAACCTGCTGCTTTACGCCCCGGCCTGCCGCCAGGAGGAATTTCTCAACGCCATCGGCTATCTCGTGCGGCGGCTGGACGAAAACACCGGCGCGGAAAACTTTCTGCGGCACGCGTTCAAACTCCACGTCGGCTCGCCGGATTGGCAGCGGCTGGAAGATTCCTTCCGCCAGGCGTCCACCCTGACCGTGAGTGACGCGCCGCGCCGCACCCAGAACCGCCTCACCGAACAGTTTCCCGAACCGCGCCCCGAGCTGCGCTGGAACGAATTTGAAAACGAGCCGGACACCGACTGGTCCCTGCCCGTGAACAGTCTATGGGCCGAGCAACTCGTCGAGCGGCGGGAGGCAACCACCCGCGCGATTCCGCTGGTGATCGGCGGAGCCGAAGTCCCGCCGGTGGCGGATGAGGCGGCGTCGGGGAAATGTCTCGATCCATCGCGACCCGGCGTGGCGCTGGCTCGTTACGCGCAGGCCACCGCGAGCGACATCGAACGCGCCGTGGCGTGTGCCCAGGCGGATGCGTCTGGCTGGCAGGCGTTGTCCGTGGATGCCCGCAATGAAATTCTCGGTCGCGTCGCCCGGGAAATTCGTCGTGCCCGGGGCGCGTTGATGTGGGCCGCGCTCGCCAATGGCGGCAAGACGTTGGCCGAATCCGATCCCGAGGTCAGTGAGGCGGTGGACTTCGTCGAATTTTACCGGGCCAGCGCGCGCTCTTATTTCGAGTTGCCCGGTCTGCCGGTCCGGCCGCGCGGTGTCGTGGTCGTGGTGCCGCCGTGGAATTTTCCGATCGCCATCCCTTGTGGCGGGATCGCGGCGGCGCTGGCGGCGGGCAATCGCGTCATCCTCAAACCCGCATCGGACACCGTGCTGGTGGCGTGGGAACTTTGTCAGTGCTTCTGGCGGGCCGGGGTGTCGAAGACCGTCTTGCAATTCGCCCCCTGTCCGGGCAGCGGCGCCGGTCAGTTGCTGGTCGCACATCCCGGGGTGGACGCGGTCATCCTCACCGGCGGCACGGCCACCGCGCAACGGATGTTGACGGTCAAGCCCATGATGCGGCTGTTTGCCGAGACCGGAGGCAAGAACGCCACGATTGTCACGGCGTTGAGCGACCGCGAGCTGGCCATCAAGCACATCGTGCAATCGGCCTTTGGTCATGGCGGGCAGAAGTGTTCCGCCACCTCATTGTTGTTGCTGGAGGCCGAGGTGTACGACGACCCGCATTTCAAACAGACCTTGTGCGACGCCGTGAAAAGTCAACGGGTCGGGAGCGCCTGGGAGCTGCCCACGCGCGTCGGCCCGCTCATCCACGCGCCGGGCGGCGATCTGGAAAATGCGCTCAAGACGCTCGAGCCCGGCGAGAGCTGGGCGGTGTTGCCGCAACAAATCGGTGACAACCCCAACCTCTGGTCGCCCGGCGTGAAGTACGGCGTGCAACCGGGCAGCTACACGCAGCTCACGGAATTCTTCGGTCCGGTGCTGGGCGTGATGCGCTTCGAGCAGTTGGAGGAAGCCATTGCGCTGGTGAACCAGACCGGTTACGGACTGACCAGCGCGCTCCACAGTCTCGATGAACGCGAGCACGCGCGCTGGCGGGACAGTCTGCGCGCCGGCAATCTTTACCTCAATCGCGGCACGACGGGGGCGGTGGTGCTGCGCCAGCCCTTCGGCGGCTGGGGCAAGTCCGGCTTCGGCCCCGGCATGAAGGCGGGCGGCCCGAACTACGTCGCGCAGTTTCTGACCTTTGAAGCGGGCACGGAAACAAAACCGGCCTTGCCCCCGACCACGAATGAGCAACTGGAGTCATTGCGGCGGTCGTTGATGTCGGCGAAGACGCCGGAGATTGGTTCCGCGGCGAACCGCCTGATCGGTGCGCTGGACAGTTACGATTACTGGTGGCGCGAAGAGTTCAGTCAGGCGCACGATCATCTGCGGCTCCTGGGTCAGGACAACTTTCGTCGTTATGTCCCCTTCAGCCGGGTGCGGGTGCGGATAGCGCCGTCGGACACGGCGTACGAGCTTATCGCGCGCGTTGCCGCCGCCCGGGCCACGGGCGCGCGCGTCATCGTCAGCCTCCCGCCGGATGCGACGTCGCCAGCCGTGCGCTGGCTGGATGAGCATACGGATTCCTGGGCGGCCGCGATTGAGTTCGTCGCGGAAACGGATGCGCAGGTGGTGGAACATCTGCGCGCCGACACCGCGTCGTTCCTCGAACGGATTCGTTACGCCGCGCCGGACCGCGTGCCGTTGGAGATCCGTCAGGCGGCCACGGCGGCCGGCGCTTATCTGGCCGATGAGCCGGTCCTGGCCGAGGGACGGATCGAGTTGCTTTGGTATCTCCGCGAGCAAAGCATTTCGTACGATTACCACCGTTACGGCAATCTGGGCGCGCGGACGGAGGAGTCACGGAGGGAGCCGTTATGAAAAACCATGAGCGCGCCGTGCCCGTCCTTTCCCTCATTGGCAACACGCCGCTCGTGCCGCTGCGCTTCGAGCCGGAAGGCCTGACCCTGCAGGCGAAGTGCGAATTCCTCAACCCCAGTGGCAGCATCAAGGATCGGCTGGCCAAGACCGTGCTCGTGGACGCGGTCGAGCGCGGGTTGTTGCGGCCGGACTCGATCATTCTGGAATGTACCAGCGGCAACACGGGCATCGCGCTGTCCATGGTCGGCGCGGCGCTCGGCTATCGCGTGGCGATTCTGATGTCCGCCAGCGCGAGCGAAGAACGCCGGCGCTTGATCCGGCGGCTCGGCGCGGAACTGATCCTGTTCGACAGTGGCGGGATGTATCAGACCGGAATTGATCTGTCCCGGGAGATGGCGGCGAAGGATGCCCGTTATTTTTTACCGCGCCAGTTCGAGAATCCGTTGAACGTGACCGACCACGAGCACAGCACCGGCCCGGAACTCTTGCGTCAGGTCGGCGGGCAGATTCACGCGTTCGTGACGGGGTTCGGCACGGGCGGCACGCTGGCCGGTTGCGGGAAGGCCATCAAACGCCGCTGGCCGGCAGCGCGCATCCTCGCGATGGAGCCGGCGGAGCAGGCGCTGCTGGCCGGGGAAATGCCGTGCTGCCATTTTATCGAAGGTGTGGCGGACGGTTTTGTGCCCGCGCTCCTGCGGGATGCGCCGTTGGATGGTTCGGTGAAGGTGCGCAGTGCGGATGCCCTGGCCATGGCGCGCCGGCTGCACCGTGAATTTGGCCTGCTCGTCGGCACGAGTTCGGGCGCCAACGTCGTGGCCGCCTTGCAAACCGCCCGCGAACTTGGGCCGGACGCCACCGTGGTCACGTTGCTGTGCGATCGCGCGGAGCGTTACTTCAGCACGCGGTTGTTCGCTGATGAAAACCCCGCGACCGGGCCGGTCGCGGCGAAGCCTTGATTTTATTGAACCGATGAAAATGCTCCCCCTGCTCACCCTGTTGTTGCTGACCAGCCTGCCGGCCACGGCCGAATTGCGTGTGCCGGCGTTCACGGCCTACCTGGACCCCGATCCCAACGGCGCGCGCGTGTCGGAGCGCGTGGGCATCACCGGCTGGAAAAATCCCGCGCTCAAAGTCGAGTGGTTCGGCGAACTCAAGACGCCGGGCAAACTGGACGCCGCGGTTGCATTGCGTTTGCCGGCGGGCGCGACTTCCAAACTGCGCCTGACGGTCGCCGGCCAGACGCTCGAGGTGACGGCCACCGGCGCGGGCAACGATCTGGTGCTGGTCAAGTTTGGTTCGTTCAACATCGCCGCGCCGGGGTATCAACGCTTCACCCTGGAATCCCTCAATCCCGCCGGTCAGGACGCCGGCAAACTTGACGCGCTGATCCTGGACGGCCCGGCCGCGGCGGACGCGCACTTCAATCTGAAGGAACGGCGCAACGCCGCATCCGTGCATCTCGCCTATCCGGTGGGCAAGGGCACCAACGTGCAGGCCTTTTATTGCGAGGTGACGGCGGTGAACGACCCGGTCTGGACCTACTACATGGCGTGCGGCTGGCATCGCGGCTATTTCGGCATGCAGGTCAACAGTCCCACGGAACGCCGGATTATTTTCAGTGTGTGGGACAGCGGCGGTGAAGGCGTGGATCGGAACAAGGTCGGTGACGCGGATCGTGTCACGCTGGTGGGCAAAGGGGAGGGCGTTTACTCCGGCGACTTTGGCAACGAAGGCACGGGCGGGCACAGCCATCTCAAGTATCCGTGGAAGACCGGCGAGAAACAACGCTTCCTGGTCACCGCCCGGCCCGTGGACGCGACGCACACGGTCTATGCCGGATATTATTTCCGCCCGGATCAGCGGCAGTGGATGCTGATCTCCAGTTGGAAAGCGCCCAAGGATGGCGGCTGGCTGCGGGGTTTGTACAGCTTCAGTGAGGATTTTGCCGGCGCGAACGGACAGTTGCAGCGCAAGGCGCTTTACGGCAACCAGTGGATCGAAACCGACGCGGGCCAGTGGATCGAGCTTACTCAAGCGAGCTTCAGTCACGACCCGACCGGCAAGGCGGACCGGCTGGATCGTTTCATGGGAGTGGAGGACGGCCAATTTTTCCTGTCACAAGGTGGTTTCATCCCGGGCTTCACCAGGTTCGGTGAGAAATTCACGCGCCCTGCTTCCGGAATACCACCCGAGGATCTGCCGTCCGAACTGAGGCGTAAATAGATAGGCCACTTGCCGGGATACCTCACAGCCGTAACGCCGGTTTGTGGAACCTGGCCTTCAAGAAAAGGCGAAGGAGTCTTGCTGGCCGCGTGCCCCACGCGGCGGGCTAGCAGCGTTTCGAGATGCGGTGAATATGCAGGGTTGCCGGCAATTGGCACCTGACTTCAGAAGAAATTAGCTCGTGAAATTTTTGTTGGTAATGGGGTGGATTTTTGTGCCTTATTTATGTTGCGCTGGGGGGGGGGGAGACCTGATAGTTTGTGCTCATGTTGGATCGAGCGAGCAGCTACTTATCACAGATCGTTCCGATCTTTTTTTTCGCGGCCAGCTTGACGGGAGCAGGCGCTGCAAACGTGGATCCGAACGCGCTCAAGTCGTTGCTCTCACCCACCAATTATTATTCGCGCATTAGTCTGGAAGTATCGCGAAATTTTTTTCTATCGGACGAGCGTCCGGAGTTCACACAAGAGCCGGACGAAATGGCGCGCATCGAAGGAGCCTTATTGCCTAATTCCTTTTTTATCAATCTTGGCAGCAATGCTTATGGGGGACGCCTGATCAAGGGCGAGTCGGAAGATGACTATTGGACCATCGGGAAATCCGGTGCGATCGCGTTCGCAAGCAGAAATCCGCAACAAGGCGGCACGAATAATTACATCGTGTCGGGCAGCGTATTGCTACAGCGGGACCACCTGAGAGCCTGGTTGCGATTGGGAATGATTCACGTTTCAACTGTTCCGTTGGAAATTGAAGGCGAGCGCTTCACCGGGCGATCATGGAGTGGCGAGAAACTCAGGGGACGGTTTACCGCTGTGACTCCGGACGGGTTCCCCACCGGGTTTACGTATGAGTTTGGCGACAACCCGACGATTCGGGCGGAAGGGGTAATCGAATATACCGACCCGGTGGAACACAGATTTAACTGTTCGGTCGGGCTATGGCGGGATGAGCGATTTTGGAAAAGAATCCGAATCCAGGTTGACGCCCTTACACGCGCCACCGAAGCGGACGGTCAACGCTACTTCAAGCCAAGTGATTTTTTGGCGGCGGGAGCAGTTGTGCCCAAGCTGATTGTGGAATCCAACGGGATACGGAACGATCTGCTTCCTTCCGGTGAACTGCGCCCCTTTCCGGGTGACGTTGCGGCGGCGGAACGTCGCCACCGTAGTGGCTTTCTGTCCCGATGGGGATGGATTGCGCCAGTCGTGGCGGCGCTTGCGGCGCTGCTTTGGTTGCTGGCGCGTTCGAAAAAAACAAAACAAAGAAAGGGTTAACACACTTATGAAGAAACTTAGTATGTCAGTTCTGGCAATGGGATTGATGGTTTTCTGCCCAAAGTATGCGCAAGCGGCGAATACTTGTTACGTAGCAACCTCGAACACCTCATGTCCGCCTCCCAATCCTGGTTGTACGCTGATAGATGAGACTGATGAAATCCAAAATGTCTCAACAACCATGGTTGGCTCTGGACGCGTCAAAACGATTAGCACTGCCGATTGCACTTATGAATGTGGGCATGCTGACGGTTACACCAGATACGGGAAAAAGCCCGATCCTTCCAGCTCGCTTTGCCAAAATAACGGCACGGGTACGGGTACCGGCACGGGTGGCGGGGGAAACCCATAAGCTTCCTTTCGGCAATTGGGATGGGTGGGAGACCATGGTTTCCTTCCCATCCCATCCGAAATCGGATTTTGCATACACCGCTTCAAAATACTGATCTCGCACAAGCCGATCGTAGTTGGCAGACGGTCTGGCAAATTTGGGTGGTTGTTTTGCTTGCGCTGACCGTCGGCGCAAAATGTGTCAGCCTCGCTATCGGGTCACCGCTGTTAGCGGAAGTTGATTCCGTTACCGGGATGAGCAATCGGACGATTGTGATTTTCGGCGCCGCAGTGGAGGCAATGATGTTGGGGTTGTTGTTTAGTCCGTGGCGATTGCGTCGTTGGGTCAGGATTTTGCCAAGCGTTTTTGGGATAATCGCGCTGGTTTATCACGTACGATCCGCAGCCCTTGGAATGGAACGGTGCCCCTGCCTCGGCGGTTTGTTTGGCGCGAACCGGATCTTGACCGAATTTGAGGTGCCATTCTTGACTGCCATGGCGCTCTTTCTGGCCGTTAGTTATCCGATCTCGCGGCTGGCGATCCGCAAGCTCTACTATGAATCGGGCAATTAAATACCTCACCATTGGGATCCTGGTGGTATGGGCGTCGGTGGGCGTGTTCATCATTGCACGAGACCCGCTGGAGCTGGGGCCCGACGAGGGAATGGAACATGCCAAAGCTTTGCTCGTGGCGGTGGCGCCTGGGCGGATGGCGCAGGAGTGGAACGACCAACCGTGGTTCTATTCCTACGTCTTCGGCACGGTGACCAAGGCAAACCTCTTCTGCATGAGGCTCACCACGCTGGCGTTGTTTATGACCGCTGCCGGTTACCTTACGGCGGTGCTTTCGCGGGAGTACGGACCTGTCGCTGGTCTCGCCGGGGCCGTGAGTTTCCTGAGTTGGGGCGGCGTGCCCACGTTGGCGCTGTCGGCAATGTGCGAGGTGCCGAGTGCGTCGCTGGTGCTGCTCTCGGGCCTGCTCGTCCTGGCCCACGAACGGCCGGGCCAACGGGCGTGGCTTTTTCCGCTGGCCGGCGCGGTGGCGGGTTTGGGCCTGGCCATCAAGTTTACGAGTGGGCTGTTGCTGCCATTTCCCGCATGGGTGTTGTTTTGGCCCGCCCAGCGGCATGATCAGGCGAACTTCGGAGCGCGCGTCCGGTCGAGATTTTTGCCCTGGATGCTTGCCATCGTAGTTGTATTTGCCATTTGCATGTTGCCTGGTGGAAATACTTGGAACCGCACCATCGTTACGCATCTCAAAGCCGGGAGAGTCGCAGCGGCAATGAATAACTATGCGCCCGGGTGGAACGATTTTCTGCCGGCTGCAGGTACTTGCGCTTTGGCGGTCGCGGCGATTATTTTTTGCCGGCGATCGGATCCGAAGCGACTGATTGTTGCGTCAAGTTTGACGCTGGTGTTCGTGGCAATCGTTCATTCGATACACCGACCGTTTTGGTGGTTTTATCGGGTGCAATTTGCCCTGCCGGCAAGCGTTTTGGCCGGAGTTGGACTGAGCCTCTGCCTACCCTCACATAATGGGAAACCCACCATGGCTGCTTTCCGGACGTTCTTCGGGTTGGCAGCGTGCTGTTTGGGCTTTACGACCAATGTGATGTTGACCTGGAGCGAACTTTCCGGCCTCTGCCAGCTTCCACGCGCGAAGGATGACCCCTTATTAACCCGAATCAAATCCGTTCGGAACGCAGCCGGATACGGATATAGTTACCGAAATATCCTGCTTTCCCGCGCCGGGCGGCTGATGGTTCCGGGGTTGACGATTCTTTCCCAAAAACGATTTTGGGTGAACGATCTGGACGATGCCCGTTTATTCGACAAGGTGAGTCACGCCCAACCGTTGGTGATGGTTTTAAAGACGAATATCGAACTGACCGACACGAATTGGCTGCAAATGGTTTCGACCAACTATGTGCGCACTTTCACGGACAATAATTGGATCCTCTATTTGCGAAAGGACTTGAACCCGGTCCCGGAGAAGATTTCCGTACAACGTATCAAGGACATGGGTTTGTGACCGACTCAACGAATACGTGATCCATAAAATGCGCGCCTGAATCGTGAACACCGTTTGCCTTGTCATTCCCTGCTTGGATGAAGAACGCGCATTGCGGAGCAACATTCCCCGACTCGTGAATCATCTCCGGACGCTCCCGGGCATTCAATGGGACGTGGTGATCGTGGACAACGACTCCACCGACAGCACGGCAGTGACGGCGTTGGAACTTGCCGCGCAGTTTCCCGAGGTGTGCCTTCTTCGGCAACCCAGGCGCGGCCGCGGAAATGCCATCCGCCTGGCTTGGGAGAGCAGGTGTGCCGATGTGCTCGCCTACTTGGACGCGGATCTGGCAGTGGACCTGACGCGGATTACCCAGTTGGTGACGCCCATCATTAACGGGTCAGCGGATGTCGTGTACGGTGACCGTTTCGCAACGGGAAGCACGGTTCGCCGCTCGCGGTTTCGGGAAATCCTGTCGCAATCCTATCGCCGCATCGCTCGCGCCATGTTGGGGGTTGACATTGATGATTTCCAATGCGGATTTAAAGCGATCCGATCAGCCTGTCGCGACCAGTTGTTGGGCAGCATTGAGAACAGTCGTTGGTTTTTTGACACGGAACTTTTGGTGCTGGCCGAGGTCCAGGGCTTGCGGACGCGAGGTATTCCCGTCCACTGGCGGGATCGGAACGAAACGCGGGTGCGTTTCCTTCCCACCATCGTCTCCAATCTCTGGTTGTTGTTGAAATTGCGGTGGCGGCTGGCGGGTCAGCACGGGCCAGGGGTTGCCCGCCCGACGGTACCACTGCTGACTCCACCATCCAAGCGCCCATGAAAACCACTCGGCCGCAACCCGCCGTCGCCTTCACCTTGCTGGAATTGCTGGTGCTCATCGCCATCATTGCCGTGTTGGTTGCCTTGTTGTTGCCCGCCATCTCTCGGGCAAAGGAACGAGCGCGCCAAACACAGTGCCTCGCCCATTTGAAGCAATTGCAAGTGGCCTATCTGACGTACGCCGACGACAACCACCAATGGTTGCCCCGCAACGGCTGTCGGCCCGACGCATCCGGCAATTGGCGTAGTGTGCCCCACGCCTGGTGCGGCGAAAGTTCAGCCCCAGTTGACACCGACACGATCGCGCTCAAGGCGGGCTCCATTTTTCCCTATGTCGGTAACGACGCCTTGTATCGCTGCCCATCCGACAACTCGCGTACCAAGCCAACGGCGGATGGCGCAACGCGCTTGCGGACGCGCAGCTACTCGGTCAACGGTTGTCTCCGGGGCTACAGCAACGAGTGGTATCGGCTGGTTTTGAAGCTGTCCGAAATTAAAACGCCGGCGTCTGTGCTCGCTTTCATTGACGAAAGCGCCAGTACGATTGACGATGGGCATTTCATGATTCACGTGCCGCCCAGTATTGAAACGCCCAATTCACCCGCTCGCCGGCATGGCCGAACCACGCCGGTTTCTTTCCTCGACGGCCATTGCGAGGCCATTGCCTTCGGCGATGACGCCCGCATTCTCCAGAAATATACGGTGCAACGCGAGCCGTGATCGGCGCACGGCAAGTCACTTACCGGGTCACGCGCTGAAGATTGAAACGCTTGGCTGCCACCAATTGCAAAGTAATTTCAGGTTTGGGCAAGTCCTGTGGCGACAACATGGCGCGTCGCCCCCCCGTTTGCGGGGTTGAGTTAACCGGGCTCTTCGAGTCTAATCAACTGACAACTCGCCAAGTCCCGCCTGAGTTTGAATCTGGGATTTCGCGAGCACAACCAGGTGTGACGTGACGGCATCCGAGCCATCGGACGCTATAAACCTGGCAAGCATCGCCACGCACAAAACTATTTGGGCGGTGTGGAGGAAGCCAAACGTCACGCCACTCGGGGAAACGGTATGGCCAAGAGGTGCGCACACCGTTTAGTCTGGTTCGAGCATGAAACGAATATTTGAGATTTGCGTCGCGGTTGGCGGCTTGATCCTGATGCCAAGCGGATTACTAGCGGCGACCGGAGACAAGCCCAACATCGTCATCATCTTCACCGATGACCAGGGCTATGCCGACGTGGGCGTGTTCGGCGCGGAAGGATTCAAGACGCCGAACCTCGATCGGATGGCGAGCGAAGGCGCGATCTTCCGGAATTTTCACGCGGCCCAGCCGGTGTGTTCCGCTTCGCGGTGCGGCTTGCTCACGGGTTGTTATCCCAACCGAGTGGGCATTCATGGCGCGCTCGGCCCTCATTCGAAGATCGGTCTCAGCGCCGATGAAATGACCCTGGCTGAACTCGTCAAGCAACGCGGTTACGCCACCGCCATCTTCGGGAAGTGGCATCTCGGCGACTCGCCGCAGTTCCTCCCCACGCGCCACGGCTTCGATCAATTTTTCGGCCTGCCCTACTCGAATGACATGTGGCCGCTGCACCCGGACCTGGTGAAGCTTCCGCCCGAGTCGGCGGCGCGCAAACGCGGCTACCCCGATCTCCCGATGTTCGACGGCGAGAAGGTGGTCATTCCGAAAATGACGCACGAAGATCAAAACCAGATGACGACCTGGTACACCGAACATGCCGTCAAGTTCATCGAGCAGCATCGGGCGCATCCGTTTCTGCTCTACGTCGCCCACAACATGCCGCATGCGCCGCTGCACGTGAGCGACAAGTTTCGCGGCAAATCGCCGCGCGGCCTGTACGGCGACGTGATCGAGGAGATTGACTGGTCGGTCGGGCAGATTCTGGCCGCGCTCCAGCGGAACGGTCTCGACGAAAACACCTGGGTCATTTTCACCTCGGACAACGGGCCCTGGTTGAGCTACGGCAATCACGGTGGCTCGGCCAAACCGTTGCGCGAGGGCAAGGGCACGAACTGGGAGGGCGGCACGCGCGAGCCGTGCATCATGCGCTGGCCCGGGCACATTCCCGCCGGCGTGGACACCGCGGACATGCTGATGACGATTGATCTGTTCCCCACCATCGCGAAGCTCATCGGGGCGGAACTGCCCCGGCATCCGATTGACGGCCTTGATGTCTGGCCGATCATTTCCCGGCAGCCGGGCGCGAAAAATCCGCACTCATCCTACTGGTTTTATTACGAGGTGAACCAGCTCCAGGCGGTGACTTCCGGCGATGGCCGCTGGAAATTGCAACTCCCGCACACGTACCGGACGATGAACGGTCAGACCCCGGGCCACGACGGCACCCCGGGCAAATATGCCTACCGGAAAATTGAAGCCGTCGAGTTGTATGACCTCGCCCACGACATTGGCGAAACCACCAATGTCGCCGCGCAACATGCCGACATCGTTCGCCAACTGGAAGCGGAAGCCGAAAAGGCACGAGCTGATCTGGGCGACGGACTGACGAAACAGCCGGGTCCGGGCCGGCGCGAACCCGGTCGGCTGGCCGAGGCCAAACCTGGAAACGAACGATGAGGAAAATCATATTACCCTTTTTGACATTCACCCGACCAATAGAACGTGTCGGAATCACTCGTGACACGCCGTTCCGGGAAAAAATTGCGCCGCAGCCCCGGCATCGGATGGACTTCTGCCAGGCGATTCAAGTCTGGAGCTCATTCATGTGCCGGGTGTTCTTCCGGGCGAAGAGTCGTTCCGCTGCTGTGTTCGCGCTGGCGTTGCTGACGTGCCTCCCGGCCGAGGCCGCTGCCCGCCACCAATTCAGTCTCGGCACGAATGATTTCATCCTGGATGGCGCGACGTTTCAGATGCGCGCCGGCGAGATGCACCCGGACCGCATCCCGCGCGAGTATTGGCAGCAGCGCATTCGCATGGCCAAGGCGATGGGCTTGAACACCATCTCGATTTATGTGTTCTGGAATTACCACGAACCGGTCGAAGGGAAGTTTGATTTCGAGACCGGCAACCACAACCTCGCGGAATTTTTCCGGCTCGCGCAGGCGGAAGGCATGTGGGTCTTTCTGCGGCCGGGCCCGTATTGTTGTGCCGAATGGGATTTTGGCGGCATCCCCAGCTATCTGTTACGCGAGCCGGACCTCAAGGTGCGCTGCCGCGATCCTCGTTATCTGCGCGCGGCGGAACGGTATCTCAAACGCCTCGCCCGCGTGGTCCGACCCTGGCAGGTGACGCGCGGCGGGCCGATCCTGCTCCTCCAGATTGAGAACGAGTATGGCAGTTACGGCAATGATCGCGGCTATCTCGAATGGCTGCAAAAGCTCTGGCGCAAGGAAGGTCTCGGCATTCCGTTCAGCACCGGAGACGGGCCAACCCCCTACATGCTGGAGGCCGGTTCGCTGCCCGGTTGCGCGGTGGGTTTGGATTCAGGTTCCAAGGAATCGCACTGGACACTGGCCCGACGCATGAATCCCGGCGTGCCGGTGTTCAGCAGCGAGACGTATCCGGGCTGGCTCACGCATTGGGGAGAATCCTGGGCACGGGTGAGCACGGAGTCCATCAGCAAGGAAGTCGCGTTTCTCATGGACCATCACAAGTCGTTCAGTCTTTACGTGGTTCACGGCGGCACCAGTTTTGGTTTCGCTGCGGGCGCCAACGCGGGTCGTCTGCCTGTTTCCACCAATGGCATCGCCTCCAGTTTCGAGCCGGATGTGACGAGCTATGATTACGACGCTCCCATCAACGAACAAGGCCGGGCCACGCCCAAGTTTCATGCGTTGCGCGAGGCGATCACGTCGCGATTGCCCGCCGGCGAACCCGTGCCGCCCATTCCCGAACCGATTCCTGTGGCCGCGCTCCCGCCCATCACCCTGGAACGATGGACTACGCTCTGGGATGCCCTGCCCAAGCCCCGGTCCTCCGCCCAACCCGTCACGTTTGAGCAACTCGGCCAGAACCAGGGACTGATGCTCTACCGCACGCACCTCGTGGGTCACAAAGGCGGCCAACTGATCCTGCGCGATTTGCACGACTACGCGCTGGTGTTTCTGGATGGAAACTTCATTGGCACCGTGGATCGCCGCTTGAATCAGAATAGCATCAACCTGCCGGTCTCGAAGCTCGCCGATCCGGTGTTGGAAATCCTCGTTGAAGGCATGGGGCACATCAATTTCGGCGAATTCATGATTGACCCGAAGGGCATCACCGAACGTGCGGTGCTCAACGGCATGACCCTGATGAATTGGGAGATGTTTGGTTTCCCACTCACCGACGACTGGGTTCGCCGCCTTCCCGCCACCACCAACGCCGGCAGCCGTCCCGGCGCGTTCTTCAAGGGACATTTCCCGGTGGCCACGCCCGCCGATACTTATTTCGACCTGAGCGCTTATCGCAAAGGCGTCGTGTGGATCAACGGTCACAACCTCGGCCGCTATTGGGAGATCGGCCCGCAAACCCGGCTATACTGCCCCGCCTCCTGGCTCCGACCGGGAGCCAACGACATCATGATTCTCGACTTGCTCGCGACCGAACCGAAGCCGGTCGCCAGTCACGAAACCCTCCAGGACTGATATGAAAACACTCATCAAAAATCTCGTCAGCGGGTTCGGCGCGTTGGCATTGGTGGGAATGGTGTCTGCCGCTGAGGTCGCCAACTCATCCGCCAAGCTGCCGCCGCAGCCCTGGCATCTGGCCGACCTTTGGTGGGCGTTTGAGAATCCCACAACGAATTTCCAGACGCTTGAGGTGGACGTGACGATAGATCGCGACGTGCCGGACACCGTGAATCTGTACGTGTCGCCCTGTGGCATTGCGCAGATCAACGGCCTCGATTTCTACGGCGGCCTGCAATCCAACATCAACGGCTGGGCCAACGCGACCAATCACACCCGCGTGCATCCCGGCAAAGGCGCGATCTTTTCGCGCTGGTCGAGCGACAAGAAAACGCCCGTCGGCCTGGACAACGTGCGCGTGGCCGGACCGGATTGCCTGGTGGAAAGCGCCGGTTACGAGGGTGAGTTCGCCAGCGTGCGCCGGCCGTTCGCGTGGACGAAGGGCACTTACACCTATCAGATCGCGAAGGCGCAGACGGAGGTGGCGGATGGCAAGACGAACACCTGGTTCACCTGCCGGGTGAAGGACTCGACGGGTGTGACGCACGACATCGGCAGCCTGCGATTCGAAGGCGCGGACTTCACGTTCTGGGCGCGGCACTCCGCATTCGTGGAGGTTTATTCCACGGAGAAAATCCCGCACAGCGCCATCCCGGAGGTGACCGTGACGTTCGGTTATCCGCGCCTCAACGGCCGGCATCCGAAGTTCAAATCCGCGCGCGTCGTTCATCCCGGTCCGGGAGAGCGTTCGGGTGCGCCGGATGCGGCCACCGCCACGGCCGATGGTTCGGACATCGTGGTCAAGGTTGGGCCAATCTTTTCGCGCGAGGCCAAGGACCGCAAACACGCGCTGGCGCTGAAAGCGCCCGATGCCTAGACTGAGATGGGTTCACGCGCGAACCTCAACACGACTCCATGAAAACCATCGTTGCCATCCCAATACTCGGATTGCTGATCTGCGCCGCCCCCGTGTTTGGCGCGGAGAATTCTCCCGTGACGCCGCCCGCGCCGTTCGGCCCGGTACCCACGGCGCGGCAGTTGCGCTGGCACGAGATGGAGTTCTACGGCTTCCTGCACTTCACCGTGAACACATTCACGGACAAGGAATGGGGCTACGGCGATGAGAGCGAGGCGGTTTTCAATCCGACCGATTTTGATGCCGACCAGATTGTCTCGGTCGCCCAGGCGGCGGGCATGAAGGGGTTGATTCTGACGGCGAAACATCACGACGGTTTCTGCCTCTGGCCCAGCCAATACACCGAACACTCGGTGAAGAACAGTCCGTGGCGGAATGGGAAAGGCGACGTGGTAAAGGAAATTTCCCAGGCCTGCCGCCGGCACGGTCTCAAGTTCGGGGTCTATCTTTCGCCATGGGATCGCAACCGCGCCGACTATGGCCGGCCCGGGTATCTGACGTACTACCGCAATCAACTTCGTGAATTGCTCACGAATTACGGCGACATATTCATCGTGTGGTTTGATGGCGCCAACGGCGGCGATGGCTACTACGGCGGCGCGCGCGAGAAACGCCACATTGACAACCGCACCTATTACGACTGGCCGAACACCTGGAAAATCGTGCGCGAGTTGATGCCCGACGCGGTCATGTTCAGTGATGCGGGGCCGGACGTGCGCTGGGTCGGCAATGAACGCGGCATCGCGGGCGATCCCTGCTGGGCCACGTTGAACTCGGCCGGGCGCTACCCCGGCGGCACCAGCGAAGGGCTTAACTCCGGCGAGCGCCCCGGCACGGATTGGATTCCCGCCGAGTGCGATGTTTCCATCCGCCCCGGCTGGTTTTATCACGCGAGCGAAGATGGCCGCGTCAAGACGCCGGCCCAGTTGCTCGATATTTACTTCGAGTCGGCCGGTCGCGGGGCGTGCTTGAACCTGAATCTGCCGCCGGATCGCCGGGGGCGGATTAATGAACATGACATCCGTTCGCTGACGGAATTTCGGCGTATCCTGGATGCGACCTTTGCCGTGGACCTGGCCGGGAAGGCGCAGGCCAGCGCCAGCAATGTGCGCGGCGGCGCGGCCCAATTTGCCCCGACCAACGTGCTCGATGGCAAACGCGACACTTACTGGGCGACGGACGACGCCGTCACCACGGCGGAACTGACTCTGGAATTGAAGTCGCCCGCGACTTTCAACGTCGTCAGCCTGCGCGAGTATCTCCCGCTGGGCCAGCGGGTGGATGCGTTCGCAGTGGATTGCTGGCAGGATGGGCGATGGCTCGAGTTGGCGCACGGTACGAGCATTGGCAATCATCGCCTGTTGCGGTTCGCGGACGTGACTGCCAGCAAGATCCGTCTGCGCATCATCCGGGCGGCGGCGTGTCCGGCAATTTCCGAGTTTGGTTTGTATGCCGAGCCAGCGCCGGCGAAATTGTCCTCCGACCGTTAAAACGCATGACCGCCTCGTTTCAAAAACATCTGAACGATCAACTTGCCGCGGTGCGCGCTGCGGGCACGTATAAGCAGGAGCGCGTCATCACCACGCCGCAGGGCACGATGATACGGGTGGGCGACGGCCGGCCCGTGCTCAACTTGTGCGCGAATAATTACCTCGGCCTCGCGCAGCATCCCGCCGTGGCTGCGGCCGCGCGGGCCGCGCTGGAGCAGTGGGGTTACGGTTGCGCCAGCGTGCGGTTCATCTGCGGCACCCAGGGCGTTCACAAACAACTCGAACAAAAACTCAGCGAGTTCCTCGGCACGGACGATACGATCCTTTATTCCTCCTGCTTCGATGCGAATGGCGGATTGTTCGAGACGTTGCTCGGCGAAGCGGATGCGATCATCTCCGATGAGTTGAACCACGCCAGCATCATTGACGGCATCCGCCTCAGCAAAGCGCAGCGGCATCGCTACCGGAACAACGACATGGCCGACCTTGAAGCGAAGCTGCGGGAGGCGGACGCGAAACAGGCGCGCTTCAAGCTGATCGCCACGGACGGGGTATTCTCGATGGATGGCTACCTCGCCAACCTGAAGGCGGTGTGCGATCTCGCGGACAAGTATCAGGCGCTCGTGATGGTGGACGACTCACATGCCGTCGGCTTTATCGGCCGGACCGGACGCGGCACGCATGAGCATTGCGGTGTGATGGGCCGTGTGGACCTCATCACCGGCACGCTCGGCAAGGCGCTCGGTGGCGCCAGCGGCGGTTACACCAGCGGACGGAAAGAAATTGTGGAATATCTGCGCCAGCGTTCGCGGCCTTATTTGTTTTCCAACACGCTCGCGCCGAGCATTGCCGGGGCGTCGTTGAAAGTGCTGGAACTGTTGACTGAATCCACGGCGCTGCGCGACACGTTGGAAGCGAACACAAAATTTTTCCGGGAGGGCATGGCGAAACTGGGATTCACGATTCTGCCCGGCACGCATCCGATTTGTCCGGTGATGTTGGGCGATGCCGCGTTGGCGACGAAATTCGCCGACGCGATGCTGGCCAGGGGCGTTTATGTCATTGGCTTCAGCTATCCCGTCGTCCCGCAAGGCAAGGCCCGCATTCGCACGCAAATCTCCGCCGCGCACTCGCGCTCCGATCTGATGTTCGCGCTGGATCAGTTTGCCGCGGTGAAAAACGAACTGGGCGTCTGATCGCATTGTCGGAGTAGCTTCACTGCGCCGGGGCATCGTCGAATAGCGGCGGGCCTGCGAGCTTGACGCATCGGTAAACGATTTTTCTCCGCCAACTCTTTTGCAACTCGAGTCGCGGGGTGCATGCACTAATGGTCATTCTGCTCAAGCTTGTTCAGTTCTCTTTTCAGCAGCCGACCGACTCGATGCTTGGCCATGTACACTGAGGCGGCGCTGGCTTTGAGCAGTTTCGCCACTTCAGCCACCGTCAGCTTTTGCAACACATGCAGGTCGAACATCTGAAATTGCCGTGGACTGACCAGGCGTTTCACGCGCTCGAGCGCTTCTTCCAGCAGTTGCCTTTTCCATTCCGCTTCCCAAGCCACGTTCAGGGTCGGGTCCGTCGGGTCGGGAATTCGTTCCATCGGACCGGTTGAGCCGGTGTCGTCCAATTGTTGTCCAGGCATCGAGCCCAAATTGGCCAGACCTGCTACCTGAGCCGCGCCGCCACGTTTGCGCCACTGATCGGCGATCCGCCAGCGGATCAATTGCATTAACCAGGCGCTGAACGAACCGTGCGCGGAATCAGCCTTGAACTCACCAATCTTACGCGCCACGCCAATGACCGTTTCCTGCACCACTTCCTGGGCCTCGGTGTCCGACAGCCCCGCTTTGACGGCCACGTTGTAGATCAATCGCCAGTACGTGTCGAAGAACTCCTGCCAACTCGCCTGATCTTCCCAGTCTTTGAGGCGGAGCAGCAGACTGTGCCGGGTAGGAATTGAATCCGGGATTGGCTCGGGCATACGCAGTGTTGGTAGTGGAATAGCCTGCACAAGTTATACACGGATGCCGAGGTCAAATTCTAACCAGAAAATTTCTTGTTAAATTGTTCCCGCGCGCCGCGTGTATTACTCGGCAACTAATGTGGTTCGTCACGAGAGTTTAAATGGGATGCGGACCACGTGCCAGCGAATGCCGAAGAAGCATTCAAATCAGTTCGGTAAGAAGTGCGGAGATTTCCGGTTGTAATGGGCATTGGCCCGAACGGAAACAAAACCAAAACGAACAGTGGCCTCGCAACCTGGCCGCAAACAAACGAAACGAAAGGAAAAGTATGAAAAGCAGTATCCATGAATCAAACGAAGGATTGGTCACAGCCGCCAAACGCCGTGAAATCATGAAGAGAATCGCCGCGTGCCTCACTGCGGTGGCATTGGTGGTGGGGACCATCTGTGTGACCGGCTTCGGTCAAAAATGGTATCGCCTTGGCGGTGCCTGGGTGGGTGGTCACCCCGGTTTCCTGTGGAGCGCCTTGCAAACCCCGCTGGACCCGTTGGGACAAACCGGCGCCGCCCGCCCCATTCTCAAAAACTTCGACGCCCAATTCGCTGGATTGCTGGCCGCATTTGGCGCGGACAATCTCAGTGACGCGATTGGCGAGGCTCGGATGATCAACTCGGACACCGCCCAATGGTCGCTTTATGCCAATGCGCAGATGACGCCGCATCAGCCGGGTGACCTGCTGGAGACCAAGGCCATCATCCTGTACTCCGGCACCTGGAAGTACACGAGCCAGAACACCGCCGTGCTGAAATACGACGTCAAAGTCTATCTGCCGTCGGCCGATGCGGATGGTGATGGTTTCCCAGACGCGAATACTCAACCGGTGATGACGATTCCTGGCTTTGTGGACAACGCCAAGCGTGTGCCGATCCCGTAAATGACTTGTCCCGAATCAGACCAAGCAAGAACAACATACCAAATCGGAAGGAAAACTATGAACCACCAATTCGATCCACCCCGTGAGCGAGTCTGCTCATTCACGCCCTCCGGATGGCCCGGCTTGCTCCCACCGGGTAAACTCACCAAAAGCATGGCCCAGTTCGCCACCCGCTGCGACGCGCTGAAGAAACTTGGCCTCGGCCTCGCTGGCCAAGGAGCCATCAGTGGCGGCACCGGTTGCTTCCAGAACGCCACCGGAGTGGTGCGTTTTTCAGGAGTTGCGCATGTGGATACGCCTCCCGACGTTTCCCCCGGCACAAGGCCATGGCATGTTTGCCCTGAAAGGATGCGCCCGATGCGGCCCGAATTAGCCCTCGTCCCAGTAAGGTTTTCCCGGTTTTTCCTGTTGTAAGGCGATGAAAACATTGAATCGGATCGTGAGCAAAGCGACCTCAATAACAATAGCAATGAGCCTTCTAATGCTTGCCTTGGTTTTGGCAGGCCGAGCGCAAGCCATGTTCACCAAGATCACGACTGGTCCAGTAGGGACCGATATCGAACAGTCAGATGGTTGCGCCTGGGGTGACTATGATAATGACGGTTGGCTTGATCTGTTTGTCAGCAACTTCGACCGCATCTCGGTGAACCGTCTCTATCACAATAATGGGAACGGGACGTTCACCCGATTTAACGCGGGCTCACCCGGGAATGAAGTAAACCTCAGGTCGGCCGGATGCTCTTGGGCCGACTACGACAACGACGGCTTCCTTGATCTTTTTGTCGCGAACCTGGGAATAGATGAGACCAACTGGCTCTACCGCAACAATGGTAACAGCACTTTCCAAAAAATGACTGGGGCGCAAGCCGGCGACATTGCCTTCAATCCCGCTGGCCGTTCGGTCTCGGCGTCCTGGGGTGACTTCGATGCCGATGGGTATCTCGATCTGTTTGTCGCCAACGGCGCGCTCGCGGAGGCCAATGTGGACGCGCTTTATCGCAATCTCGGGCAGGGACGATTCACCAACATCGCCGTGGCCAGCGGTATCAGCCAGACGCTGTATTCCACCCAAGGAACATGGGCGGATGTGGATGGCGATGGGCGACTCGACCTTTTTGTCACGCACAACGCCGGCCAGGGGAATTACATTTATCGCAATCTTGGCGGCGGCGCGTTTGAGACGATCGCGAGCGGCACGGCGCTGAATGAGTCGTTGAACTCTGTCGGCAGTGCGTGGGGCGATTACGATAATGATGGCGATCTGGATCTTTTCGTCGTCAACTCAACCTTGGACGCCAATGTTCACCAAAACGCTTTCTACCGGAACGCGGGCAACGGCCAGTTCGAAAAAATGACGACCGGGGACATCGTCAATGAATTTGAAGCGGGGTTCCGCAGTTGCGCCTGGGCAGACTACGACAACGATGGTCACCTCGATTTGTTTGTGACGAACGAGGGATCAAACAACCGCCTCTACCACAATAACGGCGACGATACTTTTCTCCGCGTCGCGGAAGATGATGTGGCGACGGACATTGCCGCCTCGAATGGTTGCTCGTGGGGTGATTACAACAACGACGGGTTTCTGGATCTGTTCGTGGCCAATGGCGGAATCACCGGGGCGCAGAAGAATTTTTTGTATCAGAACAACGGCAATTCCAATCACTGGATCAAGGTCCGGTGCGTGGGAACGGTTTCCAATCGTTCCGCCATCGGAGCGATCGTGCGCGCGCGAGCGATTATCGGCGGCGTTGTCCGATGGCAAATGCGTCAGATTTCAGGCGGCGATGGCTGGCTTTCGCAGCCCAGCCTGGACGTTTCCATCGGCTTCGGTAGCGCCACGAACATTGACTTGCTGCGCATCGAGTGGCCCTCCGGAATTGTGCAGGAGTTTTCCAACGTCCCGGTGGATCAGACACTGATTGTGGAGGAACCAGCGCAATTCCAATCCGCCAGGTTCGTCGGCGAGGAATTTGAAATGATGCTCAAAGGCGGCGGACGCGATGCGCACGGCCAACCTCGCCGTTACGACATCGAGACTTCCACTGACTTCGTCAGTTGGTCGGTGTTGACGAACATTGTCGTGACAAACGCTGATGGGATTGCTGTCGTGCGCGACAGTTCCCCCGGAGCAACGAATCGTGTTTATCGCGCGCGGCGCTCTGTTTCGGAGTGAGAGCATGAGCTTGGGCCGAAAAAGGAGGATGTCAAACCAAAGGAAAATTATGAACAACCAATTCGATGAACTCACCAAGAGCATGGCCCAATCCGTCACCCGCCGTACGGCGCTAAAGACGATGGGTGCCAGCCTCGCCGGCTTGGCGTTCGCCAGACTTGGGCTCAATAACGCACACGCCATCACCAATGGACAACCCGACGGCGACGCTCATCCGAACGTCGGCGGGTTTGTCTGGTTGAAGAGTCTTTGGCCTCCGAACCCTCCTCCGATGTTCATTGGCACAGGGAATTTGATACACCCACGCGTCGTGCTCACCGCCGGTCACGGCACCGCCTTGGTCGAGGCGGCAGTCGCGAATGAACTGATGACCGTGGACGACCTGCTCATCAGCTTCGCCAGTAACGCGGCGGAATCGGGTTCGTGGCACGCGGTTTCCACCGTCCTGACGCACCCGCTCTATGCCGAGCAACCTGCGGGCGGCTTCGGCAACATTCCCCTTTCCGACATAGGCGTAGCGATCCTGAAAGAGGCCATACGCGATATTCCGATCATGCCGCTTCCTTCGCTCGGCTTCCTGGACGCGCTGGAAGCAGCTGGCCGGCTACGCGAGGGTTCGGATCGAGCTAGGTTCACTGCCGTCGGCTACGGGGTGGAGCTCGGTCCCAACCCGGGACATCTGCCGTTCCCTCCCGATGGTATTCGCCGGGTTGCACAATCGGCCTTTTGCAACCTCCACGAGCGCTGGCTCTTCCTTGATGAAAACCCGGTCCATGATCTGGGTGGGACGGCCACCGGCGATTCGGGCGGGCCGAGTCTCTGGGTGGAACCGGAAACCGGCGAGGAAACTCTCGTGGCAATCGTTTCTCGCGGCAGTCCGACTCGCAAAGCGCTTTATCGGGTGGATACCGAGGAGGCGCTGGGATTTCTGAATCAAGTGATCTCAGCCGTAGAAGCCGGGGAACTCTAGCGAAGCGATCCCAGTCACGAAACACTAACCAAGAAACAAAAAGAAAGGATAAGTATGAACAACAAATTCGATGAACTCACCAAGAACATGGCCCAATCCGTCACACGCCGCGCGGCGTTGAAGAAATTCGGTGTCGGACTCGCCGGCATGGCGCTGGCCTGCTTCGGTTTGGCGAACAAGGTGGAAGCGGGACCTCGCTGCTGGCCAGGTGGCACCCGTTGCAACCCATTTGAAAGCGGTGGGGGGAAGAGTTGCAGTAGGTGCTGCAACGGCTATTTTTTTTCTTGGGGTGGCACCTTTTGCGGGTACCCACCCGCCGGAGCAACGAAGTAGATATGAACCGCTCATTCGATAAAATTCACGAAGGGACCGTCCCAATCAGATCCACGACGGACGTCGTCAAAGAAGCGTGGCGCGGTCCTCGCCAGCATGGCGCTGGCGTGCTTCGGGCTCGCGAACAAGGCGGAGGCAGACCCGAAGCCAAAGGAGCCCTGCCTTCCCTTCTGGTCCCCCTGCCAGCACAATAACGATTGCTGCAGCCGCAACTGCATCAAATACAAGAAGGGAAGCTGGGTCTCCTACGTCTGTGGAACTTAGACAACACATGCGCAAGGCCGCAAGCTGCCGCACCGCTGAGTAGCTCCGGCCCGCTCGCATGCCCAATCCAACTCGTCAACTGCACACAACGCGAAACGGATCACGATGAACCTTTCCTTGTATGTGGTATTGGCGTTCCTCGGGCTTGCTATCGTGACGTTTGGCTGGTTCGGCTGGCAGTTGCTCCGCCAGAACGGGCGCATACTGCTGCGGTTGGATGAACTGGAGAAACGGCTCGACGAACTGGAGTTTGGCGGCGCGGAGGAGCCCGAGGGGTTGCCACTCGGCAGTGAAGCACCGGCTTTCGAGTTGCCGGACTTGGCCGGTGAGTCAAGATCGCTGGCGCAATTCCGGGGGCAGCCGGTGTTGTTGATCTTCTTTCATCCCGACTGCGGCTTTTGCCGCGAGATGTTGCCGAAGCTGGCGACGCTTTCATCAGGTAGCCGCCGAGGTGACGAGGCGGATGGCCCGGAAGTCAACGAAACCGGAGTCCGCCTCCTTACGTCGTCGGCTACCCTGCGGCAGCCGGTGCCGCTGGTCATCACCACCGGCGACGCGGAGACAAACCGGCGACTGTTCGCCGAGCATCAAATCGGTTGCCCCGTGCTGCTGCAAAAGAATGGCGAGGTTGCCCAGGCCTACCATGCCAACGGCACACCGAGCGGTTATCTCATCGGTCCGGATGGGAAGATTGCAAGCCGACTGGCCATGGGCGCGGAAGAGTTGCTGAAGCTGGCGGACGCTGGTTTCCCCCTCCCCCCGTCCCTCTCCCCCGAGGGGGGAGAGGGTGTCCGAAGGACGGGTGAGGGGGAACCCCAGGCCGTTGCCAATCGCTTTGCCAACCGCTCGCTTGCCCGCAGCAGGCTCAAGCGCGACGGATTGAAAGCCGGCACACCTGCACCGGACTTTACGTTGCCGCGACTAGATGGGCGCGGCGATTTGAGCTTGAGCGAACTGCGCAGCCAACGCGTGCTGCTGGTTTTCTCCAGCCCCAGTTGCGGCCCGTGCAACTCGCTGGCGCCGGAGTTGGAGAAGTTTCATCGAAGCCAGCGCCCCCTCACCCCAGCCCTCTCCCCATCGGATGGGGAGAGGGTGGCCGACAGGCCGGGTGAGGGGAAGGTCACCGTGGTGATGATCAGCAAAGGCGAGCCGAAGGAAAATCGAGTCAAGGTGAAGGAGCATGGCCTGACCTTCCCCATCGTCTTGCAGCAGCAATGGGAAATCTCGCGCCGCTATGCCATGTTTGCCACACCGGTTGCCTACCTGATTAACGAAGCCGGCGTAATCCACCACGACGTCGCGGTCGGCACCGATGCAATTCGAGAGTTGATGTTCGAGCGGGCTCTCAGGGTTCAAGGCCAGCCCGTTTGACGAGCTCCTTGAACCGTGGTTCGTGATGCAGCGTGTCATAGAGCGGCCTGAATTTGATCTGCTGCCAAACGTGTATCTCATCGAAGTGCGTCGTCAGTTCGTCGAGCGCTTTTTCATTCTCGCCCAAGCGGGCGTAGTAGCCGGCAGTGTCCCAAGTGGAAAAGTTACGAAGGAGTTGCTCGCTTTCCGGAAGGGATCTGTCGGCCTGTGCCAGTTCAATTCGTTTGCGAAAATAGCCGGTTTGGCCCCCGGTATTGTACGCCTCGCGCAGTGCCTGGAATATCGCGTTCACCCTTGGGCGATCTTTTTCCGGCCACAGGTCGGCAGTTTTTTCGTACGCGTCGATGGCGGCTAAATAATTCGATTGCGCCTCGTAGCAGTCTCCGAGGTAGAGGTACCCGCTGGTGAATTTCTGGTCCAACTCCAGAACCCGCTGAACCTGCGCGATGGAAAGATCAAAGCGCCGTTCCGCGAGGAATGGCCAAGAGGCGAAAAGTGCAGTCACACGACGTGAATAGGGTGGCTCCAGTTCCTGGGCCCGCTGACCGATACGCTTGGCTTCGCCAATCCTTCCCTGCATGGATAGGTAAAAACAGTAGATGTCGTGAGCGACCGCGGAATCAGGTTTGAGTCTAATGGCCTCTACAATTTCGTCCTCCGCGGTACGCCAGTCTCTTTCGAGAAAATGTCGCAACGATGAAGCGGTGTGCCGCTCGGCCGACTGCGGAGCAATCGCCAGCAATTTGTCCTCGATTTTTTTGGTCTGCTCAAGACGGACTTGCTCGTTAGTGACCCATGGTATCCTGGCCCAACCGAACAATATGGTTAACTCGTCATAGGGCTGCAGGAAGTTGGGATCGGCTTCAACAGCCGCGCTTAAACGGTCAAACGCCTTTTCGTGATCGTCCGGGGTCAACTGGCTGTAAAACCAGCGGCCATCCTCATAGAGCCGCAGGGCCTCTTTTTTGGGCCTGTAACCTGATGGTTTCCAATACAAGATGATTAGGGCCAGCAACGCCACCACTCCGGCAGCGAGGCCAAACTTTTTAACGATCCCCAGCCGATGCTTGCGCAAGCGCGCTTGCTTTACCGATTTTCCTTCTTGCAACAGGACTAAATCCATCTGCATTTGCTGGGCGGACCAGTAGCGGTTGCGCACGTCGCTTTCGCACGCCTTGAGGATGACTTCGTTGAGTTCCAACAAGGCTGCATAATCGGGGTGCGATTGCAAATCCGGCGGCAGTTGCGGAAATTCCTGGCGGTCCTTCCCAAAGGCGATTTCGTAGAGCACTTTGCCCAGGCTATAGAGATCCGCCTGCGGCGTTCCCGGTCCCTCGGGTGGAATGTAACCCGCCGTCCCAACCAGCGACTGCGCTTCATCAATCGCCGTCACCAGCCCGATGTCGGCGAGCTTCGGATCGCCCTTCACGAAGATGATGTTCGACGGTTTGATGTCGCGATGCACGAGGCCGTTCGTGTGCAAATGCTCCAGGGCGGCGGCAAGTTTGAGGCCGATGGCCACGCATTCGGTGGGCGGCAAACGACCGCGCGTCAGGACTTCGGAGCGCAGGGTGCGAGGCGTATAGTTTTGAGCATCGAGGATGGAGGATGGAGGGTGGCGAGTGGCGCGCTCGGGAGTTTTGCCATCCTCCATCTTCGATCTTCCATCTTCGCATTGCGGCTTCGCCGCATCGTCCGCCAGTTCCATCACGTAGAAAAAATAGCCGGCGTCGTCGCGGCGGCCGATTTGCAGCACATCCACCAAGCCTTCCTGCGAACGGGAAATCGGTTCAAACTTGAGCAAACCCTTGAATTCCCGCTCGAAATACTCACTGTCGGCGAAACTGCGGCGATGGACGATCTTGACGGCGCGGAGCGTACCAATGGCGTTGCGGGCCATCCAGACTTCGCCATAGGCACCCCGACCGATCAGCGCGAGGAGTTCGTGGTCCGGAATGGCGGACGGGAGCCCAGCCGGTGAAGTACCTGGCAATGGGTCTTACCCGCGAGCGTGCATAGCTCTCCCCTACCATGTCCGTTGCGGAAAAGCACGAAGAATTCAGGGTGCCCCCTCGACGTGCTGAATGACCCAAGCCGGGCGTCCAGAAGCCGTCCGGTCAGCCGAGCTTTGCGAGCAGTTCATCGTTGGTCTTGTGCTTCTTGAGCGCGGCGGTGAGGGTTTCCATCGCTTCGATGGGATTCAAGTCCACCATCATGCGCCGGAGCTTGCGGACGGATTCGATGTTTTTCGGCGCGAAGAGTTTTTCCTCCTTGCGCGTGCCGCTCTTGGGGATGTCAATGGCGGGATAGAGCCGGCGATCCGACAGCTTGCGGTCGAGAATCAACTCCATGTTGCCCGTGCCTTTGAACTCCTGGAAGATGAGTTCATCCATGCGCGATCCGGTGTCAATCAAGGCCGTGGCCAGGATGGTCAGTGAGCCGCCGCCTTCGATTTTGCGGGCGGAGGCGAACATCTTGCGCGGGATTTCCAGGGCGCGGGCGTCCACGCCGCCGGTCATGGTGCGGCCGCTGCCGCCATGCACCGAATTGTAGGCGCGGGCGATGCGGGTGAGCGAATCCATCAGGACAAAGACGTCCCGGCCGGACTCGACCATGCGCCGGCAACGCTCGATCATGAAGCGCGAGAGGCGAACGTGTGTTTCCAGATCCATGTCGTTCGACGAGGCCACGACTTCGGCCTTCACCGAGCGCTGAAAGTCCGTGACTTCCTCGGGGCGCTCGTCAATGAGCAGGACGAGCGCGTGAACCTCGGGATGGTTCGTGGTGATGGCGTTGCAAATCTGTTTGAGAATGGTGGTCTTGCCCGTGCGGGGCGGGGCGACGATGAGGCCGCGCGTGCCTTTGCCGATGGGCGTCACCAGGTCAATCACCCGGGTTTCGATGAGGTCCGGCGCGGTTTCGAGGTTGTATTTCTCGACCGGATCAATGCTCGTCAAATTCTCGAACCGCACGGCTTTGGTGTAGTCCTCGAAGGCCATGTCATTGACCTTCTCGACGGCTTTGAGCTGCGGGCTGGTGCCCCGGTGGGGCGGTTGGGTGGTTCCGACCACGAGACTGCCTTCGCGCAGGAAGTTGCGCTTGATGGTGTCGGGCGTGACGAAAATGTCCGTGGGCTTGGGATGGAAATGGTTGGCCGCCGTGCGCAAAAAGCCAAAGCCCTTCTCGGATATCTCGAGATATCCGCTGCCGTGGTCGGTGGCGACTGCGTCGTTGTTCTTGCTGCTTGTGCTGCTCATATACTGTGACTGTGTGTGTGGCGAAGGTCGGTAACAAAGCCCGGATAAACCGTCTTGAACTGTTGGATTGTGAGAAGACGCTGCGAGAAACTCTCCTGGGGTAACCCCCGGCCACCGCAGCACCAGACCTTCGATTCGCTGCCTAATTACGGGTAAACGGGGGCGAGCGCAACTCTTTTTTCCGAATTTCTATTTCCGTGGATGGGCTGCATCCGGCAGGCGAGGGGAAGCCCGCCAGCTCAAAACTTTCAGGATCGGGCTGCTTTCAAACCGTAAATCCTCCCGTCGCCGCGCGGGTAAATGGACTGTCGGCTGGAGTTTACGCGTCGAAACCCTCGAGTAGAGCGGGGTTGCGCCAGCGTTGGGGATTTCGTTGGCGGTTGGCGCTCGGAAATCGAAGTTTGAACCATGGCTTTGCGTTCAGCCGGCGCGTGCGTCAGAAAAAAACTGGGGGCTGGTGCGAGCCAGCCCCCAGAAACCAAACCCAGTAGAGAAGAGCGTCAGGCTTTTGACCCAACACATACTAGCGGAGTCAAGGAGGGACTTTCGTTCCGGCGCTGAGGCCGGAACGGTGAGAAACACAACGCCACCTCCTTTGGAATTGAGCGCTGCGTTTTCATGGCTCGTGGAAAAGCAGCCGACATACCAGCAGTCCGCGCAAGGCGCGGCTCCGTAAGCGCCCCGGGGAATGCTTGTCTTGTTCGCGGACAAGATGTCCCTCGCCTTCGTTACAGGATTTTCCCCGGTCAGTTCCCGGGGAAGCGATCCAGTTTCGGCAATGTGCCGACGCGCTCATCGAGTTCAAACACCACTCGACCGCGCGTAACGATGAATTTGGTTTTGCCGGCGAGCGCGCTGGCCTCCAGGGTTTCCCACGGCGTGAGATTCCAGGCGGCGAAAGTGTGCCGGTAGAAGTGCCACGAACCGATTGTGCCCTGGTAGGGAAACAAGGTGGCGCGGATCCGCCGCTTGATGACGTGGAGCAGTTGAGTCCAGTCACGATCAATGACCAGGAGGTGCGGCAGCGGTTTGCCGGCCCGCAGTTTTTCCGCCGTTCGTTCGTGTTGAATCGTGATGTCCAGGTCCAGCACGTCTTCGCCGGTGTCAATCAGGAGAAAGGGCGCGCGAAACGTCATCCGTAGGGGCGATTGATTGGTCAGGGCGACCAGGGCGTCGAAGAGCGAGGGGTGGGCATTGGTCACCGTCACCTGCACGCGGCGGAAGAAATAGAGTTCATCGGTGGCACCTGGCATGAAGATCAGCGCCTTGGCCGTGGCGTTGGACTGGAATGCGCCGAGGATCACCTGGGCGCAATTGGTCCAGCTCAATTCAACCGGTCCTGAGCTCAGCGGCATTCGGCTCAAGGCGGCCGGCCAGGACTCAGCGGCCCGACCGGCGGCCAGCGACAACAGGAGCACCCCGCAGACAAGTAGTCGTTGCATAAAATTAAAAAGATAAGGACGCCAAGCGCTCCTGAATTTGCGCCAGCCAGCGCTCGTAAAAGCTCAAAAGCCGCCAGATTTCCAGCAGCCGGTCCAAGGGTTTCGCCACGTTGCTCTCCCACCCAGGAGCTAGGGATTTCAATTCATTCACCAGCGGTTCGCGACGCGCGGCCAGCGCCCGCTGCTGCTCCGCGAGTTTCTCAACCCAGGCCTGCCCGCGCTCAAACAATTCCGCCCGGAGCAAGGGTGAGGCAGCCCGGGATTTCTCGGCCAGAAAGGCGTCCACGTCCCGCACCAATTTGCCCACCTGGAAAAACTGTTCCATCAGGTCGTCCGGCACCTGGGTCAGGTCCGAGGGTTTTTGGCCCAATTCCAGTTCCAGCAAATGCCGCACCCGTGCGCGCGGCTCGCGGAGGCAAAGGTAGGCGGCATTGAGTTCGGTGTAACGGCGGTGGGCGGCGAGTTTGTCCGCCTCGGCGGCTTGATGAACGCGGTCGGGATGAACTTCGGCGGACAAGTGAAAGAATTTTTCCTTGAGCGCGTCGGGGTCAAGCCACGGTTGGCGCGGTTCGTGGAGCAGGGCGAAATAATCCGTCCTCACGCACTGAAGCTCTCGCCACAGGAACAACTCGTGGCGGCGTTGGGATTCTTCACCTTGAAGCCGCCATCACTCAACGCCTCCACATAATCCAGCTCGCTGCCCGTCACGTAGAGCGCGCTCTTGGGGTCCACCACCACTTTCACCCCGGCCGACTCGACCAGAAAATCACGATTCGCCGGCGCGTCCTGCAAATCCATCTTGTATTGCAGGCCGGAACAGCCGCCGCCCACCACGGCCACGCGCAGGACGCCGCCGGGGCGACCTTGCTTCGTCAGCAGGGCGACAACCTTTTTGCCGGCGTTGGTGGTCAGCTTGACCAGCCGCTCATCACCGATGCGGAATTTGGGTTCGACGGTTGGCGGTGTGGTGTTTCGAGCTATCATGGCGACTGCGAGCAAGACCGGGATGATGTGTTTCGGGAGCTTGCCAACCGACTGCGGCTGCTTGGCTCAGTGTTGGGGGCCGTAGCCGGCCGCGATATTTCCTTGCGCATCGAGTTTGCCGCAGGCCCAGAGCAAGCCGCGGGTGACGAGGTCCAGGTAGCGGTCGTCGCCCACGGTCTGGTTATTGTGGCCGATGGTGGTGCTGAAGACGCGCGTCCCCCGATAATCGTTGACCCAGGCCACGACGGATTTGACCTCCTTCTCCACCCCTTGCTTGTTCTTCACGGTTTGTGTGCCGGTGGCCAGCGGGGTGGCGGTGGGAAAGATCTGGATGTTGTTGTAAAGCTCCTCGTTGACGGTGGTCCAGTCGGAGCAGTCGCGGGTGATCGGCTGGCTCTTGGCCGTGAAATGCAGCGCGATGGGCAGTTGCGGGCCGTGCGCGCTGGACTGGAGACCGAGATACTCAAACCACATCGCCCGTTCGCTGCCCGGCGCGGCCTTGTCCGCGGGATTGCCGATGCGGTAGCAGTGCATGGCGCAATGCAGATTGACTCCGGGAATGCCCGCGCGATGCGGGGCCAACACGTCCTTGACCAGCGCGGGATCGTTGACGTCCGCGGCGCACTCGTCGTGAATGATCACATCGAACCCCTTGGCATAATCGGGGTGACCAAGAATCGCGAGTGGCGGCTTGGTGCTGCCGTCATCGGTGTGAATCTGGGTTACGACCACGTTGGCGCGTTTCTCCAGACCGGCTTTCAGGATGTCCTTTTGATGAGCGTAATCGTGGCAGCAACCACCGGTGATTAACAACACGCGCAGTGGCTTCACCTCGGCGGCGGAAGTGCTGTTCCAACCAAGCGCGCCGCCGAGTAGGGCGACCGCAATCAAAGAAAGTGTTTTTTGCATGACCAGTTTCATATCCGTTCTCACGGGGCAGGGGAAGCACGGAGTTTATGGAAGTTTAACTCTTCGGAACGGTGAGCGCGCGGGCAGGCAATGCGGAGGCCTGGCTGGAAGTTTTGCCGCGCTGAACGACTCGGTGCCGACACCGCGTTGTTGTTGAGCGCGCGCCTCAACCCCAAACCGAGTCCATCTCCAGCTGGACCGCAACCGCGACCGTGGCCAAGGCTACTGTGCCTTGCGTACGTCGGTCTTGGTTTCCATGCAGTCAATGATCCGGTCCACGATCAATTCGCGCGCTTCGAGATGCCAGGTCAGTTTGCGGGTGTACCACAAACCGTCGGCCGTGCGCTCGCGACCAAAACGCAGCTCGAACTTGTGAACCGTGGCGATCAAACCACCGATGATATTGAGGCGCTTCGTCAGATGAACATCGGCTTTCACCAGCGTGTATTCCTGCTCGTCCAACCAGACGCGACCGGCCGCCTGATTTAGAAACCGGTCCTTGAGTGTGGACGCGGGCAACGGGCGGTTCACCGGCGTGAAGTCCACCACCAACGCTGACCGACCATCTATGACTTCGCGGCCGTGCAACCGGAAGTTGTAACGGTTCAACAAATTTGTCTCCGACAGCAGCTCGCGTTTGTGCCGGGCCACGTCGGCTGAAATCAGGTTGGTGCGGATCGCCGGGTTGTCAGCGCCCGCGGCGGGCGTCGGACCGGGCGCGGTTGCGGTGGGCTCGTTGACGCTCGTTTTCGTTTTGCGCTGCTGAAGATTGCCCCGGACGTTTTTATATTCGGTTATTTTGTCGCCGGTGAAATGGTAACTGGCCTTGAACCGCCGATCGTTTTCCGGCTCCAGTTGCGCCCGGGCCCACGCTCGCGCGAGCACCGTCTCGAGTGGCGGCAGTGGTGCGGCGTCGGGACTCAGCGCCCAGCCGCTCTGAACCATCAGGCCCACCGCGAGCAGACCGGCCAGGGCGAACAGCAATCTTCCGGGCGCACCGGGTTGGGTGCGGGCCGCCGCCGGACGTTGCACGGAAGAATGGCGCACGCCCGAGTTTACCGCTAGGTTCGCGCGCGTGAAACTGATTTCTTGGAACGTCAACGGTCTGCGCGCGGTGCTGAAAAAGAATTTCCTCGAATTCCTCGACACCGAGAAACCCGACATCCTTTGCCTCCAGGAAACCAAGTGCCGCCCGGAGGATGTGGAACAGCTTTGGCCCGCGAAATACACGACCTATTGGAACTCCGCTGTGAAGAAGGGTTATTCCGGCACGGCCATCTTCACCCGGCAACGTCCGCTCAAAGTCACACCGCATCTCGGGATCGCGGAACACGACCAGGAAGGCCGCGTGCTCACGGCCGAGTACGATGACTTCTTCCTCGTGAACGTCTATGTCCCCAATTCCAAGCGTGAACTCACCCGCCTGGCGTATCGGCAGCGGTGGGACACGGATTTCTTGAAGTTCCTCAAGAGGCTGGAAAAGAAAAAGCCGGTCATCTTTTGCGGCGACCTCAATGTCGCGCACACGGAATTGGATCTTACCAACCCCAAAGCCAACGTGAAGAACCACGGCTTCACGCCCGAGGAACGCGCCGGCTTTAGCGCCTTTGTTCACGCGGGTTTCATTGACGCCTTCCGCGAGTTTGAGAAAAGCGGCGGGCATTACACCTGGTGGAGTCAGATGGGCGGCGCGCGCGCCCGGAACGTCGGCTGGCGCATTGATTACTTTCTCATCAGTGCCGCGTTGCGACCGCGCCTCAAACGCGCGTCCATCCTGCCGCACGTCCTCGGTTCCGATCATTGTCCGGTCGTCATCGAGTTGAAATGACCGTGGCAACGTCAAGTTGCGTCGGCTCGCTCAACTAATTCGTGCGTGGGTTTTGGGCTTGGTTTCAAAACTCGTAGCCGCCGAGGTAACGAGGCGGAAGATGTCGCGCCTGGCTCGGATGCTGTGCAGCGGCTGGGATGTTCCCTCGATTGAGGTAGCAGTTCTCGCGCTGGAATGAGATGTGGTGGTGCTTGTCGCGCTGCGATCAGCCCGCCCGCGTGGAGCGGGCGGAAACGGATGACCGGGAGCGCGCGGTTTCACGCAGTTCGTGGCGCGTCGCTCTACGCGGCACGACGGCTCGCAGCGCGAGCCGTGCTACCACGTTCGCGATGCGTGTGCCGCGGAAAGTTCGCCTGGTTGGGGTAGCAGTTCTCGCGCTGCGAGAACTCCGCCCGCGTAGAGTGGGCGGAAGCGGATGACCGAGGGCGTACGGCTTCACGCAGTTCGTGGCGCGTCGCTCTGCGCGATGCGACGGCTCGCAGCGCGAGCCGTGCTACCACGTTGGTGATTGCGTGTGCCGCTGGAGAATTCGCGTGTTTGAGGTAGCAGTTCTTGCGCTGCGAGAACTCCGCCCGCGTAGAGCGGGCGGAACCTTGCGGTGGCGTTCGTCACTCACGACCGCAGTTAGGTTGCTTGCGAACGCGAACGACACGAATCCCGCGAACAAAGCCTGTAACTGAAAGTGAAACTGTCCCGGTCCAACTTTTCGCGTGGTTGGAGTATTTCGCGGTCAATTTCATTCGGGCAGATGGCAGCTCTACTCCCGCCTCATTTCACTGTCAATCCCGGCCCCATTGATGCCGCTTGGTCAAAACCAAGACCCCTTCACGTTTCCTTATTCAATCTTGTCCACTCTGCTGTTACATCTGCGCTCCACCAAGGGAAGAAAAACCTTGCGCAAGCCGATATTTGCAAAAAGGAGGATTAGGAGTGTGGCGCTTGCTTCCAAAACGACCAGGAGCGCGGAGGTCGAATAATTCATCTCCCTCATCATCCACGTCAAGCAGCCCGTCGCAATCAAACTGATTTCGAATAATAACAGATTAATCCCTCGACGGGTTTTTCTCCCTAAAACATAGATGGCGGACGAGCCAGCCGTCACGAAAATAACCGCAAAAAGCACGTCGAAGAGGCTGACCCTCGCATCTCTCGACGCGATGTCGGATATCACAGTTACACAGCCGACGAGGCTCCCCAGCAAAAGCACGACACAAATCGTGTTTAGAATTAAACGTCGCATATACTAATCAAAATGGACGTAAAGGTATTCGAAACAAGGGAGCATCTGGTTTTCGGAGATCATCAAGTAAGCAATTTGCCCGAACATTCTCACATACTTGAATGCTTCCACCTCGATGCAGAGCTATTGCCCCTGTCCCCGCAGTGTAGCCGATGTGCCCAAGACGTTTAGCCCCTCCAAACACCGTCTCGTACACAAAAACGCAGTTGTCTCGCTGCCAGCCTTCCAAGTCTGAACACCGGTTCTTACATTTTTTTGCGAGGTCATCCGCCTTTTCCCTGAAAGCCTGATTGAAACCTTGCAACTTCTTGGACAAGCCGTCGCAACCGTCATTAACTCCTTTCACGCATTCCGCAAAACGAGCATCACATACTGCCGACAATCCAAATTTGTCGTAATCTTTAATGGGGTCATTTCCAAATGGGCAATACAAATTGATTCCCCCTTCTTCCCCCAACGGGTCGCTGTGTGGCCACCTTTGGACATTGGGCGCGTACCAGCGGTAGCCGTAGTAACAAAGGCCGGATGTCAGATCCTGCATCTTGCTGGAAAAACGGTAGGTGTTCGGGATGCCGCCCAAGTATGACAATAGTTCGGAGACGATGAGCGCATTGCCATAGGGATCATAGCGGTAGCTCGTCGAACGCGTCTGGCTGCTGTTCATCGGATACATCGCGTTGCCGTTCCCATCCGCATGATTGGGGAAAAGTCCCGACCTCACGGGCCGTTCCGCGCGCGGAAGAACATGGCGCTGTGCGTGGTTGACTGCGGGGCGACGGCCCGGAAGCGCGTGCCGGGACTGTTGGTGGTGAACAAAGTTTGCCAGGGGCCGGCAGCCAGATCGGTGCGGTATTCCACCGTGACCATCTGACCGGCGGCGCACAGCACGTCGAAACTGAAATCGGACGGAGCGAAAACCTCATTGGTCAGAATGAGCGAGCCACCCGTGGCACCACCGCTGGTTTGCAACGTGAAATCGGTGATTGTTGCGCGATAGACGGAAGTGACGTAGCTCGTGCCGTTGGTGGTGCCCACGTAACGGTAGAAGGTGATCGAGCCGTCATAGTTGGAATTGGCCTGCAGGGTGCCCGCCGGTATGGTCACACTTGTGGCCGTGCCGGGCAGCGCGCCGGGTTTGCCGAGGTCGTCAGAACTGAACTCCTCGCCCACTTCCACCTGAATGAAGTCGCTGGCCGTGCCGCCCGGAAAGGCATCCCACTGCAAAGCGAAGGCTGTGGCCGGATTCACCGCCTGCGCGGCGGCGAAGTTGGCGAGGTGCGGCGCGGCGGGTTGCGTCATCGCGGCGGGGAAATTCACCGTGACCGTTTGGTTGGAGTTGACCGCTTTGACGGTGAAGAGATAGTCGCCCGCAGGAAAAGTGGCGTCGAACCGCGAGAGGTTCGTGTCAAAGTCAATCAACGAATACACCTCGGGCTGAAAGAAATTTTGCGCCAGGTTGGAGACACTGCCCGTCGGCAGGGTCAGGACAATGTTCGTGGCGGTGCGATTCGACGACAGTGATGTGACGGCTTGGAAGGCGTACGGATAATCCGGGTCGAGCGTAGGCGCGCTGGCGGAAGTCTGGTGGTAGCGGTGGAGCTTGCCGAGGACAAAACTGGTGATCGCGTTGGTGCCGCTGCCCGTTCCGCCGCCGCTCCCCGAGCCGGTGGTGAACACGCCTCCGGGAATTCCGCCCAAGGGATCGCCGCCCGGATTGGCCCCGTCCACCGCCCAAACGATGGACTTGTTGGACGGGAAGGCGGGCGTGGGTGTGCAGGTTAGCACCGTGTTGCCCGCGCTCCAAACATCCGTCGTTGCCAATTGGGTAAAGGTACTGGAGTCGTAGAAAGTGGCCGTGGTTGCATCCGGATCCATGGCTTCGCTGAAAACGAAGACGATCGGAGCCGACGGCGAAACTCCGTTGGCCGGCGGCGGCGAGACAATGGTGGGATCGGCCTGGGCCGGCAGCAACCCGGTGAGTAATCCAACCAACGAGAACCAGACAGTCAGGCGACGGGGAAGGCTAAATCTTGTAACATTCATGGCGATCATTTCACCGCCGCCCACGGATATTGTCACTAGGAAAAAGTACGGTTTGCGCGCCTGCACTCAGCGGAATGTCTGAAACTTTTCTGCGCCCGACGGTCACTGTTTACCGCCACCCGCCAACGAGGAGAAGCTGGAGGTTCTTTCAAAACTCCCGCCGGCTGGGGACAGCCAGTGCAAGTCTGGAGTTTTGGCCGGTTCCTGCAGGCCGAGTGCCTCCCTGCGGCGTTTGGGTGAGATTTGAAAGTGCCGCTCTGGTCAGGGATTGATTCAAGGCAAGGCGAGCCGGTAAAACTGGTGTGCCGCCATCGCCACGCTGACCGATGCGACGTTGTTGGAAATCGCCGGGTCATTCGTATCCGCCAACCATTGGATCGGCGGCGTCAAGGTCGCTGCGGATTGCAGGACGAATCCGGTCGCCGCCTGCGCCCACGAGAGCATGACCGAACCCTGAGTCTGCTTTCCCACCTTCAACGCGGGCGACGCCACGCCGTGGAGCGTCACCACCCCGTAGCCCGGCACCGCCACCGTCGTCGTGCCGTTCGTGATCGGCGTCACCGACGACTGCCAGAGATTGGAATTGCTGGAAGTGTAGGCGCGGAAGGAATGGATTTCCGGGTGGCCCGGCACGTTGACCGTCGCCTGGATTGGAGTGGCGGCGGAGTTCAGCAGCACGACCGTCAAGGCCCGGTTTGTTTCGTCGAGATAAGCGCTGGCCAGCAGGTTGGTGGCGCCACTGACGGGCGCGTTGACGGCGACCGAACCCGGTCGGATGAAACGGAAGAAGTGTTTCGCGGCCACGTATTTTGCTGAGTTCGTCCGCAGCGTGGCACTGGTGAGCGTTTGCGCGCCGACGGCCTGGCCATCCGTCAACTGCCAATAGACCCAGGCACTTTGGTGTCCCGTGGTCAGCGCCTGATGAATGCGTAGCGCAAGACTCCACGCCCCGGCTTTGGGATAACCGCTGGCCGGGGAAAGCCACGCCGGATCCTCGCCCGAGGTTTCCGTCATCCACGACTTCTTGCCGTAATAGGCATAGCCGTGGACGTTCGCCGGAATGCCCGCCGCCGGACTGGTGGTCCAGCCGTTGCGCCACCAATCCCAGACGGTCGGTGTGGCGTTGGCGGCGTTCACCCCATCGCTGGCATAACCGTGAATGCAAAAGAACGAAACCGCCGTGTCGGCCAGCGGATCCGACGCGATGTTCTGGAGGTATTGCAGATTCTTGTGGGTCGTCGTGCTGCCGCCTCCGTATTGCCAGAGACCGTAGGCGTCGCCGCCCAGCAAATCTTCCGGGCCCATCAATCGAATCGGCGCGAGGTCGGGGTATTTGTCGAGTTCCGCCCGAACCACCTTGAGCGCGAGAAGGTAGTTCGACGAAATCGGGTACGTGCAACTGTTGTAGAACTCCTCGAAGTTGATTTCGTTCTGGAGGCTGACCGCGTAGAACTTCACGCCATACGCATTTTGAAATCCGCGCAAATAGGCGGCGGTGGCGCGGGCGAACTGCGTCAGCGCGCTGGTCGGTCCGGTGCCGCCGAGTGACGAGTCGTCGAACTCAGCCCGCGGGGTTCCGGACGTGTCCAGCTTGCCGCCGGCGAAATTGCCATTCCAGATGAACGGCCACGGCGTGCCGTTGACGGGTAGAATGCCGCTCTGCCCGCTGATGCGGTTGCCCGAAGCGATTTTCACCCACGGCATGGGCGACCAATGCGAACCGATGAGTTTGAAATCACCCAGTTGGCCGGATTTGCTGAAGCCGAGTTTGGCGAGGGTGCCCGCCACACGCGGACCATCGGCCGTGAAGTTGAAATAGTTGAGGTTTTGATTGATGTCCGGCCCCATGACGGCGATGGGCGACTGCCGTCCGGCGAACGTCCGCGTGTAGCTCGCGGCGTTGGTGTAGGTGCGGACGTTGTTGGTTTCCGGGCCGGGCAACGGCGGATGGTTGTGAAACCACGGCGAGTTGTAGGTGAAATCCGAGTACGGCGACTTGAACACCGGCGTCAGGTCCAGGCGCAGTATCGAAGCCCGCAGATCGTCGAAGTAAAGCTGTTGCCACCACGCCTGCTCACCTTCCGTCCCGGAGAGACACGTGCCGAAGCCATCCATGACTTGTTGCCGGCCGGCGGGCGAAGTGTCAATCGTGACCGTTTGCGCGGAACTTGACCGCAAGCCGTCGGCGAGCATTGCGCCCAGCCAGAGACCAACGAGCAGGGACAGGTTGCGATCCAGTTTCCAATTCATGCGGCAACCTTAGCGTGCCGGGATGCCGGGTTTCAACCAATGTTCTTCCAGCTCCGGATGCGACCGCCAACCGACACCGCGCCAACTTTGCGTCAGGTCTGAACTTCACTTTGCCTGAATCCAGTGACACACTGCGCGCACATGAAATCAGCCCACGTCCACCCTTCGTTGCTTCGATTGGCCCTCGTCCTCGTATTCTCGGCCGGCTGCTCCACCGCCAGCCACGCGGCGAGCAACGACAAGCTGCTCGACGCGCAGCAGATGTTGCTGATCAATGGGCAGCCGCGCTTCATCCTTGGACTCTACGAGAACCCCAAGGACGATGCCGTGTTGCAGGAAGCGGTGGCGGCCGGGTTCAATCTGATTCGAAGCAGCCCCACCGTCGAGGACCTGGACCGAATCCAACGCGCGGGCGCCCACGCCTGGATCAATCTGGGCGACAACCTTGATGTGAACGCCAACCCAACGGAACATCCGGCGAAACTCAAAGAACTGGTCCAACGTCTGGCCCAGCATCCCGCCTTGCTGATCTGGGAAGGCCCGGATGAAGTCTTGTGGAACCATTGGTACGGGCCGCTGGGACAATTGCAGTCGGAACTCGATGCCATGCGCAAGACGGCGGAAGGCAAGCCGGAGCTGGATTCCCTGCGGCGGCGGGTGCGCGACCTGTTGGAGCGCGGGCTGTATGCCGAATTCGAGCGTGCCCGCGCGGAGTTTTGGACCCAGGCCGGTCAACCGGCGCCCAAAGCCGGCGTGCGCATGGACGATGTCGTCGAGCGCGTGCGCGAAAGCGCGGATGGCATCACCGCCGGCATTCAACTGGTGCGCGCCCTCGATCCCCGGCACGTCATCTGGCTCAATCACGCCCCGCGCAATTCGCTGGCGGAACTGCGGCTTTACAATCGCGCCGCAGACATGGTGGGTTGCGACATTTATCCCGCGCCGGCGAATCTTCAGAACGGCCACAGCGATCTGGCCGACCAGCGGCTGACCGCCGTTGGCGCCTACACCCGGCGTATGCGGCAAGCCGCGCCGGGCAAGGCCTGCGCCATGGTGCTGCAAGGTTTCGGCTGGCGCGACTTGAAGGCGGACAACGAAGTCAAACCGTACGAAGTGGCGGCGGGGATTGGTCGCCGGCCAAGCTTCAGCGAATCGCGTTTCATGGCCTATGACGCCATCATCAACGGTGCGAACGGGATTTTTTATTGGGGCACTGCCTTTCTGAAACCGGTGGAAGACGACGGCACGCCGGTCAAGGGCCGACCCAGATTGTGGCGCGATTTGCTCCATGTGGTCCGCGAGCTTCACGCTTTGGCGCCGGCGCTGGTCGCGCCGCCCTTGAGGCCGCCCAGGATCAAGCTCTCACCCACGTACGGTTCGATTGATGACGAGGGGGTGCTCTGTTCGCTGCGGCGGGTGGGCGACGATTACGTGCTGCTGGTGGTGAACGAAAACGCCGACGGTATCGGCTTCGCAATTGACAACTTGCCCGCAAAACTCAACGGACGAACATTGTATCGGCTCTACTCGCCGGAGGAGAAAGTGGTCAGTCGGCGCGGCTTTCGCGACGGCATCCGGCCACAGGAAGTTCACGTTTATTCAACCTCGCGACGCTTCGAGGCCAGCGCGGCGGCGCGCTGAACTCACGAAGCCGGCTTCCCCCGATTCGCCTCGCGAATCCGGCCCGAGGCAGGAGTGTGCAAACCGGAATCAGTTTCTGGTGGGAGGTGGGCAGAACGCCTCACCTTTCCCGCATTGACTGGCGCATGACCAACGGCAACCTTGCCGCGAATGAAACCCCAGCCTCACTCCGCCGAGCAGTTCGGCCCGCAACGCGACTTCTGGTGGCATCACGATTTTCTCGACCTCATGGCCATGCGCTGGCGGTTGCGCGAAGCGGCATCGCTCGCCGACATCGGGTGCGGTCAAGGGCATTGGTCGCGCTTGCTCCATCCCTATTTGCGGACGCCGGCCTGTTTGACGTGCGTGGATCGCGAGCCGCGTTGGGTGACCGAGGCAGAACGGAATTTCCGGCGTGCCTTTCCGGATGCGGCGGCGGAACAGCTCAAGTGCCTCACCGGGGATGCCACCGCGATTCCGCTGCCCGACAATTCCTACGATGTTGTCACCTGCCAGACCGTGCTCATGCACCTCGAGCGACCCCGGATCGCGCTGCGCGAAATGCTGCGCATCTTGCGGCCGGGCGGCCTGCTGATCTGTGTCGAGCCGAACAATCTGTGGAACTATCTTGCGTTCACTTCCCTCACCGCCGCCGAACCGGTGGAGAAACTCGTGCGGCAATTCGAGTTCTGGCTGCGTTATCATCGCGGGAAAATCGCCGCCGGTCAGGGTGATCACACCATCGGCGATCTGTTGCCCGGTTATTTTGCCGAACTCGGATTGAGCGAAATCGCCGTGCATCAATCCGACCGGGCCGGCGCGCTGTTTCCACCTTACGAAACGCCGGCGCAGCGCGCGACGATGGCGCAATTACAGCAATGGCAGGCTTCGGCCACCGGCCCGTGGGACCGGGAGGAAGTCCACCGGTGCGTCCTATTGGGCGGCGGAACAGAGGAAATGTTCGAGCGCGGATTCCAGGAAGTGAGGGAGAAGTTCGCGCAAGAGCAACAGGCCATCGCGGCGGGTCACTTCCAAGCTGCGTATGGCAGCCTGTTCTACCTCGTATCCGGCCGGAAGCCGTAAGCTACCAGGATTTGGCTGCAACATTCACGGACAGGAGGTACCGCAGCGCGAAGTCCCTACCGTCCGCGCCATTTGACATCTCCCCAATCCCGCTCTCTGTTGGCGCAGTTGTCCGCGCCATTTGACATCTCCCCAATCCCGCTCTCTGTTGGCGCAGTTGTTTGAATGGTTGAGCGGTTATGAACACGAGCGAGAGAGATTTGAGTGGCGGCGACGCCCCGTCGCCCTGGGGTGAGTGCGCCGCCGTCGGCGCATCATCTGGCGGCATCGAGCCACCTGGCTCCGCGAATCCGGCGACGGGGGCGTCGCAGCCACAGCCGAGCGACGAGGCGTCGCTGCTACTGGATGCGTATTCCAATGCGGTCACCACGGCGGCGGAGACGGTCAGTCCGTCCGTGGTGAAGATTGAGGTCTTCAAGCAGGGCGGGCGGCGCGGAGAGCAAGCGGGTGTCGGGAGCGGCTCGGGTTTCATCATCACGCCGGACGGTTTTATTCTCACGAACAGTCATGTCGTCCACGGCGCGGAGCGGCTTGAAGTCACGCTCGCGGACGGCCGTCGGCCGGATGCGCATCTGGTCGGCACGGACCCGGATACGGACCTGGCGGTGATCCGCATTTATGCGCCGAACCTGAAGCCGGTGCGGCTCGGGGATTCCAACCAACTTCGCGTGGGCCAGCTCGCCATCGCCATCGGCAATCCCTACGGCTTTCAATACACGGTGACGGCGGGGGTGGTGAGCGCATTGGGCCGCTCATTCCGGGCGCAATCGGGCCGGCTGATGGACAACCTGGTGCAGACCGATGCGGCGTTGAACCCGGGCAACTCGGGCGGGCCGCTGGTCAGTTCGCGCGGCGAAGTCATCGGCGTGAACACGATGGTGATTCTGCCGGCGCAAGGCTTGTGCTTTGCCATTGCCATCAACACGGCCAAGATCATCGCGGGCTGGTTGATCAAGGACGGCGTGGTGTGGCGCAGCTACCTCGGCGTGGGCGGGCAGACGGCGAAAATCCATCGGCGCGTGGTGCGGTTCTTCAATCTGCCGAACGAAACTGGCCTGCTCGTGCTGAGCGTCGAACCGGGCAGCCCGGCGAGTCGCGCGGGTTTGCGCGAAGGCGACATCGTGGTGGAGTTCAACGGCCAGCCAGTCGCGGGCATTGATGATTTGCACAAGCAACTCACCGGGGCGCGGGCCGGGGTGCTCTCGTCGCTCACAGTCATCCGGCACCATGAGAAACTGGCGCTAGAGATCAGGCCGGAGGAATCGCGCGCGAGGAACAATTGAATGAGGCGCGGCCGTGTGAATTTGCCATCCGCCACAGACGCGTGATTTTCCTGCTGCGGTCCGCAGCCAATTGCTGTAATCACAAGTCTCAAGACATTGAGAGATGGCATTATGAAATGGCAACCCATCCTGTTCGCCGCACTCTTGATACCGTGGGCCGGCACGGGCGCGGCGGATTCAGCCAAAATGAGCGAGGCCGAGCTGCAATCGTTGCTCAACCAGCGCGCCGCCGCGGCGGGCAACGGAGTCGCTATCGTGGTCGGCATCCAGGATGAAAACCGGCGGAGTATCATTTGCGCCAAAGCTGAGCCAGCTCCGGCGGTGGACGGCGACACCCTCTTTGAAATTGGCTCGGTCACCAAGGTGTTCACCGGATTGCTTCTGGCGGAGGCGGTATCGCGAAACGAAGTGAAGCTGGACGATCCGATCGCCAGGTTTCTTCCCGCGTCGGTGAAAACGCCGGAACGTAAGGGCCGCCAGATTACGTTGCTCGATCTGGCCACACACACTTCCGCTTTGCCGCGCCTGCCGGACAACATGGTTCCGGCCGACCCGGAGAATCCGTACGCGGATTACACGGTGCAGCAGATGTATGAGTTCCTGTCGGAGTTCAAACCAACCCGTGATATCGGCGCCAAGTATGAATACTCCAATTTGGGCGTCGGGCTGCTCGGGCACATTCTGGCGCTGAAGGCGGGAACGAACTACGAGGCGTTGGTGCGCGAACGCGTCTGCCGGCCACTGGGGATGACGAACACGTTCATCACGCTTTCGCCCTCCGCGAAGCAGCGATTGGCGCCGGGTCATGACGCTGCCGGTGCGTCCGCCAGGAATTGGGATCTGCCCACGCTGGCGGGTGCCGGTGCGTTGCGTTCTTCGGCCAATGATCTGCTGAAGTTCCTCGAGGCGAATTTGGAATTGGCTCCGACCGCGCTCGCGCCTGCCCTGCGCCTGGCCCAACAGCCGCAACGCGACGCCGGCACGCGGATGAAAATCGGTTTGGGCTGGCACATCGCCGAGCAGCACGAGGCCAGGGTTGTTTGGCACAACGGAGGCACGGGCGGTTACCATTCATTCATCGGGTTCAATCCGGCCACCCGCCGCGCGGTCGTGGTGCTGGCCAATTCCGCCCGGTCTTTCGACGATATTGGTTTTCATCTGTTGGACTCGAAATACCCGCTGGCCGGGGATGAGCCGGCGGCGAAACGCACGGGGACTCAACTTCAGCCGGAAATTTTGGATCGCTACGTGGGCCGTTACCAACTGGCGCCCGGCGTGTTCTTTAACCTGCGCCGGGACGGCAGCCGGTTGCTTGCCCAACTCACCGGCCAGTCGTACGTCGAAATTTTTGCGGAGTCGGAAACAAATTTTTTCTACAAGGTTGTGGATGCCCGGATCACTTTCTACGTCGCCGCCGGGCGGGCGACTGAATTGGTGTTGCACCAGAATGGCGTGGATCAAACCGCGCGGAAAATTTCCGATGCGCCACCGCAGGAACGGCGGGCGGTCAAGCTGGATCCCAAATTGTATGATCGCCTGGTCGGCGAATACGAACTCGCGCCGGGCGCGGTGTTCACGATTCGCAAAGCAGGCGACCGCCTCACGGCGCGGCTCACCGGGCAAAGTTTTCTGGAGATTTTTCCCGAATCCGAAACCGAATTTTTTTACCAGGCGGTGGATGCCCAGATTACCTTCGTGAAAGATGCCCAAGGCGAGGTCAACGAACTGGTGCTGCACCAGAACGGTCGGGATTTGCGGGCGAAGCGGATTCGATGACAGCCTCGGGCTCGGCAACTCCGCCCCGTCAGGGCCGGGCGTGCCGTTGCTCGGTTACTTCGGTGACAATTCCCGGGCGCGCAGGTGACGATACCAGGTTTCGTCGTGGTGATTGGTCAGCATGAGGTGGCCCTTGATCTTGTCGCCAAAACCCGGCTCGTGCTTGAACTTGCTTTCCGCCAGCGCCGCCTTCACTTCCGCGCTGCCCAGCTCGTAGGTGAGCACCTTCACGCCGTTCAACCAGTGTTCGATGTGATGGCCTTGCACGACGATGCGGGACTGATTCCATTCGCCTGGAGGCTTCACCTTGGTGGGCACTTGCACCGGCAGGACGTCGTAAAAGGTGGCGGTGCGATAAATTGGATCGGACACCGTGCTGTCGTCCACCATTTGATACTCGTGTCCCGGCGCGGTGGGACGTGATTCGGTGACGAAGTATTTGACGCCATTGTTGCCCTTGGGGGCGAGCTTCCATTCCCACTCGAATTCAAAATTTTCAAAGGTTGCCACCGAAACCAGGTCTCCGCCCTTGCCGCCGGGTTGCAGATGCAAACAGCCATCCTGCACGTCCCAGCCGGCGGTCGGGAATCCTTTGCCGCGGTAAGCCCGCCACGCGCTCGTGTCCTTGCCATCAAACAACACCTGCCAATCGCCCGCCGCCGCCGCCATCGCCAGGCCGCCCAGCGCAACGAACAATCCGATTGCCATGAATGTCGGGTTCAACCATCGGCGGCTGGATTTCATGCGGGAACTCTGCGCGATTTGCTCCCGAGGTCAACGCCTTTTTCCATCGCGCCCGGAAGCGCTTTCGGTCGAGTGGCTGTGGGATGGCCTTTTCTCCGTCAATCGCTAAACTTTTCGGGTGCGATCGCAATCTCTCATCCGTCCATCCGCCACGAAGTTCCGCCGTTACTGGCAACTCGCGCGCGGCATCAGCTTCCTGAACCACGGCTCCTTTGGCGCGTGTCCGAAGCCGATTCTTCAACTGCAATCCGAACTCCGCGCCCGGATGGAAGCCGAGCCGGTGCAATTTCTCTGGCGACGTTACGAAGAGCGGCTCGAACCGGCGCGGCGCGCACTGGCCCGATTTGTCGGCGCCAACCCCAAGGACCTCGCCTTCGTTACGAATGCGACGGCCGGGGTCAATGCCGTGGTGCGTTCGTTGAGACTCAAATCCGGCGATGAATTGCTGACGACGAGCCTGGACTACAACGCGTGCCGGAATGTGCTGGCCGAAGCCGCAATCCGAACGGGGGCAAAGCTCGTCATCGCACAGGTTCCGTTTCCGCTCCAGTCTGCGGATGAAATCCTGCCGGCGATCCTCCGTGCCGTCACCAAACGCACGCGGCTGTGTCTGCTCGATCACGTCACGAGCAATTCGGCGATTATTTTGCCCGTGCAACGAATTATTCGCGAGCTGGAGGCGCGCGGCGTGGACACACTGGTGGATGGAGCGCACGCGCCGGGCATGTTGCCGTTGAATCTGCGCGCCCTGCGTCCGGCATATTATACCGCAAATCTGCACAAATGGGTGTGCGCCCCGAAAGGCGCGGCGTTCCTCTACGTGCGCGAGGACAAACAGGATGCGGTGCAACCGGCGGTCATCAGTCACGGCAACAACCGTCCGCGACCGGGCTTCACGCCGTTTCAGGATCGGTTCGATTGGGCAGGGACGTTTGATCCGACGGCGTGGTTGTGCGTGCCCGAGGCGATTCACTGGATGGGAAAACTTTTGCCGGGTGGCTGGCCGGAGTTGCGGCGGCGGAATCACGAACTGGTCGTGCAGGGCCGTCGCATTTTGTGCGAGCGTTGGGGCGTGTTGCCGCCGTGTCCGGAGAAGCTGCTGGGTTCGATCGCCACGATTCCGCTGCCGGACCGTTTTCAACGTCGCCACAGTGGGGGCAAGATTGACGCTGAACAGCTCGCGCTTTACGACCGGTTTGGCATCGAGGTGCCGTTCATGCGCTTTGGCAGACCGGAGCGGCGTTGGTTGCGAATTTCGGCGCAGATCTACAACTCGCCGATGGAGTATGAGCGGCTGGCGGCCGCGTTGGAGGAAATGTGAACCGCTGGGTGTCGGTTGATCTGCCGCCAGTCAGGCCGAAACAGTGTCGAAACTGACCGCCCAAGCGCAAAAGTCTTTACCCGGGCGCGGCTTCGGGGCATCGTAGCTCACCACAAGCAATGAACCGGTTTGCCATTATCAAAGAGTTTCTGGAGTTCCTCCGCGAACGAAAGAAGTGGTGGATTGCGCCCATTGTCATCTTCCTGTTGTTGCTCGGCGGGCTGTTGATCTTCGCCAAGGGTTCGGCGTTGGCCCCGTTCATTTACAGCCTGTTTTAGGCAATTGCGGCCGCCTGTATGAACCGCGAGACTCTCGATCAGTGGTGCGAGCGTGGCATCCTCGCGCTGGTTCTGGTCATTCTCGTCTTCGGTCCGCTGGCGCTGGGGGCGGCGCGCCTGGAGCATTTTCTCATCATCCAGGCGCTCGCGGGCGGCGTGCTGGCGCTCTGGCTCGCCCGGCTGTGGCTCAACCCGCGTCCGCAATTCCTCTGGCCGCCGCTTTGTTGGATCGTCCTCGCGTTCGTCGCCTACGCCATCGGCCGCTATCTGACGTGTGATGTTGAGTACGTTGGGCGACAGGAACTCCTGCGCGTCCTCGTGTATGCCGCGCTGTTTTTCGCCATCCTGAATAATCTGCAACGTCAGGAATACACCCAGCTCATCAGCTTCACGCTCATTGTGCTCGCGTTGCTGATTTCCGGTTACGCGGTGTATCAATTCACCACCGGCGCGGCGCACGTCTGGAACATTCCGTCGCCCTACAAAGGACGCGGCAGCGGCACCTACATCTCGCCCAACCATCTGGCCGGCTTTCTGGAAATGTTGCTGCCACTGGCGCTGACCTACACGTTGGTTGGCCGGACCAGGATGCTCACGCGAATCTTTCTCGGCTATGCCGCCCTGGGCATGATCGCCGGGATCGCGGTCACGTCGTCACGGGGAAGCTGGGCTTCGGTGGCCGTGGCGCTGGTGTTTCTGGCCGTCACCCTGCTGTTTCAACGACGTTTCCGGTGGGCGGCGCTGGGGTTGCTCGTGGTGCTGTTGGGCAGCGGCGTGCTGGTGGCCACCCGGACGAACTTTTTCAAGGCGCGACTCGGCCAGTCCATTGTCGCCGGGCGCGTGGACCTGGACATGCGCTACGACATGTGGGATGCCGCCGTGCGCATGTGGCGCGACCATTTCTGGGTCGGCGTGGGGCCGGGCCATTATGACCTGCGCTTCCGCGCCTATCGGCCCGCGTCCATTCAGTTGCGACCGGATCGCGCCCACAACGAGTATCTCAACTCGCTTGCCGACTGGGGCGTCATCGGCACCAGCATGGTGCTCGCGGCCTTGGTGGCCTTGGGCATCGGCATCGCCAAAGTCTGGAAAGTCGTCCGGCGCGGCGAGCGTGATTTCAACTCCAAACTCAGCAACAAGTTTGCCTTCGTGCTCGGCGCCACCACCGGGCTGGTGGCGTTGCTGGTCCATTCCGTGGTGGACTTCAATCTGCAAATCCCGGCCAACGCGATTCTCGCCGTCACGCTCATGGCGTTGTTGAGCGGCCATTGGCGGTTCGCCACGGAACGCTACTGGTTCTCCGCCGGCTGGCCGGTGAAGAGCCTCGCCAGCCTGATCCTGATCGCCTGCGTGACCGTTTTCGCGCAACAGGATGTCCGCCTCGGACGCGAGTGGGCCTTGCTCCAGCGCGCGACCCTGACCGCGCCCGCCTCGCTCGCCCAGGCGCACGCGCTCGAAAAGGCCTACGCCGTCGAGCCAGACAATTTCGACACGGCCTACCGGATCGCCGAGGCGTATCGCACCCAGAGTTTTCTCGGCACGGGTGACTACGCGGGCCTCGCGGAAAAATCCATCGGTTGGTATCAACGCGGGATTACCAACAATCCGTTCAACGGCTACGACTACATGGGCTGGGGTATGGTGCTGGATTTTCAGGGCCACCACCGCGAAGCCGAGCCGATGTTTCTCAAGGCCGACGAACTGGATCCCAACGGTTATTTCACGGCGGCGCACGTGGGCAAACATTACGTGGACGCCGGTGAGTATGCCGCCGCCCGTCCGTGGCTCGAACGCTCCTGGCAGCTCTTTCATCCCAGCAACTCGGTCGCCGAGATCAATCTCAAGATCGCCAACGAGCGGTTGCTGGAAGACGCGCGCGATCCCTGGCGTCGTGCCTTGCGGAAGAAGCTGCCTTAACTCCGGCGCGTGGCGGCGGGATCAGCCGCCCCAACGGCCAGGGCGTTCTGCGGGGCCGGTGGCGGGATCGTTCCGGGCGCGCATCGGGGTGACCGACGGCAGCCATTCTGCAACCACAGCCGCCAAACCATGAGCAACGCCTCGCGCACAATGTTGCCGGACATTTTGGAGTGCCCCTTCACGCGTTCGGTGAAGATGATTGGCACTTCCACCACCTGATAACCCTGCCGCCACAGTTTGTGCGTCAGTTCAATCTGAAAACTGTAGCCGTTCGATTGCACGGCCGCGAGGTTCAGCGCCGTCAGCGCGCGCCGGCGGAAACACTTGTAACCTCCGGTCGGATCCGTGATTGGCATGCCGGTGATGATGCGCACATAAAGCGCCGCTCCCTTGCTCAACATCAGCCGGTGCAACGGCCAGTTGATGATGCGAATCCCGTTCAAGTAACGCGAGCCCAGGACGAGGTCCGCCGTTTCCGCCGCCGCGAGCATGGCCGGCACGTCATCCGGGTTGTGGGAGAAATCACCATCCATCTCGAAGATGAATTCGTAATCGCGTTCCAAAGCCCATTGAAAGCCGGCGAGGTACGCGCGACCCAGACCGTTTTTTTCCGCGCGATGCAGCACATGGATTTCCGGGTGCTGGGCGGCAAGCTCGTCCGCGAGTTTGCCCGTGCCGTCGGGCGAGTTGTCGTCCACCACCAGCAAGTCCACCGGGACGGAGAGCGCGAGCAGCCGTTGCACCATGCGCGGGAGATTTTCCCGTTCATTGAACGTGGGCATGACGATGACGGTGCGATTCATCCTGCGTTAGACCGGACAGAGATACGAAACGAAGGGGACCAAAACAAGTTGAGATTTCCGGCCGGCGGATTCATGGGCGAACTTCAGCTTGTTGCCATCGTGCTGGATTGGAGGACCGCACGCGCCAGCGCGCGTTGAACCGCGCGCGGTGGCGCACTCGGATGCGGCGGCCGCGGGCGTCCGCCGCCGCCCACAAAGTCGCGTGCGCTCCCGGCTGACATAAACTGAACTGCGGGCTCGTCCTCATGGTTGAGAAAAAGAAATCCGGTCGAGCCTTTGGTGCTTCGACCGGATGGGAGGGACTGTATTGCAGATTATTTCTTCTTGGTGTCCGCGGCGACGGACAGATAGCGCGTGCTGCCGTCTCCCCCGGCCTGGCTGTAAACGCGCAACAGGATGCGTTTGCCGCGCGCGGCATCGGTCAACGCGACGGCATTCTCGGCGTCTTTCACCGGCTGCCGGTTGATTTCCACCAACACGTCGCCCGGTTGCAGGCCGGCTTCCGCGGCATTGGAATCCTGTTCCACCTTGGTCACCAGCGCGCCCCGAATCCGCGACGGGATGTTGAATTGACTGCGGGTTTGATTGTCCAGATCCGCCACGACGACGCCTTCCAGCATGTCGGGTTTGGCATCGGCGGTGTCGTCCGCCGGTGCGTTGCGCGGATTCCTCCCCAGATCACTGGGCAGTTCCGCCAGGGCCACGTTGAAAATCTTTTCCTTGCCGTCACGCAGGGCCTTGAACGTCACCTCCGTCTTCGGCGGCGTTTGTCCCACCATCAACCGCAGATGCGCGGAGTCCGTGACGGGTTTCTGGTTGAATTCCACCAACACGTCGCCCGCCTTGATGCCCGCCTTGGCCGCCGGTGTTCCCGGCTCCACCTCGCGCACCAGCGCGCCCGAAGTGTTCGGCAGATTGAAGGACTCGGCCAGGTCCGGCGTCACCGGTTGCAAGCCCACGCCCAGAAAACCGTGTGTGATTCGACCGTCCGCGATCAACTGGTTCATCACGGTGCGCGCGAGATTGATCGGCACGGCGAAACCCACGCCGGCATTCGCCCCGCTCGGGCTGGCAATGGATTGGTTGATACCGATCAAGCGCCCTTCCGCATCCACCAGCGCGCCGCCGGAATTGCCCTGATTGATGGAGGCATCCGTCTGGATGAAATCTTCGTAGCCCTGCTGGCCCAGGATGCCAAACTCGCGGCTCAACGCGCTGACGATGCCGCTCGAAACGCTCTGGCCCACGCCAAACGGGTTGCCGACGGCCAGCACCACGTCGCCCACTTCCAGCTTGTCGCTGTTGGCCAGGGTCAACGCCGGGAGTTTGTGGCCCGCGTCAATTTTCAAAACCGCGATGTCCGTGCGGGGGTCCTTCCCCACCACCTTCGCGTCGTAGCGGGTCTGACCGTCCGCCATCGCGACCTTGACCCCATCCTCATCGGCGCCATCCACGACGTGATTGTTCGTCAGGATATAGCCGTCCGGCGACACGATCACGCCGGAGCCCAGACTCTGCTGGTGCAAATCGCGCGAATTATCCTGGCCGTCCTGATTGCCCGGATCCGCATCGTCGTCGCCGCCGAAGAACTGGCGAAAGCGCGGATCATTGCGCAGCCGGGGATCAATCCCAAAAAATTGCCGGTTCATGGAGGGGCGGCGGATCGTGCGTGTCGAAACAATCGTCACCACGCTCGGCGTCACTTTCTTGATGACGTTCGCATAACTGACGCCCTGCGCCGAACGGTCCACCGCCTGATCGGACACGGAAATCTTGGGCAGTTCCTTGGCGGAGACCGACAACAGGGCGAGGCAACCCGCCCCGACCGCGCCGAGCCAGACGACGCGCCGCGTCACGGAGGTAAATTTGATTTTCATAATAGTAAAACTTTCTCTCTGGTGGCCCGCGGGTTTCAACACCCGGTGGTTAATCGGTTACGAGCCTTACATGGAAATTGACAGGGCCGCGCGGAAAATGTTCAACGCGGCCAAAGTTTGACACGCCGCTCCGTTTTCGTTCAGATGAACCGGCATGGCGCAACGAAAACTCTTCCCCGTTCTTCTGGCCGTCGGTTGTCTCGGCGCCACCACTTTCCCCTCCGCATTGTCCGCCGCCGAAAGCGCGTCCGTTCCCAAGTGGGGACGATTTGAGCTTACGCTCAAAAGCAGCGTGACCTACTCCAACCCGTTGCAGCAGGCGGAGGTGCGGGTGCTGTTCGTTTCCCCGCTCGGCGAAACCAATCGCGTGTATGGCTTCTGGGACGGCGGCCAGACGTGGCGCGTGCGTTATCAACCCGATTTCCCCGGGCGCTGGACTTATTCCGCGATGTGTTCCGACACGGCCAACGCCGGTTTGCACGGACAGAACGGCACATTCCTTTGCACGGCGCCCACCAGTGACAATCGTTTCACCGAACACGGTCCGCTCCGGGTGGCGCGCGATCAGCAACACTTTGAACACGCCGATCACACGCCCTTCCTCTGGCTCGGCGACGCCGCCTGGCACGCCGCCGCCCGCGCCAAGCCGGCGGATTGGGAACGGTATGTGCAGACCCGTGCCCGCCAGAAGTTCAACGTCGTGCAATGGCAATTGCCCGCCGACGTGTTCGCCGGACGCGCGCGCATCAATCTCGACCTCGCGCGCTGCCAACAGTTGGATGCAAAAATCGAAACCGCCAACCGCGCCGGCTTGCTGAACGCCATCGCCCCGCTTTGGGAAATCGGCGCAAACGCGAACGACGTCCTGCCCGAGGATCAGGCGATCGTGCTGTTGCGTTACGCCGTGGCCCGCTGGGGTGCGGACAACGTGGCTTGGATCGTGGCGTTCGAGGCGGACAATACCGGCGCGCAGGCGGCGCGCTGGCAACGCCTCGGCCGCGCCGTGTTCAACCGCGTGTCGCACGCGCCGGTCGTGCTCCTGCCCGGCGAGTCCGATTGGGTGCTCGACGAATTCCGCCGGGAGCGCTGGGTGGATGCCTTGGGTTTTCAGACCACACAGGTCGCCGGTGAAGACTCGCTGCCCTGGCTCGTGAGCGGCCCGTTGTCGTTGGAGCGGAAAAAATCCCCGGCCCGCCCGCTCCTCACCCTCGCCCCACCCGCCGAACTCGGGCCGGATGAAACCAACACCCCGGCGGACGCCGCCAATTTCCAACGGCGACTGCTCTGGTGGAGTCTCCTGGTGAACACTCCCGCCGGTGTCAGCTACCGCGCGCGTGACGTGTCGGATTGGGTCACGGATCCGAATGTGTCCGCGGACGCGCAACCGTGGTTCCAGGCGCTGTCGTTGCCGGGAGCGGCTGGCATCGCGCCCCTGAGCGATTGCTTTTCGGCCCGGGATTTCTGGCGGTTGCAACCCGCCGCGATGTCGCTGGCCGATCAGCCGGGCAACAAATATCCGCGCAGTTTCATCGCCGCCGCCCGCACCGAGGCGCGGGACTGGACGGTGATATATGCGCCCAATGATCGCGCGGTGGATTTCAAATCGCCCGCGCTCTCCCGGCAATTGAAGGCGCTTTGGTTCAACCCGCGCACGGGCGAGCGCGCCCCGGCCAACGCCGTCGCCAACGCGACCTCCACCCGGTACGCCACCCCGTCGGCGGCGGACTGGGCGCTCGTGCTGGAAGCGCGGCCATGACGCAGCGCGACGGCGTCGCCACCGCAGGAGCGCGGCTGTGTGCGCAGCACCAGCCGCAGCATGGGCGGTTTCTCGGTAGTGCTGCGGCTGGTCGAGGACGACACAGCCGCGCTCCGGAAAAATAATTGAAGGCGCTTTGGTTCAACCCGCGCACGGGCGAGCGCGCCCCGGCCAACGC
>CAZLOH010000008.1:0-70827 GCA_964561105.1 uncultured Bifidobacterium sp. | reverse complement strand
TTTCTCGGTAGTGCTGCGGCTGGTCGAGGACGACACAGCCGCGCTCCGGAAAAATTTTTTCCGAACGCAACGAAGTTCGGAGATGGCGCGGCAAGGCGGTTTTGACGTGCGGCGGAACCGGATGACTGAAGATTGAAGCCCGCAGGAAAGTTGTTACGGCCCGGCCGCCATCCGAAATTCCTCCGCTGGCGTACGCTTGCTGCGCCGCCTGCTTCCCCGGTATGTTGTCACCATGCAGAAGACGTTGCTGACTTTCGTGGACGATCTCTACGAGGATTTGGAGTTGTGGTATCCGAAGCTGCGCTGTGAGGAGGCGGGCTATGCCATGCGGCTCGCCGCGCCCGGACGCAAGACCTACCGGGGCAAGCACGGTTACCCCGCGACCTCCGATCTGCTCCTGAAGGACGCGAACAGCGCCGACTTCGGCGGCCTGCTCGTGCCCGGCGGATTCATGCCGGACAAATTACGTCGCGATCCCAAGGTGCTGTCGCTCACACGCGAATTCTTCGAGCAAGGCAAGCTCGTCGCTTTCATCTGTCACGGCGGTTGGATTCCCATTTCGGCAAAAATTCTCAAAGGCAAACGCGCGACCGGCTCGCTCGGCATCAAGGACGATCTCGAAAATGCCGGCGCGATCTGGGTGAACGAACCCGTCGTCGTGGACGGCAATCTGATTTCCAGCCGCACGCCCCTGGATCTCGCGCCGTTCGGCAAGGCGCTGGTGGATTTCCTTTCAAACCAACTGAAATGAAATCAAATGCCGCAAAGAGTTGGCTCTGGCTGGTCGTGGGACTTCTTTGGGGAGTCATGATCGGCCTTTTTACACTTGCGCATCGAGAACCATTGACAGGTTGGTCAGCACGAACCCACCTCCTATTTTCTGCTTATCAGGGAGTCATGATTGGCTTCGCCGCCTATTGCTTCTGGAATCTGAAATGGCGGCTGGCAGCCAGCATTGTAACACTAGTCGCCATATTTTTTGCCGTTCCCTTACCTTCGATGGCTGGACTGAAACTGGAGCTCCAGAATGACCGTTCGACAAATATTTTGGTCAAGGTTGCCAGGAGCGATCGGCCCAACCGCCAGATAGATTTTCGTTTAACGCCTAATACCAGCCTTACTTACCAGACAGCAGCCGGAGATTGGCCCGGTAGCGCGGGTCTGGTGATCAGTTGTGAAAGCAGCAAGATTTCTGCGACGATCATGGATATGCGCAACAAGAAGACTCTGTTTACCACCAACGGCATCGTTCTTGTGGCCGTTACACCATCGGTTACCACTCAGAGCGGTTCGAACAACGCAGTTCGGCCATAGCTTATGTCGCATCACGACCGCGCCACCGAATCGAACTTCTCCGCCCGCAAGCGTTCGACCTGGGACGTCGTCCGTCGCGTGGCGGTTTACCTGCGCCCCTACAAACTGCTGGCCGTCGCCACCGTCCTGTGCGCCGTGCTGTCGTTGCTCGCCTCGTTCGCGTTTCCGAAACTGACCGCCTACGCCATTGACGACGTGATCCGGGCCGGGCATGCCGGGCAACTTACCTGGGTGATGCTCGGACTGATCGGCGCGTTCTTCCTGCGCGACCTGTTCAATTCATTCCGGATCCTGGTCAACAATCATTTCGAGCAGAACGTTATCTTCGACATGCGCCGTGAAGTTTACGCCCGCCTGCAACGGCTGCCGGTCGGCTATTTTGACCAGCGCGCTTCCGGCGATTTGATGACGCGCGTGATCGAAGATGTGAACTCGGTTGAGCGGGTGTTGATTGATGGCACGGAGCAAGGCGTGGTCGCGCTCGTCGGCGTCTTCGGCGTCGGCGCGATTTTGTTCCATCAAAATCCGCTGCTCGCGCTGGTCGCCGTGTCGCCCATGCCGATCCTGGCGGCGGGCGCGCTGTGGTACACGCTCACCGCGCATCGGCGCTATCGCAAACAGCGCGAGGCCTCCAGCGCCATGAACGCGCTGCTGATGGACAATTTGCAGGGCGTGCGCCAGATCAAGGCTTTCGGGCGCGAAACCCACGAGGACGCCCGTTTCCGGGACCGCGCCGCCGCCTTGCAGACGAGCACGCTCGGCATCATGCGCGTGTGGGCGGTTTACCAACCGGCCATGGGTTTCGCCGGTGCCATCGGCTTTGCCCTCGTGCTCTGGGTCGGCGGTCAGATGGTGATTCAAAACCAGATGGAGCCAGGCGCGCTCGTCGGCTATCTCCTGTATCTGGGCATGTTTTACACGCCCATCGGCCAACTGCACGGATTGAACCAGCTTTTGCAGAGCGGTCGCGCCGCCGGCGAACGCGTGCTGGACATTCTCGATTCCACCGAGGAACGCACCGACGGCAAAGCGCGCCAGCCTTTGCGCCGTCCGGTGCGGGGCGACGTGGTTTACGAAAATGTCACGTTCCACTACGAGGGCAACCAGCCGGTGCTGAAAGGCATTTCCCTGCACGCCAGGCCCGGTGAAATCATCGCGCTGGTCGGCCCCACCGGCGCGGGCAAATCCACCATCGTCAACCTGCTGCCCGCGTTCTACGAAGCGTCCTCCGGCCGCATCCTGGTGGATGACCAGGACATCACCACGTTGACGCTCGCCTCGTTGCGCGAACACATCAGCGTGGTCAGCCAGGAGCCGTTTTTGTTCAATGGCACGATCCGGGAAAACATTCTCTACGGCCAGCTTGACGCCACGGACGAGGAATTGATTGCCGCTGCCCGGGCCGCCAACTGCCACGACTTCATCACCCGGTTGCCCAACGGATTCGACACCGCCGTGGGCGAACGCGGCGTGAAGTTGAGCGTCGGCGAGAAACAACGCGTCAGCATCGCGCGGGCGCTGCTCAAGAACGCGCCCATCCTCATCCTCGACGAAGCCACGGCCAGCGTGGACACGGCGACCGAACGGTTGATCCAGGAAGCGCTCGAACATTTGATGGCAGGCCGCACCAGCTTCGTCATCGCGCACCGCCTGAGCACGATCCGGAAGGCGGATCAGATACTGGTCTTGCGCCAGGGCCAGATCGTCGAGCGCGGCACCCATGAAAAATTGCTCGAACGCGAGGGGCTGTACGCCCGACTGTCGCACATCCAGAACACGGCCACCATTGAAGAAGGCTTCGAGAAACTGGCAGTGGCAGAATAGCTCAAGGTTTATCGCGCCGCGGCTGAGGTTCGCGCTTTGAGCCATGCCCAGTCGGCGCTGCGAGGAACGGGCCGGCGACCGACATTGCCATTGATAACCCGGGTGCGTGGATCCACCCATTTATGAAGCTCCACATGATCATCGGCAAAAGTGACCACGCAACTCATGTCGTGCTGCGTGCTTGGCCAGTCAATCCACTCCGCGCCGTTCATGCCGAAGCCAAAGCCAGCGTCGTTAATACTGTAAGGGTCTTCTTCCGTGATCACCCAAAGGTCGGCAGGCCCGGGAATGGTTATGTCTGATAACCGACCGTAAGTACGCCACGGGGAGTTGCGGATGTGACCGTGGTTGTTGTCCAACCACGGGCCATTTACCGACAAGGTTGGTGCGCCAGCATGTGACCCTACCGAGTTAAATGCCGGACAGATGGTGCCCACTGCAAAGTTCATCGAGATACTTCGGGCCGCTGGCACTTTGGTTCCAAGTTTAGATGGATCGCTGCCTTGGTAGTTCCCATAGCGCAAGTCAGCCGTACAGCGAAAAAGGCTGACGTTGGTGTTGATATAAGTGGTGATCAAACTTCGCTTCGGATCGGCCAAAATCTCCGAGTTGAATTCTTGACCTCCACCCGCTCCACCCTGTCCCGGACACCAGTTATGACCAGGCACAGTATTCCCATCATCCGGGTTGGGCGGGAAAAAGTCGTGGTTGTCCCGCGTGTAGAGCAGTACCGCATTCATGATCTGCCGTAAGTTATCCAGGCAACGAATGCTCCGGGATTTGACGCGGGAGTCCGCTTGCGCGGGGAGCAAGACCAGCATTAGCAACACCATCACCCCGACGACGACCAGCAATTCGGTAAAGGTAAAGGCGCGCTGGGAGGAAGAACCCCGGCGGTTCGAGTGATGGCTTCGTAGCGGTTGCATCGTGAGTTATTGCTGGACTCGTCTTGTTACATGCAGTGCAAGTGGATTGACGTCAACCCAACTTTCGCACGGGAGGCGGGCTAAATTACGCCGTCTGCCGCTCCCGTCGCCCGCTCTACGCGGGCGGAGTTCTCGCAGCGCGAGAACTGCCACCTTCACAAACATCCCCAGCTGGGCACCTAGTGCGCCCGCGCCGAGGTTCGCGCTTTGAGCCATGCCCAGTCGGCGCTGCCGGGAACGGACCGGCGCATTAGCTTGCCGTTGACAACTCGGGTGCTTGGATCCACCCATTTGTGAAGCTCCACATGACCATCGGCGAAAGTGACAACGCAACTCATGTCGTGCAATGTACTGGGCCAGTTGACCCACTCCGGTATGTTGATACCGAAGGCAAAGCTTGCATCGTTAATGCTGAAAGGATCTTCTTCCGTAATCACCCAGAGGTTGGCAGGCCCAGGAATGATTACGTCGGATAGCTGGCCGTAGGTTCGCCACGGGGTATTACGGCGGTGAGAGTCGTTGTTATTCAACCACGGGCCATTTACCGACATGGTCGGCACGCCGGAATGTCCGCCTCCCGTGTTAAATGTCGGACAAATGGTACCGACTGCCTGATTCATGGAAATGCTTCGGGCTGCCGGCACTGTGGTTCCAATCTTGGCCGGATCGCTGCCTTGGTAGGTGCCGAAACGAGGATCAGCCGTGCAGCGAAAAAGGCTGACGTTGGTGTGGAGGTAGGTGGTAATCAAACAGCGCGTCGGGTCTGTCAGGATATCCGGGTTGAACGGCCCAAACTCACCCACTCCGCCATTGCCCTGGCACCAATGATGACCAAGCACAGTATTCCCATCATCCGGGTTGGGCGGAAAAAAGTCGTGGTTGTCTCCCGTATAAAGCAACACCGCATTCATGATCTGCCGTAAGTTATCCAGGCAACGAATGCTCCGGGATTTGACGCGGGAGTCCGCTTGCGCGGGGAGCAAGACCAGCATTAGCAACACCATCACCCCGACGACGACCAGCAATTCGGTAAAGGTAAAGGCGCGCTGGGAGGAAGAACCCCGGCGGTTCGAGTGATGGCTTCGTAGCGGTTGCATCGTGAGTTTTGCCGGCGCCGGCTTTTTTTCAGTGCAAGTGGATTGACTCTAAATCTCCGCTGCGATAACATGCAAGCGAAATCTATGGGCGCGCCGACTTTCAAGTCACTTTGCCTCCTTTCCCTCGCTTGCTTGATCCCTGTTTCCATTGATGCGGCATCGCTGTCGGCATTGCGCGCGTTCGGTTTTTCGGAACAGAGCGCGGCCATGCCGCAGGCGGAGTTGATCAAGGGTAGCGACGGGAAGCTCTATGGCACCACGGTCGCAGGTGGCAGTGTGCGCCAAGGGACGTTGTATCGGGTGAACCAGGACGGCACCGGCTTCGTGGTCATCAAATCGTTCGGGTCAGTGACCAATGACGGGCAACGACCGTCTGCGGCGGTGATCGAGGCCACGGACGGTTTCCTTTACGGGACTACCGGCGAAGGCGGCAACTTCGGGCTTGGGACGGTGTTTCGCAGCGACATGGCCGGGAGCAATTTCAGCGTGCTCGCGAGTTTCGATGGCACCAATGGCGCGTATCCCGAAGCCCGATTGCTGGAAGCCAGCGACGGCTTGCTCTATGGAACGACTTCGGGCGGTGGCCCGGGCACGAACGATTACGGCGTGGTATTTCGATTGCACAAGGACGGCACCGGGTTTGAGGTGTTGAAAACTTTCGCGGGTAACGATGGCGCGAATCCCGAAGGTGGTCTGCTGGAGGCCACGGACGGCGGACTTTACGGCACGACGCTTTTTGGCGGCGGAACCAACATCCCGGGCTGGACTTCGACGATCAGCTCGAATGTGGGAACACTATTCCGACTCGAAAAGGACGGTTCCGGTTTCAGTGTTTTGCATCATTTTTACCGATACCCAAGCGGTTCCGTCCCCGTGTTGGTGCAGACCAACGGCTATTTTCCGTATGGAGAAGTGGTTCAAGGCACGAATGGATTTCTTTACGGCACAACTTCCGCTGGCGGTCGCCAGAATTCCGGAACGGTTTATCGGATCAACACCAATGGCGCGGACTTTGCCGTATTGCGCGAGCTAACCAACTCGACCGGAGCCATATCGTTGAGCGGGCTGGCTCTGGCTACCGACGGGCGACTCTACGGTACGACGTTCGACGGCGGCACGAACGGTGGCGGGGTGGTTTTTCGGATTGATCAGGACGGCAGCAACTACCTGACGCTAACGAACATTGTCTTGGGACAGGGGGCGGCGGCGGGGTTGGTGGAGTCCACAGACGGGGACTTGATCGGCACCACCAAGCTCGGAGGCGTTGCCGGCGAAGGCACCATTTTCCGAATTCAAAAGAACGGAGCCGGATTCACGGTGCTGCGACAGTTTTCCGCCGCGGGCGGTGACGGAGAATCCCCTTATGCCGGTTTGCTGCACGCCAGCGACGGACTGTATTACGGGACCACGAGACTCGGCTCAGAACAGGGCGCGGGGTGCGTATTCCAGATTGATGCACTGGGTCGCGCGTACCAGATCACTGCGGCGTTACCAGTGGGGGCAAACCCCACAGCCTCCGTGATTGAAAGCGCCAACGGCGTATTTGTCGGCGCCGGTATCAACGACGGCACGGGAGGTCACGGAGCGATTTTCTCGCTGAATCCCACCGGGCCGGACCTGACTACTTTGCACGATTTTGCTCCCGGGGTTGACGGCTATTATGCTTCCGCCGCACTTACGCGTGCCACGAATGGATACCTGTACGGCATCACCGCCCAAGGTGGTACCGGCTTTCGTGGCATTTTGTTCCGACTCACACCCGATGGATCGAACTATACCGTCCTCCACCAGTTTGATCCCGGCGGTCTCAACCCCATGCAACCACTGCTGCAAGCCAGTGACGGCCGGCTGTATGGCACCACCTATGTCAGCTACCTGAACACTACCTACAGCAACGCAGCGAACGGCTGCATCTTCCGGATAGACTTGGACGGCACGAACTACACTTTGGTGAAAACTTTCGACAATCGTTTGACGACCGGCGCGAACCCCATGTCGCCACTCCTCGAAGGGAATGACGGGATGCTCTACGGTACCACGTATTCCGGCGGCACCACCAACGACGCGGGTGTGGTGTACCGCGTCAACAAGGACGGCTCAGGATTTCAACTGCTCCATGCCTTTCTGGGCGTGGCCGGGGATGGCCGACATCCGTGCGGGAGTTTGGTGGAAGCGGCCGACGGCACGCTTTACGGGACCACCGAACGCGGCGGGGCCTCCGGCCAGGGGACGCTGTTCCAACTGAACAAGGACGGAAGCGGCTACGCGGTGCTGGCGAGCTTTGACGCAAGCACCGGCGCGTATCCGCGTGGAGGGCTAACCTCGGGGCCGAAGGGCGCGCTCTACGGGACGACGGACCAAGGCGGCCCAAGTGACGCCGGCACGATTTTTAGATTCGGTGATCCCCTGGAATACATTGCCCAGGTCACGCTTGCCAGCGGCCAGATTCAGCTCGCCTGCGTGGGCGCTCCCGGCACGAACTATCTGATTGAGCGCACCACGACCCTGGGGTCGTCGGCGATATGGGAAGCTGTGCAATCCACCAATGCTCCGGCTTCCGGGCAATTCTTCATTGCCGACCAACCACCGAGTGGTTCCAGCGCGTTCTATCGGATGCGTCATTGACTCCCGGTATCAAGAATTTCCGCCTGCCTGCCCGCCTCCGAGTGCGACGACCGTCAATAAGGTTTTGAAACACCGGAAACCTGCGCGTAGCTTGCGATCGCATGAATGACTTGGGCCGGTATCTCGTGGTCATCGGGTTGGTGATCGCCTTTGTCGGCGCGCTGTTGTGGGCCGGGTTGGGCAAAGGTTGGTTCGGACGGTTGCCCGGCGACATCCACGTTGAGCGCGCCAATGTCAGTTTCCATTTCCCCATCGTCACCTGCCTTTTGCTTAGCGTGTTGTTGTCCTTCCTGATGTGGCTGTTTCGCAGATGAGCGACGAACCATCAGGGCAGAAGCACCTGTCGTGATTTGTTTCCGAGGCCTCTCATTAACACCGCGGCTTTAGCCCGGTGGGTAACGGACGTAAGAATGCAATCAGCCGTTTCAACGGCTTGACCGCGCGCACTGAAGCCGTTAAAACGGCTGCGATTCTTTGTCGCTATCTTAACCCCGGCTGAAGCCACGGTGTGGTTGAGCAAAGATCGAAACCAGGTGCGTCCGTGCTCAGGATGGAAAATCTGACAGGCTTGCGTGTTGCCGCCACTTCTTTTAAGCTGGTTGCCATGGAAACAACGCCGTTCCCACAGTTCCCCCAATACCTCGCGGTGCTGATGCTCGTCGTTCTCGCCATCGCGGCGACGGGCGGGATGATCGTCCTTTCGCTCGTGCTCGGTAAACGCGGGTCACGGAGCAAGATCAAGGACACCGCCTACGAGTGCGGCATGTTGCCCGTCGGCGGCGGCACCACGCGCATGTCCGTGAAATTTTACCTCGTGGCGATGTTGTTCATCCTGTTCGATATCGAGGTGGTGTTCATGTACCCGTGGGCCGTGGTTTACAAGGCGATGCTGGCGGAGCCCGCGACGCGCAACCTGATTCTTGGCTCGATGGTTTCCTTCCTCGGCATCCTCTTCGTTGGCTACATTTACGCATTGAAAAAGAAGGCGTTCGACTGGAAGAGCTGAGCCGGTGACTTGCCGTCACGCAAACGCGCGCTAACTTTCCACCATGACAACGACCGTTGAGGCCATCTACGAAAACGGCAAACTCGTTTTGTCCGGGTCGTTGCCGCTTCCCGAAAAGAGCCGTGTCCGCGTGACCATTGAAACCGACTCGGAGCGGGAGGCGTGGTTGAAACTTTCCGAAACATCGCTCGCCCAGGTCTGGGACAACGACGCGGATGACGTCTTCAATGAATTGCTCAAGAAATGACGTCGTTCTCCTGCCGATTCCGTTCACGGACCTGACGAGCCGCAAAGTCCGGCCGGCCGTGGTCCTTGGGCGCTACGGGGCTGACCTGTTCCTGGCTCCGATTTCTTCGGTGCTTTCCAACACGGATATTCCGGTCCAAGACTGGCGCGTGGCCGGTTTGAACGTGGCCTGTGGAGTCAAAGCGCAATTGGCCACCGTGGAAGCAAGGCTGGTTGTCAAAGTGCTTGGCTCGCTCTCTTCAGCCGATCAACGCGCGCTGAACCAACGACTGCGGACGTGGTTGCAACTCTGAACTCCGTTCCGGAGACCACGGAGCTGTCAAACAGCAGCCGGCGTCACGCCACCGTGATGTCCTGATCCAGATACACGTCCTGAATGGCGTTGAGCAACTCGACGCCTTCACGGAGCGGACGTTGGAAGGCTTTGCGGCCGGAAATCAACCCCATGCCACCGGCGCGCTTGTTGATCACCGCCGTTCGCACCGCCGCTGCGAGGTCGCCCTGGCCCTTGGACTCGCCGCCGGAGTTGATCAGACCCGCGCGCCCCGCGTAGCAGTTCAGCACCTGATACCGGCACAGATCAATCGGGTGCTCCGTGGTCAGCTCGGTGTAAACTTTCTCGCTGGTCTTGCCGTAATTCGGGATGGCCTTGTAGCCGCCGTTGTTCTCGGGGAGCTTCTGTTTGATGATGTCGGCTTCGATGGTCACGCCCAGATGATTCGCCTGGCCGGTGAGATCGGCGCTCACATGATAATCCTTTTCCTTCGTCTTGAACGCGCTGTTGCGCAGATAGCACCACAACACCGTGGCCAGGCCAAGTTCGTGCGCGCGTTTGAACGCCTGGCTGGTCTCGACAATCTGCCGCGTGGATTCCGCCGAACCGAAATAAATCGTCGCGCCAACCGCCGCCGCCCCCAGGTTCCACGCCTGCTCCACTTGCGCGAAATAAATCTGGTCGAACTTGTTCGGGCAGGTCAGCAGTTCGTTGTGATTCAACTTCACCAGGAACGGAATCTTGTGCGCGTATTTGCGCGACACGATGCCCAGCACGCCGAGCGTGGAAGCCACCGCGTTGCAGCCACCCTCGAGGGCCAGCTTCACGATGTTCTCCGGATCAAAGTAATCTGGGTTCGGCGCGAAGCTCGCGCCCGCCGAGTGTTCGATGCCTTGATCCACCGGCAGGATCGAGAGATACCCCGTGCCGCCCAGCCGGCCGTGGCCGAACATCTGTTGCAGACTCCGCAACACCTGCGGATTTCGGTCCGAGCCGACGAAGATGCGGTCCATGAAATCCGACCCAGGCAGATGCAATTTTTCCTTCGGGAAGATGGCCTTGTGTTGGAGCAGGCTCGCGGCGGAATCGCCGAGCAGTTTGGTGATTTTGGCGTTCATAGTGATAATTCAAGTATGGTTCGTTGCCCGACTGAAATTTCGTCGGCAGGGCGAAGTCACGTTTCACCTGAAGTCGTGACTCTCAGTCCCAAGTGAATCGTAGCGGAGCGCGCGCCGACAGGCCAACGGAATCTGGCCGCTCGTGCTCAACGGGTGTTCTCCGTTTATGGCAGTCGGGAGCGCACGCGCCTTCGCGTGCGGCGGTGGACGCCCGCGTCCGCCGCCTCCGGGTGCGCCCCCGCGCGAGGGCGTGTGCTCCTCAATCCGGTACGGGCGGAGCAATCAGAGGTGCGACATGCCCAACCCGGGCCAACTTTCTTGCTAAGGCCGCCGCGGTTTGCAATCTTCCCGGCGTATGTTTTGCCGAAAGCTTTCCCTCGCGCTTGCGTCCGTAGCCTGCTTCACCGTCACTCAACTCCCCGCCGTGGACGACTTCGGAGTTGCCGTCAAAGCGGACGCCCGCGCCAGCGATGAAGCGGAACAGGCCATCAAGGGTTTCGCGCTGCCCAAAGGTTTTACGTGCGAATTGGTCGCCGCCGAACCGTTGCTCGCCAATCCCGTGGCCTTCAGCATTGATGAGCAGGGTCATTTTTACGTCGCCGAAACTTTTCGTTTCGGGGCTGGCGTGCCGGACATTCGCGAGCGCATGAACTGGTTGGACACCGAACTCGCCTCCCGATCCGTGGCCGAGCGCATCGCCTACACGAAGCGCTTTGAACCCAACAACACCGCCTGGTGGACGAATCGCGACGACCAGATCGCCTTCCTCTGGGACAGCCAGGGTGACGGCAAGATTGACCGGTCCCGGATTTTTGCCAAAGGTTTCAACCAGTTGGAGGACGGACTCGGCGCCAGCGTCCTCGCGCGCCACGGCGACGTCTATTACACCGACATCCCGAACCTGTGGCTGTTGCAGGACACGAACCACGATGGCGTGGCTGATTCGCGAAAGAGTCTTAGCTATGGCTACGGCGTGCGGTACGGTTTCCTCGGCCACGACCTGCACGGACTGCAAATCGGCCCGGACGGGCGGCTCTACTATTCCATCGGCGATCGCGGCGGGCACATCGTGCGGCCGGACGGCAAAGTGGTGGACAACTCCGAGTGCGGCGCGATTTATCGCTGCAACCTCGATGGGTCCAACGTGGAAATCTTTTACCAGGGTCTGCGCAATCCGCAGGAACTGGTCTTCGATGATTACGGCAATCTCTGGACCGGCGACAACAACTCCGATGCCGGCGACCCGGCACGCATCGTGTACGCGGCCGAGGGTGGCGACAGCGGCTGGCGTGTGGGCTGGCAATTCATCACGCAACCCATGGCCCGCAGTTCGTGGCTCGCCGAGCGGCTCTGCTACGAACAATTTCCTGATCGCGCGGCCTACGCGCTGCCCCCCGTGTCCTCGAAAGTCGGCAATGGGCCCAGCGGGCTGACACTGGATCCGGGCATCGGTCTGCCGCCGCCGTGGCGCGGACATTTTTTCATGTGCAATTTCAGCGGGAGCCCCCGGCCCAACAGCGGCATCCTCGCCTTCACCGTGCAGCCACAGGGCGCGGGCTTTGCCCTCGGTGAAGTGAAACATTTCTGGTGGGATTTTCTGCCCACGGACGTTGACTTTGGTTACGACGGTTGTCTCTACGCCAGCGATTGGATAGACGGCTGGGCCGGCACCGGCAAGGGCCGTATCTATCGCGTCTTCACGCCGGAGGAACGCAACCAGCCAGTCGTGGCCGAGGTGAAAAAACTTTTCGCCGAGGGCTTCACGCAACGATCGAATGTGGAACTGGCCGGCCTGCTCGCGCATGCGGACCGGCGGGTGCGACGCGAAGCGCAGTTCGCGCTCGTGGCGCACTTGGCCCGGCGTGACCTGGTCCGCGTCGCGGCTCAGAATCCGTCATTGTTGGCGCGGCTGCACGCCATCTGGGGGTTGGGGCAGCTTGAGCGCAGCGGCCAGAAACCTGATTTCGCCAAATTGCTGAAAGACCCGGAGACGGAGGTCCGCGCGCAATCTTTCAAGGTCCTCGGCGACGCGCAGGACGCGCGTTACGTCAAGCAGTTCGTCAAAATGTTGAGCGACCCCGAGCCGCGCGTGCGTTACTTCGCGGCGTTGTCCGTGAGCAAAGTTGGTCAGGCGCGCGATCTGGCCGCCGTGCAGAAAATGTTGCGCCAGAGCGGCGAGGATCCGTGGCTGCGGCACGCCGGGGTGATGGCGCTGCTGCACTGCGCCACCGAATCCGAACTGGCCGCGTTGCACGGCGATGCCTCGGTCAACCTCCGGCTCGCGGCCGTTGTGGCGTTGCGCCGTCTGGCCTCGTCGAAACTGGACCAATTTTTGAACGACCCCAATCCACGGGTGGTGGCCGAGGTCGCGCGCGCCATCAATGACCTGCCGGTGGTGGCGGATTTGCCCGCGCTGGCTGCGCTCGGCGATCAGTGGCCCCAGTTCGCGCGTCTGCCCGTCGGGTCCGTTGAACAACCCGCGCCGCGCGACGCCATCTTGCGCCGCATCGTCAACGCCAATCTCCGGGTCGGCACGCCTGCCGCCGCCGAACGACTGGCGACGTTGGCGGCCGCCGAACCGCTGCCCAAGTTGATTCGATCGGAAGCCATCACGGCGCTCAGTCAGTGGTCGAAGCCGGACGGGAAGGATCACGTCTCCGGACTCTGGCGGCCCCTGCCCGAACGTCCGCCGCTCAATTCCGGCAAGGTGGAAGCCACGTTGCTTGCCATCACCACGCACCCGGCGTCGGAGAAAATGGCGATCGGCGTGTTTGAGCTGGCGGGGGAAAATAACTGGACGAGTTTCGGTCCGCCGGCGCTCAAGTGCGTGAGCGACACCGGGGCCAGCCCGGAATTGCGCACGACCGCGTTGGAATGTCTCGGCCACTTGAAGTCGCCACAGTTGCCGGCCGCGATGCAAGCGGCGAGCGCCTCCTCATCGGAAGTCCTCCGGCTGGCGGCCGTCAAACTCACGGCGCAATCCGTTCCCGCCCATCAGGTCGTCGCTACTCTGGAGAAATACCTGACCCACGGCACCGTGGCCGAAAAACAGGCGGTCTATTCCGTGCTGGCGAGGACCCCGGATCCCGCCTCGGATCGGTTGCTCGCGCAACAACTGGGCGAATTGCGCGCGGGCAAAATTGCCCCGGCGGTGGAATTGGATCTGGAGGAAGCCGCCGCCCAGCGCCAGGATCCTCAGGTCAAGTCCGAACTGGCCGCGCTGGCGAAGCAACGCGCGAGTCAGACCGGTGTGGCGCAGTTCGCCGATTGTCTGGACGGCGGGAATGCTGCGAATGGAAGCAAGATTTTCCACGAAAAAATTGAAGCCTCCTGCATCCGCTGCCACAAAGTCACCGGGGAGGGTGGCGATGCCGGCCCGAACCTCTCCCAGATCGGCGCGCGCGCCGACCGCGCTTACATTCTTGAGTCCATCACTTATCCGAACAACAAGATTGCGCCGGGCTATGAAACGATCCAGGGCGTGTTGAACAACGGCGTCTCCTACGCCGGCCTGCTCAAGCACGAAACGGCGGATAGTATTGAATTGTACACGCCGGAAGACGGTCTGGTGACCCTCAAGAAATCGGACATCAAGACGCGCAAGACCGGAGCCTCCGGAATGCTCGACAACATGCGCCAGGTGCTTACCAAGAGCGAAATTCGCGACCTGGTGGCCTATCTGGCCTCGTTAAAATAGCCTCGGTGGCGCAGCACGAACTTCGCCGCCGCGGCTGGATTGCCGGACTGCTCGTTGCAGTTTCGTCTCAAACATCCTGCAGTTTTCCGTGCTGGTAGGATTCGTAGGCGCTCAAGTCGAGCAGCCCGTGTCCGGAAAGATTGAACAACAGCACGCGCTTTTTTCCCTGCTCCCGGGCCTCGAGGGCATGCCGCACCACGGCCGCGATCGCGTGCGCTGATTCCGGTGCCGGCACCAGACCTTCACGGCGCGCGAACAACGTGGCGGCCTCGAAGACCTTGGTCTGGTGATACGCCTCGGCTTCGATCAGGCCCAGCTTCAGGGCGTGGCTGATCATCGGCGACATGCCGTGATAGCGCAGTCCGCCGGCATGAATCGGCGGCGGCATGAATTTGTGTCCCAGTGTGTGCATCATCAGCAAGGGCGTCGTCTCGGCCGTGTCCCCAAAATCGTAGCGCAGTTCTCCCTGGGTCAAGGTCGGGCACGCCGAAGGTTCCACGCCCACCAGGCGATATTTCTTTTTCTCCTGAATCTTCCGGCGCAGAAACGGGAAGGCCAGCCCGGCAAAGTTGCTGCCGCCGCCGCAGCAACCGATGATCACGTCCGGCTCTTCTCCGGCGAGTTCCATCTGCTTGAGGGTTTCCTCGCCGATGACAGTCTGGTGCAGGCACACGTGGTTCAGCACACTGCCGAGGGAGTACTTGGTATGCGGGTGTTTGACCGTGTCCTCGATGGCCTCGCTGATCGCCATCCCCAGACTACCGGGACAGTGCGGATCCTCGGCCAGCACCTTGCGGCCATAGTCCGTCGTGTTGCTCGGGCTGGCATGAACCGTCGCGCCCCAGGTGTGCATGAGCATCCGGCGATACGGCTTGCTCTCATAACTGACCTTGACCATGTACACGTTGCACTCCAGGTCGAACAAACTGCACGCGAACGCGAGCGAGGAACCCCATTGCCCGGCGCCGGTCTCGGTCGCGAGTCGTTTCGTGCCCGCCTGCCGGTTGAAATAAGCCTGCGCCACCGACGTGTTGACCTTGTGACTGCCGGCGGGGCTGATGCCCTCGTATTTGTAATAAATGTGCGCCGGCGTTTGCAGCGCCCGTTCCAGACGCACTGCGCGCAACAGCGGTGTCGGCCGCCACAGCGCGTAGATTTCCCGGACGGGTTCGGGGATTTCAATCCAACGCTCGGTGCTGATCTCCTGTTCGACCAGGTTGCGCGGGAAAATGGCTTCGAGCGCCTCGGGCGGCATCGGTTGTTTCGTGCCCGGGTGCAGCGGCGGCGGCAGCGGCTCGGGGAAATCGGCATTGAGGTTGTACCAGGCGGTTGGAATATCCGCCTGCGTCAGGGCGAAGCTCGTGGTTTGGCTCATGGTTCGGTTCGGTTCTCCGGGCAGTCTGAACTGATTCCGCTTATCGGCCAGTCCGTCGCTGCCAAAAATGCGTTTCAAATGTCCGGGCCGCGTCATGCCCGCAACACGGCCCGCAAGTGTGTCTGGCAGGCGGCCACCACCCGCTCATGGGCGGCGTTCACTTCGGCCTCGGTCAAAGTCCGGTCCGCCGCGCGATAAGTGATCGCGTAGGCCAGACTCTTCTGTCCGGCCGGCACGTGTTGGCCGCGAAACACATCGAACAACTCCACCGTTTCCAGATTGGCCGGCTTGGCCTGCCGGACCGTTTGCAACACGGCCTCGTGCGTGGTCGCCTCCGGCACGAGCATCGCCACATCGCGGCGGCTCGACGGGAATTGCGGCAGCGGTTTGAAAGAATTGGCGGGATTTCGTTTGGCCAGCAGCACATCGAGATTGAACTCGGCGAGAAACACGGCGTCGCGCAGGTCGGATTGTTTGGCCAGGGTCGGGAGCAACTGGCCGAGTTCGCCCAGCGGCACTTTCCCGCCCAAGGTCACCGTGGCGGATTCGAGAAACCAGGGCGTGCTCTCCGCGCGCTTGCCAAACACCACGCCGCGCAAACCAAATTGCTCCAGCCAGACCTCCACCAGACCTTTGAGATCGTAGGCGTCAAACCTGGCTTCGCGTTCGCCCCCGCTCCAGAACGGCAGCGCGCGTTGACCGGTGAGCGCCAGGGCGACCCGGCGTTCCTCCTTCGTCGCCCCGTTCACCCGCGTGAACACCCGGCCCACTTCAAACAGCGCCAGGTCTTGATTCTTCCGGTTGACATTGTGGCGCAACACGGCGAGCAAACCCGGCAACAGACTCGGCCGCAGCACGTCCATGTCCGAACTCAGTGGATTGGCCAGCGCGACGATCTGGTCGTCTGACATTCGACACTCGGCTTTCGACACCAGCGTCTGCCCCTGCGCCTCGTGCAAGCCCAGCCCGGTGAGAATTCGCCGCACGTCCCCAATCTGGTCAAAAACGGAATCAAACGCGTTGGCGCCCGTCGCACCCCGTGGTGGCGTGCTGGGGATTTTCTCCACTCCATGCAGCCGGCCGACTTCCTCGATCAAATCCACCTCGCGTTTCAAGTCCACGCGCCACGATGGCACCCGGAATTTCAACGGCGGCAACGGCGTTTCCGGCGGACCTGCCACCGGCACCGGCACGCGCGCGGTGGATTGGAGACCCAGACGGTTGAGCATCACTTCGATCTGGTCGCGAGGAATCGCGAGGCCCAGCAAGGCTTCGACTTTTTCCGGGCGCAATGTGAGAACTTTGGGTTCAACCGGTCGCGGGAAGGCGTCCACCGCGCGTTCCACCAACTGGCCACCCGCGGTTTCCAAAATCAATCCGGCGGCGCGCCGACTGGCCCAATCGCAGCGGCCGATGTTCGCGCCCCGCTCGAAGCGGTAACTGGACTCGCTGCGGAGGCCGAGCTGTTTGCTCGTGCGGCGGATGTTGGTCGGGGAGAAGCAGGCGCTCTCGAGCAACACGTCCACGGTCTGCTCGTTGATCTCGGAGTTCGCGCCGCCCATCACTCCGGCGAGCGCGATGCCCTTTTGTTCATCCGCAATCAGCAGCATCTCGTCCGTGAGCGTGCGCTCCTGATTGTCGAGCGTCTGAAATTTTTCACCGGCCTGCGCGCGCCGGATCACAATGGTCGGTCGTCCATCCGCGCCTTTGGCGATCAAATGATAATCAAACGCGTGCAGTGGCTGGCCGGTTTCGAGCATGACGTAGTTCGTCACATCCACCACATTGCTGATACTGCGAACGCCGACCTTCTCCAGCGCCGAACGCAACCAATCCGGACTCGGCCCCACCTTCACGCCCCGGATGATCCGGGCGGTGTAACGTGGGCAACGCTCCGCATCCTCGATCCGAACCGTGATGGGGTCGTTGCCCGTTGACACCGGCAACTGGGTCGTGTCGGGTCCACCGGAATCCTGGCCAGCGGGAATTTCCGGGAAGCGGAGTTCGTTGCCCGTGAGGGCTGCAATTTCGCGGGCGATGCCGATGACGCTGTTGAGATCAGGCCGGTTGGGCGTGACTTCGAGGTCAAACACCACATCGCCGCCGGTGCGTCCGAGATATTCGCCGAACGGTTTTCCGACGGGCGCGTCCGCCGGAAGAATCAGCAGGCCGTCCACTGGGTCCGGCAGACCGAGTTCCTGGGGCGAACACATCATGCCCTGGCTTGTGATGCCAAAGACTTTTCGTTCCTTGATGACGAACGGCTCCGACTCGCCGGGCTTCAACGGCAACGCGAAGTTCGGCAGAATGAGCGGGACCTTGTCGCCCGGCTGATGGTTCTGCGCACCGCAAATGATGGTCCTCTCGCCCTTGCCGTCATTCACTTTGCAGACCGAAAGTTTGTCAGAGCCGGGCACGGGCTCGCGGGTGAGGATCTGCGCCACGACGATGCCCTCGAAGTCGCCGGAAATTTTCCGCACGCCCTCGACCTCGAGTCCGAGCAAGGTCAGCCGCTCCGTCAGCGTTTCCGGTGACCAGTTGAAATCCACGTATTGCTTGAGCCAGTTCAGGGTGACTTTCATTGCGACAAATCAAAAATTCAGCGGCAGGGAGCATAGGCGAAGCCACGGAAACTACCCAAGGAAAAACGACGGAAGCGCGGGCGGGGGCGCGCAGCCTGACACTGTCCAGGAGCGCGGCCGGGTTGAAAACCAGCCGCACCAGCGCGAAAAATGGGCCGCAGCGATTCGGCAGGCGGATTTACCCCGCATGTTTCACATGCAGCTTGGAATGTTGACACCCGCCGCGTGGGCACGCGGCCTACAAGCTTTGTTCGCCCAGTCCTGAAGGCCGGGTTCCCGACCCGGTGTTACGAGTGTGAAATTTCCAGGTTGGGTGGCAACTGCTGCGGCTGGTCGAGGACGACACAGCCGCGCCCCATTCCGGTCCGCCGGCAGGGGCAAGATGCACGCGCGGGGAGGCGGACTCAGCGCGCAGGGACGAGGAACACCCGATCCACCCAGACCGCGCGCGCTGCGTCGTTCGCCGCCGGCGCCACATAAATTTCGCACTCGGGATTCATCTCGACGGTACCGATCAAGTGCGAGTGATAACCCTCGCCGGCTTGCGCTCGCGATACACTGAGGCTCGCCAAGGATTTCCGCGCCTGCTCGTCATACACCCCCGCGCTGAACGCCGGCGCGTCTGGTTTGGTTTCCGTTCCCGGCTCGATGCGCACCACGGCGTAAATGTCCCAATGTCCGCGTTGCGCCTTGGCCGGCAGCCGCGAACCCACGAATGTGCAGGCCCATTCCTTGTGACGACCCGGCATCCATACGGCGCGCCGATCGGATGCGGTCGCATCCGGGCGAACTTCCGCCCATTCACCCGGCCGGGCCAACACGGCCAGATTGTCCGGCAGCTCCACCGCGCCGGCCCGACTTGATCGCGGCAGGTCCGAAGGCGGAGGCGGATTGCGCAAACGCTTGGGCGGCGGCGGACCGAACTCGCGTTTCGGGTCCTCGGCAAAGTCCGCCAGGAATTTGTCCACGGTCAGACCGGATTCACGCATGGGGTTCACCACGGTCCACGGCCGGCCCGGCAAGCCTTTTGCCACCGCCGCAAATTCATCCGCCACCGCCCGGCGCGATTCGGACAACGGCCAGGTGAGATTCTGTTCCCACGCATCGTAGCGAAGTTTTTCCCATTTGCGCAGGAAGGCAAAACGCACGGGCAGATGGCTGAGCCGCACGCGCGCGTTGAGTTCCGGATCCTTGGCTGTCGCCTGCTCCGCCTGCTGCCAGAGTCGCTCGGCTTCGATCAACACCCCGGCCGTCCGGAACGGGGCGTTGGGCCGGGTAAAGCAGCCGAGGTAGAACCCCTGCGAGGCGTGATCCATGAGTTCGAGGTAACGCCCGATGGATTTGGCCGCCGCCGGGCCGTAGTAGCCGACGAGAAATTCCTGGATCAGCGCGCGATCATCCTGTTGCGGATTCCAGAGGAGTTGCGCCAGCACCCAGGCGCGCAATTCTCCCAGCTCGTTGCCGAATCCTTGATAGGCGCCCTGCTCGAACACGCCGCGCACGCCAAACTTCTGGAACAACCGCACGTTCGGGCCGAGCGCGAACCAGTTCGGGTGTGGCATCAAGTAGGCCGAAAAATCCGTCGTGTAATCCCAGATGTAAAGGCGGGAACATATTTTTGACCAACCAGCCAGGTCCGCCAGAAACGCGGCGTTGGACGGGTGATCCAGTGGCTCGCGGAAATTACACTCGATACTGCAAAGCCGGACGATGACGTTGGGGCGCGGCTTGATATGCTTTGGCGGTTTGCGCGTGTATTGGTAGGCAAAGGTATCAACCGCCACATTCGGGAAATCCGGTTCGATCTTTTCGGCGATGTAATTCACAAAGGCCAGCATGCTGCCGGCCGGGCTGCCTTCCGTGTCATCAATGGCCTGGCACTTGGCGCACTGACACTGGCCATGCCAGTCGTTTTGGGTCACGGAAATGATCCGGGCGTCCGGCGCCTCGCGCAACCATTCCTTGATGCGTCCGACGACAAAATCGCGCAGCTCCGGATTCGAGAGGCACAATTGGGCGTGGTCATGGGTCCGCTTGCCATTGATGAGGCTGTACCACTCGGGATGGGCGGCGAAATACTTCTCCGGGGGCACGAGCGGATAGAACGTGTGGGCAAATCCCTTGTAGGTGATGCAGCCGCCCCAGTCGGACGGGATCTGGTGATTCGAACCGTTCGCTCCGTTGCGCGTCTTCCACAGCGGATCAAAACCCTGAAACCAGAACGGTTCGCGATATTCGAACGGCGGCTGCCCGCGCACGTCCAGGTCGGGAATCCGCAACGTGGCGTGGTGCGGAAGGTTGGTGGCCCACGGCGTCCACCAGCGCACGCCGCATTGGTCTTGCAGGAAACGGTCCACCGCATAAATCGTCCCGCGGGGCCGCCCGCCCGCCAGCAACAGCCGCTGACCCTTGGTGCGGAGGACAAAGCCTTCTTCGCCGAGACGGCCAAAATCCACTTCCGGGAACAGCTCCGTCGCCAGCGCGCCTTGACCGACGATGATGGCGTTCGGCGGCGCGGTCACGGCATTGGTCTGGATTTCAAAACGCGCGCCGGTGATCAGATTCAGGTGAAGCGCAAGCTCGGCCACGGCGTGCTGCTCCGGCGCGGTTGCTCCGGCGGGTTGAACGATGACGACCCGCGGTTGGCCGCGCTCGGCGAGTTTCACGGCGGCGGGGGCCGAGCTGGTCGCGGCCACGAGCAACGGCACGGCGACGATGAATCGCAAATTGAGTCTCATTGAGGCAGCTCCCGATAAAATGAACCAAACACTCCCCGCAGTCGGTCGCGCACTGACGCGACGTTTTTGCGCGCAGGCAAATCAGTCAAGTTCCATCATCAGTCGCAAGATCCGCCGAGCCGGACGACACTATTTGAACGCGCTGGTGACGGGCCGGCCCCAGAAGGATTCCGGCAGCGGCACGTGCAGCAGCCAGAGCGCGGTGGCCGCCGTGTCATACTGGATCACCGGCGCGGTGATGGTGAAATCCTTCTTTACGCCTTTGCCCCAGGCCACCCAGGGAATTTTCACGTCCACGGACTCGGCCGTGCCGTGCGTGGCAACAGTTTTGCCATTCTTGAGGATGTCATGGGATCCGTGATCTGCCGTGAGAATGATGACGCTGCTGTCCGTGAGGCCGGCCGCTGCGATCGCGTCCTTGATGACCTTGAGGGCTTCGTCGCAATCTTTCAACGCCTGCACTTTCTCCGGCGAGTTCGCGCCATGCGCATGGCCGGCGCTGTCGGGATCGCGGAAGTGGATGAAGCAGAGATTGGGTTTGAGTTGCGCCACTTCTCCGGCAAAGGCCTGCGCCACCGCCTTGGCATTGTCCTCCGGTTGCGGCCACACGAAGCTGTCCACGCTGCCGGGCAGGAGCAGGTGCTTGAATTTCTCCTTGCCCACATACATCGCCGTCACCAGACCGCGCGCCTTGGCCAGGCTGAAGATGGTGGGCACTTTGACCAGGCCATTGGTCGGGATGTAACTGTTCCATAGTACCTGATGCGCCTGCGGGCCGACGCCGGTGAGCATCGAGGTGTGGGAGGGCAGCGTGATGCTCGGCACGATCGTGTAAGCGCTCCAGGTGTGCGCGCCTTCGGCCACCATCTGATGATACGTCGGCATGTCCGTCCGCTCGATCAACGCCGGATTGCCTTGATCAAAGCTGATGATGAACACGTGCTTCACCCGCGGCGCGGCGCCGGCGAGGTTGGGCAGGAAGAGGCTGAGTGAAATAATTCCGATCAGGAGGACGAGCAGACTACGCTTTGGATTTAGCATGGTGATTAGGACGATTTTACAGTTGAGTTATTCGGTCAAAATTGGCGGACGCTTGAAAAAACTGAGTCATACTGGGAGCGGGAACAGCATCCATTGCGATCCTAGTTCGCTCCGGATCGAATGGCTTCGTTGATTGGCGCAGCCACCTGGGGCAAGGCCGCGCGAAAATCTTGCCCGAGAAAAGCCGCGACTGTGGCGGCGATCTGCGCCTGCGTGACCGGCGCGCAGTTCTCGCGTTCGCCCAGCGGCGGCGTGTCCGGCCCGAAGATGGCGATCCAGATATTTTCCGCCCCGTCCACTTTCGCCCCGTGATTCCGCCACTGGTGCAGGCCATCGCCGCGACCGTGATCGGTGGCGATGATGAACGTGGTCTGGTTGCGATACTCGGGGAGAGCCTGCGCCGTCTCCCACAGGCGCTGGATGAAGCGATCCACATGATGCGCGGATTCCAACAGGAGATCATAGCGACCTTCATGCGCCCACTCGTCCGTCTCGCCAAAGGCGACATACAACGCTCGTGGCTTTGCCTGCTTCACGTAGTCCACCGCCGCCCGTTCGGTGAACGAATCAAAGATTATTCCGTCAAAGATCGCGGTGGTGTCGCCCAGCAACTGCGCCAGTTCCGGCGAAATCTTGATTTCCCGCGAATGGGGCGGCAGCGGGAATCCGGTCCATACCGGCAACTGGCTGCGCTCGGTGTTCAGGATCCAGGGAATCACATCCCAATTCACCACGGCCGCCACCCGACCGGAAAAGCCGGGCCGCGTGTTCAGCCATTCGAAGACGTTCGTGTTCGGGTTGAGAAACTTGTCGTTGCTGTCAATCCGTGCGTCGGCGACCCCGGTGAGAAACTCGCTGTAGCCCGGGTAGGAAAACTTCCGGGTGTTGGTGATGTGCGCCACACTGCCCTTGGTTTGATTTCCGTAAATCTGCCCGTGCGCCGCCACCTCGCTCCAGAGAAAGGGCAGCAGCGCGCGCCGTCGTTCTCCGGGAGTGGCGCGCCAGAATTTTTTCCGGTTGGCCGCCTCATCGGCCACGCCTCCGTTGGCCTTGGTCAGCAACGCTTCCTCGGCGCCGGTGAACACCTCCTGCCAGCGCAATCCGTCGGTGGTGATGAGGAAGACATTTTTGGTCTTGAGGTCCGCCGCGCCCACGCGCGGGGACAACCCGATTGCGATGGTTGCCACCAGCAACCAGGCCGGCCAGTCGAAAGAATGTCGGTAACAATCGTAAAACTTGGAACGGCGTGAAATGGCTGGCATCACAATGATCTGGTTCGTGTCGCCGCCATCGTAGCTGAATCTCGCGGGAACTGACCAGCGCAAATTGCCGCGGCAGCAATTGTTGTCAGCAGCCCTATCGTCGTGTGCCGATCCGGCGGAGCAGGGTTGTGAAAAAATCAGGAGCCGTGGCCCGGACCGGCTGGCGCTTCGTTCGCTCCCCCAGGTGTTGCTGGCGTCAGTGGTCCGGCGGCTGTGCCAACAAAACCGGTCATTGGTTCGAATCGCGTTTGAGTTGTCGGGAAGGTTGACAGCTTCCCGCTGGTCGCCAATCATGGGTGCATGAGCGACATTATTCCTCCCCGCAGCCCCCGCGAAACCATGGATGGCTGGGCGCATTTGCCCCGGTATGTGGACAAGATCCGTCTGCACCTGGCCGGTAAGCTGCACGCGGATTATCAGCCGAATTATGGCGCGCGCGGCTTCGACAAGGCGTGGCTCGACGCGGCCGGCGTGACGCACGCGCAAATGCTCGAAGTGGTCAAGAACTCAATCACCGACGGCCAGGTCTGCGATTGGGTGAAGCGACACGTAAAAAAATCCCCGGCGGACAAGGCCGCGTTCTTTCAGCAAATGCTGGATTATCCCGCCGCCAACGACGCCGACGGCATTGCCCGACTCCAGCAACGCAAGGAACAAGCCGGCCTCGGCCATCGCGCGGACATCAAGAATTTCGTGGATTACATTGACGCCGACGAGAAGCGGTCGTGAGCGCCTGAAGCAGCGATCAGCTCCGGTGGTCGGGGACATTGCAATCCGCGCGCGGAATCCAGCCCCGCTCCCATTTCCAAATTGGTGCGCTCGCGGGCGGGCTTCAGCGCCGGTGCGAAAGGCCCCACTTCGTGCCGTAGCCGCCGACGTGAGGAGGCGGATTCGCTCGGAAACTCGTGTCGCTTGCTCCGCCTCGTTACCTCGTCGGCTACTTTACGCATGAAACAGTAAAACCGGACGTTTTGCTCCGCCGCACTTACACCTTTTCGGGTACGACGAACGGCTTCCGATACTCGCGCGTGAGCATTTGATTCGCCGTGGTGTTGTTGGTGAAGCGCTGCGTTTCCGGAGTCATCGTCAACACCGGACCTAGAGCCGTCGGCGTTTTCTTCACATCCACGTTGTTGGCAGCCAGGTGTTCTTCCATCCGCCCCAGGGCGTCGGCCATGTCGTGGTTGTTTTTCACCGCATCCCGGATTTCGTCCGGCGATTGGCCATGACCGAGCCGATACGAAATATTCGCCGTGTGGCAAATCGCGGCCGAAAGATGGCCGTCGAGAATGTCGGCGTTGAGGTCCGACTGTTTCCGGCTACGCACCGCTTTGATGAAGTTGGCGAAGTGATTGTCCGAGCCGGAAAACTTTTTGATCTGTTTGCCGTCGTTGTCGCAGACGATGGCGGTGTTGTAATTGGGGAACACCATGAAGCCGCCCTCACACTCGAACGCCGCGCTGATGCCGGTGAAACCGCGATATTGATCCATCTTGTCCGAGCCGGCGGCGGTGGGCAGACCGCGCACTTCAAAAATGATCGGCACGGGCTTGTAATCGTGCCAGGCAATCAGCGTGTTGGGCGTGGTGCCGTCGTCTTCGTAACCGAACCTGCCACCGAATGCGAACACGCGGGGTGAAACGGCATCATAACCCAGCGCCCAGCGCGCCATGTCCACCTGATGTACGCCCTGATTGCCCAGGTCGCCATTGCCGGTGGGCCAGACCCAGTGCCAGTCGTAGTGCAGGCGTTTGCGCCAGAGCGGTTCCACTTTCGGCGCCGGACCGCACCACAGGTCATAATCCAGGGTGGCCGGAATCGGGCAAGGCTCGGTTGCCTTGCCGATGCTGGCGCGGCGTTTGTAGCACATGCTCCGGCCCAGTTTAATCTTGCCCAGGCTGCCGGCGCGCAACCATTCGATGGCTTCGCGAATGCCGTAACACGAACGCGTCTGGGTGCCGGCCTGGACCATCCGATTGTATTTTCGGGCGGCGGCCACCATCTGCTGACCTTCCCAGACATTGTGGGCCACGGGTTTTTCCACGTACACATCCTTGCCCGCCTGCACGGCCCAGATGGTGCCCAGCGCGTGCCAGTGATTCGGCGTGGCGAAGGAGACCGCGTCAATGTCCTTGTTCTCGAGCAATTTTCGGACGTCCTGATAGGTTTCCACCGGCACATTCTCCGCTTTGAATTTTTCCGCCATTTGGTCCAGGACCTTCTGGTCCACGTCGCACAACGCCACCACGCGCACGCCTTTCTGTTCGCGGAAACCTTCAATGTGACTTTTGCCCCGGCCATTGAAGCCAACGACGGCGACGCGGATGTCGCCGTTGGCGCCAGGCACCTGCGCGCGGCTTAGGGCTGGTGCGAGGCTCAGGGTGGCGGTGGTGAGCAGGGAGTTTTTGAGGAAGGTGCGGCGATTCATAATTCGTTTGGTTAAGCGCGTTCGGGCGCGGGTTGGTTCTAGTTGTCCTTGGTTTCCGTCTCTTTCACGTATTCGGCGTAACGCCGGGCGATCTGCCCGGTCTGTTCGTTGCCGGGGTGCAGCACGACGCGGTAACGAAAGGTCACACTCTGACCGGCGGGCAGTTTGAAGTCGCCCGCGTGCGGATCGGACAGGTGTTCGAAATCATGCTGGCCAAACGGATTCGCGGCAAACAGCCCGTAATCGCGCACATGCCACCAGGTGGGGTGACGTGGATTGGCCGGATGATCAAAGATGGCGATGCCGACGATGTTGCTGCCCACGGGACCGTAGTAATCGCACCAGTCCGCGCGTTTGCCCCAAGTCTGCTCATCGCGCAGGCCATTGCTGTTGACGATGTGGCCGGTGGGTTTGCCCACATTGTATTTGTTCGGCTTGAGGCGCATGGATTCGGCCACGCGCACGCCGAAGCTGCCTTCCTTGGTGTCGCCCAACGTGACGTCGCCGTGCGAGGCGTGGAGGGTGACTTCAAAATCGAGCACGGTTACGTCGTCCTCCGGCGCATGGAAACGGAGGGTTTCCTCGTCCGAGCAGAGCACCTTGCCATCCACGGATACCCAGTCATTGAGCGTTTGGATGACGCCGGTCTTGGTGCCGGAGAGAATTTCCGTAAAACCCCGATGCACGGTGCGCCCGCTCTTTTTCTGCTCGGCCCATAAATCTTCCCCGTTGATGTTGCCGAGGGCGAACCAGAGCGAACGATGATGCGGATGATCGTGGTCTTCGTCCTTGGAATCGCGAATCATGGGGTAATCGCGCGTCATGTGCGCGCCTCCCGGACCGATGAGCGGATAGCAATACGGACGGGGGACGTTGGTGTAAAAGTAGTCGGTGAAAAATTTGCCGTTGAGGTCCACGCGCAGACAGTCGTTCGTGCGGGTGATGTGGACGCCGAACGGATTGGCGGTGGCCGAGGCGGGCGTCGAGGCGCAGGAAGCGAGTCCCCAAGCGACGGCGGTCAGAGCGAAGGGCAGAAGCAAGTGGGATTTTTTCATCAGATCAATTGCGTTGCGGTTCTGGGTCAATCGAGCCGAAGCCGCCCGAAGCTGGTCGGCCACTCCGCGAACCTTGACGGAGAAGAAATGGGTTCATCGCAGACGCAGAGAAACATGCCGGCGCGAAAATGACAAGCCCAACCATCGCGTCGTCGGGCCACGAATTCATGAGGGGGCGCGCGGCGACCAGACCAACGCCTCTTGTTTCACCCATCCGATGCGGCTCGTGCCATCGGTCACCTGCCACCAGCCATCCTTGCTGTCCAGCGTGCGCAATTCCGCGCCGTCCTGCGCGGTGAAGGCCGTGGGTGATTCGTCAAACGGCCCGTTGCGCACGGCGGCTTCGGGGACGGCCACGATGGCAACGCGGTGTGCGGCCGTTTGCATGGTGGCCAGCTTTGTGGCGGCAATCACCACCAGTGAGCAAACGACGGCCACCCACACCCATGGACGCAGCCCGGGCGCGACTGCGGGTTTGAGTTGGCCAATCACCAGCAAACTCAAAGTCGTCCAGATCGTGAGTGTGGCGAGGGACATCCATTCCGTGATGGTGAGCGTGCCCAGCCCGCGTTCCCACCAGCTTTCTGTCAACTTGGGGCCGGCCACACGCTGGCGGGCGAATTGCAGGTTGGCGCGCACGTCCGGGTCGCGCGGCGAAATTTCTTCCGCCTCCCGATAGGCAGCGATGGCGTGCCCGAGCTGCCCGGCTTTGAAGCAGGCGTTGCCCAGGTTGAAATACAGCGCGGGCGAAATCTCCCCGGTTTGAATTATTTTTTCGTAGGCCGTCGCCGCCTCCGCGAATTTGCTCTGCGCATACAGCTTGTTGGCGGCGTCAAACTCACTGTCCAGTCCGGCGGCGGCCCGGCCAGTCCGAACGCTCCCCAGCAACGCCAATAAAACCAGCAACGTCAAAGCTCTCATGTCTTCATCTCCTCCAATTTCTTCAGCACGTTTTCCAGCCGGGGGATGAGGGCGGCGAGTTCGTGGCTCGATTGGATCGGTGCGTAGCGCGCGAGATTGCACGCCTGGAACAACGCGCGCAATTCGTCGAGCGTCGAGTCCGGCAGGCCGCGCGGTCGGAGCTTTTCTTCCACCACCGCTTCCGTGATGGCGGAGGCCGGGCAATCGAGTCGTTCGCCCAGCTTCTCCTGCAGCAGGTGCACCAGTCCGGCGAAAAAGTCGTCCGACCGATTCTGGGCGGCGTGTTCCCGCAGTTGCTCCAGTCCGGTGCGCAAGGTCTCGGCCACCTCGCGGTGTCGGCGGCGACGCGGGTTGTTGGCCAGGGCGGCGGTGCGTTTGCGCCAGACCAGCACCGCCAGGAACGCGAGCGCGGGCACGGTGTTCAGCGCGAGGAAAACTTTCTGCCGGCTGATCGCCGGGTGCGTGGACGTGACGGTTCCCAGGCGGGTCTTGATGGGCACGATGTCCTGCGGCGTCGGCGGAGTGTCACTGGCTGGCTTCGCGGTGGCGGCAATCACCGGAGGTGGGGCGCTGCCGCCGGGACGCACCTCGAGGGGCACGGCGGGTTGGCGGAGGGTGTGATACGTCCGCGTTTCGGGGTCGAAATAGGAAAAGGAAAAGGCCGGTAGCGCTTTGATGTCCGTGCTTTCGGGCGTGATGATCTGCTCGAAAGTTTTCGTGCCTTGCAATCCTATCGGGTCGGTGGTTTCCACACTGGCGGTGGGAGGATAGGTTTTGAAGTCATGCCACGCCGTTTGTTCGGGCAGCGTGAGTGCGTTGAGCGCGCCGGTACCGCTGATTCGCACCCGCACGGTGATGGGATCGCCGGTGGCGACGTTGGTCGGGCCGACGCTCACCGTCATGGTGTAGTTGCCGACGGCACCGTTGAAATTGACGGGCTTGTCTTCCTCGGGCAGTGGCAGGCATTGCACCGTCTGCGCCTCCGTTGCGAGCGCGATTTGCTGCCGCTGATTATTGCTAAACATGCCGAGCGGGTCCACGAAGGGGTCGCGCCGGCGGTTGTTCGAGCGCAGTTCAATCACCACGCTGGCGGTCACCGGGCCGATGCTCAACGGCCCGGTTTTGTTGGGCGTGAGCAGGACGGAGATGGGGACCACGGTGTAGCCGCTGCTGCCGATTTGCATCCGGCGTTTCTGGCCTTCAAGCATTTTGCCGACGGAAAAACCTTCGGTGGGCGTGGCGGTGAATTGAAACTGGCTGGCCCCCAGCACGCCGTCGCGCAGATAAAGCTGGAACTCGCCGTGGATGATTTCGCCGAGATAAACATTTGTCTTGGGCAACTGCAGCCGGAGAAACACGGGCTGCGACCCGGCGGCGACCGCACCGGGGGGCGGCGCACCGGGTTTGAGCACCTTCAGCTGGATCGGTTGGGTCACGAGTTGCTGGCCGGCGACATCGTAGCGCAACGGCGGGATTGTGTAGTCGCCGGGTTGCCTGGGGGTGACGGTGAAATTATGCGTGATCTTGGAGCTGACCTGGCCATTGACGAAGCTGATCTGACTAGACGGGCCGTTGTAGGCGATTTGCAGGTTGGGAATGGACGGAATCGTGGGCGTGCCTTCGGGTTGCGCGCCATCAAAGGTGAGGGAAAGTCCCACGCTCTCCCCGAAGGTGATGGTGTCGCGATCCAAAGAGGCCGTGAACGTCACCGCCGAAGCCGGCAGTACCGCCGCTACCAGGGCCATCAGCCACACCGCGCATCGCAGCGCGCGGCCGTGGCGGGCGCAGCGCTCACCAATTTCCTGCCACCAAATTTTTTCCATCTTTGCTCGAACAGTCTTGTCGGTCGGTGTGCCGGGCGCAAGCGTCTGTTCACTGGCAGACCGACATATAGTGGACAATCGGCACTGGATAATGTTCGGTCAAAATTCTGGCGTCCGGACCTTCCCGTCCCGCGCTCCGTTCTTGGCAACCGCCGCCGTCGTGTTCAAGCTGACGCGATGTCCGAGTCCGCCATTGCCGAAATCAAAAAATTGCTGGTCACTCCCGCACCCGCCGACCTCGGGCCGGGTCCCCGCGTAGGAGTCTTGGCCGAGGCCACGCTCAATGCGAAACTCGATTCGTTGTTCGTCGAAACCGGCCTCCCGGCGACACGACAGCAACTTATCCGCTCACTCCTGTTGCTCTGGCACGATCACCTCGATGCTTCGCACAACCTCGCGCAAGGAATCGAAAACGCCGACGGCAGTTTTGTCCACGCCATCATGCACCGGCGCGAGCCGGACGCGTGGAACTCGAAGTATTGGTGGCGGCGCGTGGGCCAGCACCCGGCCTTTCCGAAAATTGGCCGGCGGGTGAGCGAGTATCTTCACGGTAGCGACCGGTGTGAGGCGGCGGACCTGGCGAAACGCCTGGTGCCGAATGGCAGTTGGGACGCCGGCGCGTTCGTGGATGCTTGCGACTCGGCAAGCGACGAACCGCACATTCGGATCTTGCGCGAGCTGCAACTTCTCGAATCCGAAGTGCTGCTCGGTTTTTTCTGCCATGATTGAATTTTCCACCGTGCTCGGCGCCGTCCTGCCGATCTTTGGCCTGATGCTCGTGGGCTTGGGACTGCGCAAGGCCAACTGGTTTACCGAGGAGGCGGATCAAAGCCTGTTGCGGGTGACGGTGAACGTGTTGTTGCCGTGTCTCATCCTGGATTCGGCCCTGGGCAATCCAGCCTTGCGGCAGATCGGCAATCTGCTGCTGGCTCCGATGCTGGGGTACGCCATGGCCGCGCTGGGCATCGGGCTGGCCTGGGCGGTGCGCCGGTGGCACGGGCTAAAAGAACGCCCGGCGATCCGCACATTTGCCCTGTGCGTCGGCCTCCAGAATTATGGTTATGTTCCGCTGCCCCTGACGATTCTCCTCTTCGACAAGGCCACCACCGGCGTGTTGTTCCTCTTGATGATGGGCGTGGAAACGGCGTTGTGGACGTTAGGCGTATGGACGTTGAAGGGCGGCAATCCCGTTCAAAGCTGGCGTCGTCTCCTCAACGGGCCGCTCATCGCCATCGTGCTGGCGCTCGTGCTCAATGAGCTGGGCCTGAACGCGCATCTGCCCGGGCCGATGCTGACGGGCATTCATTGGCTCGGCCAATGCGCCATTCCCATGGCGCTCCTCCTCATCGGCGCCGTGGTGGCGGATCATCTGCATGAATTTCACTCCCAATCCGGCTGGCGCGTCATGGGCGTGGCCGTCCTGATGCGCCAGGGCGTGTTGCCGTTGCTCCTGCTGCTGGCCATCCGCTATCTGCCCGCGTCCGTGGAACTGAAACGCGTGCTCGTGCTGGAAGCCGCGATGCCGGCGGCGACTTTTCCCATCGTCATGTCGCGGCTTTATCCTGGCGACCCGGCGACCGCCGTGCGCGTGGTCATCGCCACTTCGCTCGTCGGTCTGGCCACCATTCCACTGTGGATTCGGTTCGGGCTGAAGTTTGTTGGGTTGTAGCCATCGTCGCCGGGCGGAGTTTGGCACTTCCCCCGAACCGGAATGGGCGCGGAGCGCGGCTGTGTCGTCCTCGACCAGCCGCAGCGGATGTTAAACTCAGCCTGCTTGGTGAATCACTGCCGCCATTTATTCACGCTGCTGCGGCTGGTTTTCAACCCAGCCGCCCTCCGGCAGAGTCAAGCGGCGCACGCTGTTGCCGGTCTGCCGCAAAACCGCTTGCATGCGCCGCAGGTAATTTCGATTCTGCACAAATGAAATTCTTTGCGTCCAAGTGCGGAGCCTGGATCGCGGCCGGATGGTTGGTGGCCGCGAGCGCCGCGGGCCAAACCGAGCCGGCCCCGGAGAGCAACCCTTGTGTCGTGCCGGTTCCACGTACCGAAGCGCACGCCACCAACCGATTCCATGAACTTTGTCAGCGCATCAAGAACAGCGGCGGCCAGGCGCAGGTGATTTTTATCGGCGACTCGATCACCGAACGGTGGGAAGGCAACGGCAAGGATGTCTGGGCCAGATATTACGCGCCGCGCCACGCCCTCAATCTGGGCATCGGCAGCGACCGCACGCAACACGTGCTCTGGCGACTGGACCACGGCCAGATCGAGGGACTGAAACCCAAGGTCGCGGTGGTCTTGATCGGCGTGAACAACATTCCCGATGAACGCAACACCCCCCGCATGATCCTGGAGGGCGTGACGGCTGTGGTCCGCAAGCTGCGCGAGAAATTGCCGGAAACCAAAGTGCTGTTGCTGGGCATCTTTCCTTTTCGCGAAGACTTCGACCGCCAGCGCGCCACGGCCGCCCAGGTCAATCAAGCCCTCCACCAACTCGACGATGGCTACTGGGTGCAATTTCTCGACTTCGGTTACCAGTTCGTCCAGCCCGACGGGAGAATTTCCAAAGACATGATGCCCGACTTTGTGCATCTGACGCCGGCTGGCTACCGGTTGTGGGCTGAGGCCATGGAGCCGAAGCTGGCCGAATTGCTGGGAGAACCGCCCCTGACTCCGCTCCGGAACTGAAAGCGGATCGCCTCTTGCCGGGCCTGCTTGAATCGTAGCCGACGACGTAAGGAGGCGGAACCCATTGTTGGCTTCGAGCCTCCGCCTCGTCACCTCGGCGGCTACCCGGAGGCGGCTGTGGCGCGAATCCTCCCCACAAGTTTTGAGTTGTGCCCCCGAACCGGAGTGCGTGTTGCCGGGAGCGGCCGGTGAAGCCGCAGCCGCTTTGGAGTGCGCAAACTTGTCCGCGCTTTTGGCAGGCGACTCGTCGCCGTCAAACGGATGAGGCAAGCTTGCTTGTTGGGCGATCGCTTCGTCGTCGCCCCGGCATCGTCAGCTTTTCCGACCCTTACCTTTCAACAGCGCCAACACCAACCCCTCGATCGTGTGCGTCCTGGCTTCCACCGTCGGTTGGAGCGCCAGCGTCGCCAGGGCTTTGCTCGTCTCCGGCCCGATGGAAGCCAGTTTCGTTTGCGGAAATTTTTTCAACAATGCGGGCAGACCGAATCGCGTGTGAAAATGCTCAACCGTCGAGGCGCTCGTGAAGGTGATCCAATCCACGCCTTCTGCGAGCAACCGCGTGCTGGCTGCGGCGGCTAGATCAGTCTCGGCGACCGTGCGATAAACCGGGATGTCGTCCACAATGGCTCCGAGCGCTTCCAACTCACGCGGCAAATCCGGGTTCGCCACCTCGGCCCGGAGCAGACAGATTTTTTGATGTTCGATACTCCCGACCTTTACGAACTCCTTCGCGATTTTTGCGGCGAGCGCTTCCTCGGGCACCAAATCCACTTCCAAATGCAACTCGCGCAGTCGGGCCGCCGTGGCCGGACCGATGGCGGCCAGCCGTACGCCGCCGATATGGCGCAGGTCCTGGAATGCGCGGAAGAAGTATTCGAAAAACGCCGTGACGCCGTTGGCGCTGGTGAACACCAGCCAGTCGTAGGAGTTCAATTCAAGCAACGCATCCGCCAGATGCTGCGGATTGCCCGGCGCGCTCCGCAGGATGCACGGAATCTCCAGCACGTCCGCGCCCAGTTCCGCGAACCGGGTCGTCAGTTCCGGCGCCTGGACGCGTGAACGGGTGACGACCACGCGCTGACCAAACAGCGGCCGGCGCTCGAACCAGTTCAACTTCTCGCGGAACTTCACCACGTCGCCGATGATCGTCAGAGCGGGCGGGGTGATGTGTTCCTTCGCCACCAGCTTCTCGATCGTGCCGAGCGAGCCGACGCAAGATTTTTGTTTTCCCCATGTGCCCCATTGCACAATCGCGACCGGCGTGCCAGGTGACATTCCGCGCGACAACAGAGCTTGCGTGAGTTCAGGCAGGTGCGTCACCCCCATCAAAATCACCTTCGTGCCGGAGATGCGGGCAATCTGATCGAAGTCGAGCGCGCTCGTGGTTTTGCCGTCGCCCTCGTGACCGGTGAATACCGTGAAGTTGGAGGTGTGATCGCGATGCGTGAGCGGGATGCCGGCGTAATTCGCCGCCGCCGTGATGGAGGACACGCCGGGCACGACCTCGAAAGAAATTTTCGCCGCCGCCAGCGCTTCCGCTTCCTCGCCCCCGCGACCGAAGGTGTAGGGATCGCCGCCCTTGAGCCGCACGACGCATTTACCTTCCCGGGCTTTGGCAATCATCAACGCGTTGAGTTGTTCTTGAGAAACGTCCTGGCGTTTGCCGCGCGAAAGGAGTTCGCAATCGCTGCGGGCGTGCCGGAGCAGTTCTTGATTAACCAGCAAATCGTAGATCACCACGTCGGCGCGCTTCAATAACTCCGCGCCGCGCAACGTGAGCAATCCGGGGTCGCCCGGTCCGGCGCCCACGAGATACACTGTGCCTGATTTCGACATCGTCATGAGGTTAGTGGGCGCGGCGGGCGGGGGAAAGTTTAACTCGTGGTGTCAAACGCCAGGGATCAGTGGCGTTTGCTTCCGGCGACAATTCTAAGTTTGGCGCTGGAAGCTTCTTGGGAAGGTGGCGCTTGGGATTCTGAGTTTCGCGCGTTCGTCAGTGGCTACTCCCAATGTCCAAAGCGATCGTGCGGCAGCCGCGTATTCACAGGGTAAATCAGATAGACCGTGTTCTTGGAGTAGGCCCAGGCATCAATCAAGTTTGCCCGTGGAAAAGTTTTTCGCACCTGACGGCTCGTGCCCGGGTCGTTGAGGATGACGTCGCCATTCTGGGTGAACCCAACGCAGACGACCAGGTGGCCGCTCGGAACGCGACTCTTTCCACGCAGCCGGTTGTAACAGAGCGAAAGGCCGACGGGAATGCCCTGGGCGATGAACGCTTCCAGCTCGGCCACATCGCTCAATCGGGTGGTGTAGGCGCGCATCCAGCGGAACGACCCGGCGTAGGCGGTGTTGAACACCCAATTGCCCGTGCCGCCCCATTCCGGGTCGTAAACCCCGCGCACCACCGCCGGCACGCCGTCGTCCAGTCCCGGCCGATCCAGCCGCCGGCTCCAATAAGCGAGCAACATGGAAACGGTCGTGGGACTGCAAATCTGATTTCCGTTTTCGTAGGCCATCTGGGACCGCTCCACGACGGCGATGGTTTTGCCCCAGGCCTTTTGGTCCGGAGGCAAGGGGGCGGGCGTCGCTGTCCGATCCCGTAGCGAGAGGCTGAGGAATTTCAGCTTCGGTTTTTGTCTGCCCGCGGCGGTGAGCGTGACGCGTACTTGGACGCGCTCTGCCGGTTGCTTGAGCGACAGCGTGTCCGTGTCCACATCGCCGTCGGAGTCCTTCTGCCGGCGGACGCTGGTGCGTGGATACCTGTCCGGATGAGAGGACCAGATGCCCATCGTGAACCATTTCGTTGCGTGGTCGGGATAAATGGCGCGGACGGCGACGGACAAACCGGTGCCCGCTGGTGTGGTGGCGTTCCAAGAGGCAATGAGTTCGTCCCAACGAATCCGGGTTCTTATTTCGGGTGAGGTAAGAATTATTTCATCCGCGTTCGTTCCGCAGCTTTGCGTAAATGCGGCAGTGGAATGAAAGGCAATGAACTGGAGGCCGCGCGGGTCAACCGGCGCGCTGATGGATTTCATGGGCGCAAGAAAAGGCAGGGTGAGGGCAAGAAAAATGGTCGGGTGCAATGTTTTCATTGCCAGCCGGAGAAGGATGTCGGGTTTTCCTGACGGTCGCCAGTAGGATAAACGATTTTCATGTAGCGTGGCTGATCGCCAGTTTCCAGGTCCATAGGATTAACGCCGCGAACAGGATACCGGCGGCGATATTGATGGTACGCCGGCGCAGTTGTGGCGGTGAAAGGAGAAAACCGAAAACGATGCCGGCCAGAAATCCGCCGAAATGCGCCACCACATCCGCTTCGGGTGAAAGCCCGAGTAACGTGAAGAGCATGGCGCCGCCCGCCAGCCCAACCAGAATAATTCTCCCGGCGCGCGGATGTTTTTGCAACAGCGCGAAGGATTGCACGGTCACCAGCCCCAGTGCGCCCATCACCACGCCCGACGCGCCGAGTCCGTGAAACTGGTCTCCCCGCACCCACCACGAAGTCAGATTGCCCACCGCGCCTGCGAGCAACGTCGCCAGCAACCCGATGCCCGTTCCCAGCCGGCCCATCGCCAGACCCAGCAGCACAAACCCGAACAGCGCATTGGCCGTCAGATGCGCGAAGTCCGCGTGCAACAGCGTGGCGGTGAACAGCCGCCACCATTCGCCATGCGCCAGCGCTCCGCCGTCCATCAAGGCCGCGTTGCGCCAGTCCGGATGCCGGTCGCTGACGTAGTAGAACATCACATTCAACAGCACCCAACCAACGACGCCCCAGTCAAAGATTTCGCCGCTGTGCGGAATTGCTTTGCGCCACGGCCAATGCCGGTTCTCGCGCTGGTATTGGCGGATGACCGCGAGCGCGCGCTCGTAGTCCGTTCCGGCCAGCCGCAAACCCCAGCCTGCTTCAGCCGGCCGTTCCACCGCGTGCTCGATGCCCTGGCTCGCGAGCACGAGACTCCAGTCCATCGCCTGCGATCGCGACCGGGCCGGGATCTGGGCGGTCGGCGCTTCCGCTGGTTCGTGAGATTCAAGGGGCATCGGCACTGCGCCGTCTATTCTACACAATGGGCAAAACTGTCCAGCAATTCGCGGCGGTCCTGGCTGCGTGGCTGGTGCGCTGATCAACGGCGGGGGAAAGGAGCGTCAAAATTTTGGCGAGACCTGCGTGCATCCAAGGTGTTCAGGCGGAAATGGGATGCAGGGCGGTTTGCGGACGCGGCGTCGAGAATCACCGCATCGTCCGTCCGCTGGAACTGGTTTTGCTTCCTGGCCATTCGAGGGCATAGTAGCGCAGACCACTGTTGAAAGCGTGAAAGTGATTCAACCCAACTGCCGCGTGCAATTCGCCGCGGAGGACATCGAGTTCATCGTGTCGGTACTCGGCACGAAAACGGGCAATGCGGATTGTCTCGTCAAACTGCTCGCCGACGTGGAAACCCGCGACCAGATCCTCGACGACCCGGCGCTGTTGCACACGCTGCTCGAACGGCGCGGTTGCCTGCGTGTCTCCACTCACTTCTATTTCTACATCCTGGTCCGTCACGTTTTCCAGCGCGCCGACATCAAGGATCGCGCCGTGGCGGATTACGTGGCCGAGGTGCTGGCGGAATTCGCCCGCACAGAACAGTTGCGCTGCGTCGTCCCCGGCCAGCCCAACGTCCTGGACTATTTCTTCGAAATGCTTGCCGCGTTGCAAACGGCGGATGACCGCACCAGCTTCCAAATCCGAGTTCACATTGGGAACCACTCCCTGTTCCTCTCCGGCGTCTTCCATGAACGCATCCGCTTCCGGGCGGAACAGCGCGGCTTTCCGGATTTGCATTACTATGAGGCGCTGGGGCGCAGCCAATACCGCGCGGCCAGCGATCATCGGTTGGCGCAACGCTACGAACTGACCAGCATCCTCGGCACACTCTCGGAACGCTTCACCACCACGCGCCGGGCCTTGAATGAAATCTCCGACCGCCTGTTCTCGCTCGGTGATGGCGGGGAAGCAGTGGACCGCTTGTTGATTGGCGGAGATTAGCCGGCGCGATGCCGTTTCTCTCGACAAACAGTCCGTGCGATCCACGCACCCAAGTTGATCGAAGATTTCACGCGAGTTTGGTCGTCGCGCTCAATACCTCGGCACTTTGGAAACAATCTCATCGCTCCCGGCGGTGATGCCCCGAAGCAACGCAAAGACGCCAAGGGGCAAAGACGCAAGGGAGTCTGGATCGTCCGCGACACCAGCACCGCAGGTGCAGCAGCTTTGTAGAAAACCAACCACGCAAAACTACAAGCTCCAGCGGAGCGACGTATTCTGTCTCGCTACACGATGTCGCCCCTACAGGGCTTGGGCTTGAGTGCGATGGCCAGGCTACAAATATGTCAGCCCTGACGGGCTTTCCTTGCGACTGCACTTCTTTGCAGTGCTATCTCCCAACTTCGTTGCGTGCTGCAAAGATTTCTCCGGAGCGCGGCTGTGTGCGCAGCACCAGCCGCAGCACGTTTGAACGCCGGGTCGTGTTACCCCTCCCCAACCGATCTATGAAGGTGTAGCTGCTGCGGCTGGCTTTCAGCACAGCCGCGCCCCTTGGCTTGTGACTCGGTCGCGCTGCGCCTTTGCGGTGAATTGCCTCGCTTCAATACTTCGGCACGTTTCGGTCAATTTCATCCGACCACGCCGCGATGCCGCCTTTGACGCTTTTGAGTATTTGAATCCCCGTTGCCGCAGAAAGTTCAGCGCTTTCCACCGTGGCTTGCTTGATTCCCAAGCGCGAACTAAAGTGCAGGCATGAGTGTGACCCTAAATGTTTCAGACGACTTCGCCCAACGGTTGGAAAGCCAGCCGGAAGCGGCGGAAGCCGAGTTGCATCTGGAACTGGCCGTCGCACTCTACCGTTCCGGCAGTTTACCCGTTGGCAAAGCGGCGCGGGTGGCCAGCATGACGGAGGCGCGTTTCACGGAAATCTTGCGAGAACGGCGTGTGCCAATGCCTTACTCGATGACCGATCTCGAACACGACATCGCTTATGCCGGCGGTCGTCGTTGATTTGTCGGTATTGATCACGCTCGCGGCAGGCGAGCAATTCCATCTGCTCCAGGAGTTTTATTCCACCATCCACATTCCGCCGGAGGTCTGGAACGAAACCGCGGCATCACCCAAAACTTACGGCGTTCAAGAAGTTCAACGCGCTAACGCGGAAGGCTGGCTGGTGGTACAGTCGCCGCACAACTTGGCGAGAGTCTCATCGCTGCCGTTCAACCTGCAACCCGGCGAGACCGAGGCTTTGGCGCTGGCTTTGGAGTTGCCTGGCTCGTTGCTTTTGGTGGACGATGCTCGAGGACGAAAGGCGGCGGCGGCTTTGGGCATCGCTTACACGGGAACTTTGGGTGTTCTATTGCGCGCAAAAGCGGTAGGAAAAATCCCTGCTTTGAAACCAGTGCTCGGACTGCTGGCCACCCGAACGACATTCTGGCTGAGTCCAGCAGTCGAGGCTGCTGCATTGAAGCGGGCTGGCGAGAGTTGAACCGAATTCCTGCCGCCGCCTCATTACCTCGGCACTCTGGGATCAACCTCCTCGCTCCAGGCGGTGATGCCCCGAAGCAACGCAAAGTCGCCAAGGGGCAAAGGCGCAAGGGAGTGTGGATCGTCCACGACACCGGCACCGTAGGTGCAGCATCTTTGTAGAAAACCAACCACGCAAAACTACAAGCTCCAGCGGAGCGACGTATTCTGTTTTACAACAAGGTGTCGCCGCTGGACGAAGCTTGATTTGATTCGGAGATTCCAAACTATAATTATGCCAGCCCTGACGGGCTTCCCTTGCGACTCCGCTTCTTTGCGCCTTTGCGGTGAATTGCCTCGCTTCAATACTTCGGCACGTTTCGGTCAATTTCATCCGACCACGCCGCGATGCCGCCTTGGACGCTCTTGAGAAATGTGAATCCCTGTTGCCGCAGGAAGTTCAGCGCCTTCAGCGATCGCACGCCGGCTTTGTAGTGCAGGCAGTAGGGCGTGCTCGGGTCGAGTTCAGTGAGGCGCGATTCGTCGGGAGTCCAAAGCAAGATTTGTTCAGCCCTTCAATTGCTTCAGAAATTCGCCTGGCCGCACGATGGCGATTCCAAACGGCTTTTGCAAATCCAGCAAATCCTTGTCGTAGCTCACGATGATTTTCGCTCGCCCAGCCAACGCAGCGGCGAGGTATGGATCATCCTTCGCGTCACGGCTGCGTTGCTTGCCCAGCGGGGCGGGCTGAACTTGCCGCACATTTTCCAGATACCAGAGGAGCGCGCCCGCCGCGTTGTGTCTCGCCTTGCGATGAAGGATCAACTCAGTGGCAGTCTCTCGTGTCTCCTCCATTGTGAACGCTGTGCCAAACGCAAACACTTGTCTGCGCGCCAGCTTCACGAGACAGGCCCAAGCCTCTCCCCGGAATACGACTGCCGAAGCGGCGACATTCGCGTCAAAGACCACGCGCATGGAGTTTCTTCCGTACCCGCTTTTGAATCGTGAGGATCTCCTGAATCTCGGCTTCCGTCGGGCCAGGCGGTGCGCCTTCGGTCGCGTCGTTCAAAAACGTAACGTCGGCTTCGATCTCGCGTCGCATCCGCTCGCGCAGAAGGTCCCGAAAGAACTCGCTGACGTTGCCGTAATCGCGCTCCACGCTTTTGCGCACAAACTCGCTCATTGCCGTCGGCAGCGAGATGTTGACGGTGTTCATCTTCATGCCTGGAAGCATATATCTATTGCCATTGATTGGCAATGTGATTCTCCCGTCGGCAGGGACTGCTCAATACCTCGGCATTGTGGAATCAATCTCCTCGCTCCAAGCGGTGATACCCCGAAGCAACGCAAAGCCGCCAAGGGGCAAAGGCGCAAAGCTCATCCAAGCATCCAGCACCATCGGTGCGACATCATTGTAGATTGCCAACCCAACAAATCACAAGCTCCAGCGGAGCGGCATATTCCGACCCGCGAATGATGTCGCCCCTGAGCGGGGCTTGGTTCGTCAACCGATGGTCAGACTACAGATATGCCAGCCCTGACGGGTTTTCTTTGCGACTGCACTTCTTTGCAGTGCTATCTCCCAACTTCGTTTCGTGCTGCAAAGATTTTTCCGGAGCGCGGCTGTGTGCGCAGCACCAGCCGCAGCACATTCGAACGCCGGGTCGTGTTACCCCTCCCCAACCGATCTATGAAGGTGTAGCTGCTGCGGCTGGCTTTCAGCACAGCCGCGCCCCTTGGCTTGTGACTCGGTCGCGCTGCGCCTTTGCGGTGAATTGCCTCGCTTCAATACTTCGGCACGTTTCGGTCAATTTCATCCGACCACGCCGCGATGCCGCCTTTGACGCTTTTGAGGTATTTGAATCCCTGTTGCCGCAGGAAGTTCAGCGCCTTCAACGAACGCACGCCGCCTTTGCAGTGGAGGTAATAGGTCTGGTTCGGATCGAGTTCGGTGAAGCGTGATTCGATCTGGCTCAAGGGCAGCAACGGCACGCCGTCCACTTTCGCAATCTCGTATTCGTCCGGCTCGCGCACGTCAATGACCTTGATGCCTAACTTCGGATCGTCTAACGCCTGCTTCATGTCCTGCACGGTGACTTCGTCGGGATTGCTCTCCGGTTCGGCGGGTGCGGGTTGGATGCCGCAGAATTGTTCGTAATCAATCAATTCCTTGATCGTCGGATGGTCACCGCAGATCGGACATGCCGGGTCGCGACGCAGCTTGAGTTCGCGGAACTTCATGTCGAGCGCGTTGAACAGGAGCAGGCGCCCGACGAGCGAGGTGCCTTTGCCGAGCGCGAGTTTCAGGATTTCCGTGGTCTGAATGCAGCCGATGATGCCGGGCAACACGCCGAGCACGCCGCCTTCCGCGCAACTCGGCACCATGCCGGGTGGCGGCGGTTCGGGATAGAGACAGCGATAGCAGGGTCCGCCGAGATGCGGCGCGAACACGCTGGCCTGGCCTTCGAAGCGGAAGATGGAGCCATAGACATTCGGCTTCTTGAGCAGCACGCAGGCGTCGTTGGTGAGGTAGCGGGTCGGGAAATTGTCCGTGCCGTCCACCACGATGTCGTAGGGGCGGATGAGGTCGAGGGCGTTGCCGGAATTGATGGCGGTCTGGTGCAGCACCACTTCGCAGTGGGGATTGATGCCCACGATGGTTTCCTTGGCGGATTCCGCCTTGGACCGGCCCACGTCGGCGTCGGTGTGGAGAATCTGCCGTTGCAAGTTGGACACGTCCACCTGGTCGAAATCCACGATGCCGATCTTGCCGATGCCGGCGGCGGCGAGGTACATGCCGATGGGCGAGCCGAGGCCGCCCGCGCCGATGCACAGGACGCTGGTGGCTTTGATTTTCTTTTGTCCGGCCAGACCGACTTCCGGCAGGATCAGGTGCCGTGAATAGCGGCGGATTTCTTCGTTGTTAAGGTTCATAAAATCAATTTCGGTTCGCCCCTCGCCCCGGCCCTCTCCCCATCGGATGGAGCGAGGGAGCTAATCAATGCGAATCCAAACGGATTCGCGAGTGTCAGCGTAGGGGAGATTGGGGAGAAATCAAGCCGGGCACGCGATCAAATACCTGGACCCGCCGTCGGTTAAAACTCGACCGTGTCGCCGCGCAACAGTGCCGCGCTATTCCCGGTCCGGATCGTTCGGAGTCACGGGCTTGGCGGCTTGGCGCGTCGAAACAGATAGCCTTTGAGCGGGTCGCTGCCTACCAACTGCCAGCCTTGCTTTGCCAGTTCGTTAAACGCCCTTCCTTTGTCCGGGTCTGTAGTGCTGACGACGCGATACTCCCATTGTTTGGAACTGGAAGAACTGCTGGCGCAACTGGAGCCGAGGAGAAGGAGGGTGCAAAGGAATATGGAGTGCGTGATTCTCATGTTAGCGGATCGCCAAGGTCACAGTTGGTTTTCTTCGCCTGACCGGTCTGGCAATCGTGGCTGGACGTGATTCATTTTCATCGGACACGCGGGAGCATAGTCCCGAGCTGTCAGCTTGGAAATAACGAAACGGGGCAGGACGGAGCGCAACTCACTTTATTGCACCCGTACCGGATTGGGGAGCACACGCGCGTTGAGTCTCGCGCGGTGGCGCGCTCGGGTGCGGTGGATGCGGGCGTCCACCGCCGCACGCTTGGGCGCGTACACTCCCCGCAGCAAGAAACTTGGATCCTCCGGTAGGAAGCCGGCCGGCAGGTTTGGCTGGTGAATTGAGCAGGATACGGTCAACCTCTCCGGGTGCGAAGTCCCGACCCAAGCCTTCCTGCCGCGCTCATTCACCGGCGCACGCGCCTTCGACCGAAGCTCGCCATCGTGTTGGGCAGCGGGTTCAAGCATGTCTTGGGTGAACTGGAGGTGGATGCCGAAGTTCCTTACGCGAAGCTGCCGGGGTTTCTGACGACAAGGGTACCAGGGCACGAGGGCAGACTGGTGGTTGGCAAGCTGGGTGGGACCCCGGTGATGTCGTTGAGCGGGCGAGTGCATTTTTACGAGGGCTATTCGATGGAGCAGGTGACATTCGCCGTGCGCGCGCTCGCCGCGTGTGGCATCACCGACCTGCTGTTGACCAATGCGGCAGGAGGCATCAACCGAAAGTTCCGTGTGGGCGATTTCATGGTGCTGACGGATCACATCAATTTCATGGGCGTGAACCCACTGCGAGGTCCATGTCCATCGGGTGAGGACCGTTTTGTGGATCTGACGTGCGCGTACGATCGGCACCTTAATTCGTTGCTGATGTCTGCGGCGCGCGGCGTGAAGTTGAAACTCCGGCGCGGCGTTTATCTGGCGGTGAGCGGGCCGAGCTACGAGACGCCGGCGGAGATTCGGGCGTTCGATCGGTTGGGCGCGGATGCGGTGGGCATGAGCACAGTGCCAGAAGTCATCGCGGCACGGCAATGCGGCTTGAGAGTGACGGCGTTGTCCTGCATCACGAATCTGGCGGCGGGCATTGGAAAGTCGCCGCTGTCGCATGGTGAAGTTTTGGCAACCGGTGAACGGGTCAAGATTGTTGGGTCGCGGTTGATAACGGAGTTCGCGAGACGCTATGGGCAAAATCAATAAGGCAGTTCTCATCCGCGCCGCCGCGAAGGCGCGACGGAGCGCCGTCGCGCACTACTCGAAATTTCGGGTCGGCGCCGCGTTATTGACGCGCCACGGTGAGGTCATTGCGGGGGCGAACGTGGAGAGCGCGAGCTACGGGTTGACGTGTTGTGCCGAGCGAGTGGCCTTGTTCAAGGCGCTGACGGCGGGCCAGCGAGATTTCGTGGCGGTGGCGGTGGTGGCCCGGGCGGCCGGCGGGGCGATGCCCTGCGGCGCGTGCCGGCAATTGTTGGCCGAGTACGCGCCTGAAGCGCGGGTGTGGGTGGCCGACAGCCGGGCGCTGGGACGCGTGCGGGAATTCACGGTTTCGGAGCTGCTGCCCGGCGCGTTTCGGAAATTGACCTGACAGTAGGACAATAAATGATTGGAGTTCGGCAATAACACAAGTTGACGCCCGCGCCAGATTCGCCTTGAATAAGCTATGCAAATTGAAAGTTTGAAAGTCTTTTGCGACCTCGCCGAAACGGAAAGTTTCACCAAAGCCGCACAAATCAACGGCGTCACGCAATCCGCCGTGAGCCAGCAGATCAGCTCCCTGGAGCGCCAGTTCAAATCGCTGCTCATCGAGCGCAGCAAAAAGAAATTCCGTCTCACGCGTGAGGGACAGGTGTTGTACGATTACAGCAAGCAGATCATCCAGACGTTCGATGCGTTGCACAACAAGCTCCAGGAGATCAAGGACATCATTTCCGGCACGATCCGCGTGGCGACGATTTACAGCATCGGCTTGCACGATCTGCCGCCCTACATCAAACGCTTCTTGAAGGATTATCCAACCGTGCATGTGCATGTGGAATATCGGCGGGCGAACCAAGTGTATGAGGACGTGCTCAGCAACGTGGTGGACCTCGGGTTGGTGGCGTATCCGGCCAAGGACGCGAAGCTGGAGATCGTGGCGTTGCGCAAAGACCCGCTGGTGTTGATTTGTCATCCGCAACATCCGTTCGCCAAGCAGAAAGCGATCAAGCTCAAGGCGATTTCCGGGCAAAAATTCGTCGGGTTCGAGCCGGACATCCCCACGCGCAAGGCGCTGGACAAGGTGCTCAGAGATCACGCGGTCGAGGTCAATACCGTGATGGAGTTTGACAACATCGAAACCGTGAAGCGCGCCGTGGAGATTGATGCCGGGGTTGCCATCGTGCCGCAGGGCACCATCAGCCAGGAAATCGCGAAACAAACGCTCGCCGCGGTGACGATCGAGGACGCGGAACTCTTCCGGCCGTTGGGGGCGATTCACAAGAAGAACAAGGTGCTCTCGCCGGCGATGAAGCAGTTCCTCAGCATCCTCAGAGAGTCCGGCAACAAGGTTTGAAGCGATGAATCTCCACGGGGGAGGACAGTTTCCGACCGTGCGCCCGCGCCGTCTCCGGCAATCGGCGGCGCTGCGGCGGCTGGTGAGCGAGACGCGCCTGAGCGTTGAGCAACTGGTGCTGCCGTTGTTCGTCCGCAGTGGTCGTCATGTGCGCCGCCCCATCGCTGCCATGCCCGGCGTGTTCCAATTGTCGCCGGACGAACTGGTGCGCGAGGCGACGCGGGTTCACGCGCTCGGCGTTCCGGCGGTGCTGCTCTTCGGGATTCCCGACCGGAAGGACGCGCGGGCCACCGGTGCTTACGCGCGCAACGGGATCGTGCAACAAGCGGTGCGTCAGTTGAAGCGGGCGCTGCCGGAACTGCTCGTCATCACGGATGTTTGCCTGTGTGAGTACATGTCGCACGGTCATTGCGGAATTGTGCAGACCGGTGCGCGCGGGACAAAAATTTTGAATGATCCAACGCTGTCGTTGCTCGCGCGGGCCGCCGTCAGTCACGCCGAGGCGGGCGCGGACCTGGTGGCACCCAGCGACATGATGGATGGGCGCGTGCGGGCGATGCGCGCGGCGCTGGATCGCGCGGGATTTGCGGAGACGCCGATCATGTCGTACGCCGCGAAGTTTGCCTCCGCCTTTTACGGTCCGTTTCGCGAAGCCGCCGAATCCACTCCAAAATTCGGCGACCGCCGCAGCTACCAGATGGACGCGGCGAATGCCGAAGAAGCGCTCCGGGAAGTGGCGCTGGATATTGTCGAGGGTGCGGACATTGTGATGGTGAAGCCGGCCCTGGCGTATCTCGATATCATCCAGCGAGTGAAGGCGGAGTTCGGCTACCCGACGGCGGCGTACGCGGTGAGCGCGGAGTACTCGATGGTGAAGGCGGCGGCCGCCCAGGGTTGGATTGATGAGCGCGCGGTGACGCTGGAAAGCTTGCTCGCGATGCGGCGGGCCGGGGCGGACATCTTGATCACGTACGCCGCGGCCGACGTGGCGGAGTGGCTGCGGGAAAAATAAAAGACCGCCGGAAACAACGCCGGCGGCGGGGCGGATAAATCTTTCGGTTGAGTCAGGGTTTGGTGGGCGAGCTGGCGGTCATCAGCGCGATCAGCACCAAAGCGACGATGATGACGCCCACGGCAATGGCGGCGATCAGAAAAATTTTGTTCGCCTTGTTATCCTTCTTGGTGAAGCCCTTGTCCTTGTTGTCGAAGCCACTCCGTGCGCCGGCTTCCAGATCGGTAAGGCTCACGCCGCGTTGCACGCCCGACATGGACTCCGTGCCTTTTTTTCCCGTACTCGTGGCAGGACCATCGGCCTCCAGTCGCAACTCAATTTGCCCCAGCCGTAACGTCTGGCCCGGCTTCAAGACGGCTTCCGTAACTTTCTCCCCGTTGATGAAAGTGCCATTGGTGGAGTCCAGGTCGCGAATCACGACATCGGTCCCGCGCAACAAAACTTCGCAATGGTGGCTCGAAACCGAAGCCTCGGTGATGGGTAACGTGTTGTCGTCCACCCGGCCGATGGTGGTCTTGTCCACCTTCAATTCGTGTGACCGACCGGTCATGCCCTGACTGAGGAATACAAGTTTGGCCATAATGGTTAACGCCGCCAAGGTATCGGCCCCGGCAAATTCAAGTCAAACGCAAAGGTTTCGGTTTTGTGAGATAATCTCACCTGGCCCACAGCGGCCTAGTTCGTCGTCGGCGACATCACTTCCGAGCAATCAACTCGCGAAACTGGGCGAACAACGGGGTTGAGTCATGCGGGCCGGGTGATGCCTCGGGATGATATTGCACGCAGAAGATCGGCTTGGTCTTGTGCCGCAACCCTTCCACGGTTTGATCGTTCAGATTGATCCGATTGACCGTCACGTCGGCCGGCAGTGAATCGGCGTCCACGGCGAATCCATGATTCTGGGAGGTGATCTCGACCTGGCCCGACTCCAGGTCTTTCACCGGCTGGTTGCCGCCCCGGTGGCCGAACTTGAGTTTGAAGGTTTTGCCGCCGAACGCCTGGCCGAGAATCTGGTGGCCGAGGCAAATGCCAAAGATGGGGATGCCGGACCGGATCAATCCGCTCACGGCCTGCACCGCGTAGCCGAGCGCGGCGGGGTCGCCGGGACCGTTCGAGAGAAAAATTCCGGCAGGCTTGTGTTTGAGCGCTTCGGCGGCGGGAGTCGTGGCCGGTACCACTTGAATCCGGAAGCCGTGCTGGCGCAGGCGGCGGAGGATGTTGTACTTCATCCCGAAATCGTAGGCGACGATGGGAATGCCCGCGGCGGGTAGTGGTTTGCGTTGATGGCGCGCCGCCCCCGCCGCGTTGCCGCGCACGAGGGTAAAGTCGGCGCTCTGCTCATCGGGTTCATCCCAGCGGAAAGTTTGCGGATGCGTGACTTCCTTCACGTAGTCCACACCGGCCAGACCGGGCCACGCCCGCGCGCGTTGCACGGCTTGGTCGGCGGAGATTTCCTCCGTGGAGATGAACCCGTTCATCGCGCCGCGCACGCGCAGTTTCTTGGTGAGCGCCCGCGTATCAATGCCTTGAATCCCGGGGATGGCGTTGGTTTGAAGATAGTCGGTCAGGGAGTGGTCCGCCCGCCAGTTGCTGACCACGGGAGAGACTTCCCGCACCACAAAGCCGCCCACGTGGGGACGCCACGATTCCACGTCCTGATCGTTCACGCCGTAGTTGCCGATGAGCGGATAAGTCATCGTGACAATCTGGCCTTTGTAGGACGGGTCGGTGAGGATTTCCTGGTAGCCGGTCATGGAAGTGTTGAAACAAACCTCCCCGCAGGCCGAGGCGCGTGCGCCAAAGCCTGTGCCGTGGAAAATGGAACCGTCTTCGAGTGCGAGGATTGCTTTCATGCCGTGACCAACGGTGCGGATGCTAGATTGGAATCGGGCGCGGTCAAGTTTGAAGGACAAAAAAGGCGCGGCGAAAGTCGCCGCGCCGGGATGTGGATGTGAGGAGCCTGGTTACTTTTTCAGCTTCTCCAACGCCGCAATAAACGGCTTGGGACCGCCGGGTTGATAGCCCAGTTCACCGACTTTTTTTCCGGCTCCGTCCAGCACGATGATCGTCGGGTAGCCCTGGATGTTGTATTTCTTGGCGAGCGCGTCATTGGCCTGCTTTTGCGCGGCGCTCAACTTCTTCTTCATGGGAAAATCCACCGTCACCAGCACCAGGTTCTTTTTGGCGTAGTCGTTGAACGCCGGCTGGGAGAAGACTTCCTTGTGTAATTTGATGCACCAGCCGCACCAGTCGGAGCCCGTGAAATCGAGCAGGACCAGTTTCTTTTCCTTGGCGGCCTGGGTTTGGGCTTGGGGCACGTCGGTCAGCCACGAGGCTTCGGCCGCATGGAGTTGCAGCAGCGCGAAGGTGGCGCAGAGGGCGATGAGGATTTTTTTCATGTTGGCAGTTCGTTGGTTGATTGTTTGTCCAAGGGTTGGACGGCTTGGCCGCCCAAGTGTTCAATGGAAACATCGTCGCTGATCAGCGAAAGAAGATCAACCACACGATGAGCAGCATCGGCACCATGCAGGGCAGGGTGTACTTGACCACATAGCCGATGAACGTCGGGGTTTTGATCTTTTGGTGGTCGGCGATGGCTTTGACCATGAAGTTGGGGCCGTTGCCAATGTAGGTGTTCGCGCCGAAAAACACGGCCCCCACGCTGATGGCGACGAGCGTGGGCGCTTGCGTGGTCAACAGGTGCTGCATCTCGCCGGCGGGCGCGGCCCCGATCATTACGCTGAAAAAGCTCAGATACGTGGGCGCGTTATCCAGCACGCTGGACAACGCGCCGCTGCTCCAGAAGAAAACTCCGGGGGTCGGCGCGCCGAGCCGGCCGGCGTTGAGTTGCAACCAGTCCAGGGCCGGAATCATGGTGGCAAAAATGCCGATGAACAGGATGGCCACCTCCTTGATCGGATGGAAATTGAAATGATTCGCCTCGTGGATGTCGGCGCGCGTCGTGAAATAGGACCCCAGCGCCGCCGCGAGCATCAGGCCTTCGCGCAGGAACACCGGTTGGTTGATGAACACCGCCCCGAGGATGACCGCCAGAAAAAAGAGATTGCCCAAGCCATCGAAACGCCAGTGAGCGGATTCGGTTTCCTTCGTGCGGACCGGTTGCGGCGCACGTTGAAAGTTGCGGCGGTCGAGAACGTAAAACATTGCCAGCAGTATGGCCAGGCCGGTGGCCCACATTGGCCAGCACTGCCGGGCCACCCACCAGAACGGTACGCCTTTGAGGTAGCCCAGAAACAAGGGCGGATCCCCGATGGGCGTGAGGCAGCCGCCCACGTTGGACACGATGAAAATGAAGAACACGATGTGATGCCCGGTGACGCGATATTTGTTCATCCGGATCCACGGGCGAATCAAAAGCATGGAAGCGCCGGTGGTGCCCAGAAGATTGGCCACGACCGCGCCGACGAGCAGGAACAACACATTTGCCGCGGGCGTGGCTTCGCCTTTGACATTAATGTGGATGCCGCCGGCCACGATGAACAGCGAGCCGATGAGCGCAATGAAGCTCGCATACTCGTGCGCCACCTGAAGCACCCGTCCGGAAGCGTGCAGGCCAACCAGGTAATAGCCCAGGGTGATGGCGCCCAGGGCGAGCGCCACTTTGGGATAGTGTTTTCCCCACCAGTCGGCCGCGCACAGCGGAGCCAAAGCGATGGTGCCGAGCAAAACGACAAACGGCAGCAGCATCCACGGATTGGGGGGGAGGGTTTCAGTTCCCATCGGCGCGATACATTGCCCAAATAAAATTTCGCGTCAATTCATTCACCGCTCGGAGCGTGGTGGCCGGCAACCATTCGTCGGTCAGGCGCGCGGAATCAAAAGGAAATGCTGCCGTCGCCCACGGACAGGGAGAATTCAACCCGCTTGTCTTGATCTGCCGCCGGCCTGTCCCGGCTTGGGACAACCGGCTTGCAGTGTGGTGAATTGAACCGCTGGAATCGCGAATGGCGCGAATTTGGCTTCCAACTTGCACTACGCGGACACCATAACAGAGGCCGTGCAAACATTTCCTAACAACTGATGCAAACCAAAGACGCGGAAGTCAAAGACAACCGGAAAAAAATTCTGCTGGTGGACGATCATGCCGTGGTGCGATTTGGAATTGCCCAGCTCATCAATCGGCAAAACGACCTGGTGGTCTGCGGGGAAGAAGAGGACGCGCGCAAAGCGCTCGATGCCATCCTCCGGCTCAAGGCCGATCTCATCATCGCGGATCTGTCGCTCAAGGATAGCAGCGGGCTGGAATTGATCCGCAACATCAAAGCCCAGTTTCCCGCGCTCCCGATCCTGGTGGTCAGCGTCCATGATGAAACGGTTTACGCCGAGATTGCCTTCCGCGCCGGGGCGCTCGGCTACTTGATGAAGCAGGAGGCGCTGGAGAAGATTGTCACGGCCATTCGCCGAGTGCTGGCGGGCAGCGTGTATGTGAGCGACAAGCTGGGGGCCAAGATGCTCCAGCAACAGGTGCGCGGCCAGACGGATGTGCAGCAACCGGCGATCAAGTCCCTGAGCGATCGCGAAGTGGAAGTGTTTCATCTGATCGGTCAATGGAAAAAGACCAAGGAAATCGCGAGCGAACTTCATCTGAGCGTCAAGACTGTCGAATACTATCGCGAGCAGATCAAACGGAAGCTCAACCTCAAGGACGCCTCCGAACTGACGCAATACGCCACCTCTTGGGTGCAACGCGAAGTGCCCGCCTGAATTTTCGGTTGGTTCCGGAGCAATCCCCGCCGGGGTCCATTCGGCGGGGATTGACTCTTTTTGGAGGACAACCTTCGTTGCCTTCCCCGGGCACTTCACATTCGAAACGCCAGGTTGGGGAAGCCGGCCTGCAGGACCAGACGACCGAGGCTTGTCGGTCGCTGCCCCACGCGGCGGGGTGATCGCCGCCTCACGCCCATTGAGTTTGGCCAGAGCTCCTGCCACACTCCGGCCGCCAAAATGAAATTAAGTCCCGACCAGTCGCTTGCCGGAATCCTCGAACCCACCTTTGCCATCCGCACCGAGGCGGATCTGGGCATTGGCGACACGGAAGGCGTGCGCCAGATGATTGACTGGTGCCAGCGTCATCGGCTGAACATTTTCCAGACGCTGCCGATCAATGAAATTAGCGATGACAATTCGCCTTACAACGCCATCAGCTCGCTTGCCATCGAGCCGACGACGCTGGCCCTGACGCCGGAGCAACTGCCGGATTTGTCCCCGAGGGCCTTTCGCAAGCTGGCCACACCCCGATTGCTGCAAGAGTTGCGCGCCGGGCCGGTGAATTATCCCCGGGTCAAGGCGCTCAAGCGCGCCTTGCTCGAGGTTGCGTTCGAGAGTTTTCTCAAACGTCATTTCAACGCGGAGACTGAACGTGCCGCCGGGTTCCGCGGCTTCCTGCGCGAGCACGCGGAGTGGTTGTCGGACTACGTGTTGTTCCGCGCGTTGATGGAGCAGAACGGCAATTCGCCCGCGTGGGATCGCTGGCCGCAGGAGCATCAGAGGCCGCGCCGGGCGCGCACCTGGCTGTTGTCGCTCCCGGAGCCGCGCCGCGCGGAACTGAATCGCCGGCAGCTCTTCTTTGCCTACGTGCAGTGGATTGCCTTTGCCCAGTGGCAGGCGGTGAAGGACTACGGCACGGCGAAAAAGGTTTATCTGATGGGTGACATTCCGTTCGGCGTCGGACGTTACAGCGCCGATGTCTGGGCCAATCGCACCATCTTTGATCTCGACTGGAGCGGCGGCGCGCCTCCGGAGCGGACGTTCAAAGTGGATCCATTCACCGAAAAGTGGGGGCAGAACTGGGGCATCCCCAACTACCGGTGGGATGAACTGCGCCGGCACCAGTTCGCGTGGTGGCGCACACGCGTCGGCAACATCCGGCAGGTGTTTCATTTGTACCGCATTGATCATGTCCTGGGCTTCTTTCGCATCTATTCGTTTCCCTGGACACCGGATCGGAACGCGGAGTTTCTGCCGCTCGACGAACCTCAGGCGGCCGAACGCACGGGGGGACGGCTGCCCGGTTTCAAGCAGTTCCCGGACGATTCGGAAGAGCACAAGCGGGCCAACCAGGCGCAAGGGGAGGAAATCCTGCGCGTCGTGCTGGAGGCGTCCGGGGAAACGACCGTGGTGGCCGAAGACCTGGGCTGCGTGCCGGAATACGTTCCGCCCACGCTCGAGAAGTTGGGCACGCCCGGCTTTCGCATCCCGATGCTGTTCCGGGAAGCGGATGGCTCCTACGCCGATCCGAAGCAATATCCCCGCCTCTCGCTGGCCCAGCCCGCGACCCACGATCACACGCCGATTGCGCTGCTGTGGCAGGAATGTTGGGCCAACATTGAATCAGGCCGGGACGTGGCGAATAACCGGCGCGAGCTGCAACACCTGATGGATTTTGCCGGGCTGGCCCGGGGCGCGGAGCCGCCCCGCGAATTCAACGGGGAATTGCAGGAGGCTTTCACCCGCGCGGTTCTGGAATCAAATTCCTGGCTCGCCGTCTTTCAAGTCCAGGACGTGTTTGCGCTGACGGCGCGCTTCAATGTGCCCGGTTCGACTTCCGCGTCCAACTGGTCGGCCCGGCTGCCGCAAACCGCGAGGGAACTCGACGCCGACCCAAAGTTTCACGCGAAGGCAAGCATGTATTCGCAACTGGCCAGGCAAGCCGGACGTGGGGTGTAAGTTTGTCCGTGCCGCGCGGACACGCTGTTACCGCCCGACTCAAAAGACGAGGAGCAACGCCCGGGTTGATCCGGTGAGTCCGTCCCTGCCTCGTCGCTTATTGCGACTTAATATCCACCGTAGTATGTGGGAGTCCGTCGCCCGGCGTGATAGCTCATCCAGGAGATGTCCCGGTCTTTGGCCGCCACGGAAGTAGCGGTGACGCCGTTAAAGGTGGTATTGATGGCCTTGGCCTGTGGGGTCGAGAGCGAAGCCGTCCATTTGTGGATTTCGGAATGGCCGTCGGCGAAGGAGAATCCAGCTGCGCCATTATGGTAGGAAGCCGGCTGGTCAATCCACGAGTTGGCATGAGGATTAAAAAAACCTGCGTCGTTGATGCTGCAGGGATGTTCGTCCAGATAGACCCATGTTTCCGCAGGACTGGGATATTGAAAATCGGTCGTTTTCTTGATGTGTTTATAGATCGTGTCCCAAGGAGCGCCTGATGCATCGGCATTCCCATCTCCCACACCAATGTTGCCGGACAAGCTCCGACAGCGTGCGGACCAGCCCATCCTCGCCTGGACCGTGCTGACGTAGTGGTCCGCCGGGCATTGGAATACATTCTTATTCTTGCCCAAATACTTCCCGAGTCTGGCGTACTTCTCCTCGGTTAAAAACAGAGTGTTGGTGTTGTCGGTACTGGTACTCCAGTCCAACCAGCCAGTCACCCACGGCGACTTTTTTGGATCGTTGCCCGCAGCGCCCCCTTGGGCATCACCACCGTGATAACTGCCGACAATGGCGTCATTGTTATCAACGCCGTACATGTGCCAGGCGAGCATGAGTTGCTTGGTGTTGTTCATGCAAAGGATGCCTTGGGCCTTGGTCTTGGCCTTGGCCAGGGCGGGCAACAACATGGCCGCGAGGATGGCGATGATGGCAATGACCACCAGAAGTTCGATCAGGGTGAAACCTGTCTTTCGATTTTTCATATCAGTTTGACCTTAGCTAGAGTGATGGCGCCACCGGGTTTGTCCTCACGGAAGGCTTGATGGGGCAAAAATGCCTGTCAGGAGCAGCTTTTGCAAGCGGAATAATTACAAAAGTCAATGCGGAGCGGTGGTGGATTGGCAACAGCTGGCCGATTCGTCCAAAAGCCTTCCAGTCTGAACAATCAAAACACCTTTGACAAAAATCACAACGCGCTACACCGAATCATGGAGTGCTGCGATTTCTGCGTCGAACAGAACCATAGCCCTTCTGCCTCGGATATATTTGAGGCAGAGGGGACTGATGCATTGTGAATCACCAAATATTTTTTAGAACAACCAACTCTCAAACTATGAAGCACCAATCCGGATTCGTAAACGCCTCTTGCTGCTTGCAAATCGGAGGGGTCGTCAGTCAATGTGGAAGAAGACTGTCCGCATAGATTTGCCATCGAGCGGGTACCTGATCGAGAGACTCGCAACCTGCATTCTGATAACCATTTGGACCCGCCTGAAACACGATTACGCTATTCGCCGTGACTGCTAGTTTTCCACCTGTGGCAAGTCCGTCTGGTGACCACAGACCGCAACTCAAGCTGCTCCAAATGTTTGCGTGCCACTGCGCTACCCCATTGGCTGAAGTGTTGCTTACGCCGTCGCTTACGCTGTCGAAAAGCCCAGACACATAGACCACTCCATTTAAGTAAGCTATTCCAAATCCCTCCTCCCCCCCTCCGCCCTTAAGAAGTGTACCAAAGGAAAGCCGGTTGCCAGTTGAACTAAACCGAGCAATCCCCCCGTAGAACCTGCCTGCCACATAGACCTCGGTGCTTGCTGCGACGGCTATTTCGGTTACCCAACTTTGCGAAATGGGACTTAAAAATTCGTTGTGGTTGCAATCCAGAATAGTTCCGGGATCGGCGACCAGCCCACTCCCCATGGCCACCCAAGCGTGTGTCTGTCCATTCCACTTTATGAGGTTTGGGGAGTAAACGCCTGATCCTCCCAAGAAGTTACCACCTACAAACACGCTAACGCCGTCCGTCTGGTCGATGGCTAAACAATGAACTCCAGCCTGGCTTGTACCAAGTATTTCCATTCCCCCTCCTACAGTTTGCCACTGTAACGCATTGGGGTTCCATTTCAGAAATACTTGAACGTCGTCATGATCGCAAGTGCTCGTAGTATTTTGAGTGCCGATGTACACAGTCCCGTTGTTACCAGCAGCGACTGCGACTGGCACTAACGTCGTGTTGAGCCCAACCCAACCCGATCCGGTTAATTTTGCCACATTCGTTGCGGGGACACCATTCACACTACTGAAATAGCCAGCAATGTATAGTCCGTCATTTCCTTTGCAGATCGCATATATCACGCCTCCAGCATTCACTCCTGCGACCAAATTTTCTGTCTGGTAGTAGCTGTCCCGAACAAAAACTAAATCTCCACCTGGATCGTGAGACGTGTAATACAACACCGAACCATAAGTGCCCCCAACCGCAGGCGTAGAAACAGAGTAGCCGTAGAAATTCTGGCTGCCAAAGAAGCCATCCCACCTGGGATAGCTCCCCTGCATTGAGTACGCGGATTGAACAAAGGCGAATGTGAACAACAAGCCAATCTTAATCAAGATCTTCATTTTTGTTACTTTCTGGTTTCGAAAACGGGAGTAACAAGCGTTGCGCTTGTAATAGGCTCGGGCTTTCTGTCAGCAAGGCAACTTGAACGGTGTTTGGTTGTCAATTTTTTTCTTCAAACGGATTTCGGAATTGGGAACATTTCAAGCTATTTCAGATTTCGCCATGTAGATCCTGGGTTTTTCAGCAGGATCCATCGGAGTGCGCGTGCCGCTTTTTTTGTGTCCACGCCACCCGCTCGTGTGTTACCTTCGGTGCAATGTCACGGCCAGAATCCAGGTTGAGGAACTGCAGGGGCAGGCGAAGGGCAAATCCGGCCCAAGTGGTCGTCGTGCCTTCGGTGACAGCATCGTGGTCTGGTCGCTCCTGCCCGCCGGTTTAACCATTGCTTCCCGCTTATGACTCATTCCATTCAAATCAGTGAAATCCTCGCGCACAAGGGCAGCGTCGTCTGGACCGTTTCGCCGGAGGCCACGGTTCTGGAGGCGATCCAGGTGATGGCGGAAAAGAACGTGGGGGCGTTGTTGGTTACCCAGGGCGAGCAACTGCTGGGAGTCATCTCCGAACGGGATTACACCCGAAAGGTGGCGCTCAAGGGGCGATCCTCCCGGGAGACGCCGGTGCGGGACATCATTTCGGGCAAGGTGATCTCCGTTGGTCCGGACCAGACGGTGGAGGACTGCATGTTGTTGATGACCGAACATCGCATCCGCCATTTGCCGGTGGTGGCCGGGCCAAGAATCCTCGGGGTGATTTCCATTGGCGACCTGGTGAACTCGATCATCTCGCACCAGACTTCCGCCATTCATCAGTTGGAGACTTACATCACGGGATTCCCCAGCCCGCCCGCTTGACGCCACTGCCGGAGCGGTTTTGCGTGATGCTGACCGAAACGTGATTGGCCTGGGGCAGAACAAATTTTTTCACCGTTACCGTCACGGCCTCGGGACGAAACTCGCCGAGGATCATGTCCGCGATATCCACGGCCACTTTTTCGATCAACTTCCAACTGCGGTCCTGGCCGAACTGGAGAATGCGTTGCGACACGTCGAAGTAATCAATCGTCTTGGTAACGCGATCCGTCAGGGCCGCCGACGAGAAATCATGCGTCAGGTCCACCGTAATGAGCAGGCGTTGGGGGTGGGCGCGTTCCTCGTCGGGCACCCCGACGTGATATTGCACTTCCAGATCAACGATTGTGATTTTTGACATGGGCTAATTCTTTCCGGCGGGTTTGGCGGCCGCCGCTTTGCGCTCCCGCACGGCGTCGAGCAACCGGCGGGTTGGGGCGTTGAGCGCCAAATCGCCGGCGGCGGCCAGTTCGACCCACCGAAATTCCTGCGCCTCGTCATTCAACTTTACGTCCGGCGTGCCCGCGCAACGACAGGTGTAGTTCAACAGCACAAAGTGGGCATCACGATAAAATTCCGGCGAGTGAATGCAGTCCTGCACCAGTACGAATTGGATGTCTGCGAGGTCGAGGTTGGTTTCCTCCTTGAGTTCCCGTCGCAAGGCTGCCTCCGCCGGCTCGCCCCATTTCACTTTGCCGCCCGGGATGCCCCAACGGTCGGACCACTTGTGCGTGCGCACCATCAGCACCTGTTCCGCGTCATTGAAGATCAAACCCCCGACTGTGACGACCGGCGGATGGGTGGATTCGGTCGTGTTTCCGGCCGGTTGCAACTGCAGTTCATTCCGCTGCAGGACCTCCCGCAATTCACCGAGGTGTTCCACGATCAAGTCCGGCCCGGCGGCGCGCAATTGGGCCAGCGTGTTGTAGCCGGTCAGCACCGCGCAGGAATGGATGCCGCCGTGCCGCGCGGTCTCGATGTCGTGCTGCATGTCGCCGATGAACAGCGTCTCCCGCGGGCGGAGTTTGTTCTCCTCGAGTATTTCATGAATCTTCGTTCGCTTGTCCCAGATGCCGAGATAGGGTTTGTCGAGAAACTCGTCGAAGCCGAGGGAGCGATTCTGAACGGCGAAATGATCGCTGGCGACCGTGCTTAACAAAAACGTCCGCAGTCGTTGCTCCCGCGAAAATTCGAGAAACGCCCGGGCGTGGGGCAGGGGACGCACGGACGCCTGGCATTGGCGGAAGCGGCCGTGAAACCAGGACTCCAACTGGTCCATCGGCACGTGGGGCGTGTGCTTGTCGTAAAAATTTGTGAATGGCAGACAAAATTCCGCCCGAAACTGTTCCAAAGACATCTCGTCGCGACCGGCCTGAGTCAGCACAAAATTGGACGCCTCCCAGACGGCGGGCAGGTCGTCCACCAGAGTGCCCGACCAGTCAAAGATGATGTTGCGGATCACGCTCGCAGTTTAACCGGAGAGCGACCGTTGGCAATCCGCGCGTGCTCAGCGGGGGAATCGCGCACATCCTGGCATTTTCCCAATCTGTCCCGATTCCAGCCAGCGGAGTCGTCGTGGACGGTGGGCCAAAATTCTTTTGCGGCGCGCTTTTTGTCCCGTGCTAAAGTGAGGAGTAGGAGGACGAATCGGATTATGAAAATTGGTGTTTTAGGAACCGGATCGGTCGGTCAGGCGCTCGGAACAAAACTCGTGCAACTCGGTCACCACGTCACCATGGGGTCGCGCGCGCCCGACAATCTCAACGCCGCCCGTTGGGCTCAGGCGCAAGGGATCAATGCTTCGCAAGGGACGTTTGCCGACGCGGCCGCGTTGAGCGAGCTCCTGTTTCTCTGCACCAAAGGCGAGGCGACGTTGGAAGTGATCCGCGCTGTGGGGCCAGCCGCGTTCGCCGACAAAATCGTGGTGGACGTGAGCAACCCGTTGGATTTTTCCCGGGGCACACCGCCATCGCTGCTGATCTGCAACACGGATTCGCTCGGAGAGCAGGTGCAAAAGGCGCTGCCCCGGAGCCAGGTGGTCAAAACGCTGAACATGGTGCAGAGCGAAGTGATGGTGAATCCGGCGCAGGGCGGTCATCCCACCATGCTGCTCTGCGGCAACGACGCAGCAGCCAAGACTGCGGTCATGGTGCTGTTGACCGATCTGGGCTGGCAGGATGTTCTCGACCTGGGCGATATTAAACAAGCCCGAGCGATGGAGATGCTCCTGCCCGCGTGCCTCTCGCTACTGCAAGTCGTGGGTATTCCCTGCCTGGGCCTCAAAGTGGTTGGCCGCTGAACTGCCGGCCGTTTCCAGAATTCGGGCGACACGGCAGGCGGCATCGCCGGCGATTCCGCACACGAAAATTTACTGCCGATCCGCGACCAGCGGTAGGAACTGTTTGGAGTCTGGGTCGTAGGCGAACAGTTCGGCCGTGGCAATTTTGAAGAACCAGCCGTGCAATCGCAGCGAGCCATCGGCCAGGCGGGCTTGCACGGTGGGATAACCGCGCAAATTTTCCAGCGCGAACAGCACATTTTCCTCGGCGGCGGCGGTGACGCGTTCGGCCTGGCTGGTTAGGTGGGCGTATTCCGTTTGGAGGACTTGACGCACCGGAGCGGCCAGCGCCAGCCATTCCCGCAAATTGGGCGTGGCCTGATTCGCCGGCAGGTCCGTCAGCAAGGCCGTCATCGCGCCGCACTGGGAATGGCCGCAGACCACCACGTCGCTTACGTGCAGATTCCCGACGGCGAACTCGATCGCGGCGGCGGTGGAATTGGTGCTGCCGGTGACGTCGGCCGGGGGGACAATGTTGCCGATATTTTTGACGACAAACAAATCCCCGGGCTTGCTCTGCGTGATCAGCTCGGCGATCACCCGGGAGTCCGAGCAGGTGATGAACAGCGTGTGCGGGTCCTGGCCCTCCTGCGAAAGTTTGTGAAACAGTTTCTGGTAGTTCCCGAATTCGCCGGTCTGGAATTTGTGGACGCCGGCAATAAGTTTTTGCATGGCGGCAGGTCAGGCGGCGAGGGTTTTGTTTTTGGCGCGCGACTCGACGGCGAGTTTCTCCTTGAAGGCATCGAGCTTGGTCTGCATTGCCGCATCACCGCTGCCGATGATCTGGGCGGCGAGGAGTCCCGCGTTGCGCGCGGCATTGACGCCGACGGTTGCCACCGGAACTCCGGGCGGCATTTGAACGATGGAAAGCAATGAATCCAGGCCATCGAGGGCTTTGCCCAGGATGGGCACGCCGATGACGGGCAGGGTGGTGAAGGCCGCGGTGACTCCGGGCAGATGCGCCGCGCCGCCGGCCCCCGCAATGATGACGCGCAAGCCGCGTTCGCGGGCGGAGGAAACATATTGTTCAAGGTCGCGCGGTGTGCGGTGGGCGGAGATAACCTTTGCTTCGGAAACGAGGTCGAATTCCTTCAGCGCCTCGGCGGCGGCTTTCATGGTGGGCCAGTCCGAGTCGCTGCCCATCAGGATTCCTACGGTTGGTTTGTTGGTCATGTATTGATCGGTTGCAAGTGAGTATGACCGCGGCTCCCGCCGGCGGCGGCACGGATTTTACGCAGTGGTTGCCGGCAGGAAAGGAAAATGAGTTTGGCGGTGGAAATTCCCGTTTGCGTTGACCTGTGGTTTCTCCTAGCTTGCCGAGGTTTGGACATGAAAGTTTTTATTGACGGAAAATACTGCGCCGAACGGGACGCGAAGGTGTCGGTGCTCGATCACGGGCTGTTGTACGGCGACGGCGTGTTTGAGGGCATCCGGGCTTACAATGGTCGCGTCTTCAAACTCCGGGAGCACATTGACCGGCTGTTTTACTCGGCCAAGGCCATTTTGCTCACCGTGCCGATGTCGCATGCGGCCTTGATGCGGGCCACGATCGAAACGTGCCGGCGGAACAAGTTGCGCGATGCCTACATCCGGCTCGTGGTCACGCGCGGCGTGGGAACGCTGGGCTTGAATCCGCGCCGGTGCAAAAAGCCGTCCGTGATCATCATTGCCGGCAAGATCCAAGTGTACCCGGCGGAGTTGTATGCCCAGGGCATGGACATCGTGACGGTGCCGACCGTGCGCAATTTGCACAGCGCGGTGAATCCGGCCATCAAGTCGTTGAACTACCTGAACAACATTCTGGCCAAGATCGAGGCGAACAACGCCGGGGTGGAGGAGGCGGTGATGCTGAACGCCGAAGGCTACGTGGCGGAGGGGACGGCGGATAATTTATTCATCATCAAGAACGGCACACTGGCCACACCGCCCCTTTCGGCGGGGGCGCTCTACGGCATTACGCGGGGAACGGTGATGGAACTGGCCGGGCAAGCCGGGTTGCAGGTTTCGGAACCGAATCTGACGCGATATGATCTGTTCAATGCGGATGAGTGTTTCCTCACCGGCACCGGCGCGGAAATCATGCCGGTGGTGAAGGTGGATGGCCGCGTCATCGGCAGCGGGAAACCCGGCCCGTTCACGCGCCGGTTGGTGGAGAATTACCGCACCTTGACGAACGCCTCGGGTGAGCCGATATACGAATAGAATTATGCTGTGTTGCGTTTGCAAAGAAAAGCCGGCGAAGGTGCATCTGACGGACATCAAAGGCGACAAGATGCACAAGGTGGATTTGTGCGAGGAGTGCGCCAAGCTCAAAGGGGTGAATGATTCCAGCTTCGCGCTGGCGGACCTGCTGCTGGGCCTCGGCGCTTCGCAGGAGCTGGAGCAATCGGTCGGCGGCCCGGACGCCAAATGCCCGCAGTGCGGTTTCACGCACGCCGACTTCAAGAAATCGGGCCGGCTCGGCTGCCCGGCATGTTACGAGACGTTCTCGGAAGGGCTGGGCGGATTGCTCAAGTCCATGCACAAGGGGACGCGGCACGCCGGCAAGGTGCCGCAAGCGCTCCGGGCCAAACGCGATTTGACCGAGCAACTGAGTCGCTTGCAGGATAAATTGAATCAAGCGATTGAGGCGGAAAATTTCGAGCAAGCCGCGCAATTGCGGGATGAAATCAAACAGGTGAGCGGTCGCCTGGCCGCCGCCGTCACCGTCTGAGCGCCTATGGACCTCGACCAATTTCTTATTTCACCGGCCGCCAGCGCCCAGCGCAGAGGGCCGAACGACCGCATCGTCCTGTCGAGTCGGGTGCGACTGGCGCGCAATCTTGCGGATGGGCCTTTTCCCGGGTGGGCCAAAAAGCCTGACCGCGTGCGGGTACTGGAGATCGTCCGGCCGGCGGTCGAGAGTCTGCCGGAGATGAAGGGCGCGTTTTCCGAAACGATTGATAATCTCGCCGAACTGGACAAGCACATCCTGGTGGAGCGGCATCTGATCAGCCGCGAGCACGCCGCAAAAAAGGCGGGCAGCGGACTCGTCCTCAATCCGGAGGAGACCCTCTGCGTGATGATTAACGAGGAGGATCACTTGCGGATGCAGGCGTTGCGCCCGGGATTGCAACTGCGCCAGGCGTGGAACGAGATTGACCGGCTGGACTCGGAGTTGGAACAGAAACTTGACTACGCCTTCAGCAATGCGCTGGGGTATTTGACCGCCTGCCCGACCAATCTGGGCACGGGCATCCGGGTGAGCGCGATGTTGCATCTGCCCGGATTGGTGCTCGCCGATCAGATCAATCCGATCATTCAATCGGTCAACAAGCTCGGGCTGGCGGTGCGCGGACTTTACGGCGAAGGCACGGAAGCCCTGGGCAACGTCTTCCAGGTGTCCAACCAGATGACACTGGGCGAAACCGAGCTGACCATCGTGGAGCGGTTGGAGAAGGTCCTGGCCCAAATCATCGAGCACGAGGAAAACGCCCGGGCAACCTTGCTCGAAAAGAAGCCCAAGATGATTCACAACCACATCGGGCGCGCTTACGGCATCCTGGCCAATGCGCATAGCATTTCCTCCAAGGAAACGATGAACCTCCTCTCCCTGCTGCGGCTGGGCGTGGAAGTGGGATCGTTCCCGGGCGCGGACGCCGCGTTGGTGGATGAGTTGTTCATCCTGACCCAGCCGGCCCATCTGCAAAAGCAGCACGCGCAGCACTCGGAGAAGCTCTCCGCCGAGGAACGCGACCTGCTCCGTGCGGATATGTTGCGCGAGCGGCTCAAGCCCATTCGCCGGCCCGTGGCCCGCCCCGCCGGCCCGTCCACCGCCGGAATGGACAAAGGCAGCAAACCATAGCAAGGTGAGGTAACTATGAGCGAAGAAGCCATGAACAATTTTACGCCGCGCGCGCAGCAGGTGCTCGCGCTGGCCCGCAAGGAAGCCGATCGCTTCAACCACAATTTCGTCGGCACCGAACACCTCCTGCTGGGGTTGATCAAACTCGGCCAGGGCGTCGCCGTCAACGTGCTCCAGAAGATGGATCTCGACCTGGAAACCGTCCGGATGGAAGTCGAGAAACAGGTCGGCACCGGGCCGGATCAGAAAATGATCGGCAACATTCCCTACACGCCGCGCGTCAAGAAAGTCCTCGCGCTGGCTTCGAAGGAAGCCAAGGCGCTCAATCATACGTACGTGGGCACGGAGCACATCCTGCTCGGGCTGCTCCGCGAGGGTGACGGAGTCGCCGCTCGTGTATTGAAGAATCTGGAAGTGGATATTGAACAGACCCGGCAGGAGATTTTGAAGGAACTGGATCCAAACTTTGCCGCCCAGGAAGAGCAGACGGCGGGAGAACACCCGGAAAAGCCGGCTGCGGGCGACAAGAAGGGTGAGGTGAAGACGCCGGCCCTGAAAGCTTTTGGTCGTGACCTGACGGAAATCGCCCGCAAGGGCGACATGGACCCGGTCATCGGTCGCAAGAACGAAATCGAGCGCGTCATCCAGATTCTTTGCCGGCGCACCAAAAACAATCCGGTGTTGCTCGGTGAAGCGGGCGTGGGCAAAACGGCCATCGTCGAAGGTCTCGCCCAGGAGATCGCCAAGGGCAACGTGCCGGAAATCCTGCGCGACAAGCGCGTCATCACGCTGGACCTGGCGCTGATGGTGGCGGGCACGAAGTATCGTGGCCAGTTCGAGGAACGCATCAAGGCGGTGATGGACGAAATTCGCCGCGCCAAAAACATCATTCTGTTCATTGACGAGTTGCACACCATTGTCGGGGCCGGCTCGGCGGAGGGCACGATGGACGCCTCGAATATCATCAAGCCCGCCCTCAGCCGTGGCGAGATGCAATGTGTCGGCGCGACGACGCTGAATGAATATCGCAAGTATATCGAAAAAGACGCGGCCCTGGAGCGGCGCTTCCAGTCCGTGCGCGTCGAAGCGCCGTCCATCGAGGATGCCATCGAAATCCTGAAGGGACTGCGCGCCAAATACGAAGAGCATCACAAGGCCGAGTTCACGGATGACGCGGTGGCGGCGGCGGTGCGGCTTTCGGATCGTTACATCACCGACCGTTTTCTACCTGACAAGGCGATTGACGTCCTCGACGAAGCCGGTTCGCGGGCGCGCATCAGTACCATGACGCGCCCGCCGGAGGTCAAACAGATCGAGCTGGAGATCGAAGCGATCAAAGGCAAGAAAGAGAAGGCCATCAAGAATCAGGACTTCGAAGGCGCGGCCCACATGCGCGACGAAGAGAAGAAGGCCAAGGAAAAGCTGGAAACCATCATGCGCGAATGGCGCACCTCGCGCGAGGAACAGCGGGTGGTCATTGGCGATGAGGACATCCTGCACATCGTGTCCAAGTGGACGGGCGTGCCGTTGCAACGCATGGGTCAGGACGAGATGCACCGTTTGCTCGCCGTCGAAGGCGAAATGGGCAAGGTCGTCATCGGCCAACGCGAAGGCGTGTCGGCCATCTGCAAGGCGCTGCGCCGCTCCCGGGCGGATCTCAAGGATCCCCGCCGGCCCATCGGGACTTTTCTCCTGCTCGGGCCCACGGGCGTCGGCAAAACTCTCCTCGCCAAGACGCTGGCGGAACAGATGTTTGGCGACTCGAAGTCGCTCATCCAACTGGACATGAGCGAATACATGGAAAAATTCAACGTGTCCCGGCTCGTGGGTTCGCCGCCGGGTTATGTTGGTTTCGAGGAAGGCGGGCAGTTGACCGAGCAGGTCCGCCGCAAGCCGTATTCCGTCGTGCTGTTCGACGAAATTGAAAAAGCGCATCCGGACGTTTGGAACATGCTTCTGCAGATCTTGGAAGAGGGCAAACTCACCGACAACGTCGGGCGTGTGGTCAACTTTCGGAACACGATCATCCTGCTGACGTCGAACGTCGGTTCGGACACGATCAAGCGGCAGTCCACGCTGGGCTTCTCGCCGATCACGGATGAGTCCAGCTACGAGAAAATGCGGGAGCGGATTCTGGAGGAGGCGAAGAAGACCTTCCGGCCGGAATTCCTCAACCGTCTGGACGACACGATTGTTTTCCGGTCGCTCACCAAGCCGGACTTGATCGAGATTCTCGAGTTGGAAATCGCCAAGGTGACGAGTCGCATGAAGGGCAAGAATCTGCATCTCGTTCTGGAGAACAGCGCGAAGGACTTCCTGGTCGAAAAGGGATACGACCCGCAATACGGCGCGCGGCCCATGCGGCGCGCGGTCGAGCGCTTCCTGGAGGACCCGCTCGCGGAGGAACTCCTGCGCGGGCAGTTTCACGAGGGCGAACCGATCCGCGTGACGAGCGACAAGGAAAAACTGGTCTTCAACCAGAACACCTCGGCCGCCGACGCGCTCTCGAGTTGAGGTCCCGAACCCGGGCTTTGCCAAACGCCAGCCGGCTCTCCGGCTGGCGTTTTTGCTTTCCCTCGTTACGCACTGTGCTAAACCCAGAGGTACGTTCATCACCACCATGAGACGACTTGATTATTTTCGGACCTATTTTGCCATCATTGCGCTTTGTGCGTTTGCCATGAACTCCGCGCCCGCCGCCGATCAACCTGTCGCCGCCCGCGACCTGAACACGCCGCGCACGTTTCCCGAAATCAGCACCCGCGCGGAATGGAAGCAGCGCGCCCGGGACATCCGTGAACAGGTGCTGGTGAGTTGCGGACTATGGCCATTGCCGGAGCGGTCCCCGTTGCGAGAGCAGATTTTCGGGAAGATCGAGCGTGACGGCTACAGCGTGGAGAAGGTTTATTTCCAGACCTATCCCGGCTTTTATCTGGCCGGCAATCTGTATCGCCCGCTCGGTCGGGGACGCGGGCCGTTTCCCGGCATTCTCAATCCGCACGGCCATTGGGAGGAGGGCCGGCTCACGGACACTGCCGATGGGAGCGTGGTCGCGCGGTGCATCAGTTTTGCCCGGCAGGGCATGGTGGCCTTCGCCTATGACATGGTAGGCTACAACGACACGCAGTTTCCCGACACTCCCCCCACGCTGAAGTTTGGCGTGTCCCACCGGTTGTTCGGGACGAACCAGACCGACCTGCTGTGGAACATCAGCCTGATGGGCTTGCAAACCTGGAACAGCGTCCGGGCGCTGGATTTTCTGGCGTCCCTGCCCGACGTGGATCGGAAACGACTGGCCTGCACCGGTGCCTCTGGCGGCGGCACGCAGACTTTCATGCTGGGCGCGATCGAGGACCGGCTGGCGGCACAAGCGCCCATTGTGATGGTCAGCCACACGATGCAGGGTGGTTGCTTGTGCGAAAATGCCCCGGGCTTGCGCGTCGAGTATTCCAACATGGAAATCGCGGCGGCCGCGGCGCCGCGCCGGCAGTTGCTCGTGGCCGCCACTGGAGATTGGACGAAGACGACCATGGAAGTGGAAGGTCCCGCCATCGCCGGCATTTACCGGCTGCTCGGCGCCGCTGATAATTTCCACTACACGCGGTTTGATTTCGGGCACAACTACAACCAGACCACCCGTGAGGCGGTCTATACCTGGCTCGATCACTGGTTGTTGAAGCGGCGGGACACAACTCCGGTCAAGGAACAGCCGTACGTGAAGGAGTCGAACGCCGACTTGCGCGTCTTTCCCGGGCATAAACTGCCGGACGACGCCCTGCCCACGGATCGGTTCATCGCGTCGCTCAAGGCGGCGCACCGGCAACAGTGGGAAGCGCTGTCGCCGCGAAACCGCGCCGGATTCAAGCGATTCGTGGCCACGACGCTGCCAGCCTGGCAGCGGACGTTGCTGGTGGATTGGCCGGTGAACCAAAGCGTGGTGACGACCAAGGATCGGGTGAACGGTGACTCGTACATCCGATCCCGGTTGGAAATCGGACAGCGAAGTGGAACCGCGCGTCTCGCGGCGACGCAGTTCACGCCCGTCAAATTGAAGCCGGGACGTTCGGGGAAGCCTGTGCTGGTGGTTCTGGCGGATTCGGAAGCCCGCCCGGGCCGATACGAAGCGGATGGTCAACCGCTGGGCCTGACCCGGAAGTTGGTGGAACATGGCTATGCGGTTATCGCCATCGAACAATTCTCCACCACGCCACCCCAGAATCAGTTCGGCAACTTTTTTTCGGCTTACAATCGCACTTACCTCCAACAATGTGTGCGCGACTTGCTGGCGGTTTGTGAGCAGGCGCGCACTTTGGATTTCGGCAGTAAATCCCGGGTGGTGCTCTGCGGTCGCGGACGGGCGGGCGTGTGGTCGCTCCTGGCCGCACCGGGCGCGGATGCGGTCGTGGCCGATGCTGACGCGCTGGACGTCAGTGACGACGAAGCCTTGCTTGCGCCGGAGTTGTTCTGTCCCGGTCTGCGCAACCTCGGCACGTTCGAGGGTGGGGCGATGCTGGCGGCGCCGCACCCGTTGCTGCTGCATCACACCGGCAGGACATTCCCCACCCAGGGCATCGCGTCGGCTTACCAGGCGGTGGCGGCGCGGGGCAAACTGAAGATTGAAACCGGGCTGCTCCCGGATGATGCGCTGGTGGACTGGGTTGCCGGGCTGTAAGGTTGCCAATTCACGTTGCCATCTTTTGATCTCAGGCGAGAATTACCCCGTGAACAACTTGTTGCCATGCCTGCTGGTCACGGCCGCCGTGAGCCTGCCGACGGCGAAGCTATTCGCGGGTGGGAGTGGGTTGAACGTCGTCGTGGTCGTCAACCAGAACAGCGCCAACTCGGTTCAACTCGGCAATTACTACTGCGAGCGCCGGGGGGTTCCGCCGCAGAATCTACTGCGCATTAACTGGAGCGGAAGCCAGGTCCAGTGGTCGCGCAGCGCGTTTGAAACGACCCTGCGCGCCCCGCTCAATGCCATGTTGGCCGCGCGTCAGCTCACGAATCAGGTGGATTATGTGCTGCTCTCGATGGACGTGCCTTACCGCGTGGTTGAGAATACCGGCGTGCCGGCGACGAGCGGGGCGAACAGCAGCACGGCCGCGTTGTTCTATGGCTTCCAGCCGGATGGTGGCGGCGCGTACGGCTCTTGCAACCTTCCCGGCGCGAGTTCCAATGCCTACGCCGGCAGCGAGGGAGTTTTTCGCCAGCTACCGCCGATCAATGTCGCCAGCAATTCCTGGCTCACCATGATGCTGACCTCCAGCAATCTGGCCCAGGCCCGGCAGGTCATTGACCGCGGGGTGGCGGGCGATGCCACGTTCCCGGCGCAGGCGGTGTATCTCGCCAAGACGTCCGACGTGGATCGCAATGTGCGCTACTGGCTGTTCGACAACGTGGTCTTTGATACCCGACTGTGCGGCAATTACCTCGTCAGCCGGACCAACTCGAACGCGGCGTTCAATCTGGGCGACATGCTCGGATATCAGACCGGCATTTACAATTACTCGGTCGCACCGGCGAATTTTGTTCCCGGTGCCATGGCGGACAACCTCACTTCGTACGGCGGCCAGCTCTTTGAGCCCAACGGCAGCCAGGCGTATTTGTGGAACGTGCTGCTGGCCGGGGCGACGGCCAGTTATGGCACGGTGGTGGAGCCGTGCGCCTACCTGGAAAAATTCCCTTCGCCGCAGAATTATTTCTATCAGGCGCGCGGTTTCAGCATTGCCGAATGTTACTATCAAAGCCTGACCAATCCCTACCAGGGCATTCTGGTGGGCGAGCCGCTCTCCGCGCCCTTCGCCCAACCGTGCAGCGGCCAGTGGCTCAATCTCCCGGCGGGTGCGCTGCTCCGCGGCACGACCAATCTGGCGCTGAATTTTAATTCCCCTTCGACCGCGCGCCCCGTCCAGCAGGTGGACCTCTTCGTGGACGGCAATTGGCGCCAGACGCTCACCAACCTCGCGCCGACCGCCAACAACAACGTGCGCCTGGTCGTGAACGGATCCCCGATCAATTACCGAGTGTTGCCGGGGGCCACGATTGATTCCGTTTCCAGCAATCTGGTTCGATTGTTGAACAACACCTCGTACAGCAACACCACCCAGGTCGCGGCCATTCCGCACGGAGACCGGATCGAATTGCGGTCGCTCGATCCAACCGCGCCGGGCAGTGCGCTCTCGGTGAGCGCCAGCAGCACCGTCGGCACGGGGGCGCAACTGACAACCTTCATCAACAGCAGTCGGACCAATTTCCTGGATTCGGTGGCGTTGGGCCGGCGAAATTATTCCGTGACCAACGCGGCTCAGAACGGGAGTTTTCTCCAATTGACGGTGACCAAGACCAATGGCGCGGTGGTGACATTGAGCGTGACCAACACGCCGGGCAATACGAACACGCCGGAGCTGGTGCAATCATTGGTGGCCGCCATCAATGCGACCGGAGCCTTGACTGGTCCGGACGGCGTCTTCGCCGAAGACTTCGCCAGCTACCTCGTTCACCTCAATCCGCCGGTGAATGGCGCGGAGTTCAACTTGTATGCGCGGAGCCCGGGCTGGGCCGCCGCCCAACTGCAAGTGACGCTGTCCGGTTCGGCCAACTTCGGCCTCACCCCGACGGGCGCCACCCAACTGGACGAAAACCTGGGCGACTTGCAGCCGCGCAATCACCTCTATGTCAGCGCGGGCCTCACGGATTTTGATTTCACGAGCGCTTTCGACTCCTCGAGCATTGCCGATGGCTTCCACGAACTCACGGCCGTCGCGTATGAGGGCACGCATGTCCGCACGCAGAAGCGCATCACTCAATCGGTCCGCGTGCAAAACTCGACGTTGTTTGCGACCTTAACCAGCCTGCTGGGTGGAACCAACATGGCGCTCGAAGCCACGCTCGAGTTTGTCGTAAGCGCGAACACCAACAACATCACCAAAATCGAATTGTTCACCACCGGCGGTTTGTTTGCCACTTCCAACAACGTTGCGTCCGCCACGTTCAGCGTTCCAGCCGGCTTTCTGGGAATCGGTCTGCATCCGTTCTACGCGCTCGTCACGCGCGCCGACGGGCAGCAATTCCGGACGCAGACCGACTGGCTTCGGATCCTTGGAACTGAGCCACCGTTCACGGTGTCGGCGGTTGGACCGGCTCCGACCCTGACCTGGCCGGCGACCGCCGGGCGCACGTATCAAGTGTTCAGCACGACGAATCTGTCGCAGCCTTTCCAGTTGCGGGAAACGGTGTTTCAGACGAACGGCAACGGGCTTTGGTCCGAAACAAACCAATCATCGGCGCAACGGTTTTATCGGGTGCAGACGCCGTGAACAATTCACTCCGCCAACCGTCCATATCCTCAATGAGTTTCGTACTGCGAACCGGATTCCGCGGGCTGCTTCTCTGGCTGTGTCTGACGCTGGCAGGCGCGCAGGCGGCGACGACGAACCGTCTGGTTTGGAACAAGGCGACGGACCGCGTGAGCGCCGATGTGCGCGACTGGCCGCTGCAGAGCTTGTTGGAAACGGTCGCGGGCAAGACGGGCTGGCAGGTGTTCATGGAGCCGGAGGCTGGCTTCAAATCCTCTGTGAAATTCGACGACCGGCCAACCGGAGAAGCATTGCGACTGCTGCTGGGCGATATGAATTTTGCCCTCGTCCCGCAATCCAACGCGACTCCCCGGCTCTACGTCTTTCGCACGACGCTGAAAAACGCCACGCAAGCCGTCCGGTCCGGGGCGGAAACGAACGAAGTCGCCCCGGCGAAGCGTGTGCCGAACGAACTCATTGTGCGGGTCAAACCCGGCACAGACATCGAGGCGTTGGCGCGGATGCTGGGGGCCAAGATCACGGGCCGGTTGGACAAATTGAACGCCTACCGGCTTGAATTCCTGGATGCCGAGGCGACTGAGGCAGCGAAGAAATTGCTGACGGGCAACGCGGATGTCGCGGACGTGGACTACAATTATTATTTTGAGCCGCCGCAACCATCACGGGAATTCGCCGGCGGCGCGGCTGCCACACCAACGCTGCAACTCAAGCCGCCGGGAGATTCAGGCCGGGTGATCGTGGGTTTGATTGATACGGCCGTCCAACCGCTGGGCGGACAGCTCGACGCGTTCCTGCTCCAGCAACTTTCCGTGGCCGGCCAGGCCAATCTCGACACGAGCGCACCGCTCCATGGCACCTCGATGGCCGAAACGATTTTGCGCAGTCTCGAAGCCGTCACCAAGGGAAGCACCTCGGTCCAGATCCTGCCGGTGGATGTTTATGGTTCGGGCGCTGAAACGACCACCTGGAATGTGGCGGATGGGATCGCGCAAGCGGTGAACCATGGCGCGACCGTGTTGAATCTCAGTCTGGGCGGTACGACGAGCAGTGCGATGCTGCAAGATTTGATTGCGCAGGTCTCCGCCAGGGGCATCCCGATCTTTGCCGCCGCCGGTAATGAGCCGGTGACGACCCCGTTTTATCCGGCTGCCTATCCGAACGTGATTGCGGTGACGGGTGGCAACCAGAATGGCATTTCGAGTTATGCCAACCGCGGCAGTTTTGTGGATGTGGTGGCCCCGGACGCAAGCATTGTGGCCTTTGGTAACCGCCAGTGGTATGTCGTTGGGACCTCGGCCGCGTCCGCGTTTACGACGGGAATGGCGGCCGGGCTGGCCGATAAAAACGGACCCAGTTGGAGCACCATCATCCAGACCATTCAGCACAACTTCCCGGTGCCGGGTGCCCCAAAGTAGCAGGCGTCAGTGGTGCGTCCAGCAACCGAGCCGGCCGAAGGCCACGACGTAGGCGAGGAGGCTGGCGATCAGCAACCACGGCTTGCCGTGCATCATGAGGATGATTCCCCAGGAGAGGACTGCGGCAATTAGCACGTAAACCACGATGGCTAGGAAAAACTTCATGGCGGCATTGTATCGAACGCGGCAGCCAAGGCAAGCCTGTCACTCCCGGCAAGCGCCCAGGCCAGAGCAGAGCGTTGGATGTCCAAACCGTGCATCTCGAAGTTGTTGGTGATTTTGCAGAGTTCTGTGGGGTGCAGAGTTG